>CAZVRA010000001.1:0-292339 GCA_964630055.1 uncultured Candidatus Saccharibacteria bacterium
AACGGTCTTGAAAACCGTCGTGCCGGCAACGGTACCGTGGGTTCGAATCCCACTCTCTCCGCCAGGAAAACTTTGAAATATTCATGAGGTAATCATAGTGCCAGAACCATCAATTTTTACTAGAATAATCAATGACCAAGTCCACGGCCAAGTTATATACGAAGACGATCAGTGCGCCGTTCTACTAACCATACAACCGCTTAATCCTGGTCACTGCTTGGTAGTGCCCAAAAAAGAAATTGATCATTTGTGGGATGTCGATAGCGATCTCTACCAGCACCTAATGATGGTGGCCCGTAAAACTGCACTCCGCATGCGAGAAGTTTACGATTATCCGCGTATCGGACTTATCGTAGAGGGTTTTGGCGTCCCCCACGCCCACATACACGTTTTTGGCTACACCGAGCCGCTTAATGAAACAATCCTGCACACACAAAATCGACACGCCACACCAAAAGAATTAAAAGCCGAAGCCGACAAGCTGCGCAAAGCTACGAGCTGAGATCAAAAATTATCAGAAACAAGAAACAGCAAACCAATGAACAAAATTCCTAATCCTGAGCAAATTTTAGCGCCTGGGCGAACCGTAGACGCACTTCGCGCCGAAAGGACCAAAAACGCCCAAGAAGCCTCGGAGACCAACTTGCAGCTTCTGTTGTCACAGATAGACGTCAACCAAAAATTGCCGGCTCTTTGCAACGCGACAGACGCCGGCGCTTACGATATTGGCGTAGTCAATCCACCCGACGAAATGGCTTTTGAGGCCCTGGGCATAGACATAAGCTTGGACATGGACCAAAAATCCGACGGCGATACGCTGGCCTTTTTTGGCCTGCAAAACGAGCAACTGCGAATCGAAAAATTTGGCACCAGAGGCGTGAGCCTATTTTTTAGTCGCACAGAACCAAACTCAAATTCAAAACCTAGTCCCGGCAGCTACATACCCAAAAAACCAGAGGCTATCCGGCAAAAGGTGTTCGACAGATTCATGAGGTCGCCCGGCCACGACGCAATTGCCAACTACGACCCGGCAGACGGCGAATTTACCGACTGGTTCGACCCCAATCAGGACGAGCAGGGAACCAAATGTTTAATGTGGCAACTGGGGTTCACCAACGAATATACACCAGTTAAAATACAAGAAACCGCCGACCAGACAGATTATTACCTAGACAATCTGGGTCTGACTATTGGCATGCACGTCGCCAAAGAGACCGGGCTCAAAGCCTTTAGCTTCCAAACTAATCCGGACCGTTTTTACCAGGAGCGGGCCAATGCGTCCGGATCAACCAGCCCACCATTTATAGAAACGGTCGGTGGGCAAGAGTTTCTAGATACACTAGATTCTGTTGAACTAAAATTAAACAGCACATTTCTAGCAGAAATGGTAAGTGTTAACCAAGCCGACAGATACGGCTCAATCTACACCCAGTTGTCGCGAGCCATTGCCAAGGTGGTGGATTACCCTAATGATCACTCAATTGATGGACTGTTTTTGGATGTTCCACTGAGCGCCGCTAAAGACGAACGGCAGGCCATTCGTGACAGCCTTTTGGATATAGACACTAGCACTTTGTCGGAACCCAGCAGGCTGTTGTTTGACTTAATGCAAGATTGCCTAAGCCGTAAAACCGCTGCTGCCACCGGCTTGGCCGAGCTACCAATTTACAGGGAACGTATTAGCTTTAAAGACGGCGCTTGCTTTGATGTTGCCAGCAATTATATTCAGGGCGCCGGAAATTTTTTGGATGGTTTACTGCAAAAAACTACCCAACCAACCACCGAACATGGTGTTAAAATGCTCGAAAAAGACCATGGGTCACACACCTTTTTATTGCAAGAGCCGGCTTTACTGAACGGCGTAAGGCTGCCCAAAGGGTCGCTACTGCGCAAACATTACAGTGCCAACGGCGATGCCTGGTCGTTTTTAAGGCTGACGCCTTTTTCGTTCGACAACAACCAGGACCGAGAAGTTACCGGCTCCGAATTCCCCAAAGCAGCAGCCATATCACCAGAGGTAATCGCCCGGTTGGGCGGTCAGTGTTTTGATCTTCTAGGCACTAAAAACTAACTATTTATTTGCTGTTTGACCATACATTAATGTAGCTTTTGCCAATATTGCCAGAATTATCTATAGCAGTCACCATAATTGTGTGATTACCAGTATTGTTGATGGTAACTCTGGTATTTAGAGAGCCGCCTATTGTTGTGCTTTTGAGGTTTCCGTCGACATATACAGATATATTTTTTATTGGTGATTTATCTTGAGCATTGGCGGTAATACTAAAAGTTTTGCTGACATTAGCATTGTTAGAGGGCGACGTAATGGTAACGACTGGCGGCTCTATATCGGCTACCGGCACTGTTGTAGCGTTATTAACATTTACAGTAACTGCCGAAGACCGACGGTTATTTTGCGCGGCGTCGTAAGCCACTGCCGTAAGCGTGTGGCTGCCATTTTGGAATTTTGTAGTGTCCCAGGACCATGAATAGGGCGCTGTGGTGTCCGAATAAAGCAAGGTCTGCCCGTCGTAGAAATCTACTTTAGCCACGCCAACATCGTCGGAGGCATTAACAGCAATGTTAGCTGTGCCAACTAAATTTGCTCCGTTGGCTGGCGACGTAACAGCTACGGTGGGTGCCGTGGTGTCTGGCGGAGCAACAACTGGCGGCGGCACTATTGGGTTAGTTGTGTCTGTGGGGGTAGACTCATTAACAACAACGTTGTTAAAGTAAAACTCGCAATTATCCCCTCTAATGCCAACCTTGCCCGGGGCCAAAATCGGCGCTCCGCCCAAGGTTCCGTTATCTATTGCTGTAAGGACCAAGCTGTTTTCTCGATAAATTTTTATGGTCACAGTCTTGTCTGCATTGGTGACAATACTGGCCTTAATATTTTGCCAAGTACCGTAAGGGATGGGCTGGGCATTAGATGACGTGCTGGCTAGAGTATAGTAAGTACCACCGTTGGATGGGCCGCCTGGGGTTTTCTTTTTTATAACTACCGATCCGTCTCGTCGGTTGACGCTGGCCGCGTAGAGGCCTTCTTCGCTCTGGTAGCGAAGCCAAACGTGCACACCATCCCAGGCTACGGCTGGGAAGCTCGTGCTCTGCGACATTTGCTTGTTGAGCAAGCGGAAAGAAACCTCGGAATTGCTAAAGTTGCTGGGCACGCTTATCATCCGGAATACGGCCGAGTTGTTGTTGGCGGCCGGTGTTGGATTAGGTCCAGTACCAGCGGGTGTTGGGAATCCGCTATAGCCAGCTTTGACGCCGTTATATGTTGCCGAAAATAACGAGCCGCTAGTCATCTGCCACTTGGGATTTTTCTTGGCATCGGTTGCCGTAGAGTTATAGTAGCTGTATTCGCTAGTTATAAGGCCTTCGGGGTAGCTATCCATGGCATCGCTAAACGCTACCGCTGCAAAACTGGATCGTAGTAACCATATACCAACAGCAGCAAAGATTAACGCTGCAATAATAAGTCGTGGGCCGCGGCCCAAAATGGCAAGTCTGCCTAGACCACCAGCAGGACTGGCTTTTCCATCGGATCTTTTTTTAAGGTTTTTATTAAGTGGTTGTGGTCTTGTTGTTTTATTGCTCATGCTTACAAGTATACAACAAAGACACGTAAAAATATTCAATTTATGGCGGAGGAGGAGGGATTCGAACCCTCGCTGGAACTTGCGCCCCACTAACGATTTAGCAAACCGTCCCCTTCAGCCACTTGGGTACTCCTCCAGTTTGCGGACAACAGAGGTCATTATAGTATTTTTGGACGCTGGGCGCAAGCCTGTTTGTATTATGCTAGCGTGTTAGACCAACATGCTATGCTGAAATGTTATACTGAAATGTTATATTAGCCGTCGGCAAACTTCTTGAGTACGAACTGGACAATAATTTGCGCTAGAGCCACTACAACCAAGCCAATAACAGCGTAAAGCACGGTGTTCTGAGCAGCGCTAACCTTGCTAGAATCGCCACCGGAGGTTATGTAGCGGATACCACCAATAATGATCATGACAACCGAAATAATACCAACTATAGCCGAAAACAGGTTAAGGCCAAGTTTAACAGTATCGTTTACCTTGGTTCCGGCACCAGCATCTGGTTGACAGCTGTCGCTAACTGTGTCTAGCTGAGTGCCACAGTTTAATGAACCACGTAGGTCATTACTAGCAGCATGAACCGTGACTGGAACAGCTAATGGAGCCAACATGGTAGCCGAAGCGACGGCCATAACAATTGCGTTTTTTAGTTTTTTAATCATATGATTTCTTGTGCCTTTCTTTACTATACTGTTGTTTATACCATAAACGGGTCGTCGCCGTCTAGCCTAAAATCTACTAGAGTTTGTTTAGCACGAATCGAACAATAAACTGCGCCAGAGCTACCACAACCAAACCAATAGCCGCATATAGTATGGTGTCTTTGGCGCTGGCTGTTTTGGCGGGGTCACCACCAGAGGTAATAAACTTGAGCCCACCAATAATAACCATAAACACGGCAATAGCTCCCACAATCCAGACAAATATTTGTATGCCTCTGACTACAGTGTTGCCTACAGTTGGCGTGCCTGCTGGGGCAGCGCAGCCACCTCCGGCCGCCAGGCCGGCGCCTTCGCAGACAGCATCGCTAGAAGCCAGCGCCGCCGCCCGGCCGACCGGTGCAGCAACAGCGACCGTCAAGAGGCCACACAGCAATACCAATCCCACAATTAAGCCTCTGCTAATTTTGACTGATAGTTTTTTAAACATACATTATTCCTATCTTAACTATTTTAATGAGTTTAGCACAAGCCATACAACCGCACGGGCCAGGACAATCACAGCCAAGCCAATAGCGGTGTAGATTATGGTATTGCGAGCAGAGGTAGTTTTGGCCGAGTCGCCGGTAGACATAATAAATTTAAGGCCAGCCCAAATGATCATAATAACCGCCACGATACCGCCAACCATAGCAATAATGTTCGATGCCCGCGTGACCACGCCGTTGGGACCATAAACCGGATTTTCGCTGTTGTTAACCTGGGAATGGTCGCGGCAAATCGCCGACTGAGCGGCTGCACCATCGCACTGCTGGTTGAGGTTATCTAGGGTTTCGGCCCCCGCGCTTGCGGGCAACAAGGAGCTGCCAATAACCGATGTGCCCACAACCGACACTATGGCTACTGTTAGTATTAGAAGCTTTTTTATTGATTTATTCATTAGCTTATTAAAATTTCCCAGATATTAGGGTAACAATAGAAAAAGCAGCAATGCAAATGGCCAGCCCAATAGCCGCATATATGATGGCATTACGCGCCTTGGCCACACCGTCTGGGTTGCCCTGGCTGGTCATAAATTTGATGCCGGCCAGCATAATTACAATAACCGAAATAGCGCCAGCCATAGCAAAAACAAATTTTAGCAAAGTATTTAAGTTGCCTTGTTCGACAGTATTTTTAGGGATGTTGACCCCATTATCTCCGCCAATTGGCAGTATGCCAGCAGCTAGATTTGTATAAAGTGTTCGGTACATTGTGCTTATGCTGGTTAGTAGGTTGCTCATTTTTACTCCATTAGCTCCATATAGTGTTGGCCAGATAAGTTACTATGGTGGTGGCCAAAATGGTTATGGCCAGGCCAATCAGGGCACTAGTAACAATTTTACGTGCATTCTTGGCCGCCTCCGGCTCTCCCTGGCTGGTAATCATGCGGAAGCCGCCGTATATAACAAACCCAATCGACACCAACCCCCCAATACGCAGCAGTATGTCGACCAGCGCCATAATAATACGCGGCAGAGCCTTGCCCCAGTCGAAGGATCCTGAACCACCATCGGCTTTGGGGCCAATTATAGCGCAGGGATCATCACCCTGGGGGCCAACTTCTAGGTATTCGTACCAGGTCGGAAAGCTAAGTAGTCCACCAGACCGGTGACAACTGTCGTTTTTTGCTGCCAGTACTCTTGAGGGAGTAAATGCTACAATACCACTTAATATACTAAAAGTGACTACTAGGACTGCAAAAAAACTATTTATTCTGGTTGTTGTCAAAATATTCCTCCGGGTATTAGCCACTGCAATATTGCGTACATGGAGCCATAGAAAAGTAATGCTAGCAAGGCGTTAGTAATGCGCTTACGAGCAGCTGCTGTTGCCTGGGGATCGCCCGAAGAAGCCGAATATTGAATTCCGGCAATAACCATGACGGCAATAACCACAACCACAACCAGCCCAGAAAGAATATTTATAATTTTTATAATCATATCGGTCAAGGGGCACTTCTGTGATTCAGGTGTAGAATTTGGGTCACCAGGACTCTGGCAATTTAACTTAACAGCGTCCTTGCCGCTAGACTCGGCTATATTGCCACAGTTATAGTCGGGTGTTACGGTGCGCTCACTACAGGATACATCGGCCGCCATTACAGTTGCGCCGGCAAAAAAGCTCTGCCCAATTAAAGAGCAAAAAAACAATAGTGAGAACAGAGCCAAATAACCAATTTTAATGGTCTTAGTCATATGGATATACCATACCCGTAAATTACCCTTATAGCAACACTTTTATAACGCCTAACGCACACAAACTTTTACAAAAACAGGGCGTTAGAATATAATTGCACAGTAATGAAGAAGCATAAGCTTTTACTATTTTCGCTACTGGCCGTCTTTGTGGCCCAGCTTTTGGTCACCAGCTTACTGCCGCTCACCAAAGTGGAGGCTCAAGCCAAGGTTTATGGACCGTCCGAAAAAGCCCGCGCCTACCAAGCCACCTGGTGGCTTAGTAACTGTATTACGGACGCCGGTCTTGTTTTGGGGGGTCAGTCGAAAGACAGGATAAATGGCGGTAGCATTGTTGCTGCAGCTAACTTGCAGGACAGCAAAATATCAGGATACTTACTGGATTCTAACGGTGAGATGAGTTGTAGCAGCAATAATTCAGAGAAAGATGCGCTTAATATTATTTTAGATAATTCAACGCCTATTTCTGATTTCCTATTAAATAGGGGGTTGTACACCGTAAATGCAAATGGTGAATTGGAACTCAAAAAATCTAAAAACGACGTTATAAACACCATCAAGGCCGAGGCCGAAAATAGATACGGCTTTAAGACAGCCAACGACATGCCCGAAGCCATGCAATACGCATCAGCCAAAGCTGCCTTTGACAAAGTCTGTAACGGTGGCATTATGCCGGATAGCGCTGTCAATACTACTAGCGTCTTTAAGGTGAGTGTTGCCGGAACTGACGGCGGAATCCAAAATCAGACTTTGTTAATAAGAGATACTAGCGGAGACATAAAAGTTGGTCATGGCCTCAGCAACGCAGGCAGCCAAACTATGCACTGTGGTCAAATTAAAGACCTCATGAACAAATACGCCAATAGTTATGCTAACGAGGTAAAAACTAATGGGGTGGGCGATTCAACTGCCGGACAAAACAGTACAGGAACTGCTCCTGGTGGTGGCGCGGAAGGTACATGCGAAACGGTGGGCTGGGCACTAAGCTGGCTTGCTTGCCCGTTAATAAATGCGTTGGGTGGTGTTCTTAATTGGGTGGACACAGCAATTGTAAGATTGCTCACAATAGACCGCAAATACTACAATGGCCAAACGCCAGAAATGTATAGCGCTTGGGCACGGTTCCGAAACATAGCACTAAGCATATTGGTTGCCGCCATGTTAGTTATGGTCGTTAGCACCGCTTCAGGCGTGGGCATGCTAGATGCCTACACTGTAAAAAAATCTATGCCTCGAATGTTTGCGTCCGTGATATTTATTGTTCTTTCTTGGTGGATATGCACAACCTTAATAGACTTTTCTAATATTGTGGGTAGTGGAGTTTTGGGTATTATGACAGGGCCTTTTGGAGGCAAAGCCTCTAGCTTAACCACTATGATGGCCCCAAGCGCCGCTGGCGCAGGCGCACAAGGCTTAGCCATACTCGGTGTCGGCCTAGCGGTACTTAACCCACCGACATTAATGGCACTCCTATCGTACTTGGGCGTAGCCGCTCTTGTGATGATAATTGCTTTTGTAATTATGATCCTGCGCCAGCTTTTTGTAGTTGGCCTAATACTGCTTGCGCCACTGGCCATATTATCCTGGATATTCCCCAACAATAACAAACTATGGAAGTTCTGGTGGGAAAGCTTTAGCAAAGTCTTGCTCATGTTCCCCATGATAATGGCCTTAATTGGCGCCGGCCGGATATTTGCTGCCGTCAATGCCTCTGCACCTAGACAAGGCGAGGAGACATTGTACGGACCGTTGCTAACCATAACCGCCTATACACTGCCTTATTTATTGATACCATTTACCTTCAAGGCCGCCGGTGGCGTCTTTGGCAGCATAACCGGCATGGTCAACGACCGCAGCAAGGGCGCCTTCGACCGCCTTCGCAAAAGCCGCCAAGAAAACTGGAAGAAAGCCGGGCATGATCTTAAAAGCGGTAACTTCTACCGTGGCGCTGGAGAAACGGGTTTCCGAGCATTTGCTAATCGTAATTTAAGACGTGGTGCATATGCTGGTAAAGCAGGTATAAGGCCAGGGGGTTGGAGAAATAACATTGACAGCGCAATAGATGCTAGTGAAGGATCGGAAATTGATCATTTAATGAAAGAAAATCAAGCTATACAGGCTATACTGCCCGATGATACTCTACTTAAAGCTGCCAGAGATGGTCATGGACGTGCGGGAATAGAGGCGGTGCTACGCGAAGATGCTAGATTCGATAATGCTCGGCCCGATGAACTGGCAAAGGCAGTCAGGCTCGTAGAACAGGCGCAGCAACAGGCATCACCCGAAACTATAGCTGGCCTAGTAAATGTAGCTTCAAACGCTACTGGAACTGGCATAGATAGTGCTACCCAAAACCTGGAAAATATAGAGCGAGCTTCTGGCGGCAGCCTGATAAAGCAAGGTATGCTTATTGCTAAAAGTCGCAGTGCAGCGGAAGGAGCCAGGCGAACCGACATATCACTGCCTGGCCATGTTGACCAAGCTAATGCTATGGCCGAGCTGGCAAATGAAACAGCAACGCGCGAGGAAATAAACACCAGAATGATTGACGAAGCACTCAGACAGGGTGGACCACATGCCCTAGTGAACATGAGGCCTAATGCATTCGCTCCCTTGATGCAGGGTCTTGCCGATTCGTTTAATGCGGCTCGTGCGGCAGGTGATGGTGAGGCTATGGTCCACCTGGGCGGGCAAATCACGTCACTTAGGGGCGCTATGGGATCAGCCTCACCAGCACAACGACAAGCTTTTGAGGCAATGCTGCAGCAGGTTGGGGTGGACAGAGCCGCTATCGACCCCAATACAGGTTATGCTGTGTCTGTAGACGAACAATTAGGTACTCTGGTGGAACATACGATGACCAACTATTCGCGCGGTAGTGATAATAGCGAGGTACGCACGATGAGTGCGCAGCAAGCAACTCAAGCCATCCGCACCAGCGCGGGAGCTTATGACTCCGGGGGTATGGCAAACCTCACACCAGAACAGATAGCGGCTCGCCAAGCACGACCTCCAGAAACTTAAATATAGAGGTTGACATTACATCATTATTGTGCTAGAATATAAATTATGTCAGAAAAAGCTCCTTTGCCAACCACTGTAAATCCGGCAGAAATCGTACAGGATGATGCTCATCGTCTAGATGAAGCATCGGTGGCTCTTCTAGGAATAAGAGAGTGGTATCACCAAACTAGGCTAGATAAGGCTGAAGATAGCCTCGAAGATATAAATGTCAAAAATATTAAGTATAGCCATTATGCAGAGCAGGCATTTGTTACCCGCTCATTTAACAGCCCTAAAACTCCCGATCATCTAAATCCACAAGGATTTTTGGAGCGTCGAAGAGCAGCAAAAATCGAAAGAAAAGCTGCTAAACACCATAGATTGGAGTTTGACCTAGCCACGCGCCACGGTGCCTACTCTAAGAAGAAAGAAGAGAGCCTGTCTCCAACCGAGGAAGCCCGCATAAAGAAGATTGAGGCCAAAAAGCCTTATCAACGCTCACCTGAAGAGAACGCGTTGCTTATGCAAAAAAAACAACGTTCACGCAATGCTCCGCTAGATCCTAGGCCAACAAATAATACTCGAAGGGCATTAAAGCTAGAGAGAAAAGCTCATAACATAGAGCGTTCTGTTCACAGCAACAAGGGTCCATTATTTGGTGAGTCACATACACGTTCATTAGAAAAACGAATTAGTAAGTCACGACACAGACTAGACGAGATTGATCTGCTGCGTATCAAAAAAGAGGTTGTTGATTCAGACGAAGCCGTCGCTAAATCGGAGAAGTCAGCAGGCCGCACAGAAGGCCGGCTGAAGCACAGCCAGCGCATAGCCGCCGCCCAAGAAAAACGTCAGGACCGACTCTCCGAAATGCAAAGCGATCTAGAGGAGTACGAGCCAACTGACCGAGCACAAGCAGCTGCTAAGCGAGTTGTCCGTCGTTATTACCAAGCCAGAGCCGTTGGTCAGCGGGTGGACAGGGCTATAGAATCTAGAATTCGCGCCCGCCAGGCTCGCACAATGGAGCGGCGTCAAGCGGCCCATGATCAGGCTACAAAACGAGCCAAAGATACGCGCAAATTCTTTGGTCTTTAAAGCGTCTTTAAAGCGTCTTTAGCTCCTTAAACAATAACCTGGATTTTTCGATCCAGACCTTTGAGACGTTGCAAAGGCAAAAAATCACGATCTAGCGTAACCAAAACTTGCTTGTTTTGTCTGGCAAGAGCGGCAATCCAAACATCGTTCTGCGACAGCGCTCTGCCATTTTGGACACAAAATAGCTGCACAGCGGCATAGTCTTTGGTTGTAGAAACATTTGGCAACAAAACTTCTACTTGTGGCTGCGCCAAAAAACGCTCCAATGTTTGCTCATTGCGCAGTCTTTGACTGCCCTTGGCAAAGCCGTAGCGTAACTCAGCCAATACCGGCAATGGTACTAAAATAGGTGCTTTTTCCTCACCGCTAAACAATCCAGTAACCCTACTGTCGCCTTTGGCCAGAGCAACGTAAATATTGGTGTCAATTATCATAAACCAAGTTCTTTTTTGGCCAAACTTTTTTGATGCGATTCTTCGCTTTCTAGTGCGCTTATGGTTGCATTATCCAGACCGCTGCCCATAAACCAGTCAAGCGAGCCTTTACGCGAGCCCCGGCTTTGTTTTTGCAACTCATCTAGTACAACCTTGTTTAGGCTTTTGCCGGTAACCTTAGCCTTTTTTCGTAAGTACGAGTCTACATCTGACGGCACATTGCGAATGGTGTATTGAGTTGTGTTCATGAATGCATTTTATATTTTTGCCTGCACTTTGTCAAGCTAGCCATGCTAGCGATGCTACTTATACAACTGGGCGTGCGTAACTAGGGCTACAAAATAAATTTCGCCGACGCCTTCCGTAGTATAAACGGCGCGCAGGTCGCCAGAAATGTTTATGCTGCTGTAGCCGTGCCATTGGCCGGCTAGTTTGTGGTTTCTTAGTTGGCCCGCTGCTGGGTCGGCCAAGAAAAGTGCGATCCGTTGTTTGAGCCGGATTTTTTGGGCTGGCCGCAGTAGTTTTGCGGCCTTAACAAAGTCCTTGGAATAGGCAATTTTATTGCCGGGCTGGTGTGCCATTTTTAGTGCCATTTACAGCGTGTCCAAAAAATCCAGGGCGGCTTTTTGCGAAGCAAAATTAACCTTTTGCCCAGACCGCTGACTGCGGCGAATAATAGCCTCTAGCTCTGGTGTTGGGGTGTAATCTTCTACTACATAAAAGCTGCGGCTGGCCGTAAAACGGCGCAAAGACTCGTTTAAAACCTGCGATAGCGACACACCCAATGCATCGGCCAGTTGCGTGGCCTCGTGTTTTAGCTGGGGGTCGGTTTTTAGATTAATTACTGCTGTTTTTGCCATACCAATAGTATACACCTTTGGTATATATTTTGTCAAGCTAGCGCCCATACAAAACCGCCGCCGTAAAATGCTATAATAGTCCTCATGGCAACCTATAAGGTAATCCAGGATATTGAGGCCGAGGACAAGTTTGTTGGCCCGTTTACGCTTAAGCAGTTTATTTTTATGGCAATCACGGCGGCCTGCCTGTGGGTTAGCTTCTTTTTTTTGACAAAAGGCATATGGTTTATTGCCATCATACTGCTGCCGCTAGAGATTGTTTTGGGTTTCTTGGGCTTTCCGTGGGGGCGCGATCAGCCCACCGAAACATGGCTGCTGGCCAAGCTGCGCTTTTACTTTAAGCCGCGCCAGCGGGTCTGGAACCAAGACGGCGTTTCGCAACTAGTTAACATCACAGCGCCGCAAAAGGTAGAGGAGCACCTCACCAAAGAGTTAGACCAAACAGAGGTGCGCAGCCGCCTTAAGGCACTTGCCGAGACTATCGACAGCCGGGGTTGGGCGGTTAAAAATGTTAATGTCAACTTAAACGATGCTAGTTTTGGCAATGCCTCTTCGGCGGCCAACAGCGACGAACGCCTGCTAGACCCGCAATCCATACTGCCACAGGTGCAAAATATTGCCAGCGACATCACAGCAGCCGACGACATATTCGACAACGCCAAGGCCAGCCAGCTAGACCAAAAGCTTCAGGCCAACGACCAAACCCGCCTGGACCGCATAAAAGAGCAGATCACCCCCGCCGGCCAAGCCGAGGCCGAAAAACCCAACTTTTGGTTTATGGATGCCCCGCCGGAACCATCGGAGCTAGACAATGCTAGCGTGCCCGATGGCTACGCCACCTTTGGGTCGCAGACCACCCACGGAGGCACTATTGCTGCCAGGGCCGGCGAGGAGTCGGCGGCCGAACAAAGCATTTTGGCCCAAGCCCGCCAGCGGGCCGACAGCTTTAAAGCCTTTACTCGACGACGCAACATCAACCCGGCCGGTCAAGCAGCTGAGTGGTCGGCGGCAGCTACAAAACCAGTCAATAATTCGCCAAGCACACCGCCTACAAACCCACTGACAAACCAGTCTGACGCTGATATAATAAGGCTAGCTAGCGACAACAACCGTAATGTGGCCAGTCTGGCGCGCGAGGCCGAAACGCTTCGGCAAACCGATATGGCGGGGCAAAATAATGGCCAATTGGCCGACGGCGAAGTTGTAGTATCGCTACACTAAAGAAGGGTGGAAAATCAAAATATGAATCCGCAGCAACCGTATCCACCAGCGCCCCAACAAGCGCCTGGCGACAGCTACAACCCTGGTGCCAACTATGGCGATGGTGGTGGCAATTACGGCTACCCGCCCGCTGGAGCGCCACCTAACATGGGCTATCCGCCGCCCGGTATGCCACCGCAGGCAGAGTACCCTTCGCCGCAGGCGGCACAAATGCCTGGTCAACCCGCTGGTCAGTCGATGTACGGCTACGGCCCAGCCGGCAACGGGCCAGCACCAGCCACCAGCGTGGCGCCCAAATCCAACCCCAATAGTACTCAAAACACCCTAGAAATTGCCGAAATTCGCGATGGTATTGTTATTATGAACGACGGCAGCTTCCGGTCGGTCATCATGGCCAAATCTATTAACTTTGACCTGATGAGCCCGCAAGAACGCGAGGCCGTCGAATACAGCTACCAGGGGTTTTTGAACTCGCTTTATTTTCCGGTGCAAATTACGGTGCGCTCCAGCAAGGTAGATCTTGGCCCCTACATACAAAAATTAGACAAAATCCGCAGCGAGCACGAAAACATGCTGCTGGCGCTACTGATGGAAGATTACATCAACTACATGGACCAGCTGGCTCAGCAGACCAACATTATGGACAAAAAGTTTTACATTGTGGTGCCGTATTTTCCAACTGTGGACATGCAAAAAACCCTGGCCGACAGCAAAAAGCTGCTCAGCGGCCTGGGCGGCCTGTTTAGCCCCAAACCAGCCATGCAAGTAACCATTACCGAAGGTGACCTAGAAAAGGCCAAAGAAGAGCTCCGCAACCGCGTCCAAGCCGTTTTGGGTGGTCTGATGCAGTGCGGCATTCAGGGCCTGCCGCTCGATACTCAGGAGTTAATTGAACTTTACTACGATGCCTACAACCCCGACACGGCAACGCGCCAAGAAATCACCAACTTCAACGACATGAATGCAGCGGTGGTAACCAAAGGTCAGGGGCAGGCCCGGCAACCCAACCTAGAAAGGCAGATGCAGTAATGTTTGGCCGCAAAAAACAGCCAGCAGCCGACCCGGTGGCGTTGGCGCAGCAGCAACAAGCCATGGAGCAACAAGAGGTCAACGCTGCTTTTCAAAAGGGTGTGTCGGCGCTGCGCGATTTTATTGCGCCTAGCTCGCTGGTGTTCGAAAACAACGTTTTTCATATTGGCACGCGTTTTGCCCGAACTTTTTATGTTTATGGTTATCCGCGGCAAATTTTTACCGGTTGGCTCAGCAGTATGGTCAACCTCGACGAAGTCATGGATTTGAGCATGTTTATTTATCCGGTAGACAGCCCGGTGGTGCTAAACAACCTACGCAAAAAGGTCACCCAGCTCGAGGCCGGTTTGCAGCTAGACGCCGAAAAAGGCCGCGTCCGCGACCCGGCCAAGCAAGCAGCCATTCAGGACGCCGAGGAAATGCGCGACAAGCTCCAAGTGGGCGAGGAGCGGTTCTTCCGCTTTGGGCTATATTTTACAGTTTATGGCGGCAGCATGGACGAAATCGAGTTCGTTACCCACAAAGTGGAGTCTATTTTGGGCCAGCAGTTGGTGTTTTCTAAGGCCGCCACCAGCCAGCAAGAACAGGGGTTAAATAGCACTATTCCGCAATTTGTCGACCAGTTGCAAATTCGCCGCAACATGAGCACCGGCGCGCTTAGCACCAGCTTTCCGTTTACCAGCGCCGACCTCAGCCAAGAAAGCGGCATTTTGTACGGTATCAACATGCACAACAGCGGCCTGGTTATTTTTGACCGCTTTTCGCTCGAAAACGGTAACTCGGTGGTCTTTGCCAAATCTGGTGGTGGTAAAAGTTTTGCCGTCAAGCTAGAAGCCCTGCGCAGCATGATGTTTGGCACCGAAATATTTATTATTGACCCCGAAAACGAATATCAGCGCATGTGCGACGCCGTTGGGGGCGCCTATGTGCGGTTAAGCTTAAGCAGCGCCACCCGCATTAACCCCTTTGACTTGCCGCGGGTCATCGACACCGAAGAAGCCGACAACGCCCTGCGCAGCAACATAATTACCCTGCACGGTTTGTTGCGCCTAATGATGGGCGGCGCCCAAGCCCAAATGGTGGCCGGCGGCGTTGCCGCTATGCCGGTACTTAGCCCCACCGAAGAGGCCGACCTAGACGCAGCCCTAATAGAAACTTACGCCAAAGCCGGCATTACCAACGATCCGCTAACTCACACTGCTCAGCCGCCAACCATTGCCGAGCTTTACGACACCTTGCTGCACATGGGCGGCAGCGGTCCGCAAATGGCTCAGCGCCTGCGCAAATACACCACCGGAACCTTCGCCGGCATTTTTAGCCAGCAATCCAACACCGACATCAACAACCCCATGGTGGTGTTTAACATTCGCGACCTCGAGGACGAACTTCGACCGGTAGCCATGTATATTGTCCTAAATTACATCTGGAACAAAACCAAAGCCGACCAAAAACGCCGCATTTTAATTATCGACGAAGCCTGGCAACTTATGAAGTACGAAGATTCGGCCAACTTCATGTTTAGCCTGGCCAAACGAGCCCGAAAATACAACCTTGGCATAACCACCATTAGCCAGGATGTCGAAGACTTTATGGGCAGCCGCATGGGCCGGGCCATTGTGGCCAACGCCAGCATGCAGCTACTGCTCAAGCAATCCACTTCTAGTGTCGATGTTTTGAGCGACGTCTTTAAGCTTACCAGCGAAGAAAAAAAGCGCCTCAGCCAGTTCCCAGTTGGCCAAGGGCTGTTTTTTGCCGGCCAAAGCCACGTACATATTCAGATTGCCGGCAGCCCCACCGAAACCAGCCTAATTACCACCAACCCATCGCAGGTTCGCCAGGTACAACAAGCCGGCGAATTCAACCAAATGCAGGGCACCATAGACCTGTCTAACCGATTAACTCCGGGAGTTTAGCATGGACGTTTACGACGACGGCAAACCAGGCTGGAAAACCAATCTTAGCGACGAAGGCGATGGTGGTGCGGGCGCCGATGGCGGGGGCGACGGCGACATCCAAAAGCAACCCGGCTCAACCGACTACGACGATGGCATACAGAAAAAAGCGGGCGATTACACAGACGACGAAAATAGCGAAGGCGGCGATGGCCGCTCGGCCAGCAAAAACGAACTGGCCGCCGCCGAAGGCGGCGGCGCCACTCAGGCAGCATCCGCCGGTGATACCGATGGTGAAGACACCATCGGTGACGGCTACAACGACAAAGACTCATCCCTCCGAAGTCGTGTTAGTGGCGCCCTAAAAGGCAGGCGTAAAACCGCCCTAATTGGTGGAGGCTTAGTAGCGGCTGGCGGTTCTGTGACAATAGCACTCATGCTGGCGTTAATGCCGCTCAAGATCCAGCATATACTCGAAAATATTAAGGGCAAGTACATGAAGCGTGGCGAACACACAGTATCGATGCGACTTCAGAACAACATGGCGCGTTATATGCAAAAATATATCATGCCCGGCATGAAAAATGGTGGTATGTGCAGTAGTACCAAGACCATATCGGCTGACTGTATTGCCAGCCCGGATGGAAAATCTTTTACCAGCAAAATGTATCGTGGCTGGCGTGATGGCCGACTAGAAAACAAGCTAGCCACCAAATACGGATTGGAGTTCGAGTACCGTCAGGACAAAAAATTCTATCTAAAAACCGGTTTTAGCAAGGATATTGATGTTAGCGCATTAGAAAAAATGTCCAGTCCTTCTTTTGATGGGTTTGAGCCATCTTCTGGCAAACAATTACGTGCCAAAATTGACGAAGCCCTAGACGGCGAAAGTAAATTTAAAAAAGTCCTGGTTCGTATGCGCATAATGAAGCTTTTGCAACGTAAATATAGTACTCGCTACTGCGTGTTTGCCTGTAAGGTTAACGATAAGTTCGCCGAGATTGATGCCTGGAAAAAAGGCGTTAAAGGAAAGGTTGTGGGCAAAATCGTAACTGCCGACATTGTCCAAAAACATACAAAAGTTATGGGCCTGGCGATTGGCTGCGTCATTAGTCCTGACTGCAATAACGATCCTAGAGCACCAGATATTGGCGATGGTGACTCGGGTGTTGGTCAAACAGAACGACGAACCGAGATCGAAAAAAACATGACCAAAGAGATTGCCCAGTATGTAGAAAAGCTGGGGGTCGAATTGACTGAAGACCAAGTTAAACGGCTAGCCAAAACTGTCGAGGACATAACTAATGCCGGTAGCTTCTCTAAATTCTTAGTCCTGGAATTGGCCGAAAAAGTTGGAATAAAAGACTTGGCAAGTAAAGCAATGCCGGTAATTGGCTGGATCAATTTTGGAGCCCAGATAATCGCCAAGGCCAAAAATGCTGCACCGACTATTCGTAGGCTTGGTTACGCCATTTCTTCGGCGGCCGCCGTGGCTACTTTTGTGACATGGGCTTCTGCTAACGATGAGGCTAAAAAGGGCAACACCGCTGCCGAACTATTTGGTGGACTTAATGGTGCTCTGGGCGATACCGCGGGCGATGCCGACCATCAAAATCAGCCAGCTGAATCCAGTCCACTTTACCAAGAAATTATGGGAACAGGTAGCCAGCAAAGGGTAGGCTTGTTAGATATATTTTCACCGCAAATTGCCTTGGCAGCCGACGGAGCAAATGGTAGTAGTGGCAAGAGTCAGTATACCTGTGATGACAAATCGCCAGTTCCAGCAGGCAAATTAGTCTGCCCAGAAGAGCAAATGATACCCGAGGTACCAGTACTGGACCAAGTCAACACAATGTTTTCAACTCCACCTCTAAATGTCTTGGGCGGAGCAGCCGATTTCTGGAATAGCACCGCAGGTTCATTGATTAATAAAGTTAGTAGTTTTGCTGGCGACGCCATAGTGACCTCTTTAACTTTCTCGATAAACTTATACGTCAATAAAATACCTGGCATATCGGATCTACAAGAAAAATTTGGCGAGTGGGCAGGCCAGCTAATGCAAGCGTTAGCAAAAGAAATATTCCCCACGGCGGTATCCACCAGCATGAGTGGTGCCCGTGTTTTTAATGTTATGGCAGGTGGTGCCGATGTTATTGGCAACGACTCTATGCACTATAACCTAGGGGGCAAACAGCTAACCGATGCCCAGGTGGCCGAGCTCGATACCGATGCCGAAAACATTAGCCGAACCCAGTTTGCTCAAAAATCTCTCTATGATCGCATGTTCGACACCGATAGCTCTTACTCATTAGTTTCTAAAGTCGCAATAAGCATGCCGTCTAGTTCATTGTCGCTTAGTCAAAATAGTGTAGCCAACCTACTGACCAATCCATTCAGTCGTCTTGGCAGTGCGCTCACATCTGTATTCGCCAAGAATAAGGTTTTTGCAGCCACAGCCCAAAAGGACCCATTTGGAGTCGTGCAGTTTGGCTATCCCGCTAACGACCCCGCACTTAATATGGATCCAGAATTATTAACTCCAGAATACTGCAAAGAATTTACTAAAAAGTGGGCTGAATCAGCCACTCAGGATAGCAATGGCATAGAAACTCACAACACAGTAAATCCCTGCTTATTAGACCAAGCGGTATCCCAAGCAGGTGGGGCCATGTTTACCGACGAAGTTAATAGCGCTGAGGCGCCAACATCTACACCAGGTCAATCAGACGCTGGCGAGGTCAACTCCGGTTCGTTAGCAGACGTAGTGTCCAACATAACCACCGGCATTAAAGTTTCGGGCAACACCTACGATGGTAACGCCTGTCAAGCCGGTCAAGATGTTAGCCCGCCAGGCGGGGCAGACGGCTACCGAGACGGCAAGCTGTACAAAATTCGTATCTGTAAAGTGCAGGGGATTGTGATTAACTCTCAGCTATCCGGCAATGTAGACAAACTAATCAATGCTGCTAGGTCGCAAGGACTGAATTTGAGCGGCGGGGGTTTCAGAACCATGACCGATCAAATTAATACCCGCCGCAATAACCACTGCCCAGATATAATGAATTCCAGCTCCTCCTCCTGTAGCCCGCCAACGGCAAGGCCAGGCTATTCCAACCACCAGATGGGCTTTGCTATAGACTTCAGAAATTGCGGTACGCGTTCCACAGCCTGCTATCAATGGCTAAACCAAAATGCACGCAGCTTTGGCCTCATCAACTTCCCTAAAGAACCCTGGCATTGGTCAATCGATGGAAAGTAGCAACACTAATCAATGATAGCAAAGATAAAATCAAAAAAAGTCCTAAAAATTATTGGCTATTTGGTGTTTGCCGCTGCCTTTATTATGCCGACTTTTTATCCATCAATAGCTTGGGCGGCCATACCCGCCATTGATCTTGAGTCAATTAATGGCGACACTGTATGGTATAACCCAGAAGCAGCCGTACATCCCTCACAGGACACAACCCATTGTGGCCCCGACGAAGATCCTAACCATGTCACAAGCGGGCCAACTGGACCAGGATTAGTATATATGGTTGGTGACTCTATTGGTGCCCAAATAACAAACGAGTTGACTGGAAAATTGACCCAACCAGGCTGGTCATTCAAAAGTAACTCATGGCCTGGCAGAACTTTGTCTGGCGGCCTAGGACTTAGCGGTATAGCCACCTTGGAAGGAACAAAAGATAGTTACTCTAATGCTTCGGCAGTAGTCATAGAACTAGGTACCAACGCTGGTGGTTTTACGGCAGAGAATATTGCAAAAGCCATAGACACAATTAAATCAACCGCCAAAAATGCGCGTATTTATTGGGTAGACACCGCGGTTGTAGAGCGTCAAGATTACGCCAAGACCTTAAGCAACGTCAATAGCCTAATTAGTAGCAACGCAACGCAGAAGGGTTATCAGGTTATATCCTGGAATAAGAAGGTTTTTGGCCCCACAGCCGACCCGGGCAACATTAACGCAGCCGCACCGGACAATGGCTATATTAAGCGCGCCAACCAGTATGTTCATCTAACGGACGAGGGGGTTAAAGCTATGTCAGAGCTCATTAGCCAAAGTGTTATGGGTAGCGCTGTCTCAACCGGTGCTGCTGCACCGGACCTTGGGGTTAGTGCCTGCACTTGTGGCAGCGCTCAGCTCACTGGCAACACCAACGAAGAAAAAGTTTATCAATTTTTCTTGCGTCAAGGTCTAACCAACGTTCAGGCTGCAGGTATTATGGGCAACATGCAAGCTGAGGCTCATTTTGAGCCGCGGTTAGTCGAGTACGGCTGGCCAAATTCCCGTGGCGAAAAATCGGTGCCAGGCAAACCTTCCAGCCTGGATGATACTATGCCACCAAACCAAAACTCGAAAGGCCAACCTGGCTACGGCATAGTGCAGTGGACATCTCCGGGCCGCAAACAAGGTCTTATAGCTCTTGGTCAATCCCGAGGCATAACTAAATTAGGTGATTTATCTTTACAACTGGACTATGTCATGCAAGAACTAAATGGTGGCTATCGCAGTGTTTACGCACAATTAAAATCTGCTACGACCGCTGAGGCTGCAGCTATGATAATAATGAATGGCTATGAAATACCCGGCGATAAAGCCAAGCAAGGACCAATACGCACCAATTTTGCACGTGGCTTTTTGGCTAAATACGGGTCAACAACAGTTACGTCAGGATCAAGCGCGCCAAGTCAACAACCAGGAGGCTGTCAATAAATGAACGATCAATCTTTTTATCAACAAACACAGCAGACACAAAGCGGCGGGACGTATCAGGCCCAGCCTAATTATCAGCCGGTTAATACTCGCAAGTGGGCGTTTATTGTTGTCTGTGTATTAGTAGCACTTTTGCTGGGCTGGCTATTTTTTTGGTTGGCCCGTACTTCTTATATAATCGTACCCTCAAGTGCCAAAGATGGAGAAATAACGGTCACTAACCAAAACGGCAACTCTTTTACCACTGCCACCAAAGGCCCAAATGCCAAAATTAGAGTTCCAGTTGGCGTTTACGGTGTGGTTGTGCGCTCCAATAATAGGGCCTTTATAAACCGAGTACAAACCAAAGGTTTTTTGCGCTCAACGGAGGTAGATGGAGATTTAGTACCTCAAAAGGCGCGCCAATTTGTTGGCGACAATCCTGCCAGCTGCTCTAACTATTACGATGGAGTATTAATATCTTATAGTTGTCACGATCTCTTTGGTGGTATAAAGGTCCACCGTCCCGCCACCTCTACACAGCCAACTTTTATTGAGCCTGTCAACAATTTCTCTATAGATGGCGCGGTAGAGAGCATAATTAGTACTAATCGGGGTCGTTTAGCGTTAATAAAGAGCAATGATAGCGGCAAACATAAACTGTATCTTCTAAATTCCAATGGTAGTATCCTGCAGTCAATTGAACCAAAAGACATAACCGATCAGAACCAATCCTACGCTCTGGAAGCAAGCGGTGAGGGCTTCATTATTTATGATAGCTTATTCACAAGCGCCGCTTATTACCAATCTTTGGAGGCAACTCCAAAAAAGCTGCCTATTGGAGCGGCGGTCAAAGATTTATCGCCGATAAGCATCAGTGCCGATGCTAATTCATCTGCGGTCCTGTACTCATCTGCGGTCGATGCTAAGAAACCTAAAAGCAAAGTAGTTATTAGCGGTCAAACGGCCAACGCTGAGTTTGAATTTGATTACGCCTTGTCGGCAGTTCGATTATGCGGAAAAAATGGTCAAAAGTTATGTCTCGTTGGCCAAAACACACTTTTTGTTTACAGTATTGACGGGAAAAACTCTAAACTAAATTATTCACTGCCAGGAATTTCATCCATGCTGCAGGTTAATGATGATTTGTTGGTAGTTAATAGTCATGATATCTTTAGGCTTGATCTAGATAAGGGAACTGGACCAGCTATTTTTAGCTCGATAAATGGTTTGAGTAACGTCCAGGCAAGCGGCCAGCAGCTACTTACAACTGTCGCGCTGCGCGACGGAAAGCAGGCGGCCCTTCTTATAACGCCCAATGGTCCAGAAAGTGACGATATAGATAGAAAATTAATAAAACTACAATCACTGCCAGAAGTTTCGGCCGTTTCAGCTTACGGAAACTTTATTTTTGTCGTCCCTAATGTGGGCGATCCTGTTTGGGTCGAAGCCGACCTAAGCTTCGGGTTTGACCCAGTTAAAGTTAAATCCACTTCTGTCGCGATTAACAAGCGGATTGCCGAACTACAAATAGACACCAGCCGTTACAAAATTATCAACACGGCTCTTTGACATTGGGTCGAGATCACCACTAGCCACCCTTGCTGGTTGGTATGATGCTGCAGTTGCCGATGAAATGCGGGACAACGACGTCGGCGTCGGTTGTGGTTATGAATGTTTGGTAGTCGCGCAGCAGCTTGGTGAGAGCACGGCGGCGCGAGCCGTCGAGTTCGCTAAAAACGTCATCCAGCAGCAAAAGTGGTTTTTTGGCGAAGTGGTTTTCTAGCAAACGCAGCTCAATTATTTTTAAGGCCAACAGGGCAGTACGAACCTCCCCACGCGAGGCGGCGGCACTGGCGGCATGCCCGCCAATCGACACTGCAAAATCTTCGCGGTGTGGCCCATAGGCCGTAAAGCCACGAGCAAAATCTAGCTCGGTAGACCGCTCCAGCTTATGCAACATCTGGCTGCTATAATTTGCCATACTAAACTGCGGCTGATAGGTTAGCGTTATATCGCTGGGTCCGGCAATTTGCCTATAAATATCGGCTAGCTGAGCGTCGATTTGCTCGGTTAAATTTTGGCGATGAGCTGCCAGCTGCCCGCCCAGTTGGCTCAGCCGAACATTCCAAGCAAAAAGCTGCTTTGTGGTATTCGAGGAACTGCCTGTCAAACCGCTTGCACTAGCTTGTTTTAATAGGCTATTGCGTTGGGCCAAAGCTCGCTTATATTGGCGTGACAGAGTGGTAAAGCCGGCGACAATTTGCTCTAAAATATGATCCAAAAAATCCCGTCGATGCTCGGGGCCGGCATGCAGTAAACGCAGGTGCTCTGGTTCAAAAAGCACCACTGGCAGCCGCCGCGACGGAGGTAATAGCTTGTATTTTTGCTGGTTAATTGTTATGTGTTTTTCAACCCGCTCGGCGCGCTCAGCTGCGGCTGGCCGCAAAAAGGCAACGCTACGCACCTGGTCATCTAAACGAGCTTCTAGGCGGCTTAAATCGGCCGAGAAGGCAATCATTTGCTCCGGCCGGGCGCGGTAAGACTTGCCGCTACAAACCACCTGCAATGCTTCTAGCAAATTAGTCTTGCCGCTGGCATTGGGGCCGACAATAATGGTTACCCCTGGGCTAAACTCAAAAGTATCGTTTTGGTAAGACCTAAAATTTATCAGGCGCAAACTATTAATCATTCGACCCCTTGCTTTTTACCGCTTAGCTTTTTAGAGGCATAATAACATGGGTATAGCTAGAGTCGTTGGCTGCACGCACAACACAGGCATTTAGTTTTCCGTTAAAACTGATGGTAGTTTCGGTTCCGCCTACAGCCGATAGGGCGTCCAGCAAATATTTGGAATTGAGGGTTATGTCGCCCTCGCCGCTAGTTTTGGCTGGAGCGGTGGCGGTGTTTTCGCCTAACTGAGACGCCACCGAACGTATATTTATTTTGCCATCCTCTACTTGCAGTGTTATGCTGCCAGCGCTTTCGCGGGCAAACAAACTAGATACTCGCGTTACGTTTATAAAGTCAGCTTTTTTGAGCGTGGCACTAATGGCAAAGCTCTTGGGAATGAGCTTTTGATAGTCGGGGTATGTGCCGTCAATTAGCCGCGACATTAGCTCGATTTCGTCGACCTTAAACAAAATTTGTTGTTCGTTATAGGTCACCTCGACCTCTTCGTCGTTGTCGCCCAAAATACGCAATAAATCTTGCATGGCGGTTGCTGGTACAAGTAGTTTTATGTCTTCTTTGGCCCGAATTAAGCTTTTTTCGGCCAGGCGGTAACTATCGGTTGCCACCATGTACAGCTTTTTGTCCTGAGTATGCAAGTAGACACCGGTAAGCACCGGGCGCGCGTCGTCGTTGCCAGCCGCGGGCAATACCTGCTGCAATGCCTGCTTGAGCACCCTAGACGAAACAGTCCAAGTAGAGCCATCGGTGAGCGCCGGCATAACCGGGAACTCCTCGGCAGAAATACCGTTAATAACCGAGTTGTATTGATCGGTGGTAATGTGCAATTTGTATTCTTCTAGTTCCAGATTGATAATGCCAGGCGGCAGGGTGGCAATGAAATCCTGCATTAGTCTGGCTGGCACAGTTATGCTGCCTTCCTGACTAACCTTAGAGCCAATGTACTGGGTCATGGCAATGTCTAGGTTAGTGGCGGCAATAGCAACCCGAGTGCCTATGGTTTTGATAACCACGTTAGCCAAAATAGGTAGAGTTCCGCGCGTGCTGGCTACTCGGCCAACGGTTTGTAATGCTTTGGTTAGATTTTCCTGGGTTACTTGCAGCTTCATATCTTTGCCTTTCTTAATTACTATATATTATTTAGAAGTAGTAGTTATTATTAGGGGTGTGGATAATGTGTAAAAGAAATATTTAACAGATTGGATTAGCCGATTTTGCCTGAGTAAAAAACTGTGCCAAAAACGTGCAAAAAATGCGAATAAGCATACCGAAATGTGGATACATAATGTATTCAAAACTGGCCTGTGGATTAATAGCAAACTACTCCACAAATTATTACGCAGCGTTTGAACAGCCTTTCCACATGATTCAAAAACTAATTTTGAAGTAGGGCAAATTTTAGGCATACAAGCGCTCCTTGATGTCCGAAATGGCGGCTCGCACTGCCGCGTCTAGGGCCGATTCTTTGTGGATTTTTTCGACCGAATGCATGGCGGTGGTGTGGTCTTTGCGGCCAAGTTCCTGGGCGATTTTAGGGAAGCTCAGGTGTAGCTCGTTGCGCATCATATACATGGCAATTTGCCGCGGCACCACAATGTCTTTGTCGCGTTTTGGGCCAACCATGTCGCTAACCGAAATCTGAAAATACTTGGCCGTCCGCTCAATAATATGCTTGGCGCTTAAGTGGCGGGGTCGCTTTGTAGAGCCAAGAAGGCCAACTGCCGTGGTGAGGTCTGGGCTGAGCCCCCGCATATCGCAAAAGGCCAGTAATTGGTTTAGAGCACCTTCTAGTTCACGAATATTTGTTTGAACATGCGACGCCAAAAATTCTACCACCTCGTTTTCTAGGTCAATAGAGTGGCTGCCGGCCTTGGTCTGGATTATGGCGCAGCGGGTTTCGAAGTCGGGTGTTTGCATATCTATGCTCATGCCCCAGGCAAAACGCGACCTCAGACGTTCTTCGAGTGTTGGAATGTCCTTGGGCGGTTTGTCGCTGCTAATAATGATTTGCTTGTTGGCCTGGTGAAGGGCGTTAAATGTGTGGAAAAACTCCTCCTGGATTTTTTCTTTGCCGGCCAAAAATTGAACATCGTCGACAATTAATATGTCTACATTACGGTAGTGGTTGGCAAAATCGGTGTTCTTTTTGTAGCGCAGGGCATCGACAAACTCTTGCACAAACTGCTCGGTGCTAGCGTAGACAACGCGGGCCCTTTTGTTTTTGGCCGTGACCGCATTGCCAACAGCCTGAATTAAGTGTGTCTTACCAATACCAACGCCTCCGTAAACGAACAAAGGGTTGTATTTGGTGCCTGGTTCGGCGGCAATGGCTTGGCAGGCGGCGTAGGCTAGCTCGTTGCCCGAGCCGACCACAAAAGTTTCGAAGGTGTATTTTTCGTTTAGACCTTGCCGGTAATTGTGCTGAAGTGAGCTGCGCGGCCGTGGCTCCGCAGCCGCTGGTTTGTCGGCCGATACCACTGGCAGGCTTATGGTTTGGCTGCTGTTTTTGATCTTGCCAGCAATTTTGGAGCTCGGCAATATTTTAAATTCAATTGACTTGGGTTTTATGCCGTTTTTGGCCAAGGTGTCTATAAGTAGTTGTTTTGACCGGCTTTCTAATTGCTGTTTGATAAAAACGTTGGGCACGCCGACAACCAGGTCGCCATCCTTATTCTTGATTAGTCGGGTATTTTTGAACCAAGTTACAAAACTGCCACGCGAAACAGAGAGTTCAATCTCCCCTAAAACTGCCTGCCACAAGCTGTCGTTAAGCTGCACCCGTCTGCTCCCTGCTGTTATTATTAGCGGCCTTTGCCCCAGAAAACCACTTGATATACCTATTTTATACGAAGGGCCGAAAGTTTTCCACAACATAGGCTAAAGAAACAACACTTTTTTGCTCAAAGACGGGCTAACAGGGGTAATCTTATGCACAAAGACAAAAATACATCTAAAGAAGTGTGGAAAACTCAAGCAGCCTCAGTGGATAACTGTTATAAAAAATTGTAAAAACATTGTTAATTACACATAACTAGCCACTGACTTGCAGATATGCTCGGCTCGTGTTATAGTGATTGATAATTATGCCAAAAAGAACTTATCAACCCAAAAAACGGCACCGAGCTCGTGAGCATGGTTTTTTCAAGCGCATGGCAACAAAGGCTGGGCGACGTGTTTTGCGCGCCCGACGCGCTAAAGGCCGAGCTAGACTGACTGCTTAAGTCGAACTAGCCCAGGTAACTACAGGTAGCTCCCGTGATAAGCCAAGAACATCGGTTCCATGGCCATGGCGCGCTACGTTTTGTGCACCAAAACGGCAAAATCGTCCGCGGAGATATTCTGGCGCTTAAATATACTCCCAATAGTCGTCGCAAGGTCTATCGTTGCAGCGTGGTTGTTAGCAAAAAAATTAGCAAGTCGGCCGTGGTGCGTAACCGTATTCGTCGGCGAATATACGAACAGGTTCGCCTGAATTCGTCAATAATAAAACAACCACTAGACCTGGTTTTTTTGGTCAATAGTCCGTCGCTTGCCGAGATTGATGCCCAAAAGCTAGCAGCCAAGGTGGTCGAGTTGCTCTCTGTTGCGGCGAAGCCTAGTTAAAACAATCAATAAAAAGCCCGCTTCACCCCTATCCATAAGGCGATATTCGTTGTAGAATAAGGAGCAAGCAGGAAGGAGTTTTGAAGAACCAATGTTTACGACCTTTATTGTTCAGCCAATTTTTAATGTTCTAGTTTTGATATATGCCTTGTTGCCAGGCCATAATTTTGGCTTGAGCATCATATTGTTTACGATTTTGGCTCGTATTTTGATGTGGCCACTGGTCAAAAAACAGCTTCATCAGGCCAAAGCTATGCGCGACTTACAACCAGAGCTTAAAAGGATTAAAAAAGCGGCCAGCGGCGACAAGCAAAAAGAATCTGCCATGATGATGGAACTTTATAAAGAACGTGGCATAAATCCTTTTGGAACTATTGGTTTATTAATTGTCCAGCTACCTCTGTTTATTGGTCTTTATAATGGGCTGCACAGAATTGTCACCAACCCGCATGCGCTAGTCGATTTTGCCTATCCGGCGGTCCGCTCCTTGCCATGGATTAAGACTATCTCGCAAGATATAAGTCGTTTCGATCAATCGTTATTTGGGGTTGTCGACTTAATGCGCAGCGCGCTTTATAACGGCAATCATGTCTACTGGCCAGCGATGATCATTGTGCTGGCTAGTGCCATTATGCAGTACTTCCAGGCCAAGCAGCTGGCTCCCGACGATGGCCAAAAGCGCGGGCTCAAGACTATACTGCGCGACGCCGGCAAGGGTCAGCAAGCCGATCAAACCGAGATCAACGCCGCTGTGGGTCGCAGTACTCGCTTTATGCTGCCAATATTTATTTTTATGGTGACTGTACGGATCGCCTCGGCCCTATCCTTGTACTGGCTAATTAGCGGCTTGGTAGCTTACTGGCAGCAGGCTAGAGTGTTGGCTCAGGACAAGACCGAAATGACCACCGCCGTAGACACGGTAACTAAAAATACAATCGAAGCCGAAATTTTGCCTCCTAAAAAAACCAAACCAAACAAAAATAAAAAGCGCAATAAAAAACAAAGGAGGTGACCATGGAAGAATCAATCTTGTATGCCAAAAAATACATCGAGGACTTGCTGTCATTTTTTGGGCTCAACATAGAGGTCTACGCTACGAGCAGCGATGACGAAGTCATAGAAATCCACGTACCATCGACAGCCTTAAACGGTTTTTTGATTGGACACAACGGCGAAACCATGCACGCTTTACAATATATGGTTTGTGCGGCTCTTAGGAATAACAACCATGAGGTTACACGCGTTAGCGTTGATATAGCCGATTATAAAAAGGGCCGAGCCGAGCGTTTGGGTGACAAGGCTAAACCATGGCTAGAAGAAGTAAAGAAAACCGGACAGCCCAAGCATCTGCCGCCCATGAATGCTGCCGATAGGCGAACAATACATAAGTTGGCTGATGAATATGGCCTAACCACCGAATCTGAGGGCGAGGGTCGTGATCGGCACATTGTTTTGCGCCTGGAAAACGCCGAGCCAGCCAAGGCCGATGAGCCCCAAGATCCTCAAAAGCAGGACGATTAAAAGTTAGCCGGCTGCTTATTCGGCAACCCGATACTGCCTTGGCAAATAGTGGCTATAGTTGCTGGTTTTCCAGCAGGTCGCTCTTGAAGTGCAAACGGCTGGGTCATGTTCGGCATAAGCACTAAAAGCTTGGTCTTTGGCGGCTAAATCCGCGCCCTCTACATTGGGTGGGCTTAACATAGCGCTGTAATCTTGATAGAAGGCTATGGTCGGCACGGTTGCTCTGGCCGGCAAGGCCTTTTTGTATGCCTCAAAAGCAGTTTGAGCTATTCTTCCGGTAGCTATGTGGTCGCTGTGCTCAAACATGCCGTATGGGCCGTGGGCTGTCGATTGAGTCCGAATTTCGCTGGGTTCAAATAATTCAAATAATTCTTTTAGGCTGCTAACTAGCTGGTCCTTGCTGACGGTTGATTGTTTATCGACGGTGGTTACTGTTGGTACTGCGCCCCTGTTAAGTTTACTAATACTGGCAAAATGACTCTTTTTGAAGCCTTCGCCCCTAGGGTTGCCGTCTGGCATGCGAACGAAAATCAAGCTGACAGTTGGGTTGTTGTCGGGGTTGGTTAGATTGACAAACAGGCCGCTTTCGAGCTTGACGGTGTTTTCGTCCCAGTGCTGTTTTGGCTTGCCCATCATGGCGTTATATGCGCTCTGCGATCCTTTTTCGCGTCCCAGCCAGTAGAAAGCATCGGCACCGCTATCGCCAGCAGTTATATAAATGGTGGTTATACATTTATGCGAATTTAGGCTATGCAACAGGTCTGGACTCATAAATAAAAGGTCATCATCTTGGTGGGCAACCACCTGGACTAGTGAGTTATTGGCACATGATCGCTCCTCCAAATCCGAGCTCTTTTTGGGCAGTATAGCATCCTCAGTATTATTGGGTTTTAACACTACTCCTTCCGGCAGAGCGTGCATGCCATCGGCGTAAAAAAGCAACATCTCTTTTGGCTTATCTAATGTGCCAGAAACCAAGACGTTAGAGTCGGGTTGACCAAAATGCTTCTGAATTGTATCTAGGCTGCATTTTGGAAAATCAGTTAGCCCTTTTTCTAGACTGACTAAATAAGCAAAACTAGTTTTGCTTAGGTCAGGTTGCCAGGCGCCAGAATTGAGCACCCCTCTGGGGTTGGTGCAGTCGCTCAAGGGCACAATTTGTAGCTCGGGGTTGATATGCTTGGTTGGCACAACTCGCCAATAGTCACCAACTAAAGTCTTGTAATCGCGTTGTTTCATAATGCTAGCAATAGCCGCATTGCGCGCATTTATATCTGTCAGGGCTTGGTTTTGAGCCCAGGCTATTTGCCGTGCTCCCCAGATACTAAAAGGCATACTGACAGCCAAAACTAAACAAGCAAATTTTATGTACTGATCATTAAATACGACTTTGCTTTTGTTGCGTAGTTGCGTGGAAGCTAGAACAAACAAAGTAAAAAGCGCAATTGTTAAATAACGAGCATCGACCGGATGATAATGGTCGGTCAATACAAAACTCCCCAGCCCAGCTACAGACGAAAAAACTAGCATTTTTGTTAGTAGTACGGGTCGATCTGAATGGGGTAATCGGCGTTTGGATTTCTTGGTAGTTTGGGAATCCTGACGCCAAAATTCTTGTTGCAAAAACTTCCAAGCTGCGTAAACCAATGCCACCAGCAACCCAATATTTATTAGTAATCCTGGGCCAGCTGCCGATTTGAGATGGCCAAAGGCTAATGATGGCATGGATTTGAATGTCAGGGCATCGAACGCTGGATTTGCGCCAAAATTAGTCGCCAAACCAGTGATGCCAAAAAATGTTCCCAAGACCAAGCTGCGCAACGATTTGATGAAAGAGTAGGGAGTTTGGCTCATAACAATATTGGTTATATGCAAAGCATTAATCAGCCGTAAAATAACTTCGGATCCCAACCATGCCAGCACAGTGATGATGAACCAGCGCATAGCTAAGTTTTTATTTTTAGGATCACCAATTTTTGTCTTACTCGGCAAGAAACCAATTATTAGGGCTATAACTGACCCGCCCAGCGAAAGACCCAAAAACAACTTGTCGCTAGCTAGCAAAATTGCTAGTAGTAAAGTTGTGGCTACCGGCCAAAAACTACGCAAACTTGTAGATTTAATTACTCCATACACAATTGCTATATAAAGAATATATTCCAAATTACGAGTGGTTAGCATTGCCATGTTGACCGGTAAAATGCCGCCGCTATAGGGTGCGGGCGGTGTTAATAAAAGCATACTAGCCAAGCCCAGGTACAGGGCGGTCAAAACAAATGGCCGTCGGTTAATTCGATAAAGCAAATATGCAAAGCTAGCCACAGTAAGGCAGCAAACAATGGTTGTAACAATTTTGTAATGAACGGCTTTTAGGCCAAGCCCCGCTACCAGCCACAATAGGGGTAGTTTAAATAAAAACGTATGCTGCCCAGGCCAAGAGGCTTGTTTAAAAGTGTTGGCCGATTCCAGCAAACGGCTATTTATTAGCTGGTCGGCGTTGGTAGAGTGCACACCGGCCCCCCACCAGGACTGCAGCGCAGTCGCAATAAGCAACAATAAGCCAGCTAAAAGCGGTAACCACTGCCAGTTGGCTAGGATATTATTCGCACTTTTAGGTTTGGTTTTAGATTTAGTTTTTTTATTTAACTTTTTGGTCATAAATTTATGATAAAGGTTAATACTCTTTTTCGACAATAAATAAAGGTCGGTTTTTGCTCTGATTATGGACATGCGATAAATAGAGCGACAAAATTCCAATCGACACTAGCACAATCCCCACCAGAAAGATAATTAGTATGCCGAGCATAGCTGTGCCGGTAAAACGCCAGTGCAGTGGGTCGCCCATAAGAATTTGCTCGATCAGCACGCTCAAGCCAAGCAACAGGCTCAGCGGGGTGATAATAAGCCCCATAATACCAGGGAAATACAGTGGTTGCGGCGACAATGACACGATACTGTTACTAGCCAGCCTAAGTAGCTGTGGGCCGCTGTAGCTAGCTTGTCCAGCGTGTCGCTCTTGGGCTGTAAATTCGACATAATCACGCTCAAAACCCAGCCAGTCAATTAGGCCGCGAGTAATTCGGTCGGATTCCGATAGGCGCAAAAAAGCTTTCTGCACTTGTTTGTCGATTAGCCTAAAATCGGTAGAGCCGGGGGTCATTTGGTCGTTGCCGACCAGATTGAACAGTTTGTAAAAAAGCCGCGAGCCAGCTCGGCGGACAAGCGTTTCGCTGGCGGTGTCTTGCCGCACGCCAACAACCACTTTTGCGCCACCGCGCCATTTGCTAATAAATTCCGGAATTAATTTTGGCGGATGTTGGCCGTCGGCATCGATGGTTAGGATGGCGTCACCAGTGGCTTGGGCAATGCCGGCGGTAAGCGCCGCTTCCTTGCCAAAATTGCGCGACAAGCGAATAACGTGCACCGCCGGGTCATTTTGGGCAATGTGGCGCAGCACATTGGGGGTGTCGTCTTGGCTGCCGTCGTCGCAAAAGATTATTTCGTACTTAGCCGGCAAGTTTTTGAGCAGCGTTTCGTAAAAATGCTTAAGACCGCCAGCTTCGTTATAAACTGGCACCACAACCGATAACATGAGTTGCTTCACCGCCGTATTATAACACCGATAGAGCCGTTGTTATCAAAAACCACCCAAAGCTGACTCGTAAATCTTTTTTGTTTGCTCGGCCATGGTGCGCCAGGAGTATTTTTTAACCTGTTTGTAACCTTCGTCGACTAACTTTTGCCTTGTTTTGGGGCTGTTTAACACTTTCTGAATCGCCGCGGCCATTTCTTCGATATTTTCCGGGTCAAAATACAGCGCCGCATCGCCATAAACCTCGGGCAGGCAGGTAGCATTGCTGCTTACCACCGGTGCGCCGTAGGTCATGGCTTCTAGCCCCGGCAACCCAAAACCTTCGCTAAGGCTAGGGAAGACGTAGGCCGAGCAGTTTTGATAAAGCCAAACCAGCTCCTCGTCGGGAATAAAGCCGGTGAATACCACATTTTCGATTTTTTTTCTTTTGGCATATCTTTTTAAGATTTTATAATTTCTATCTGTTTTACCAGCTAAAACAAGTTTAACATCTGGTTGGGATTGTCTAAGGCTATCAAAAGCTTGCATAAGTCGCCTAATATTTTTGTGGGGGTTTGGCCGTCCAACATAAAGCACAAATCTTTGGTACTTTAGCTTTTCGAATTCCTTGGCGGGCTTATCGATTTTGTCGGCTGATTCTGGCGTGACCGTAATCTTGCGGCTGTTTATCCTGGCGTACTTGGCTACGTCTTCCTTAACATAGTTAGTGGGCGTAATTATATGTTTGGACTTTCTGGCAACAATTATTACTAGCTTGCTATAAACAAATCTCTTTATATTAAAGACTAGCTTATTCTTGGCTGGATTACCAAATCTGAGGGTTGTTAAGTCGTGGATTGTCGTGATGGTTGGACCTAAATACAATAATGGCTGTTGGGCGAACGTAAAGTGAACCAAATTTGGTTTTAGTGAATAGACTTGTTTTAGTAAGCCCATTTGCTCGGCGAACGTGAACTCCTTATGAGGACAGGCAACTTTATTAAAACGCTTGTTTGATGGCTTCCAGTCATCCAAATCTTTTGGCTTTAAAAGTATAAAATAATCATTTTTTGTATCTATCTTTTGTAAATACTCAAGCAACTTGTTGACGTACTTGCCGCTACTTGTTCTTAGCTCCCTTGCATCAATGACTATTCGCATAATTGAAGCATAGTATTAATTTGCCGGTTTAGCAACAGCCGAGCTTTTTTGTCTGGCCATAAACAGGCCCGCCAGGATCCACCATGTTAGTGATATACCATCGTCCGACCATGTATGCAGCAGTAAATTAGTTACACTAATGCCTAATAACGCCAAAGCCAATCCTTTAGAACTATGGCTTCCCGACCATAGTACAAAGAAAATAATTGCTTGCAAGTAAATGAAAATGACTATACCAACCACGCCCACTTCTTGGCCTACTTGCAAGAAATAATTTTCGGCAATTCGTGTTTGGCTTGACCCGTTTAGGGCCGATGCTGGCCCAGCTTCGCCTACTCCACGACCGAGCGGATGAGCCATAACATCTTCAGCGGCAGCGACTGTAAGTTTTGCGTGCGAGCTGTTGGAAGTGCTTGTATTGGCATTGCTGTCGTTATGCATAAAAAAGGCAATTATTGTACTAGAAAATATTGTGCCTATCACAATAATAAGTGCGACAGCTATTGAGACTAAACTATAAATTAAACGATTCCTTTTCCAGTGCCTTTGTACAAAAATAAAAAAACAGACGGCAATTATTAAGCAGGCTGCAATAATTGCGCTGCGTGAATAGGACACCAATATGCCCAATAATAAAACACTAATCATGGCTAAGCTCTTGATTAGCTCCTTGCTTTTAGTTCCTCGTCTCATGAACTGGGCTGTAATGAGCGATAAGCTAATGAGCAGGTAGGCTCCAAACACATTGGGTCCCCTTGATGTTCCCTGGGCTCTGATTAGCTGATGACCGTCTATATTAACGTAATGCACAGAGGGTGGTATGCCTGCGGTTTGTCTATAGACTGGGTCGTAACCCATATGGGTTAATATGTTGGCTGGCAATACTAGGGCCTGTAAGATACCTAGTATTGCCAAAACCACACCCGTATAAGCCACAGCCTTTAATAAAAAAGCACTATCCTTAAGCGGTATTCGCCGTCCAAGCATTTTGGCCATTAAATAAGCTGCCAAAAAATTAGCCCCAAGTACGTATCCTACGACATTATTGGTTCGCATCTTGGTGACTAGTAGGCTAATTGTATATACTAATAATAGTATAATTGCCAGGATAAAATCATTACTTTTAAGGTGTGTAATAAAGTCTTTCTTGGTATGCCTACCAGAAAGCAACTGACAACCAAATACCACCAACAATAGTATTTGCTTCCATCCACTTATTAGTATCGGGTTAATTAATGGGTAGGTCAGGGTAGTTATAGGAGTAGTCAGTGGGGTTAGAATCAGTGTTACTAGCAGAAACCGAGCAACCCAACTTAGTTCCGACCAGGATGCTCTATATTTTTGTAACCTTTGTCTCATATAACAAAGTATACATAAAACATGCCAGTAGTTACCATTAGTTTGCTGCCATGTATTAACGAGTTAGTTTTAATAATATTGAGTATAGCTGATCGGCATTCTTGTCCCAGCTGTATTGGTCTAGGACTTTTTTATAACCTATTTTTTTATTCGACTTCAATATGTCTAATAGTTTATTGGTTATATCTGCTACGTCGTCTTTATCAAAGTATGTTATTGCATTTTGGCCAACCTCCTTAATAACGGGAATGTTGCTGGCAGCTATTGGCGTGCCGTAGCTCATTACTTCGAGTATAGGCATACCAAACCCTTCGTAATGAGTCGGGAACACAAATGCTGCGGCATTTGTGTATAAAAAATTACGTTGTTGTTCGGAAACATAGCCAGTCATGACTATTTTATAACCTTCTTGCTGCAATTTTTTTATGCGCTGCATCGTCTTGTCTATCAGCCAGCCTGTAGCGCCTGCCAGGACTAGACAATAATTATTGCGTATAAATTCTGGAAGCATAGTGTAGGCTTCAACTAGGTTAATAATATTCTTGCGCGGTTCTAACGTGCCAACAGTTAGAATGAATTTACCCTTTATGCCCGTCACGGGTTTTTGTGTGCTCGTGTTTTCTTTTGGGGGTATACCTATAACCACAATTTTACTTGCATTAATATTGTAATTATGAATAATCCGTTGTTTGCTAAATTCCGAAATGGTTATTACTGCATCGGCATTTTTTATGGATTTGGGCACAAATTTTGCCAGAAACATCTGGTTCTTTGGGGCGACATATTTTGGTACATCAACAAAGCACAGGTCGTATATGGCAACCATTTTGGGTATTTTTGTTAAACTTGGCCAACTTACAAAATTAGTAAAAATGACCACATCACCAGTCTGCTTAAACAAAAACTCTAAGGGTATTTGCAAGCCAATTCGGCGCAATAGCGATAAAACTTTACCTGGTAGTAATCTAGATCTGACGTATCTGATATTTTTGCCGCTTGGTAGCTCGAGTTGGTCTTTTTTGCCTAGGAAACTAAAATAGTGACCAACAAGCTCTAGTCTATCTGGATATTTATTAGCCAGGGACTGTACCATGTGTTCTGTGAAATAGCCAACACCAGACTTAGGACCGTTTACGAGAGGACTGGCATCAAATAGTATTTTTAATTTTTGCTCCGGGCTATTTTTCATAAAGCGGCATAAACCTTTTCTTGATTATATCTTCCAGCACAAAGTTTTCTAAATATATTGTGCGGCCAAGCTGGCCCATTTTTTGTCGCATAGTTTTGTCGACGTAGAGTTTGGACATAGCCGCCTTCAGAGCCGAGCTGTTTTTTGGCGGGACTAGCAGACCGTTATGACTATCTTTTATTATCTCTGGGTTGCCACCCACATCACAGGCAATTATGGGCAGGCCCATTTTGCATGCCTCAATTAGGGCCAAGCTAAAACCTTCATGATAGCTAGGATGAACGAATATATCTCCGGCTGCAGCAAGCGGTAATGCATTGTCTGGGAATCCAAAAAAAACAATATTTTTATTGTTTTCGGCCATTTTAATAAACTTGTTTTTGTCTGGGCCTTCGCCTAAAAGCCATAGTTTTGCATTGGGCTTGTTTAGGCGGCTAAAAGCGTCTATGAGCTCAGCAACGCCTTTTGTATCCACAAGGCGGGATAGGGCAACAAAAATAATGGAATTTTTGTCATCTTTTGGTCGGGACGTGGGCTTAATATTTGGGCTAGGCACACCATTATGTATGACCTGATAGTTGTGCGGCAAATTACCAAGCTGCTGTTTTATTAGTAATTCCTCGCTGTAGCTCACTAAAGTAATGGCATACGCTAGCTTACTGAGCCAAAAAACCACTTTGCCGATAGGGTTCTTATACCAAAGTGAATGATTCTGGTATATATACTTAAGATCGGCATGATCGGTCCAGATTATTTTTTTGCCTAATAATTTACCAGCAATGGTTGCTGCAATAAAGTCATCTTTGCTCTGTGGATGGACTATGTCAAATTTATGATGGATTATCAGGGACAAATACCAGGCCGTTAAAACTGTCTGCCATAGAATATAAAGTGGTAACAGTAGTATATTGTTACTGCTCCAATCTTGTCTCGACCACCACAAGCCCTTTTGATTTTTGACCTTATATTGTGTAGCTAAGGCGAGCAATTGTGGCGATCTAGAAACCACAGTAGCTTCTAGACCATTTTTGTTTAGTATCTTGGCCAGTTCAAGAGGAAATCTCTCTCCGCCTCCAAAATCATACTCATAGGCATTGCGGATTATTAGCACCTTCATATATATAAGCATATCATGCAACTATCGTTGTATGCTGTTATAATAACGTTTGATGAGACGGTATATAAAAAAAGAGAACACAGCATTATTAAGAGAATTAGTAGCTTCTGATTTTAAATTAAGATATCAGGGTTCAGTGTTGGGATACGCCTGGTCGCTTTTAAGGCCACTCTTTATGTTTGCTATTTTGTATATTGTTTTTGCTCTGGTCTTTAAGGCTGGTAAAGGGGTGCCACACTACCCGGTTTACCTGCTGTTAGGAATTGTTCTATGGAACTTTTTTACTGAGATGACTCAACAAAGTCTAGGAGCTATTGTTGCGCGCGGCCAGTTAATACGAAAAATACGTATACCCAGATGGTTGATTATTGTATCTACCAGTATCAGCGCACTAATTAATTTGGCCTTAAACCTTTTTGTGGTAGTGGTATTTGCTCTTATAAACCATCTTAATTTTACGAGTAGTGTTGTCCTGCTTCCGTTTTACATACTAGAGATTTACTTGTTGGCATTAGGACTATCATTGATCTTGTCGGCAATGTATGTTCGTTATCGAGACATTGGCTATATTTGGGATTTATTTATTCAGGCTGGGTTTTATGCTACTCCTATTCTGTATCCCATAACTACTACTAGTAATATGCTGTCTGGTCATTGGGGTGCCTTAAAACTTATGTACCTTAACCCCTTGGCACAAGCGATTCAAGGAGCAAGAAATTCATTCGTTACAAAAGAGACTTTAACTATTGGGGAAGTTTGGCATAGCCAATATGCTGTTTTGATGACCCTGGGAATTATTGGTGGGTTTTTGTTATATGGTATTTTGTATTTCAAGAAGCGCGCTGACAGCTTCGCGGAGGATATTTAGTTATGCAGTATGATGCTCCGGCAATAAGTGTCAAGCAGGTTAGTAAATCATTTAAACTGCCCAAAGAAAGAGTATCCTCCATTAAAGGACTTTTTGTCGGCATGTTCAGGGGCAAGCGGACATATAATAAACAGAGAGTACTCAATAATATATCGTTCGATATAGGTAAGGGCGAGTTTTTTGGCATCGTTGGACGAAACGGATCTGGTAAGAGCACTCTACTTAAATTATTGGCTGGTATTTATTCCCCAGAACATGGCTCTATTGAGATCAATGGCAAATTAACACCTTTTATTGAACTAGGAGTTGGTTTCAGCCCTGATCTTACCGGCCGAGAAAATGTATTTTTAAACGGTGCTTTGCTTGGTTTTAATCGCAAAGAGATGGATGCAATGTACGATGACATTGTAGATTTTGCGGAACTACACGGTTTTATGGATCAAAAGCTAAAAAATTACTCTTCAGGTATGCAGGTTCGTCTAGCATTTTCTATAGCTATTAAGGCGCAGAACGATATATTATTGTTAGACGAAGTGCTAGCCGTTGGTGATGAGGCCTTTCAGTCAAAATGTTTAGATATATTTGAGCAGTATAAGGCTAACGATCAAACAGTTATTTTGGTGACTCACGATATGGAGGCGGTGCGTAAGTTTTGTGATAGAGCCCTACTAATTAATGATGGCCATATAATGCAGATCGGCAATCCGCGCGAAATAGCTGACACATACAGTGAGCTTAACAGGGATTCTGGCAGTGAAGTACCAGATATTAAGATGTCCAAGATAAGTAGTATAAAAACAATTCTGACTATTGTCGGGAGCTCTATAAAACAAAAAGATAAACCCGTATTTTTTGATATTGGCCAACAGGCGACGCTGTCTATAAGATGGGATGATACACTCAACGTCGATTCAGTAATGGTTGATTTATTTAAAAATAGTGGTGAGCATGTTTCAGGTTTTAATACTAAAAGAGAAGATGTGCAAGTTAGCGGCAACTCAGTGGCGGTCGATGTTAAGTTGGAACTGAGTCCAGACAAATATTATTTTTCGGTTCAGACCAGAGACAAAGAAGAAAAACCCCTAGAAACTAATTACAAGACATCAAAATTTACTATTAACAGAAGCTGGAAAGACGGAATTGATCTTTGGTCAGGCATGATGCCAATAGAACACAAATGGCATAAAGAGTAAGCGCTATCAATAAAATAGATCAATATGCTTATGTGGTTTTCCTGCCAAGCCTGAATTGGATGAAATTGTTGATTCTATGTTTGACGGTACGAAGACCGCTGCGTCCAGTGCTACAGATGATAAATAACTGCTTAATTGCTACCCAAATACGACCATTTTTAGCTTGAATAAAGCTCAATTCTGTTAGATCTCGCAAAACTACGTTTTTTCTAGCCGCTCCATGCTTAGGATCTTCAGTTAAGTAGCTACTTAGGTTTTTTACTAGTCGACGCCTTGGCACCAAAGAAAAATGATGAGTCTTGCCAAAATTAGTTAGATTAACCTTCATAAATTCTTCCATAACTTTGGACTTAGTAGATGTTATGCCGTCTGGGTTTATTCTCCAGCGGAATAGTGTTTGAGGTAATACGCATATATCACCTAGATGCACCATCTTGCTCCAGAGTTCATAGTCTTCGGTTGGCCCGCAGTCTGGATTGTACCCACCCGCTTCTATAAAGGCCGATCTGCGCATCATAATAGAGCCATGAGCTATTGGGTTGCGAAATAGCATAGCACGCATTATATCGGATTTTTTAGTTGGTACAGAATCATTATAGATGACCTCGCCATCTTCGTTAATTACGTCAAAATTGCTAGCTACCAAAATGCAATTATGCTTATTGTCAAGGACTTTCTTCTGAAATTCAAATCGCCTGGGTAGTGCAATATCGTCGGCATCTATACGGGCTAGATACTCTCCTTGCGCCACCTGGACCGCATTGTTGAGCGCAGCTACTAAACCCTTATTTTCTTGGTTAACTATTTTAATTCTAGAATCAAAATTTTGATATTTTTTTAATATGCTAGCCGACCTATCTGTTGAGCCGTCGTTTACGGCTATAATCTCAAAATTTTCAAATGTCTGGTTGATAAGACTATGTAATGTTTCGGCTAAGAATGCCTCGCCATTATAAACTGGCAACAGGACCGATATTTTTGGTCTTTTCATGCTATAAACACTATAGCATTTTAATCAATAAAAAACAGCTGTCCATCGTTAATTGTTGGGCTTAGTAGCTAATAACCTATTTGCTCTAACATTTTAGAAATGGCTTCTACATATGACTCTTGGGCGTGCATTCGACCAATTATGTCTGCAGCATTTTGTACTGTTCGAAGGCGAAGGTCTTGATCGGTCAATTCTAATATTTGCTGGGCGTACTCTTCTGCATTGTAAATGTCTTGCACTAAAAGTCCACAACTATTGTTCAGTAATTCTGGTATACCGCCTACGTTGCTGGCAACAATTGGCAGCGCAGCTTGAGTTGCTTCAAAAAGTACATTTGGCGTACCGTCGAAAGCAGAGGTATATAGATATATATCATATTTATGAGTTGGTATGGCAGCAAAACCATCGTATGGACCATGATATTTAACATTTTGGGGCAATCTGCTTAGAAAATTTGTGTCGTATCCCGGATCTATCTGTCCATACATATCTATAGTGATATCATTTGGTTGCAATAACCTGCCGATTGATGGGATCATATACGCTAGCTTCTCTGGTGCCAGACGAGCTGCCCACAATACTTTTAACTTAGTGTTGCTATGTGAATGTTTTTGTTTGGCGAGGTTCTTTTGTTTCTGAAGGTCTAAATCAACTGGTTGACGGTGCACCTTTATTAATTTAGTATCAAACCCATATTCGTCTCGCCACATATTTGCCACAGCTATATTGTCTGTAGTTACGGCACTGAGAAGTTCGTATATGGCTGGAACGTGAGTATGTGAGTAGCCAAATATTTTACCGACTTTATTAATACTTTGGCTAAACGATGTAGCGACAATTTTTTTGCCGGTATTTATAATATAGTTCTCATGTTTCAACACGAAATCATAGGCAAGCGCCGAATTAATTATGTGCAAATATGAAGCTCCCGAGTTTTCTATAAACTGTTCCATTAATCTATCAATTTGTTCTGCGGCCAGATTGCTGGTTATATTGCCGAAATCAACAAAGTCTATGTTGCCTAGTTTATTTGCCCAAACTGATTGACTGGGCAGGGTTGCCAATACTAATACGCGTTTGCTGGGCCGCAGTTTCTGGATAGTTCTTGCGTAATTAATTGCAAAAAGGTCGGCGCCTCCTTTTATCATCCAAGGCACAAAAATGATGTAGTCATAATAATCATGCTTTGTGATGTCAACAAGCTTTTTGTATGCAAAACCAGTTTGGTAATGCGTGTCGGTCAAAGACTTATATTTCTGAACTGAAACAATCAATTCTTTATCAGGGAATAAGTTTTTATCAATACTATTAATATCTCGCCACTCGTTTACTAGCCAATCAGGTAATTGGCTAACCTTTTGTGGCCTACCTTGCAATGCTAATTGTTGATATAAAGAAAATGCCCTGCGACCTAGACCATAACGTTTGGCAATTAATTTAAGCTGGTTTTTAATACCTGGTTTACTAATTAGTTTGGATGTATTTGGTTTTTCTATTTCTAAAGAACGTATGTGCTTAAAACATAGCAGTGGGTTAGATTTTAGCAAAGTCTTTTGCTCGCGATGGCTATCCCAAACCGAACCATGTGATTTTCTACGTACGAACATCGTTGTTTCTGGTATGGTTATATTGCGGACAGACTCATATATGAGCATGCAGCTAAATAGCCAATCCTCGAATCCATAGCCAGGCTCATCTACCGGATAACCGATTTTTTTAAATATTTCTGTGGGCCCAAAAATAATTGCGTTCCAACGACCAGACCAAACACTTAATAGACTATCTGTTGATCTATTTGTTTCACCATATTTTTGTACTATAGCACTCATGTCGCCGAACTCGACTGTCATGTCTGAGTGAGCAACATAATTTTTATTAGGCTTAGATTCCAGGGTTTTGTAGGCTTCTAAAATCCAGTTCTTGCTCATTAGGTCATCGCCATCTATGAGCGATATGTATGTTCCGTTAGCTTTATCTATGCAAAAACGCCTAGATCTTCCGGGTCCTCCAAAGGTATTGGTATATATTGTGTAGCCGGGAAAATATTCGGGTAGTCGGTTTAGATATTTTTTTAGTTCTGTAGTCGGGTTGTCTGCATGTACAATAACTTCAATAGTTAAATCGGGTATGTTGAGCCGTACAAAATCAATACTGCGTTTTATGCTGAGCAATGTTTTGTGCAGAACAATACCTTCTCGGTGGCAAGTAACCGCAACAGTGACGTCTATGGTTGGCATAGGCTTATTATATATGATACCAGCCTTAAGGAGTAACGTTCAGAGTAGTATTCCGTGTAATGCTAGAGTCCGCACTAACAGGAAAAGTGTTGGTCCATGTGTTATTGTACAGATTTGATATGAAAACGTAATAATTACCAGCGCTACTAAAACTGCGACTCTTAGAGTATGTAAGTGAAGAATTTGCTGGTATTGTCATATTCTCTATGCCAGGAAAATCTACAATTCGTCCAGATGGGTCACGTGCTGCCACAATAGCCAACCCAGTATTGGCGGCATTATTGCTAAAGTTGCGTACGGTAAAGGTGGCGGTTACTGCCTGCCCGCTACTCGGGTTGCTTGGCGAAAGTGACAGTCCGCTTGTAATAACAGGGTTGTCCTTGAAGGTGGTGTTCATACTACGCACGATAGAGCCATCTTTTGGTAATGGATAATTTGATTCCCACTGACCGTAGCGTAGGCTAGTTACAAAAAATCTGTAAGTACCTGACTTATCGAATACCCTGGACTTAGAATATGAGTAAGTAGTGTTGGGTGGTATCGTCATGTTAATATCTGCGGGAAAATCAACAATATTGTTTTGAGGATCTCTTGCACCAACTAAGAGCATATCTATGGACTCTGGTCTGTCACTATCATTCCTCAAATCAAAAGAGGCCGTAACTGTGTCGCCTCGTACTGGTGTAGCTGGACTTAGGGTAAGATTTGTCTGAATTAACGGGTTATCTTTTACATTGAAATTAATTGTTCGGCTAACAGAGTTGTCTTGAGCCGCCGGATAGCTAGTGTCCCAGGTATTATTTTGGAATGTCGCAATAAAGGCTCTATAGTTGCCAGCTTGCTCAAAGCTACGACTTTTAGAATACGTGTAAGTGCTTTTAGCAGGTATTGTAATATCGAAGTCTGAAGGAAAATCAACAATATTGTTTTGAGGATCTCGAGCTGCTAGGAATATCTGTTTTATGGTAACGGGGTTTAGCGCATCGTTAGTGACTGCAAAGCTAGCAGTTACATTTTTGCCCTTAGCTGGATTGGCTATAGATAGTTGTGGCGAGCTAGAAAGTAGGGGATTGCTATTTATGGTTATGCTAGCACTACGGTTAATTCCTGGCACCGATGCTGGCTGGGATGAAGACCAACTACCATCGTACCAGCTACCAACTGTAACCGAGTAGGTGCCCGCCTGAGGGAAGCTTCTGGATTTCGTGTAAATCAAAGAGCTTTCCGCGTTTATGGTTACATTTTGGTCTGCAGGAAAATCAAAATTTCCTGCTATATTACCACGTCCGATAAAGAGTGGATAACTTATACTTACTGCTTGCTTACTTAGGTTCTGTAAAGTCATAGAGACGTCTACACTCTGTCCACCAATTGCCGATGTTGGATTAAAGCTTGGACCGGCGCTTATTATTGGGTTTGGAAGTACGGATTTACTTATGCTTCTTGATAGATTACCGCTAACATCATAAGGATAAAAATTACCAGCCCATCCGCCCAGGTTATTATCAAACGAGCAAACAAATATGTTTAGATTACCAGATAGGCTAAGGTTTTTAGTGTAGCTAATAGTTTTGATTTCGCCAGGAGCCAAGTAGATGTCGTTTTGGAAGCCAAAATCGTAATAGGCTCCGTCATTGCGTGCGCAAATGCCCAATCCACCAACTTTGATCGTGTATGCCGAGGAATTCCTCACTTCATAGGAGGCGGTTAAGTTTTCACCCCTGTATATACCTGAGGTGCTGGGTGTTGTAATCGTAAGACCTTTATTTAGAGTCACACTGGCATTGTATAGTCTGGTAGAGCCAAATAAATCCGAAAAAACTCTCCAGAAATTACGATTACCATAAGCGCTACAACCATCACCAGTGCCATATAGATTATTTAATGCTGCCTGATTGGGCTGATAGGGCGTATAAGTGTATAGTGCCGCTGTAGCGCGATTTTGTATATATACGTCAGATCCGCCGCAGCCAGATGGGGCAACATTCCAAAGGATAAAATTAAATCTATAGGGTTTTTTATACTGCCACCATGGTTGATCCATGTTATCTAGATACCATCTGAGTAGTGATGCGGCCTCATTCATCTGTAAAGAGAACCCGCCGTAATTAATATCGCAATTTGCTGAACCACCTGGTCCGCTATCAGGGCAATGGGCACCCATAGCGTAAGTAAATTGCTTACGAAATGGCCAATCATCAGAGGTTAACGGGCCAGCCGATTCGGTCGCTAATTTTACAAGCAAAACTTTAGGGTTGATGTTGTAACGCTGAGCAGCATTCCATATTAGTTGAGCCGCGCTCTGTGAGCCAGCAGGCCGCCAGCCGTCGGTTCGACCATAGTTACTTTCTGGTAGCCAATTACCGGGGCTAGTTTTTGGAACTTCGTAGTAATCTTTCAAGCAGGTGAAAGGAACGGGGTTACCTTTGCTAGCGCCATATTGGGCACGTGTTCCGCCACCGAACTCTGAAGTTTTGGTACCCCAGGTGTCGCAAGAAATTACTTTACTATTTAAAAATGACTGAATTTGGTCGACAGACATATCATACTTATTGACAAACATAGCGTCTTCTATAATATTGCCAGATTGCCAGTCGGCAGCATTAGCAGCAAAGGCCTTTACCGGCAAAAGTATTGCGCTAATAATACTCAATGCTATTATTACAGCTACGAATCTGAAACTTTTCATTTTGCCTCGATCGAAGTTGATGCCTCACTTACCTTTTTACTATTCTGTAGAATCTCTAAACTTATTTGCCAATTGCCTTGACCAATTTCATTGACAGGTATGTTAAAGCCAGCACAGCTGGAAAATTCAGGTTGGTATATTAGGGCGGTTGTTTTTTTGGTAGAGGACTGGCCGTTATTAATCGTCAGACTACAATCACCACTGCCAAGACCAGTAACTTTTGTTAGTACTACAACAGAGTTATTTTGTTGATTGGCTGTTATGCTAGATACGATGCTAGGTTGGGGCTGAGGATTGTTTGAACCGTTATCGGAATTGGTTTTTGGGTTACCCGTGTCGTTGGTACTATTAATAAATTGTTCCTTTTTTTGCTGGTTCTGAGCGGTTTCCTGTTGCTGGTTAATTTTTTGCTGTTTCTGTTCTGGAGTCTCGCGGTTAATAAAAATATAAGACACTACAGCTAGGGCTATGAGACTCGTGCAGATAATTATTAATGATTTTTTATTTTTCATTTTATGGCTTATTTACCCATTAAGCATTAACTCTATGTCATTATATCATAGATAAAATAAATGCAATATGCTAGTATGTTACTCGAGTATGGGTAAAACAAACAAAGAAATTATATCTTTTCTGAGTAGTCTGTCTCTGGATTCCGGGCTAATTCAGAAATTAAAGGTTAAATATCGACCCTTAGTCTGTCCATTTGAGGACCTTCTAAGTTTCACCGATAGTAAAAGGAGTGCTTTCGATGTTGGTTGTGGCGCCGGCCAATTTTGCGCACTGCTGGCAGAATTTACAGATTTAAAAAAAATACATGGCATAGAGATTGATCGAGAACTGGTTAATCGAGCTGGCGTAATAGCTAATCAGATTGAAAAAGGCAAAAAACTTACTTTCTCATATTTTGATGGCAAGACAATACCGAATAGTATAAAAAAATATGATTTGGTTTATATGATTGACGTCTATCATCATGTGCCTACGGATGTCAGAGAAGACATGATGAAACAGATATTTCAGAAAATGAAGCGTGGAGCAATACTTGTTTTTAAGGACATAGATAGAAGCTCTCCGCTGGTAATCTTCAACAAGATCCATGATTTAGTTTTTGCTCATGAGTTTGGTCACGAGATATCTTTTAGAAATGCTAAAGATATGCTATCGGGACTTGGCTATGAGATAACAGCTACTGATCGCAAGAATATAAAAGTATACCCTCATTATTTGGTGGTGGCTCGTAAGTCGTAATTACTACAGGTCACTAAAATCTAAAAATGGTTTTTCTCGTTAAATAGAGACGATACAGAATTATTTAGGTTCATGGCTTTTATAGCGTCTGCTACGATTTTACCAATCGGTACTATATCTAGCTTATCAATCAACCCTTTGGGGGCAGGCAAAGTATCGGTTACTATAACCTTGCTGATAGGCGATTTTTGAATTCTATCCACGGCCGGCTCGGAAAAAAGTCCATGAGTCGTTACGACCCAGACGTCTCTGGCGCCATTTTTTATAAGCAGCTCTGCTGCTGCGCATATGGTGCCAGCCGTGTCTATCATGTCATCATTAATTAGACAGTGCTTGTCTCTAACTTCACCAATTAAATGTACCGCTTCTGCTTTATCTCCTATTTTCCTATTCTTATGAATTATTGCCATGTCCGACCCTAGCTGCTCACAATATCGTTCGGTGAGCTTCACTCTACCTGCATCTGGGGATACTATAACTAGGTCTTCCATTTCTTCTGAGATAAGCTTGCGTAAGCGCCTTATTAGTACGGGCATGGCTATAAGATGGTCGAATGGGCCATTAAAAAAACCTTGGGTTTGGCCAGAATGCATGTCTATGCTTACAATTCTATCGGCTCCAGCAGCGGCCAGAATATCTGTCACAAGCCGTGCCGTTATTGGTTCACGATCTTTGCTTTTTCGATCTTGCCTGGAGTATCCAAGATACGGGCAGACCGCAGTTATGCTGCGAGCCGAAGCGCGTTTCGCTGCATCAATCAATATCGCCTGCTCCATAATCGCTCCATTAACATCGCCAAAATGAGTTTGGAATACAAAAACATTGGATCCTCTTACGGAGCTACCTAGGCGGAATTTTACTTCACTGTTAGCAAATTTCTGAAAATTAGAGTCACTGATCTGGACACCAAGATGGTTTGCAACAGTCTTAGTAAAATCTTGGTTGTGGCTTCCGCAAAGTATTATCATAAGTCCTCCTCACAATTTATTAATATTTGTTAATTCTTTGTACATGTCTTTATACCAGTATCTTTTTTCTGCGGTTAGGTACTTTGCATAATAAAGATATGTAAATAAACATACTAGAACTAGAAAAACCATGCCCATAGTTAATGTGTTATTTGATTTTATAGATTTCATAAGACTCATCTCTATATATTAAACGTAAACTGCTTTTTCGCGCCAGTTTATTTTCTGGACTATCTATAAAAGTGAAAACGTATTTTACATTCTGTTTTTCTAAGGACTCCATCCATCCTAACTCATTGTCGCCCACTGGAACATATACGACCTTATTGCTGTAGTCTGGTTTCCAAAGAGGGTATATAAAATATGGCTTTGAATCGTAGGCAATAACATCGCCATTACTTGCTTCTTCTTGCATAAAAACAAAGGCTCTCCCAGGTATAGAATCGTAGATAGAGCCACGGGTCGATCCGTGCCTTAAGCTGTCTAACTGTGATCTAATCCGCTCTGTAGAGAAGTAGCACATGGTTAAGTTTGTGAGCATAACTAGCAGTATAAGGATTATTGATATGATCTTTACTATGTTCGCTATTATTGGCTTTATGTTATTAAGCACTAGCCCAAGACTAAGAATGCCTATTAGTGGCAAGAACAATACATAACGACTATAAAAATTAAATGGATAGGCTGCAAAAACTACTAAGCATGCCGCAGATATTGCTAAGAATAGCCAGTTTTTTTGTTTTATGGCTATATAAATTGCCACAATAAATGCAGGGAGCATGGTTATAAACCAGATTGGCCCGAGGCCGGCGTAAGGGGAGTCGTATATGTAAAGACATTTCGCCCAGTTTGTTTGCTCTGTCCAGCTAAACCATATCCTCTCTAAACATGTTTTAGGCATTTTTTCTAAACCATACATATAATTAGAAAGATATTCCTCGTATGTTTTTCCGGGAAATATAGGCTTACCTAGAGCTTTAAGCCCAAAAGGGTAAAAAGGACTTTTATATAAAATATAGTTTTTTGCATACCAATAAAGTCCAAATGGCATTGCAGCAGCTGCGATTAAGATAGGCCTTAGATATTTTCTAAAATTTAGCCGACTCTTCTTTGGCAGGTTGATATAAATGTTCCAGATCAGGAACAGCAAGATTGCGACAATAAAGAGCGAACCGGTAGACTTTATAGATATCAATAATGAAAATATTATACCGATAACAAATAAATCAAAATTCGCTAGCTTTTCTTTAACACTCAAATAGAGGGCGCCAAAAAATAAAGAGCAAAGCATTACATCAACATAGGTTGTCTTGAGTTGATTTATTAGTACGGGAGTGAATAAGAACATTAGGGATGTAAAGCGAGCATTTTTTTTGCTAACTCCAATAGAAAGAGATAAATTGTATAACGCAACTACTGCTAACAATAGAAATGGAAGCTGTGTTAAGTCTACGAGAATATCATTTCTGATTCCTAGTACGCTCCACATCTGTATGAATTCACCACCTTTAGGGTAGCCAATCAACCAGGGTATGCTACTAGGAGAATCAAATATATGCTTGTTCTGTATAGCGTTGCCAATATAGGTCATGTGATACGCGTTGCCATCCCAATCTACCACCGGAAATATAACTCCTAAAAATATTATCCAAGCCAACGTCACTATAGATAGGAATGCGACAATGGAGAATAATGGATCATTTTTGATAGCCATGACCCAGTTTTTTAGTCTAATGTGCTTCTTGTAATCTAATATATAGTTAATTATTATTTTTTTACCGTTGCGCCAAAAGGTATAACTCAGAAGTACAGAGCACAAAAGAATGTTCATTATAAATAAGTTTTTACGAGTAAGATTTTTTGTTACTCCTAATAGAAACTCAGAACTAACGATTTGCGCCAAAAAGAGCACAAACGTAGATACAAATCTGCGTGATCCCTTGTACTTTTTTGAATAAACCAATAAATCTAGAGACACCAAAATGAGCATATTCAATAATACCCATAATAAAAGGGCCGACAGATTTAGGTTATTCATACAATTGATTGTAGCAGACACTGTTATAATAATGCGTAAATGAAACGAAGATTTGTTAATTTTCTTAAAAACACAGATTGCTCGGAGCAACAGTACCTAAAAAGAGCTTTGCTATTTAATTTTTTGATTATCCTATTTGTTGGAGCGCTCCTGGCTTGGGTTTACGCAGAGCAAATCAACCCCGACGGCATCGCTTATTTAAAAATTGCCAGCCGATATGCCAATTTAGATATCGCAAGAGCCATTAATGGTTATTGGTCGCCTTTATTATCGTTACTATTAGTGCCGTTCATTTGGGTTGGTATAGAGCCAATCCATGCTTATAGAATAATCGTTGTTATAGTTGTCCTGGTTATAACTTCAAACATGTTGCTAATGATAAACAATAGAGTTGGTTTGAAGCAAAGCTTTTGGGCTAAATTAACTGTCAGCATCAGTATTGGGTTAATAATGCTGGTTTGGGGTGTACAGGTTATTACGCCAGATATTTTGAGTGGAGCCATACTGCTATTTTCTATAGAAATGGCTCAGAAATTCTACAACAAACCAGATTTCAAGAACGGTCTACTTAGCGGTAGTCTCTTTGCTTTAGTTTATTTAAGTAAAGCAGCGGCCATATCGGTGGCTTTGGTTTGTTTGACGGTTGTCATAGTATTTTTATTACTCAGTAAGTATGCCCGAGACAATAATCTAAAAAAATACGCAGCAATCTTACTGCTAGCTTTCACTAGTATTGTGCTATCATGGTCGGCTCTTATTTCTTATAAATACCACAAGGTAACAATAAGTACTGCGGGATCTTATAACTTGGCTTTAGCTGGCCCAGACAAACCTTCGCACCCTCATTCTAGGTACGACACTATTTTGCCATCTAAGTACAATGATGATATCTGGGCCTGGGACGACCCGAGTGTTATGCCGCCCCTACCAACCTGGAGTATTATGCGCCATAAGGAATTCTACTTACGGCAGATTATCAATAACCTAAATACTGCTTTAATCGATTTTTCTACTTTATCCCCTCTTCTTATTGGTGCAGTGATTATTTTAATTTTAAAAAAACAACGTGCTTTAGCCGATAATATGACACTCTTTGCCGCAATTGGCTGCATTTTAGCCTATTCACTTGTTTTTATAGAACCTAGATATTTATGGCTAGCAGCTTTACCCCTAATGTTTTATGGCTGGACCGCTTTATTTGATAAACAACATGGCCGCACAACAATTAATGTCATGGCCATCTTTGTGTCAGCGGTTTCTTTGCTCAATTTGTTTCCGATATACCAGGACGCTACAAAAATTAAATATGTTTTTTCTAGTAATTCAACGTTAGCTAGGTCAATGGCTGCTACTGTGCCGGCAGGATCAAGGGTTGCCGGTCCGCAAGAGCGTTTTGAATATTGTTACTTTGCAAAATGGAACTGCATTAGTCAATATGTTCTGGCTAATGATGAAAGAGTGCGTATTGAGCAGATAGACCACCTCAGAAGCTCTGGAATAAAATATTATTTCGAAGCCGAAGCGCCTAAAGAGTTAGGTTTAAAACTGATTAAGAACAGTGTAGCCGCTGATAAGAAATGTCACAATTGGACCAATGATCTAGAAGAAAGTTGTCCGCTGCGGCAACTTTCGATGTACGAGCTTTAGCACTATTTCTCCTGCAGACCGGTCTCTGTAATAATAGACGATTCTTGGTACTCGTCATCGCTATTTATGTCCCATAAGTCGTGCTTAGCATTGTCGGCAATATTCTCTGCCGCAAGCATGCCCATCAGTATACTGTGGTCCTGGTTGTTGTATTTGAATGCGCCGTAGCGGCCGATGATTTCTAGTTTTTTGTAGTCACGTAAAAAATCTTCAACTAGCTTGAGCTGAGGTTTGTATCCTTGACCATATACAGGGTAACACTTGGGCACTCGAATGACTTTACCTTCCTGTATTTGCTCTGGCTTAACCAAGCCAGTCATGGCTAACTCTTTTTTTGCCAGCTCAATATGTTGGTCGTCTTTCCAGCTCCAAAAGTCGTCTTCATCAAAACTCCAATATTCCATGGCGATGATGGCTTCTTTTTGACCCCTGTTGATCGATGGTACCCAGTTTTGGAAGTTAGTAATTCGACCAGTGCGCAGCTCAGTGCTATGCACATAAATCCAGTTGTCTGGGAAGATATTCTTGGCCCTGACCTTTAAGTAAACAATGAGTGTATTACGAAACTTTAATGATTGGTTGGCTTTTGCGACTTTTGCTGGCACGTTGCTAAGACGGCCAACCAGAACGGTTAATGGCATGGATGACACCACATGATCATAATCTATCTTTTTGCCGCTTTCTAACTGCACGCCAGTAACTGCCTTGCCGCGAGTTATTAGTTGTTCTACGGGTGTCTTTAGGTAAACCTTGCCACCATTTTTAGCAATGTACTTCCTCATTCTCTCATAAACTTCACCGGTACCCTTGTTGGGATAGGCAAACTGATCGACTAGTGTTTTGTGCTTCTCGCCACCGCCACCAAAGATAGCGCTTTTTATAGCTTCCGATAGCGAAAGTTTCTTGATGCGTTGTGAGGCAAACTCTGAATCTAATTTATTACCAGGTATACCCCACAGTTTTTCGGTATATGTTTTAAAAAAGTGCCCATATAAGCGCTTACCAAAACGAGCGGTTACCCATGACTCAAACGTATTTCCCAATTGCGTGCCACCGGGTTTTACACGCTGCCAGCCGTAGCTTGCGACACAACTAATAGCTTCAAAAATACCCAAGTTGCCAAGGGCATTGCCGGCCTTAATTGGGTAGTAATAGAACTTATTTCGGAAAAAAATTCGGGTTAACCGGTCGACCATAGCATAGTCTTTACCGATAACTTCTAGCCAAAGCTTATTGACTCGCGTATCGTTGCTAAAAAACCGGTGCGGCCCAATATCTACTATTTGCCCCCATAGGTCAAAAGAGCGTGCCATACCACCAACATAAGGTGAGGCTTCATACAGGTCTACACTTACACCCTTTTTAGTAAGCTCATAAGCAGCGGTAATTCCCGCCGGCCCAGCTCCAATAACGGCAACTTTTTTATTCATCTTCAGCAGGATTGTAGCACAGTTTTTGTCACAACAACTAGTTTCGTTGTATAAAGGACGTAGTTTATAATATAGAAGGTAATGATAAGTGAAAAAGTTATTTTGCTTGCAAAAGCAATGCGTCCCAAGCACTACCTTAAGAATGGTTTGATCTTTTTGCCTGCTGTTTTCGGAGGTAATTTATTACATATGGCAACGTTAAGAATTTTGCTATTTTCGTTCGTTGCTTTTTCACTCGCTGCCTCATCAATATATATTTTTAACGATCTTAATGACCGTCAACTTGATTCCAAGCATCCTAAGAAAAAAATTAGACCCATTGCTTCTGGCGCCATTAGCATGTGGCAGTCTCGAGTGCTGATGATTTCTTTGCTCCTGGCTGCTATACTGTTACAAGCATGGTCTGGCTCAATAGTTCTTAGTATCTATCTATTGGTTGGCTATGTGTTAATTAACGCATGTTATAGTTTAGGACTAAAAAATATACCCATAATCGATGTAGCAATATTATCGCTAGGTTTTGTTATAAGAGTTTATTTTGGTGCTGTCAGCGTAAATATTGGCGTATCCACCTGGCTTTATTTATCAATTTTAGCTTTCTCATTCTATTTAAGTTTAGGTAAGCGCCGAAATGAAATTGCGGCTGTTGGCTCAACCACTCGCAAAGTTAATAGCCACTATACACAAGATTTTCTGGATAAAAATATGTACGTGTGTCTGGCCCTCACATTAGTATATTATTCTCTCTGGACTATAGATCCAGTTCAGAGCCACAAAAGTCTCAAGCTTACTGTGCCATTGGTTCTTTTGATTACAATGACTTACAGCTTAACCATAGAAAAAAGTCGTGCCGATGGTGATCCGGTGGAGGTTTTAACCAATAACAAGCTGTTACTTAGCATGGTTGTAGTCTATGTAGCGATGGTTATAGGACTAATCTATTTTTAGAGGCTGATTTATGGCAAAACCCCTTAATATTTTTGACTTTGATCATACTATATATGACGGTGATTGTACTCTAGACTTTTATTTTTTTTGTCTTATCCGACAACCTTCAATATTGAAGGTTTGGCCCAAGCAGTTTTGGGCAGCATTTTTATTTCTACTTGGTATAAAAACAAGAGACGAATTCAAAAGTACTTTTTTAATTTTTGTTTCAGTACTTAAAAATCCAATGTTGAGGGTGAAGCAATTTTGGCAACACAATAGTAGAAAAATCAAACCATGGTACAAAAAAGTTGCATCTTCCGAGGACGTCATTATATCTGCTTCTCCTAATTTGATACTGGAACCAATCGCCAAAGAGTTGGGGGTAAAGGCTTTGATCAGCACAAAAATTGACGAAAAGGGCAGAATAGTTGGTCATAACTGCCGTGGCCAAGAGAAAGTTACTCGTTTCTATCAAGTTTTTGGAAACCACGCAGTGGGTAGAGCCTACAGTGACAGTAAGTCGGACATGCCGATGCTAAATCTAGCAGACCATGCTTTTATTGTAAGGGGCAACACTACTACGATGATAGAGCTATAAACAAAAAATCACCCAAAAAAATTTTCAAAAATCATCGAGCATTACCCATTTTATAGCTGTGGAACTATATATTTTATTATTTATCCTTCATTAAGCGCTCTTTGCCAGCGCCAAGCGTCGGCTAGGGCGTCGGCTAGGCTTTTTCTGGCCTGCCAGCCAAGTGTCTTGGCGGCTTTGCTGGTGTCGGCGTAGGCGGTGGTGATGTCGCCGGAGCGCCTGGGGCCAATTGAGTATTTAACCTTTTCACCAGTGGCTTGCTCAAAAGTTTTGATTAGCTCCAATACGCTAGTGCCCTTGCCAGCGCCGATGTTAAAAACGTCACTAGTTCTGGCGGCCATTTTCGCGCAAAATTCTATGGCCGCTACGTGCGCCTTGGCGAGGTCCACGACATGAATGTAGTCGCGGATGCAGGTGCCGTCTGGCGTGGGGTAGTCGTCGCCAAAAACGGTTAGGGGTGGAATTAGCCCGGCCACGGATTGCGTCAAAAATGGCACCAAACAGTTAGGTCTGCCAAGTGGTAGTTCGCCCAAAAGCCCCGACGGATGGGCGCCAATTGGGTTAAAGTAGCGCAGCAGCACACTTTTAAAATCGGCAGCGGCGGTAAAATCGCGCAAGATTACCTCGTCCATTTGTTTGGTGGCACCGTACGGCGAAGCGGCTGGCTGCATGGGCGAGTTTTCGGTTAGCGGCTGCTGATCGGTGTCGCCATACACGGTGCAGGACGACGAAAATACAAAATTCTGGACTCCAAGGTCTTGGCAAGTTTGCAGCAGATCAATTAAACCAGCAACATTATTTTGATAATATTTAAGCGGTTGCTCGACAGATTCGCCGACAGCCTTAAAAGCGGCAAAATGTATAATGCCATCAATCGATTCGTTTTTGATGACCTTTTTTAGCGCCTCGTTATCACGATAATCTTGCTGGTAAAAAGTTGGCTGCCGGCCGGTTATTTTTTCTATGCCGTCCAGGGACGACTGGCGGCTGTTGCTCAAATCGTCCAATATGACCGGGTTATAGCCGGCCGCAAGTAGTTCTACGGCGGTATGCGATCCGATGTAGCCGGCACCGCCGGTAACCAAAATGTTTTTCATGTTTTTGCCTCACTTTCTGATTTTGCGACTAACTTTATAAAGCTATTCCTAAAATTATCCGCCGAAAACGCGTTGGCGGCGGCCTGTATAGATGCCTTGTTCCAACTCCCTTGATCAAATTGTTTCAACACATCGCATAGGGAATCGACTGTTTGCTGGTCAAAAAATAGGCCGGTCTGGTCGTCCACAACATAGTCTAGTGCACCGCCACCGCGGTAAGCAATAACCGGCAGGCCGGCGGCCATAGCTTCGACCGGGGAAATGCCAAAATCTTCTTCGCCAGGAAATATAAAAGCTTTAGCCGAATAAGCTAGAGCAACAAGTTCGTCGTCCGAAGCTCGGCCAGCAAATTTTATAGTTGGACCGGCCAGTTTTTTGAGCCTAGGGGTATCTGGCCCGCTGCCGACAACTGTCAGGGGAAGTGCCAGGCGATTACACGCTTCTATGGCCAGGTCAAAACGTTTGTAGGGAACATGCCGTCCCCACATTATAAAACCCCTATGGCTATCTTGACGTTGCTTAACATGTTTAGGATTGTGCGAAAACCTCGCAATATTTATTGGAGGGTGCAAAACCGTGCTGTCACATCCGTAATATTTTTTTATTTGATTCTTAATATGTTTTGAATTGGCTATGAATAGATCAACTTTTTGGGCTGCTTTATGGTCGCTAAGACGTAGCGATCTTGCAAGAACATTTAGACCGATTCGCGCCAGCCAATGAGGACGAAAGCTTGGCTTATTGTGATATTCGTCGTACTTTTCCCACAAAAAATGCGGTGGCGAATGACAGTACGAAATATGCTTAGCGAAGCAAGAGAACCTTTTGACATGCTTAGCTTCGCCATTGCCGGATGAGCTAATTATTAAGTCAAAAGCACGAAGATCCAGCCTGGCAAACCACCACTGCCGTAGTAGCGGCAAAAACTTTCGCAGACGTGCGAATGGCCACCATTGCAAGTAGCCGGTAACTACTTTGTCGCCGAGCCGCCACCGCCATTCTGCCGAACAATATGATGTATAAATGGGTGCATCTGGGTAAAGTTTGTGCAGTTGCTCGACAACCAGTTCTGCACCACCGCCATATATCCAATCTGCGACTATGACAACTTTTTTGCTGTCATTATCTTGGCTCATTTTGTGGTGGCTCATTTTGCGCCCAAGCCGGTCAAGACTACTCGCAAGGTTTTTATTAAAATCACAATATCACCCCAAAAACTCCAGTTTTGGACATAGTACATGTCTAGTTTGCGGCGCTCCTCAAAACTAATATCTTGGCGGCCAGATACCTGTGCCAGCCCAGTTAAACCAGATTTAACGCTCAGTATGGTATGACGCTTTTCGTAAGTGCTCATTTCTTCCGGGATCAGGGCTCTTGGGCCCACTAAGCTGATGTCCCCTTTCAGGACATTAAAAAGCTGAGGTAATTCATCCAAAGAGCTGCGGCGTAAAAACCTGCCTAAAGCTGTGACTCGAGGGTCTTTTTCTAGGCTGTAGCCATTTTGCTTATACTTTTCGTATAATTGAGGTTTGCCGAGTTTTGCAAATGCCTCCTTGTCGGACAAGCCGCTTATGCTATTAAAGTGAGTCCGAAATTTGAACACCTTAAAGTGTTGATTGTAGCGAGTAATACGCTCCTGCCGGAAAAAAACCGGCAAACCGCCGCCGACAACAACTTCCAAAAAAGCAATCAAGATCATGATTGGTAAAGAAATTATTATTAAAATAAAACTTACGAAAATGTCGAACAGGCGTTTGACAATTCTTCCCCAGCCAATTAAGGCAGTTTGATGAATAGCGATCATAGGTTGACCAGCAAATAGGTCGACATGAATTTTGCCAACAAACAAGTCGTTAGCAGTTGGCACAAAACGGTAACTAATGTGGTGTTTTTGGGCGAACTGAAGGATGTCGTTATTGCGTAATTGGTCGTTATAAAGTTTGGTTTGGATTATGCTGTGAATTGGTGCGGTTATTTTTTGTGTAGCTTCTTGCAAATTGCTGTAACATTTAAAAAAGTCGGAAGTTTTGGCTACTACGCCAACAATGCGTTGACCAGTGAAAGCAGTCTGATGCATAGCTATGCCAATTTCATCTGTTAGCCTAGTATCGCCAATTAGCAGGACATTGCTGACTCCAATGCCAAAACTGTATAAAGCCCGGCGTAGCATTCGAGCAAAAATTCTAAACAGCAATAAAAATCCAAAACCAAGCGCTAGACCATAGGCCGGCACCAACCTGGCGGGGAATATTTTGTCGTTAGAGACAAAGTCGTAGCCAATCATCACCAATATGCCCAGTGCAGAACCAAAGAATAGTCGGCCAAATTCTGTAAAGCGCCTTTCGTAAATATTTGCCGAGTACAGGCCAATCAGGGCATGGACACCAATCCACAGCGGGAGCGTGCTAGCTAATATGCCAAAAAAGGTTCGGGCTGGAACAAATTGCAGCAAAGGCCGAGCATCTAGCTTGACGCGCAGTATATAGGCCACTGTAAAAGCTGCAAGCAGAGCCAAAAAATCCCCGATTATTAGCATGATGGCATAGAATACGGAGGCGTTGTTTTTCATGACTGTATTATAAGGCCAATTGGGCTGTTTAGACTAGTCTGCGAAGAAAAAATGAATTTTAGGCAGGTGTTATAGGGGTGTGTTCGGATTTGTCGCCCTTAAAAATTACTAATTTGTATATGGTAAAGTTCCAGATTATAACTATTCCAATGGCCACAGCTTTGGCTATTAGTTCGGCCAGGGCCAAATGGCCGCGATATTGGCTAGCGGACACGCTGTGCGATACTATGGTTATAAAGTGAGTGCTAAACCACAGGACAATTAAGGCGTTGACCACGTATAGTACGGCGCTTTTGGCAAAGCTTGATTTTTTGGATGGGTTGTTTTTGTGCCGTTCGAAAACCCAAAAATGATTGAGTAAAAAGCTGGTCGTGGCTGCCAACACAAACGAGCAAACGTTAGATACCGCAATAGAACGGTGCACCAGATTTCGGGCAATAAAGAACGTCATCGTATCTATTACAAAAGCAGTTACGCCAGCAATGAAGTACTTAAAAAAGTGCTTATTTTTGATTAGCCTTTGGATTTGTTTTATTACCATGTGTTGCCATTTACTACCATATTTACTACCATGTTGGGCCACTTGGTGTGCTAAAGTCACTGCCCAACACTATTATGAATTGTGCGTCAGTAGCGTTTGAGTTGTTGCTGGAGCTGCTCGATGAGGTACCACCACTGCTCCCCGCTCCAGCCGAACCCGAGTTGCTACTGGCGTCTGGTAATGCCCCGTCGGGCACAGTGTTAGAAATAGATGTTTTAAAACGAAGGCTCAAGAAGCGCTCGGTAAACGGTTTTGCTTCGCTGGTTTTTTTGACAACAGTTGTGGTGGTTTGTTTGGATTTGCTTGTTTCTTTGACCACAACTTTGTATCCGTAACTCGAAAGTACATCGGCCACGGTTAGAGCCATGCCGGCTCGACCAGTGCCATTATAAACAGCTACTGTTGGGGCTTCTTTTCGTAGCCAAGGATCCATCATATTGGTGCGAGCGTATGCACGGATTTTGCTAAAGTTGCCCGCTCCAGCCGAAGGAAGTACTACGGATTGGTTACCTATCATGCCGGTTGCCACCAAAGGACCGTCTGGTTTTGCGAGATCTAATGATTGGATTTTGTCATCGGCCATATTTTTGGTGCGTTCATAAAGTGATTTGGCTTCATCTACCGATAAATCGGTTCGGATATTTTTTTGTATGGCATTGGCCAGATTATTGAGCTTAACCGGGTTGGCGATAATGCCAGTAGAGGTGGCTTTTTGACGGATAGCCACTAATAACTGGCGTTGATGTTCGTTGCGATCAAAATCGCCTCGTTGGCTGCCGTGTCGTGATCGGGCGTATTGCAGGGCGCGGAGCCCGTCCATGTGCTGCATGCCAGATTTAAATTTCCAGCCTGTAAAGGTATCGTTAATTGCGCCTGGTACGTTGATGTCTACGCCGCCCACAGCATTAACGGTGTCTCTAAAAGCCGCGTAATCAGTTAGTAAGTATTTATGTATTGGCACGCCAGCTACGTTTCTGACTGCCGAGATTGTTTGGCGAACTGCTTCGTCGCTGGCTTCGTCGGCTTTTTTGCCTTTGGATATGTTGTTTTCTTTAACTATGCTATATACGGCATTTATTTTCATGGATGAGCCCGATACATTTACCCAAGTGTCGCGGGGTATGCTAAGTAGCGATGTATTTTGGTTTTCTAGGTCAATACTGGCAATCATCATAGTGTCGGTTAGGTCTGGTGCTTCGTTTTCGTTGCCGCCCCGTCCCATGAGTAGAATGTTTAGTCGGCCATCCCCCTCGGTGTTAAGGTGCTCTGGTTTAACCTTTTCGTTCAAAGCAGCCGACGAGGAGTTGCCGACGCCTTTAGAGAAAACGGAGTTCAAAAAGTTATAAAGACGAATCCCAAAAGCCGCACCCGAGGCAAGCAGAATAACTAATATAATGGCCGCAATTTTAAAACGCAAGGAACGACGGCTCCAAAAATTGCGCAGGCGGTGTTTGCGTGGCTTTTTGATCTTTTTGGTTTTTTCTTTAGTGTCGGATTCGTTATCCAATTTAATTTTGTCGTCATTCTTGGTGCTTAGCGGCTGCCCAAGCGAACTTTGTTTACCAAAAGCTCCAACTTGACGTCTGCTGGGAGCGGCAGCAACGCTGCCTGAACTTGTGGTGGATTTAGTACTATTGAGGTTGCCTTGTTGATCGGTGCCGACCCTTGCTGTATCAGACGGCGAGTCTAATGATTTGGTGAGCCTAGAGTCGCCAATTACGCGGGGTTCGTTTAATATGCGACTGCCAGCCACGGTCTGGTTCATTGCGTTGTTGCCTCGGTAATAAATAGGCCGAGTAAGTGGACGGTTGCCACTATTTACAAAACCATCGATTGAACTACCGGCGCCTCCTTTTGAGGCTTTTTTTTTGTAACTTTTGAATGTTGGCATATGCGGGCAATTATAGCATAAGCCAGTCTTCAAAATCATTTTTCTTAAATTCTAAATGCTAAGAATCTTTTGAGCTATACTAGAAGCAATACCATTTTAATACCAGGACCTTTTAGACCTTATGACCAGACATAAAAAACAGCGGTCACTGTACAAGCAAGCTATCGAATACACGATTAGCGGTGGGGCCTATTTTTGGTCTGGCTACTTGTGTTTTTTGTTGCTAGACAAGGGTCTTGGAGCCAGTTTTTTTTGGGCCAAGGCTCTGTCGACTCTTTTGGGCTGGACAGTCAATTTTCTGTTGCAACGCTACTGGGTTTTTCATCACCCCGGTCTGGATAAGCAGGAAACAGAAGTCACCAAACGCTATATGGCTATCACGCTAGTAGACTTTGCACTCGACTACGCCATAGTTTGGGGCCTTAAACAGGCAGGAGTTACGCCATATATCGGCCAGTTTGTAAGCTCGGCCTTTTTTACAGTCTGGAATTATTTGTGGTACCGATTTTGGGTTTTCCCCAGCAAAGTCGCCCGACGCCCCAGAGTTACGCCTGCTCGAGTTGTAGCTCATCGGGCATATGGCCCTGGTGCCTTTCCCGAGCGCAAGCCAAGAAAAAGTAATAGGAGCAGAAGGGTCAAATGAGCGACTCAGATACTATTCGTCCAACCAAAAAACAGCGCGATATTTTGTTGTTTGTAGAGTCATTTATTGTTGAGCATGGCTACAGCCCTAGTTATAGAGAAATAATGAAGGGGCTAAGGTATACCTCCGTGGCTACCGTTTCGTTACATGTCAACAGCTTGATTGACCGCGGCCATTTAATTAAGCGCGGCAATTCTGCTCGTTCGTTGGAGGTTGCCAAGACTTCTGCTGAAACCAAAAAAATTACCACCAATCAAATTTCTGCCAGCCAAGAAAAATGGCTGATCAAGCAGGTCGATTACCACTTTGCTCAGATCGAGCAAGAAAAACGCCCCAGTTCGCAGTCGCTGGACAGTCTATTTGTGCTGGTCGGCGCCCTAAAAGTACTGGGGCTAGACGGCGCAGTGCAGTCTTTTATACCCAGGATTAGCGCCCTAAAACAAAAAACTATCAACCCGGCGGACAAATAGCAGTAGAGAGGTTAGCGGCTTGCTTTGATATTTTGGCTATTATTTTGGCTATATGCTGCACCCAAAATTAGGCGTACAATATGAGCAATGGCTATACTGCAAGCAATATTTTTGGGCATCATCGAGGGACTAACCGAATTCCTGCCAGTCAGCAGCACCGGGCATCTTATTGTGGCCGAAAAACTGATTGGTTACCATGATGTTGCCGAGCTTTTTACGGTGGTAATCCAGGTGGGCGCCCTGGCGGCCGTAATTTGGTTTTACCGGCACGATCTGCTTGGCAAGGTGAACGGTCTTTTTGGCCGCCACAAGCAGGCAGTTAATTTTTGGCGCAACTGGATTGTGGCAACAATTCCGGCAGCCGCTGTCGGGATGTTGGTTAACAAGCACATGGATGCGTTGGCGACAGTCAGGGTGGTAGCTTGGGCGCTGATAATTGGTGGTGTAATTATTTGGCTGATCGAAACTTACCATAAAACCGTTGGTGCTAGTCAAGGTGGATCTACTAAGTCTACGCAAGGCTTGAACAGCAAGCCGCAGGCTAAACTTAACGAGTTAAGTATTCGCCAGGCAATACAAGTTGGGATGTATCAAGTGTTGGCGCTGATTCCCGGTGTCTCGCGCTCGGGGGCCACAATTATGGGTGGTCTGCTCAGCGGCTTAGACCGCGTAACGGCCACAGCTTTTTCTTTTTATTTAAGCCTGCCAATTTTGTTTTTGGCCAGCGCCTACAAGCTTTATAAAGGTCGGACCGACATTCCGCACATAACTGGCGGTGGACCGGCAATAATCGTTGGTACTCTGGCGGCCTTTGTGGCGGCCTTTTTGGTGGTCGGCTGGCTGCTACGCTATGTCTCGCACCATAACTTTAAGCCTTTTGCCTACTACCGCATTCTTCTGGGCATCGTTCTGCTGCTTTTTCTTTGAGGGTAAGTATGCACAAGGACAATAACAAATATTATGACCTTTTATCCACGCAGGGTTATTTTGTGGCAAAAAACATTTTAGACGAGGATACGACTAAACGATTGAGTGAGCTATTCGATGAACAATATTTAAATGATATACCACAACATAATTTTTCTAAATCGGGGGCTTTGTGTGGATTGGATCTTAACGACAAGATAATAAGAAACTTGCTCTCCTGGCAGCCTACTATTAATTTAATAAAATCTATGGGTTTCTCTGATATAAAGCTTCATAGCTTTTATCTAACCGTAAAGCATCCTGGGGCAAAAGCTCTAAGCTGGCACAATGATACCTACTATAAAAGTAATTCTCATGAACCGCACGAGTTATTTGTAATATATTATCTTGATGAAACCAATAAGGATAATGGCTGCCTTCGTGTGCGGCCACGTAGTTTTGATGATTCAAAGAATACCAAGCGAGAGCCAAAAGATATACCCATAAAAGTTGGCGATGTTTTTATTGGCGATAGACGCATTGAGCATTCTACAAGACCTAACATTACTAAACAATTCAGACGCGCTGTAACGATATCATACGCATTAAATTACTTTTGTTTGCCAGCTTCAATAAAAGAACTTGTTGTGAAGAATCGATGCGTTAAAGATTTGGCTCTATTGAGAAAAAAAGATATTGAGTCGCAGTTGAAAGAGTTACAAATAATGTTATTATACACTAATAATGGCAAATCCTAGAAGTTATACAGAAGTAGGTCAATATTATGATCAGCAAGTAAACTATGCAAGAGCCGTTGGCGCCGGTTTAGTATGGTTTATGGCGCAGGACCACCTAAGCCCTTCTTTGTCTAACGAAGATATGTATGCCCTCGACAGCACTAAGTGGCGAGAGTCTATTTCCAGTAGAGTGATTTCCATGGCACGGGAGGCGGATATTAAAGAAGGTGATACAGTACTTGACCTTGGGTGTGGTATTGGCGGTGCTGGTCGAGATATAACTCAGCAGCTAGGCGCTAATGTTGTAGGACTGAGTATAAGTTTCGAGCAATTAAGAAACTGTTTGATTCTTCCGAAAATTAATCATTCAAAGTTCAGGTCATTGGTTAAATCTGATATGGCTGTTTTGCCGTTTAAAGATTCTGTTTTTGATAAAGTTTATGCTGTAAATTCTATTTATCATGTAAACAAGCCAGAAGAAGTTGCAAAAGAAGCGTTTAGGGTTTTACAGCCTGGAGGCTATTATGCTATTGATGATTGGTTCTTAGAAAGCTCCGCTACATTGCAGCAAGTAGAAACTCTGCGGCATAATTGGAGTACTGGAAATAATGGATTTCATAATTTTTCAAATTTTATTATTAATCTTTATGAGGCTGGTTTTGATAATCTGAAAGTTATAGATTATACGCAGTCTGCAGGTGAATTTCTTTGTGATAGCAGATTTGGTAACACGTATGATGAACAGGTTGCTCCAAAAATAATCGAAGCTTTTCCATTGCTATACGAGTATGATGGATACAAAGACGAGCACGCGCATAAAGCAGTAACACAACTGAGAGATAACGTTTTGTTTATGGGAGAACTTTACAGAAACGGTGCTGCTTCCTATAAGCAAATAATAGCTTTCAAATCTTAAGTCAATGTAGCAAAAAATACTATATCTGGGGAGACCTGGTTATGCTATGATGTTGGTACTTAACAATAGTAAAGCTGGAAGCAGGGTGTAAGTCCCTCACTGTGCCGCAACGGTAATTGGAAAATTTTGCAGGCCGCAAAATGCCATAAGTCCGATACAGCGTAAGTCTCTCGAGCATGAGCATTTTTATGTAGGTAAATACATAATTTTATTGCCCTCTCGAGCAGAGAGGGTTTTTTATGGCCGCGCTAGCCGAAGCAATTAGTTTGCATAATCCAGAATTAGTAGCCGAGCAACGGTACGATAACGCCAAGAGTTTTGATGTTTTGGCAAGCGTGCGAGCCTTTAGATACGACCAAGAAAACTTTGGGCGGGTACTGCCCGAGACTCGCCGGCAGGTGGCCGACGAAGAGCTAAGCCTGCTTGTTGAGGGGGTTGACCGCTCGGCTAGGACCGAATTTTTACTAACCAAACAGGGTGATGACCTGGCATTTTATAAAAATGGCCGGTGGCAATCTTATACTGGCATGTTAATTACCGGCCAGGCGGTAGCGGCTCACGAAGCCAATGCCGACCCGCGCAAGCAGTTTTTGGCTGATGCCGCAGACAAAGATTTGGCCATTGGTTACAGGATGCGTCAGTTAAGACCGGGCCAGCAGTTTTTTTGGTCGTCAGCCTACGACCATGATGCAGAAGCTCAATACGGGGCAGAATTTATGGAGTCCTGCGGCCGTTTTCCTGATCGTAAAATGGCCTTTTTGTACCGAGCATATTGTGATCGCCACGGCAACGTCGTGATGCAGTCGCAAACGGTCGATAACAGCGACGACGAGGCCATATCGGCCGCGCTGGAGATGGCTCAAAGTAATCCTTGCCATGATTTGGACGACGCAGTTATGGCTTATGACGCGGTTTTGGAGCGCAAGCATGGTGGCAGGTTTTATGCTGGTCGCCAGGACGGGGTTGCTCAAGAAAACGCTTGGCTTATTTTGCAGCAGCACACCGATTTAATCGACTACTTGCTGGACGGCCTGGAGTCTATGGCTGCTGGGCCGCTAAGTGATGTCGAGCTGGAGCTTAAAACAAAAAAGCATATTTACGGTGTTTGGGCGGCCTTTAAAAAGCGCCTAGACACTGGTACATTACCGACCAATAGTGCTGGATTTGCGCCACTCGACCCAGGTCTAACGATTGCTTGGCAGCAGCCTTGGGAGTTGCAGCAAGAGGTCCAGCAGGCCTTCAACTCATTTGCCAAACAGGGTATTGCCATGGTGGGCTGCGGTGGGCAAATAACCATCAGCCAGGGCGAAAGCGATATATTGGCCATGGAAAGCAAAGATACATTCGATGTCATATTTGGTGCCGACGAAGACAAATATGGCTCGCTAGAATTTGAGTGCCCCAAAGGCTGCCGCAATCGTCGTCCGCGCGGCAAGCTCATAGATAATTGCCAAAAATGTGGCCAGAGCGTACGCTGCTAGTGCATATTGCTATTGGTTAATAAAGCGTATAATAAATCAATATGAACAGCCAAGACGATGTTTATCAGGAGCTAGTCAACAATAAATCGCCCGAATTTTTTTGCGATAGTTGCGGGCATTACCCAATTGAGCCGGTTCATGGTCATTTTGTTTGCCCGGCCTGCCGGATGCCGACCAAATGCTGCGAAGGCGCTCCAGCCGATTAATTTGCTATACTCCTAAGCAGATGAAAAAGATTGGGATATACGCTGGTACGTTTGATCCGGTGCACAAGGCGCACGTTGCTTTTGCGCTGGCGGCGGCCAAGGATGCTAGGTTGGACGAGGTGTATTTTTTGCCAGAGGTGGCGCCGCGTTATAAAAATAATGTTTCTCATATAGCTCACCGCACGGCAATGTTGCGGCTGGCCTGCAGAGCCCATAGCCAGCTAAAAATACTGGAGCTGCCCGACAAAGCTTTTTCTTGCGCCCGAACTTGGCCAAAACTACGCCGGCGCTGGCCGGAAGACGAACTTTTTTTACTGGTGGGCTCGGATGTTGTGGCTCATATGGGCCGCTGGACCGGGGTGGAACAAATGTTGCCACAGATGGGCTTGGTGGTGGCAGTTCGTGGGACGTCGCAAACGGCCGACTTGCAATTGCATGTCGCCAGCCTGCCGGCTGCACCAAAAAACCTAAAGGTTATCGATAGTCCGGAGCCGGCAATTAGTTCTCGCGCTATAAGGCATCATTTGCGGGCTGGCGGCAAAACCGATTCACTTTTACCAAGCGTAAGCAACTATATATCTGGCCAGTGGCTTTACCAAAGAATACCTTAATACAATGCAGTGCAGTGCAAAAAGTAGCTTAGTTTTCGGCGACTTCGTAGTGGCTGTGCAGGTAAGCCTGGTGTTGTTCTCGGAACCGTTTGAACTCGGTCTTTTTAAAGCCGCTGCGCTTGATAAAAGCACCAATTTTTTCGCTGCCCATATAATGAGGCATCATAACGTAGCTGGCGCCTAGCTCATACAGGTTATCGGCTTCGGCTACGTTTTCGGCATGACAAATAATCATAATATTTGGGTTTTGATCTAGCAGTAATTTAACCAAAAATTGACTAGTGGCAAAATCGGTTATGGTCGAAACAGCCAATTTCATATGTTCCAGACCTATTTCGTCAAGCAACTCTATGTCGCTCACGTCACCATATATGTAATCGACCTTTTGTCGTTCTAATTGGTCAATTATCTCTGGATCATAATCGATAACAAGATATCGTTTGTTGAGTCGATCGAATACCTTCATAAACTCGTGTCCGCCTTTACGATAGCCGAACAGGACTATATCATGACGGCGCTTTCGAACGCGTTCGCTATGGGTTTTGCTGCGCTCATAAATATGCAAGCGTTTTTCGAAAATATCAAATAATTTGTCGGAGTAAACAATTAAGTATGTCGAAACAGTTATAGAAATAAGTGCAATTATGGTGGTGATGCTAACTAATTGACTGCCGACCAGGTCTATTTTTTGCCCCAAAATAATAAATATCAACGAAAATTCGCTAATTTGGGCTGTGGCCAGTGCCGCTTTAAAGCTGGTTCGTTTGGTATAGCCAAGCACTCCCATCAGCCACAGAACAATCAGCGGTTTAATGACAATAACTATAAAGCACCCCATGAGAATAAAGGGTAGTAGTGTCACCCAATGATCAAAATTGAGTCTTGTGCCAAGCGTTATAAAGAAAACGACAATAAAAAAGTCGCGTAGCGGACGTAACTTGGCGCTAATTTCTTGAGTGTAGGGGAGGCCTGCCAGCGCTACGCCAGCCAGTAGGGCACCAATTTCTAGGGAAAACCCAGCATGTTCAAAAAGGGCGGCAAAGCCGAACCCCCAGCCCAGGGCAAAAAGGAATAGAAATTCCTGGCTGCCAGATATTAGTTTATTGAACCTAGGCAAGATGACCATACCTATAAACAAAAGCGGCACTGCAATGACGGCTCCTTTTAGACCAAGTTGCATTAGGCTGCCAACACTAATGCCGTCGCCAGCTTTGGCTGTAATAAGCAGTAAAGCAATGGCAGCCACAATGTCTTGCACCAGTAGGATACCAGTTAAAACTTTGCCATAAAGCCTGGACTGTTCTTTTTTGTCGGTCAGTAGTTTTAAAATTATAATGGTGCTGCTAAGAGCCAAGCCAAACCCCCAAAAGACAGATTCGGTATTGGTTAGCCCCAAAACCCTGCCACACAAAAAACCTATCGCCATAGAGGCAAAAACCTGTAGAAAACCGGCCAGGGAGGCAATTTTACCAACCTCTCGTATGACCTGAGGATTAAGACCAAGGCCAATTATAAATAGAAGCAGGGCAATGCCAATGCTCGAAAAAACCTCAATGGTTTGCGGGCTATGCACTAAATTAAGAACCGACGGGCCTACGATTAGACCCGTAATAATATGCCCAATTATTAGGGGCTGACGCAAAATGCGCATTATTAATGACACGCCAGCTGCTAGCGCCACTACAATACTCAATTCCGCAAAAAGTGAATAATGCAAATATAAGCCCTTACTTTATTTTTATTTGTGATTATCTAAAGTAGATATTAAGATCAACACAGCGCCAACAAATAAGAAAGCAGCGCCCACGCCCATTAAAAAGATTCTGGTTCGGGCGTCGGACTGCAGGGCGCCAATGCCAACCGTAATGGCTCCGGCAAATATTATGCCCGAGCTAGCAGCCAAGTTGGTGACTATTTTGGGGACACGAATAACTCGTGACGTTAAATTTGATCTTGTGCTGGTCTTGGTGACTCGATTGTTCTTGGTTTTTGGTTTAGCCATGACTTATATGCCTTCCATTTTGTTTATTCTACTTTTAAGTATACAAAACATGAGCAGTTTGACAAGCCTGGAATGTTTGTAGTACTATGGTCACATTCTTTGCTTTTTGGTGATTGTTATCACAACATCGCCACAAATTAAGGCACAGAAAAACAAAAAATTTACAAAAAAGCCAACAAAAAATTTTGAGACGGTTTTTTGTTGACCTAAAAAGGAGGAGTTATGGGTATTAAAATAAAAACAATATCAAGGGGGTATAAAGTGGAAGTAAGAGTCAAGCGCCCAACTTGGGCCCAATTCCTACACTACTAGAAGCCCGTTGTTTCTATGCCTAAAAGCCGGTCACATGACCGGCTGTTTTTGTTACTAGGCAATTTTGCGAGAACAAATATACTTGAGTCTCATTATTGCTTATTGGCGCTAGCTATGGCTTCGTCAATCAGTTTTTCGAAGCCAGGTAGGTCGCGGGGTAAATCTTTGTCGTTGATCTTTTTGCCTTGCAGGATAAAAGTAGGTGTACCCTTAATATCTATTTTGGTGCCTTCGTTGTAATCGGCATTAATTAGGGCATTTATAGAGTCGCTAGCGTAGTCTTTTTTGAATGTGTCTACATTAAGTCCTAGCTGGCTAGCGTAGCTTTCGAATATGCCAATTACATTATTGCTAGATTCCCAGGACTTTTGTTGCTCGTAAAGCAGGTCGTGCATTTCCCAGAATTTGCCTTGTTTGTCGGCGGCTTCGGCTGCTCGAGCGGCAGCTCTGGCATTTTGGTGAATGGTCAAAGGAAAATTACGGAACTGGAACTGGATATCGGCTTGGTATTTTTGGACCAAAGCTTTAATCAGCGGATGATAACCGCCACACGCTGGACACTGGTAATCACCGTACTCTACCAGAGTTACCTTTTTGGCATTTTGGCCAGTAACGTGATTACTTGGTGCCACAGTTTGACCGCCATTAGAACCGGATCCAGTTTGATTAGATTTATCTTTTGTAAACCAAAAAACCGCGCCCAAACCCACCACGCACAAGATTAAAATGCTCGCAAAACGTCTATCCATGACATTTATATTAACATACATTTTTAACGCCCAGTGGTATTATAATAATTATGTGGCACTTAATATTGATTTTGTTATTGGCGGCAGCGACGTTTTTGGGTATTTCCCTAAAAAAGATTTACTCAAACATTCCGGCAAAAGAGCTTAAGCGGCGGGCTGCTAACGGAGATGAGCTAGCGGCTTTGCTTTACCGTGCGGTTGGCTATGGTATGAACCTTCAGGTTCTTTTGTGGGCAATTATTGGCATTTGCGCCGCCGGATTTTTTGTTTTGACTGCCCGTTTTTTGCCCAGTTGGCTAGCATTTTTGGGCTCGATTGCGCTACTGTGGTTTGGCTTTGCTTGGCTGCCCAATACCCGCGTTACCAGGCTGGGCAACGAGGTTGCTCGACGGGCGGCACCAATATTGGCGGCAATATTGAACAAGCTTTACCCCTTAACCAACAAGATTAGCCAAGCAATCAGGAAGAACCGATACGTTGCGATGCACACTGGGCTGTTTCAGCGAGAGGATCTTTTGGAGCTGCTAGACAAGCAGGCAAGACAGACCGATAACCGAATTACGGCCGACGAATTGTCGATTGCCAAGCACGCTCTGCAATTTGGCGACAAGACCATTCAGCAGACCATGACACCCAAGCGAGTTGTTCGCACCGTTGATGCCAACGAGCCTATCGGTCCGCTACTCATGGATGACCTGCACAAAAGCGGCTTTTCGCGCTTTCCGGTTATGGACGGCGAGCAAATAATTGGCACTCTGTTTTTGCGCGACCTGGTTGGTCTAAAAGGCGGCGGTAAAGTCCGCGATCATATAAAAAAACGGGTTTATTATGTCAACGAAAGCCAACCGTTGGCGCAGGTTTTGGCGGCCTTTTTAAAAACCAAGCACCACCTGTTTATTGTCGTTAACGAGTTCGAAGAAACGGTCGGTATTATTACCATAGAGGACGTCATAGAACAGGTGTTGGGTAAGCGAATTATTGATGAGTTCGATAATTACGACGATATGCGGGCGGTGGCGGCTCAGCAAGCCAAGCAAGATAAGAAGAATCATAAGCACGCTGTCGAAGACGGTTCTGCCGCAGCCACAAAAACAGTACCAACGGTGCCAAAAAATGCCTCCAGAGACGCTCCAAAAACGTCCCCAGCCAAAACCGAGGCCCAATCGGCCACCGCTAAAGAGTAATTGTGATATAATAGCGCCCATATGGAACGCGTATTAAACAGAGATGTGGCGGCTCATGCCCAGCAAAAAATAATGGTGCAGGGCTGGCTGCATAAAAAACGTTTGCTTGGCGGGCTGAACTTTATAACGGTCCGAGATCGGTCGGGTTTATTGCAGGTTCTTGCCGAACAAGCTAGCGAGGTAGAAAAACTGCGCGGCCTACAAATCGGCACAGTTTTGCAGATTGAGGGCACGGTTTTTCCAGACGATCGAGCGCCCGGCGGCGCCGAACTACATGATCCTAACATTACCGTTTTGGTGCCAGTAACAGATGAGCCGCCCATAGAAATAGACAAGCCGCTTAGCCACAAAAGCGAACATCTAGACACTTTATTTGAGCACCGAGCAATTGGACTGCGTAACTTACAGGAGCAAAAGATATTTCGCATCAGAGCTAACGTGGTGCGCGAAATCCGCGAATATTTGCATGCCCGCGAATTTGTCGAGATCGACACGCCCAAGCTTTTGGCCGAACCTACCGAAGGTGGGACCGAGGTCTTCCAGCTCGATTATTTTGGCAAAACGGCTAGTTTAGCCCAGAGCCCGCAATTTTATAAACAAATTATGGTGGGCGTTTTTGAACGAGTTTTCGAAATTGGCCATAGTTACCGGGCCGAGCCTAGCGCCACAACTCGCCATTTGACCGAACTGACCATGCTAGATATAGAAATGGGTTTTGTTAGTGGCCACGATGAGGTTCTGGACCTGGTAGCCGACATGACCATGACGGTTCTAGGTAATATTTACAACACCCACAGTGAAGACCTAAAAAGCTGGCAGGCGCCAGAGCTCAAGCTGCCTGCAGACGGCCATGTACCACGCTATACCATTGCCCAAATTCACGAAATGTACACCAAGGCCACCAAAAACGACACCACCAAGGAGAAGGACTTAACACCAGACGAAGAACGGTGGATTGCCGATTATGTTCGTAAAAACCAGGGCAGCGATTTAGTTTACGCCACCAATTTTCCCAAAGAAGCCGGCAAGTTTTACCATAAGTTTAATGACGACGACACTGTTGCCTGGGGCGACTTAATATTCAGAGGCTTAGAACTGGCCACTGTACCGCTCCGCGAAAACAGCTACAAGGTTATGCTAAAGCAAATGACCGATGCCGGTCTAGACGTTAGTCACAAAGGTTTTGGGCCTTATCTGCAGGCGTTTTGTTACGGGTTGCCGCAGCATGGTGGTTGTGGTTTTGGCATTGACCGTTTTGTCGAGAAAATCATTGGCCTAAAAAATGTTAAAGAAGCCACGCTGTTCCCGCGCGATATTAACCGATTAGACCCCTAATTTTTGTAGTATTTTCGTCATAGCATAAGCCTAATGATATTATTGATACATGGCAGAGCTTGAACCAGAACTTAAGCAGGAAAGTGCTCAAGGTGCTCAAAGCACCCCAACAACTGAGCCGTTTGACGATCACGAATTAAATGCCGTAGTAGATGACATTGCCAGCAACGATAGCGATGCTCTTTTGGCTGCCGAAGATAAAGAGATCCAAAAGGCTTTTAACGAAGAGCCCCGCGTTAGCATAAAAACCAAAATAAATCGGGCAATAATTTCATGGTGGCAGAACAAAAAGCTAAGATACGCAAGCTTAAGTGCGTTGGCTGCAACAGTTGTTATTCTGGCAATAGTGCCAACTACTCGCTACTTTTTCTTAAACTCATTTGGTGCCCGCGCTAGCGTCAACATGATTATTTACGATGAGTCAACCCACTTGCCATTAAAAAACGCTCAGGTTTCGGTGGCCAATGCTTCGGGAAAGACAAATAACGAAGGCCAGATCAAGCTAGAGCATGTAAAACTGGGCAAAACTAACTTAATTATCCAGAAAAAAGCTTATGCTTTAACAAAACGACCCATGACAGTGGGTTTAGGCAGCAATCCGCAGGGTAATATCGACATCAAGCCAGTTGGAGCGCAGTATAGTTTTGTTATAACCGATTGGTTGAGCGGCAAGCCAATCGAAAAAGCCGAAGCCTCTAGTGGCGATTACGAGTCTAGGTCAGATAAAGATGGCAAATTATTATTAACGGTTGATGTTACAACCGATCAAAACCTAGACATAACCATCAAAACAAACGGCTATCGCAACGAAAAAATTCACCTAGACACCAATACTAATAACGAACAAAAAGTTCAGCTAGTACCAGGTCGCAAACATCTGTTCGTCAGCAAAAGGTCAGGAAAATACGATCTCTACAGGGTAGATGTTGATGGCAAAAATGAACAAGTAATTATTGCTGGAACTGGTAACGAGCGAAACGACATAGCTATTGTGCCCCATCCAAAGGAGGAGGTGGCGGCCTTTGTATCTACCCGCGACAATGTGCGCGATAGTGATGGCTACCAGCTAAGCACGCTGACTTTTGTTAATATCGAAGATAACTCTACTAAATCGGTTATCCAATCGCAAAGAATTCAGGTTTTGGGATGGTCCGATAGTAAGTTAGTTTTTGCCCAAATTACTGCCGGTGCCAGCGGATCTAACCCTAACCGACAAAAAATAATAACTTACGACTACAAAAGCGGCGACAAAAAGGAGTTAGTTAGCCTCAATAACTTAAATGATGTCATGATGATTGGCAACGATATTTACTACGCGCCTTCGTCTTATCTAGGCGGGTCGCAAGTAGGATTGCAGAAAATATCGGCCGATGGTGCTAATCGTCGGACTTTACTCGACAAAGAAGTCTGGACAATAATTCGTAGTAGTTACGATAAATTAGATCTCGGTGGCGGGCAGCAGTGGTACGGTTATAAAATTGGCGACAGTGGCGCAACCAAGCTGTCTGGTCAGCCAGCCAGTCTTAAGAATCGACTATATACTACAAGTTCCGATGGGGGTAACGCTCTGTGGGTGGATGAACGCGATGGCAAAGGGGTTTTGCTGCTTAGTAGTGTCGGCGCTAATGCCACGGCCGAGGATAAGATTATGCATAGTCAAAGTGGACTTCAGGTACCAGTTCGCTGGTTAAACGATAGTTCAGTTGTTTATAGGGTGCAAACTGCTTCCGAAGTGGCCGATTACGTTTTAAGTACCGATGGCGGCAGCGCTCATAAAATAAGGGACGTTACAGCGACAACCGGTGCGAATCGCTGGTATTATTACTAAATTTTTGTGTTAATCTATAAGCATGAGCTTTTTTAACAACATTAACAATACTTCCAGCGCTTCATTTAGACCAAAAACAGGAGTCCGCAGCATGATGATGCTGATTAGCACCGTTCTTGCTGTTGCAGTTTGCGCAATGATCGTCTTTTGGGCATTCAAATTATCTATGGCCGAAAAAAACCGGCGCTTAAATGACCTAAGCGGCAATACAGATTCAGGCCAAGCGCCCATCCCTAGCGACGGAAATAGTGCTGGATCATCTGGTCAAGCGCCAGATAGTTCGGGGCAGGCAAGCACACCTGGTGCAGCTGGAGCAGCGGGTGGAACAGCGGGTGGTAGGACTAGGTCGGGTGCTGCGCCCGGCGGTAGTGCACCAACTGGCGCCGGTTCGTCTAGCCAATCCATAGGCACTGCTTGTGGGGTGGTTGGTATGCCAGAAGGTGTTTGTACCGCCATGAACTCTATCGAGCAATCAGGTGTCAAAAATAGCCCCTATGTCGATCAGACTAACGCGGCTAGTCTACCCGATGGCGTAACCGTTTCAATCAATAAGTCGAGCTGGTCTATGCAGGCCGTCAATCAGGGAACAGCTAGCTTTACAGCTCAATATAACGGCCAGACCTACACTGGTGTGGCAACATTTAATAATGCTTCTGGATCTTGGCGGGCCGTTAGTGTGGTATTGAACCAATAAGTAATAGGCAGACAATTTTTATGAGAGAAGATTTTAACCCACTAGATTTAAGTCCTGCGCCACCGCCGCAGGTTAATACTGTTGTCAAAGCTCCCAAGGCAACCGTTCACCGGGTTTCTATTGGCCCCTTAATTCGCTCCAAATTTGTTAGATTAATTGTTTTGGCAGCCATTCTGTTTTTTTTGGCCTTTGGGTCTTACTTTGGCGTGTCGTGGTATTTGCTGAATCGCACCTAGGTAAAATTGTCGCCATAACACGCCATAAATTATTTGTGGTTGAGCTGTTGACCAGCACCAGCATCCCTGTGTTACAATATGTTTATTAAACATAAGGACAATAACTGAAGATGAAAAAAATCCACCTCATACTTAGGTTGACCGGTAGTTTTGTCGGTCTGGCTGCTATTGTGCTGGCCCCAATGACTGTAGCTGCCGCAACTACCAATACAACCACCACTAATACCACAGCACCAGCCAGTACCTCACAGACTACAACTAGCACTAACAGTACCAACCCTGCAAATAGCACCGCCAACACCATTACCACTACTAAGAGTGAGGAAATGCAGGAGTACGAAAAGTTGGTTGAGGGGGTCAAAAAAACTCCCCAAGCCGATCGCCTAAAGTCTAGGCTGGCCGAGCTTAAGGTTAAGTTAACAGATGTCGAGACAGCAAAGTATAAGGCAAAGTGTATGGCTGCTCAAAATACGGTACGAACTACCGAAAAGCAGGTCGACGGCGGAGTCACCTCCCGTATAGGCGCCTACAATGAACTGCTTAAGCACCTAGACGACCTCACAGCAAAAATCAAGGCAGGCGGCAAGGATACGACAGAGCTTTCCAAGGAGCGAGGAATTTTGGCCGAAAAGATCAGTCTTTTTAAAACCGATTTGGCCAAATACAAAGTAGCTCTTAATGACTTGGGCGCACTTGGTTGTCAGGCCGATCCCACAGCTTTTAAAGCTACGCTAGAGTCGGCTCGGGCAGCCAGGCTAGCTGTTGCCAAAGATGCGGCCGACATACGGACTTATGTTAATGGCCCTATCAAGACCACACTAAAAGATCTGCGAACTAAGATTGATCCGGAGTCTAGTGCAGCCAACTCCAGCACCACTACTAATACCACTACTAATCCCAGCACCAACAGCGGCACTAATAGTACAAATAGCACCACCCAAAACGGCAATAATTCAACAACTAAAACGGGGACTAACTAACTATGGATGATATAATGCGACCAAAACCGGGCAGCCAGCCCAGTACAACTTTATCTCCAGCAGCCAATGGCTCTAGCCCTGTGGCGGGCGTTGGTGCTAGCGCTGGGGTTGGGTCAAGCCCATCGTCGATTCCGGTGAATTTTGGAGACACTCCAGGTGCTTCTGGTGCTGCACCTAGCAGTGCAGCTCCGTCTGCGCAAAGTACGGAGAATGTGGTGAACATTACTCCCACACCTGTTGCATCGGCTCAAGAGCCAACTCCTGCCAACCCAGCTGATCCCATGACGGCTATAAATGCCAACGATAACACGCCACGCCAAACTGGTGCTGGTTTGGATTTCTCTTCGCTCTCCGATAGTGATGCCAAAGATTTAGGTATTGCTAAAACAGCCGAGCCAGCTCCGGCAGCTCCCCTGGGCGCAACTAATACTAATATGAGCGCTTATCCAACAGGTCAGCCGCGCAAGCGCAATAATAAGCTGGCCATAGCTATAATCGCTACTTTGGTAGTCCTGGCTGTTGGCGGCGGCGGTGCCTTTGCTTATTTGCAAACTCGTAAAAAACCCGCGCCTACTACCAAAACAACTCAAACCGCTGCGCCTACTGTTAGTTCGGTTAAAGCAACTGACGTTGACAAAACGGCCGCCGACCTAGATGCTACCATGAAGAAAATCGACGACACCAAAGAGTATACAGCCAACGATCTTGCCGATACTACGCTTGGCTTGTAATCTGTAAAAAAGCAGCTAAATAAAATAATCTAGAAATCTAGGCTAGACGAAATTGGCCCGCAGCCACTCGTCTAGGCTGTCGCCGCCACCACCGGCCATGCCAACAACCATGTCGCCGGCCGCCAAATGTTGTCTGATTACTGCGGCTAATTTTTCATCACGCTCCATGGCTACAGCAATCGACGGGTCGGCCAGCTGCTCAATTAGCTCAATAGGAGGTATTATCCGTTGATCTGGGTCTTCGCGCGCTAAATAGCTTGGTATCCAGTATAATTTGTCAGCTCCCGCGAAACAGTCTCCATAGTCGTTCAGCATGTGGTGTTGCCGACGGTTGGTTAACGGTTCGTAAACAATAACTAGCTTTCCAGACGGTTTGGGTTTTAGGCTTTTGTCTTGGGTGCGTGCTTGGCACAGCTCTCGGGCGGCCGACAGACCGCCTCGTATTTTTTCGGGCGTGTGTGCATAATCACTAAAAAGTCCCGGCGCTATTTCTTCCATGCGCCGTTGAAGACCAGGGAATTTATTAATGTGGTTTATTAGCTGGGCTAAGGGGATTTTGGTTACTTCATGAACGGCTTGTATTGCTAGCCAAGCATCTAGCCGGTTGTAGCGGCCGAGTATGGTCAATTTGGCAATGTCTGGGTGATCTGGGTCCAGTACCTCGAGTTTTTTGGTGCTATTTAAGCCCAAATAATCGTAGTCCTCGCACCAAATAAAAGAATAATCGGACTGAGCCAAAAAATCTCGGAATGCCTGGTTATAATTGTCTCTGGTGGGGAAGATCTCGTGGTGATCCCAAGAAACTCCAGTTATAAGCGAAACATGCGGTTTAAAGGCCAAGAAATTACGGTCGAATTCGTCACATTCGTAAACAAAAAACTGACCAACCGAATCAAATGCCCCCATGTCGGCAAAACTGGTTTTGGCAGGCAAAATGTAGCTGATTGGCTGGCCAATAGCTTTTAGTAGCCAAACAACCATGGCGGTGGTGGTCGTTTTGCCGTGTGTGCCGGCAATAGCAATTAGTTTTTGGTTTTTGTCACTAAGTATTTTGTTTAGTAGCTCATCACGTTTACTTCGGCGGATACCTTGTTGGTCAACAAAAGCAAACTCTGGCGCATTTGGGTTTTCTTTGCTAACTGCCGAAGAATAAACATACCAATCTATTGGTTGATTTTTGTGGACAGTCTCGATTTGTTCGCGGGATTGCCCAATATGAATATTTTTAATACCGTGCTTTTTTAAATAAGCAATATACTGCGAATCTTGCTTATCGGATCCAGAAACTGTGTAGCCGGCCTGCTTAGCAACCATTGCCAGCGGACCCACACCAGCTCCGCCAATACCGCTAAAGAAAATGTGCATATGTTTATAGTACAGGGGTGGTGGCTGTGGTGCAAGAGCTCCTGGGTGCTAGGCGGCAAGTTTGCATCACATTAAATGTCCTGAAGCTCGGCTTTAACCCATTTTTCTAGGCCAAAACGAATAACAAACAAAGCCAGCGAGACGCTAGTAACAACCAGCGACCAGCCAGCCAAATCTGGACTCCAAAGCGGCGAAACAAAATCAAATTTATATAAACTATCTGGTATTGGTTGTTCCTGAATGCCACGCTTAGATACATAATCGGTTACACATGGTATGCGGCCGCTGCCAGAAAGCCCTTTGGGAAACAATCTTTCGCACTCAATCTGAGCCTCGTTATAAGTTTTGGTGTTGGCCGAATTAACGCGGCTTTTTTCGGTGGCCAAGAGCTGTTCGTAGCGGTATTTAAGTTGAATCGGTGGCTTGATGGCTGTTGGACCGCTAGCTAGATCTGTGTTCATATGTCCATAAATATATTGGCGAAGGTTGCGCAGGGCAGTCTCGACATCTCCGTTATCTTGGTCAGCTTTACTCACTTGGTCGCGAAGTTTAAGAGCAGTCATATTGTTGTTGCGCAGCGCCATTATGCAAACAACGCCGCTAATTACCGCTACACCCAAAAATAACCAAGGACTAACGGTCCTGAGTTGTCGCAAGAATCGTTTAAAAAAACGCTTATCCATAAGCACTATACTACAGATTAAACATCTTTTAGTACAGATAGACAGATATTTTATTGCATATTTAACAGGGGTAGTAAGCATAAAAGTTGTTTTTTGCTGTTGACAATCACCTTTCAACAGGGGTATGGTAGTGGGGCCAACTAAAGAAAGAGAGGGAGAGTAAGATGGCAGCATACAAGCACACAAACTCAAAAGGGGTAACATACTACCTAAACTCAAAGAAGGTCACACTTCGCGGCGGTAAAGAACAAACTATTTACTATTTCAGTAAAGACCAGCGACCAGAGGCCACGGCTTTGCCAGATGGTTTTAGCGTCAACGAAAACCCACGCAACGGCTTTCTGACCGTCAAGCGCGACAGATAGTAGTACTCGCTTTTAAAATAGAGTATTCAATAAAACCCCTCCATAGTTTGGAGGGGTTTTACTTTGCATATTCAGACTGATACAATACATAAATATGAGCAAATCCTTTGATAATATTGTCCATGTTCGGGATCTTACCAAAATATACGACGGTAAAAAAGTAGTTAAAGGCATTAGTTTTGAGGTCAAAAGAGGCGAAGTATTCGGCATTTTGGGCCCCAATGGTGCCGGCAAAACCACCACTTTAGAAATGATGGAGGCTCTGCGCCCTATCGATGGTGGTAGCGTTGTTATTGACGGTATAGATGTGGCCAAGGAGCCATACCAACTGCGCCGGATTATTGGGGTGCAACCTCAGTCGCCTAGTTTTCAGGACAAAACCAAGCTTAGCGAACTTATCGAGATGTTCGCCGCTGCTTATGGCCAAAAAGTTCGGGTCAATAGCTTTTTGGAAGACGTTCAGTTGCTAGACAAAAAGAATGCCTACGTCGAAAGCCTGTCGGGCGGGCAACGGCAGCGTTTTTCTATTGCTGCGGCCCTAGTTCACAACCCTAAAGTCTTCTTTTTGGACGAACCAACTACCGGCCTAGACCCGCAAGCCCGGCGTAATCTTTGGGACCTTATCCGCGAGGTGCGCGACCGCGGCGTCACGGTTATAATCACCACTCATTATATGGACGAGGCCGAAATACTCTGCGACAGGATTGCCATTATGGACCGCGGCAAAATTGTTAAACTAGATACGCCCAAAAACCTAATTCGCCAACTGCTAGACAAAGGCTTCGAAAAAGCCCAACAGGTGCAACAGGCCAACCTAGAGGACGTTTTTATTGACCTAACCGGAAGGGGACTTCACCAATGAGCGGTAAACTGCATACGGTTTTAGTGTTTATCAAGATCAACACTCGCCGGTTTTTCCGTGACCGGCTGGCAATTTTCTTTACTGTGGCTTTTCCGCTAATTTTCCTGGCGGTTTTTGGTGGAATTTTTGGCAAAAATAGTGATGTCAGCTTTAGAGTTGCTGTTATAAACCAATCCAAAAGCCAATTTGCCGGCGATTTTGCCAAGCAGCTGCACGAAACCAAATCGTTTAAGGTCAACGAACAAGTAACTACCATACCTCAGGCAAAAGAACGCATGAACAGGGGCGAAATAGATGCCGCCATAGTCTTGCCAGAAGATTTTGGCCAGGTTGTTAATGGCAACAGCTATCCATCTGGCCAGGCTCAGGTGCTTTATAGCCAAAATAGCGCCCAGGCCGGCAACACCTTAGTGTCGGTCATGGACGGCGTTATGAAGGGCATAAACACCCAGTTTACGCACGCGGCAGCGCCGTTTAGTGTAAAAGGCGAGCAAACAAACGACCGCGGCTTGTCGTCGTTCGACTACACGTTTTCGGGTCTGTTGGGCTTTTCCATACTTGGTATCGGCATTTTTGGGCCAATGAATGTATTTCCGGAGCTCAAAAAGCAGGGAATTTTGCGCCGCTTGCACACTACTACCCTTAGAGTTTGGCAGTATTTTATGGCCACCATGGTGTCCCAGGCCCTTATTGGCCTACTTTCGTTTGCTATTCAGTTTGCGGTGGCGATTTCGCTGTTTAAGTTGCGGGTAGTCGGCAACTTTGGCGAGCTAGCTATTTATCTGCTAGCTAGCACTATAATGATTTTGGGTATCGGCTTGGCGCTGGGCGGTTGGGCCAAAAACGAGCGCCAAGTAGCGCCGCTTGGCAACATTATTACGTTTCCGATGATGTTTTTGTCTGGTACCTTTTTCCCACGGTTTCTAATGCCCGACTGGCTGCAAAAAGCCTCGTCCTACTTGCCGCTAACCCCAGTTATCGACGGTATCCGCCTAATTGCTAACGAGGGCAAACACCTCAACCAGCTAGGGCCGCAACTATCGATGATCGCCATCTGGACACTAGTAATCTACGTAATTGCCTTTCGCGTTTTCCGCTGGGAATAGAGCCAATTACTGCACCTAGGCTTATGGTTGTCGTGCATAACCCAGCAGTTAGACATAACCATAAGAGAGTGTTATAATTATCAAAATGACAAACCAAACACCCAACAATTTAACCCCAGACAACAATAATTATGACTTCCTAGCCGATGGTTCAAATAGTGTTCTGCCTCGCCCAGGTGACTGGAGTCACCATAGTGACGAACAAATAGCAATCAACCGAAGCTGTGCAGCCAACACTACCTGGCATGGAAGGTCATAGTCAAAAAGTGCCCAAAGTAGACCATCCTACTTTGCCTCTAGAATTCGAAAATACTGAGCCAGAATTAAGTGATACCAAGCCAGAGGGCAAGAAAAAACTAAAGGCTTTCGGCGGCTATGTAAAAGAAGAGCTATATAAGCTGTTTGCCGGCGACCAGCTAGATATAGACACGGTAGAGCCAAAAGAAAAAGACTGGATTGGTCGTAATTTAGCAGAAGTTGTTTTGACGCGTAAGCATGGTAAAAGGAACAAAGATAATAACGACAAAGACAGGGGTGTATTTATTTTTGATGGCGTGCCTCTGAATGCTACTGAATATACCATGATAGTACGAAGCCCAGAAAAATTTGGTCAAGCTGTGGTGGCTCGAACAATACAGAACCAGGATCTAGATGACGAACTTGTCGACAAAGGACAGCGATCTGGCCAGCATGCATTTGAATCAAAATTAGATAGCATGCAGGATCACCTGCAAAAACTTATTGAGCATAGAAATATGGTAAAAGAACTTCAGCGAGAAATCGGAATGCCTGGTTTTGCCCATAAGTCTGATGAGCGTATGAATCAGCTCACATCGGTTGTTTGTAATGAACTAAAAACAATTATTGATGTAGCACGGCCCTTGCGTGGTTGGGATGATGAGCGGACACTACGGGCCAAGTCTGCTTTGGTAGCCTACATGGTTACCGGCGGACAGCGTGAAAGAGTCAAGCATTGGGGCGAAATGGCTCAACTATGTCGCAATTATCTTTCGGTTAGAATAAGCTTGTTTAGTAAGCAGATCAGCGCAACCCAAAAACGCTTGGGTTAATCATTGATGAATATGCTTAACGGTTTGCCTCGACCATTTTTTGTGCTGGCCCCAATGGACGACGTTACCGACACAGTTTTTCGGCAGGTGGTGGCCAGTCTGGCGCCGCCTGATTTATACTTTACGGAGTTTGTGAACGTCGATGGCTTGCAAAGTCCGGGCAGGGAAAAGCTACTACCTAAGTTGCAATTTAGTGCCGCCGAACAGCCAATTGTCGCTCAAATCTGGGGCAAGGATCCCGAAAATTACTATAAAACAGCCCAGGATATTGTGCGGATGGGCTTTGTGGGCGTGGACATAAACATGGGCTGTCCCGACAAATCTGTGGTTAAAAATGGTTGTTGCTCGGCTCTTATAAATAGCAGGCAACTGGCAGGGCAGATTATTGAGGCCACAAGGGAAGGCGCGCACAGTATTGCGCCGCACTTCCCTGTTAGCGTCAAAACCAGGTTGGGTTTTAGCCAGACCGACTTTAGTTGGACAGAGTTTCTGTTGCAGCAAAAACTTAACATGTTAACTATCCACGGACGAACCAAAAAAGATATGTCGAAGGTTCCCGCTCGCTGGGACGAGATCGGCCGCGTTGCCGAGCAGCGCTCTTCCCTGTCTCCAGAAACGCTAATTGTTGGCAATGGCGATGTTACTGACCGGGCCCAGGGGGAACAGCTAGCCAGGCAATATGGGCTAGACGGCATTATGATCGGCCGCGGTATTTTTGCTGATCCGTTTGTATTTGCTAGGCCGAGCCCATGGCAGGAGCTTTCTCGGCAGCAACGTATAGATCTTTATACTAAACATGTTAAGCTTTTTGCCAATACTTGGCAGCACGGCGAACGCAAGCTGCATACGCTTAATAAATTTTGCAAAATTTACATCGAAGGCTTCCCTGGCGCCAAAAGTTTACGCGAACGGCTAATGGCTGCTCAATCAACAGACCAGCTACTGGAAATTTTAGAACAATCTGTTACAATTTAATCTGTTAACCGAAGAACGGTAGCTTACAGCATGACTGTACTATGTTCCGATTACACCATGGGGGTGTAGCTCATCGGTTAGAGCAGGCGGCTCATAACCGCTTGGTAGTTGGTTCGATTCCAACCACCCCCACCATTAAGGTAAAACTATGCATCAAAAAATAAAAAAATACTTAGAAAATTCGTTGGCGCAGTCACTGCGAGATAGTCGCAGTTTAGGGCTGTTGGCTTTTGGCGTGATTGCTCTGCTGGTTACCTGGAGCGGCGTTAAAGCCGTGCAAAACAACTATGACCTTCAGAAGCAAATTTCTAAGCTCGAACAGCAAAATGAGGTTACACGTCTAGAAAACGAAAACCAAAAACTACGCAACGAATATTACAAAACCGACGAATTTTTGGAATTGTCGGCCCGCCGCCAGTTTGCCAGGGCTGCGCCTGGTGAACGGCTGTATTTAGTTCCCAAAAATGTTGCACTGGCGCACACGGTAGATCTAAAAAATGCAACTTCTAAAAATTCGGTGACTATTGCCAAGCCGACTTACCGAAAAAACTTTGAAGCTTGGATTAATTTTTTTCTACACCGCCCTAGCGTCAACGAGTAGCCTGGGCTATTTTGTTAGCCAAACCTACAAGCTCATCTGTTGACAGTCCAGACATTTATTGTTAGAATTATAAGCTGAAATACATGATAAGTTTGGTTCCATTCATCGCGGGGTGGAGCAGAGGCAGCTCGCGTGGCTCATAACCACGAGGTCGCAGGTTCGAGTCCTGCCCCCGCTACCAAGAAAAGTGACTCATCGCAAGATGGGTCTTTTTTGTATAAATTAATAATGTTTTTCGCATATGTTATTATCTAGACATGGATAATCAGGGCGAAAATTTATCGCCATCAGACAAGCTAAATACTCCAGAGCTAAATAAGCTTCTTGCTGCTCACACACAGCAAATAAAGAGCGCCGGCATAGACGCAAGTTATTTAACAGCTGCCGAAAGGCAATATGCTGGCGATACGGCAGCAATGCAACGATCCGTGGAATTAACCGCTCAAGAGGATCAGCCGCTTGAAGTTTTTGTTAACACTGACACAGATGGACAAACCGAAACTTTGTTTTTGCGTCGCATTGATTCGTCCAATAACGAGTTGACTGATACTGTCAAGGGGGTGAAATCTGAACCTCTGGATGAAGACGCTACAGAAGATGAGGTTTTAGAGCATCATGAACTAACCGATGCCACGACGGCAGTAATGGTGGCTGAAATAGACAAAGCTAATGGTCAAATTGTGCATCAAGACCACGCCTTTACCAACCAGCAAATAAAGGTTTTGTTAAAGCAGGTTGAGGAATTGAGGGCTGCAAACCTACTAACGGAGATTAATTAGGAAGTGCCAGAAGACCATATAGAAAAAAATCGTAACAAGCAGGTTTTGTCATCCGATAAGGTGAAATTGTCGCCAAGTTCGGCATTTTTGCAAGAGATTGCTAAAGAGCAGGCAGGTAGCTCGGCCGATCATCAGCAAGCAATAAACCCTAGCTTGCCTGACCAGCAAAATACCAAGCCATCGTTCGAACAAGAATACCAGTCTATCTATCCAGAGCTAAAACCCAAACCAATAAATGGTGACTCTTGGAAGCCTTCTGACCAGTCGGTCGGTAGTCAGAGAGTAGAAAAGCTAGGCTTTTTTGATGGCGTGCCAAAAGGTGTGATTGTAATTGTTGTCTTAACAATACTGGGTGCACTGAGCTATCTGCTATTTGGTCAAGCACCAGGCTACCAAAATGGCAACGGAGGCGTAATAATGGCTAGTATTATTGGGGTAATGCTAGCGCTTGGGCTGCTTTTTGGCAGTAATATTTGCCGCATGCTTTTTATGATATTTGCATTTTTAACTGCTATGAACGCATTTCTAGGACTTTTCCAGGTTACAGACCTGAGACAGAAGCGAGACATTTTAAAAGAAAAATTTAGCACCGAAATAACTCAGCTTGAAGAAAAAACTAACAAAACCAACGAAGATAAAAATGATTTGGAAGAAAAAAAGAATGCCATGAGGACCCTTGAAGGCGCAACTGACGCTAGTTTTGTCCAGCTGTACGTTTTATTTACTTTTAACATGGCCTACTCGATTTTTGTGCTATCGTATCTTTTTAAGTCTTCTGTAAAAAACTATTACGGGCAATAAAAATCCCTGTCAAGGATGCCATTATCTGGGCCTCAACAGGGATTAATTATTGTCTGAAATGATTTACAAGTCAGACGCCAACGGCTGGATTACCAGCTGCGACCACCGCCGTTACCACCGAAGTCGCGTCGTGGGCGATCTTCGCGGGGGCGGGCTTGGTTGACGGTAATGCTGCGGCCGCCTAAGTCTGAGTTGTTCAGAGCTTTTTCGGCTGCTTTGCCTTCGTCGTCGCTTTCGAATTCTACAAAGCCAAAGCCTTTGCTGCGGCCAGTGTCGCGGTCCTTGATAACTGTGGCCGAAGCAACAGTACCATGGGCGCTAAACAATTCGTTAAGCTCTTCGTCAGTGGTTGCGAATGGCAAGCCACCTACAAATAATTTGTACATAGTATGATTTTCTTTCCTATCTGTTAATTCCAGGTACGACCAAACCTTACGACCGTTTTCTGCTTGAACCGTGCCTCTGGTTTAACCGCGAGATAGGACTCTGAGCGCGAGAACTAGTATAAGAACCTGCTTCGTCATTAAAACACGAAAGACGTTAATAAGCAAGGACATTTTAGACGCTATTGGCGCTATTTTATAACAAACTGTTGACAAATAAACAAACTTGTGTATAATACATACTAGTTTTAACGCGATAAAACAAAAACATTCAACACATAAAAACCTAAAAACGTAGCGACCTAAAATGTGCCCTAAAGGCAAATTTAGCGGTTCGCATACTAATGGAAAGAAAACTAAAATGCCCCTATTTAAAGATACCTTTGCTTACGAACTATTACCAACTAGCGACACTTCCCTGAGCCAATACGACGATATTTTGCAATAAAATTGCTCACAAGTTCATAAGGCGAGTTTTGTAAATTGCTCCCGCCAGGCTAGCTTAACAGAGAGAAATATGCTATATTTGCAGGGCTGGTCTGGCAGGGTAGCTCAGTTGGTTAGAGCGCAGGACTCATAAGCCTGAGGTCGCGAGTTCAAACCTCGCCCCTGCTACCAGAATAGAACAAACGTTATTATCTATTAGCGCTTTTGGGCGCTAATTTTGTATTTAACCATTGAGCTAGCAACATGAATTTAACTGATTTTGATTATAACTTGCCGGAAGAGGCAATTGCTTTGTATCCGCCACAAGAGAGGGGCGGTTCGCGCTTGTTGGTTTTGGATCGGCAAACCGGCCAGCTGCAGGACGATCATTATACCAACCTGGTGGAGTATTTGCAGTCCGGCGACTTGCTGGTTATTAACAATACCCGGGTTCTGCCGGCACGCCTGCTGGCTCATACCGAAGCTGGTTCCCAGCGGGAGTTACTTCTGCTGGAGCAGCACGGCAAGAGCCGTGATCATCACCAAAGCCTGGCTATGCACAGGGGTAAACTGCGCGCTGGACAAACCTTGGTTTTGGACAAGGACAACGACATTAAAATTAAAGTGGAAGAAGTTTTTGCCAACGGCACGGCTAGCATTAGCTGTCAGCAGGATCTGTGGGAGTTGGCCGAACAGGTTGGCAGCGTGCCGTTGCCGCCGTACATGCACCGTTCGGAAGGGCCGGGCGACCGGGAGCGTTACCAAACAGTTTTTGCTCGGGCTAAGGGGTCGGTGGCAGCGCCCACTGCCAGTCTCAACTTAACCGAAGAGCTGTTGTTAAAAATACACAACCACGGCGTGCATGTTGTAGAAATTACCTTACACGTTGGTTTAGGGACTTTCATGCCAATTCGGGTAGACGATGTCGCGCAGCACAAAATGCATCAGGAATACTTCGAGATAAACGTTGATGCAGCCGAAGCCATACGTTTAGCCAAGCAGGACGGCCGGCGGGTGGTAGCGGTAGGTACTACTGTTACGCGCACTCTGGAGTACGCCGCCGAACAAATTTTGACGGGCCAGCAGAGCATTAGCGGCGAGGCCGATATTTTTATTTACCCTGGCTATAAATTTAAAATGGTCGATGCTATGCTAACTAATTTTCACGCTCCAGAATCTACGGTTCTAATGATGGCGGCAGCCTTTGCTAGTTGGCCTCACTTGCAGGCCGCTTACCGGCATGCGATGGACAAAAACTATAAGTTCTTAAGCTACGGCGACAGCATGTTTATAATGAACGGTGTGGAGGCAGGACCAAATGACCACAAATAAAAACTATAGTTTTGAAATTGTTGGCAAATTATCGGGTACGCTGGCTCGGGCCGGGGTGTTGCGCACGCCGCATGGCACTATTAAAACGCCGGCTTTTATCGTTGGTGGCACGCAGGCTACTGTTAAGGCGCTGACGCCCGAGCAAGTCCAGGGCCTGGGCGGACAGGCAGTGCTGGCCAATACTTATCACCTTATGCTTAGGCCTGGCGCTGATGTCGTTGAGCGCGCTGGGGGGTTGGGCAAATTTATGAATTGGCCCGGGCCGACCTTTACCGACAGTGGTGGATTTCAGGTTTTTAGCCTGGGAATGGCATACAAAAAGGGCATTGAAGCAGTGGCGCACAGCCAAAAAGGCGATGCGGCTCAGGCCCGACATAGCCACGGACAGCTGGCCAAAGTAGACGACGAGGGGGTGAGCTTCCGCTCGCATCTGGATGGTAGCTCGCTGCGGATGACGCCAGAGAGCTCGATGCAATTGCAATGGCAAATTGGCGCCGATATTCACATGGCTTTTGACGAGCTGACCTCGCCCCTGGCCGGGTCCGAATACATTAGACAGGCGCTTAACAGAACTCATGCTTGGGCCGAGCGCTGCCTGGTTGAGCATAAGCGCTTGTGGGCCGAAAATAGCGCCGCTAGCCGGCCATACCAGGCATTATGGGCGGTGGTACAAGGGGGTCGTGACCAGGCACTGCGCCGCAAGTCGGCTAAATTTTTGGGTAATATGGATTTTGATGGGTTTGGTATTGGCGGAGTATTCGAGCCGGCCGAGATTCCCGAAGTTGTTAAATGGGTCAACGAAGAGCTGCCCCGGGACAAGCCAAAGCATTTGCTGGGTATTGGCTCGGCTGTAGAGGATCTTTTTTTGGGTGTCGAGTACGGTATCGATACTTTTGATTGTGTGGCGTTTACGCGCCAGGCGCGTAATGGGTCTATTTATACAGATGTTAAAAGATTTAACATTACTAATGCACAGTATTGCGACGATTTCGCACCATTGCAACAAAATTGCAATTGCTATACCTGCGTAAATTATTCGCGAGCTTACATACACCATTTGTTTCGGGCTGGCGAAATGCTAGCGGCCACTTTAGCTTCGATTCATAACGAGTATTTTGCCGTTCAGCTAGTCAGTAAAATGCGCGACTCTATTTTGGATGGCAGCTTTTTAGAATTTAAACAGGATTACTTGGCTAAATTCAATCAAGCTTAAATTAGTTTCTTGATTATGCCTATAAAATCGTGATAAAATACCACTCTAGTATGGTAACTACTTATACTAGCGAGAAGCCGATAAATGACCGCCAATATGGCGGTCATTTTTTTAATGATGAACTAATATCAGGAATTGAGCTTGAATCAGTTGATAATATAATTAACGGTGACGAGATATCTTGTGATTATGATGATAACCACCAGCAGATAGCAGGTCTAAAAAGCCTGGCGGATAATTTTTTTAATCGAAATCATGACCTAATGCCTGCTGGTTGTGGTGTTATTACGCATGAGCCTACAGATGAATTACCCGATCTTAACGGTCTGCCCAGGCACACAAGCACTACTCTAGGCATCGACATGCGCCCACATATTGAGGGTGCAAAGCTGCGCAGTAATGGCAAGGGCCGATTTTATTATGGCAGCGGAATCGTTGCTTGGCAGCTAATACGCCAAGATCATCTACAGGTTAAAACAGTCGAGCTCGAATCGGGCTACTGCAATAACGGCAAGCCAAAATTATGTGTTGGAAGAGGTAAAACTCGTTTGCAAGACGGGGCAAGTAGAATATTGGCAGAGGGAAAGCTATCTGGCGAGGATATTGCTGATTTGCATGAGACGGTTCAGAGGATTATTGGTTCTTCGGCGCTGGCTGAGCAGCTCGTCAGTCTCAGGGCCAAACGTGCTCGAACAATTCGAGAAATGGCGGATATGATGCTCAATGCTTCTGACCAAAATTGGCAAACTTATAGCAATGATTATCGTAGGCAGACTAAACTGATGGAATCTATTGGTTTGACGCCCTTGTGGAGTATTTTGACTTAGCTTTACGCTTGCTAATCCAGAAATTATTTACATCCATCGGACCAGCTCGGCATTGGGAATTTTATCTAGAAAGTTGGCGCCTGGTTTGGCATGATAGCGAATGGCTCTTCCGATGGCTCCATGGCCAACTAGCAAAACCTTTTTGGGCTTTTTTGGGTGATGAGCAAGAAAATCCAGAACAGTTTTACCACGGATAAGCAGATCATCAATTTGCTCTATATTTTTATATGGCGCTTTTTGTCCAATGATACTTAAGGTTGCGGCGTGTTTAGGGCTCCATTCGGTTTTTTCGAGTTCGCCAAAATTTCGTTCAATTAGCTCCGGTAAAATCTCGATATTATCTATTGGGTAACCAGTGGCTGTGGCAAATTCCTCGGCCGTGTGCTTAGCGCGCGCAAGTGGCGAGCATAATATAAGGTCAAATTTAGGCGAGCCGGCTGCCGCGGCTCTGGCTTGTTGGCGTCCTTCGTCCGCCAAAGGGGTGTCGGTATGCCCACCGTAAAGACCTTTTTTATTGAGCTCACTTAAACCATGACGTAGATAATATACCTGCATTATTATATAATAATGTTTCTATGGCATTAGGACAAGACGAATCTAAAATTTTTATTAAATCTATGCAGCCTGGAACCTATATAGTGGCTGTTTCGGGCGGAGTAGATTCGATGTCCTTACTACATATTCTAAACAACTATCACGCTTCGGGCCTAAAGTTGATCGTGGCTCACTTTGACCATGGCATAAGAACAGATACAGCCGATGACATTGATTTGGTCAAAAATACAGCCCAAAATTACGGACTAGAATTTTTGTTGGGCCACGGTAGGCTAGGTGCTGGAGCTAGTGAGGCAGCCGCTAGAAAAGCTCGTTATAGCTTTTTGCAAAAATGTCGCAAACAATGCGGTGGAGTTGCAATTATTACGGCCCATCACCAAGATGATGTTATAGAAACAGCAGCAATTAACCTAATTAGGGGAACTGGCATAAAAGGCTTATCTGCATTAAAAAATCAAACATTTGTTAAACGCCCACTACTGGATGCGACAAAGTTGCAAATAGAACAATATGCCAAACAAAATAACATTCAATGGCGCCAGGATTATACAAATAGCGATGAAAATTACTTGCGAAATAGAGTTCGGCGTCTGCTACAAAGCATTACTTCCAAGCAGCGACATGATTTGTTAAATATTATTAAAAAATCTGGATTATTAAGTACCGAAATGGATGCGGTTGTTAAAGAAATGTTAAAAATAGATAACAAAAATAATTTAAAAACTACAAAAAATAGTGTTATGGAGCGAGATTTGTTTTGCGCTTTACCTTATTCGGTGGCTAAAACAGTAATGGCTTTTTGGCTAAGGACAAACAAAATAGCGGCTTTTGATTCTAAGGCGGTGGAACGGTTAACTTTAGCTAGTAAAGCGGCGCGGATTGGCACTAGACATAATATTTATGGCAACAAATGGCTGATTGTCAATAAAGACAGCCTGCACCTAGACATGCACTCAAACTTAAAAGTTCTTGGCAAATAGTAATAAAAATAGTTATAATAGGGCAACTATATGGATAAAAAATCTCTGCGTAGTTCTAAACAGTCACCAAGACTGCCAGGCGGCCCTAAAAAAGGCGGCACGCTCAAGAATGCCGGTTTTGTGGCTCTACTAGTGCTTGTTTCGCTAGTGGTTTATGCCAGCTTTGCGCAGCCTAGTAAGCTAAAACAAACTTCTTTTTCTAATTTGCTGCAAAGAGCAAATAATGGCGAGATTAGTAAAATTACCATCAAAGGTAACGACCTAGAGATAACACCCAAGGGTCAGGACAAGCCAACCGAGAAATCCTACAAGGAGCCGGGTTCTAGCATATATGAGCAAGGGTTAACTAACCGTTCTGTCGATTTAGACGTTAAGCCAAACAGTAGCAACGGTGATTTCTGGCTCAGCTTGGCTAGTGGTGGCATACCAATCATTATTTTTGGTGTAATACTTTTCTTTATTATGCGCAGTGCTCAGGGTCAAGGCAATCAGGCAATGAGTTTTGGCAAAAGCCGCGCGCGGCTGTATGGTAACGAAAAAGACAAGGTTACTTTTAAGGATATTGCTGGCAGCGAAGAGGCCAAAATTGATCTGCAAGAAATTGTGGAATTTTTGAAATACCCTAAAAAGTTTGAATCAGTCGGAGCTAAAATACCAAAAGGCGTGCTTTTGGTGGGGCCACCAGGAACCGGTAAAACTATGTTGGCACGGGCAGTCGCTGGCGAGGCCAACGCACCGTTCTTTAGCATTAGTGGTTCGGAATTTGTAGAAATGTTTGTTGGTGTGGGCGCTAGCCGTGTCCGAGATTTATTTGCAAAAGCAAAAAAGAACGCGCCTTGCATAATTTTTATAGACGAAATCGACGCTGTTGGCCGCAAGCGCGGTAGCGGCATGGGCGGTGGCCACGACGAACGCGAACAAACACTCAACCAAATCCTGGTCGAAATGGATGGTTTCGAGCAGGGCACTAATGTAATTGTGCTGGCGGCTACTAACCGAGCCGACGTGTTGGATGCGGCGTTGCAGCGTCCGGGTCGTTTTGATCGACGGGTAAATATTGATTTGCCTGATCGCAAGGACCGAGAGGCAATTCTAAAAATTCATTTTGCGAGCAAGCCTCTGGCCAAGAATGTCGATCTAGACGCATTGGCGGCTAAAAGCGCTGGCTCATCAGGTGCGGACTTGTCTAACATCGCCAATGAGGCGGCCATAATTGCCGCTCGCCATGACCGCAAGGAAATAACTCAAGATGATGTTACGGCGGCGTTCGAAAAAGTGGCTATTGGTCCAGAGCGCAAGAGTAAAGTTATGAACGAGCGCGAAAAAGAGATTACGGCCTACCACGAGGCTGGCCACGCAATTGTTGGTCATGTTCTGCCGGAAAGCGACATGGTGCACAAGGTTACTATTATTCCGCGCGGTGGCACCGGCGGCGTAACTTGGTTTATACCGCCCGAAGACAAGAGCTACCACACAATATTGGAGTACAAAGATATTCTGGCGCGCATTCTGGGCGGGCGAATTGCTGAAGAAGTTATTTATGGGGCAGACCGTGTTACTACTGGCGCCGGTAATGATCTTCAAAAAGCTGCTGAACTTGCTAGGGATATGATCGTTAATCAGGGGATGGGTAAAAAGCTGCGCGACCAAGTTTTTCATGTAGACGAAGGTATGATGCTAGACCGGCTGGTACACGAAAGAACTTATTCCGACGACACCGCCAAGGTGATTGACCAGGAAGTAGAAAGCTTGATTACGGAAGCTGCCAATAGGGCCCGGGAGGTAATAAAATCCAATCTACATAAGCTCGAAGAGCTAAAAGATAGGCTGCTCGACAAAGAAACTGTCGAGGCCGAAGAGGTTCTAGAGATTTTACAGGGTTCATATTTGCCTGCAGCGGCATCAATCCATGCGGCTGCTAGCCATTAATCAATTTTAATTATTTTAGCTTTTTTATAGGTACGTGGGCGGGTATAATAATACCTAATGAATCGTTTACTCAGCCGTGCCAACAAAAAAATCGGTCTGGGCGGTGCGGCTATGATGATGATTGCCGTGGCACTGCTAGGTCAGACTTTAGGTTTTTTTCGTAACCGCTTGGTTAGCGCCAACTTTACGGTGCATGACCCTGGTAGCACCGATGCTTTTTTTGCTGCCTTCCAGATACCAGATTTCTTTTACCTAACCATTGCGGCCGGTGCTTTGGGAGTGGCTTTTGTGCCAGTGCTGGCTGATCGCCTGCAAAAAGGTGATCGTCAGGGCATGTGGGATCTTACCAATAGTCTGCTTAATCTGCTAACCTTGGTTATGGCTGTGGTAGCTGTGGTTATTTTCTTTTTTGCACGGCCGCTGCTGCACACTATTGTGGCGCCCAAATTAACGCCACATCAGCTAGACCAAGCCACCACAATAATGCGTTTTTTGGCTCTGAATCCGTTGTTTTTTACGTTGTCGGGCATTATTACTAGCGTGCAGCAAACTTTTGGGCGGTTCTTCTTTTTTGCTGTGGCACCGCTGTTTTATAACCTGTCGATTATTGCTAGTGTTTATATTTTTAAAGACCACTTGGGTGTGGTTGGGCTTGGTTTGGGTGCATGTGTAGGCGCTTTTTTGCAACTTTTGGTGGCCGGTTTTGGCATGTGGGGATTGGGCTTTAAATATAAGCCAAAAATCAACTTTAAAAACACCGACTTTAAACACGTCATGAGTGCTCTGCCGGCCAGGTCTATCGACCAGGGGATCGACTCTATAAACAGTATTGTCGAAACTAACCGAGCTAAGACATTAGGCAATGGGCCGGTTAGCTATTTTAACTTTGCCATGACTCTCCAGAATGTGCCGATTATGCTGTTTGGTACGGCTATTGCCACGGCGGCGTTTCCTAAACTGGCCGATCGGCTGGCTCAAAAAAGGCCCGATTTGTTCCATAAAGATTTTTTCCAGATTTTACGCCTAATGATCTGGATAGCCATGCCGGTGGTAGTGGTTTGCTACTTTGCCCGCGGCTATTTGGCGCGTATGTTGTTTGGCGATGTGGCTCCAGAGGTGTCGCTGATATTTGGCTATTTGTGCGTGGCTATTTTATTTAGAATTATTTATAGCATTGTGTCGCGGTATTTTTATGCGCAAAAAGATACGCGCACACCTCTTATGGTGTCGTTATTTGCAATTGGTTTAAACATATTTTTGGTGTTTCGATTAGCAGCGCCAACGGCCTACGGCATTGCTGGCCTGGCTATGTCCCAATCCATAACCGCTGCTGTAGAAATTTTACTGTTGTTTACAGTTATGTTTGCACGTGACCATTATTTGGCTAATGCTGCGTTCTGGGGGGCGATTATGCGTATTGTGTCGGTGACTGGCTTTACTGTGCTGACGGCTTTTATTATGGTTTCGCTGCTGCCGCTAGAAATTGCGGATCGTGGGTTTATTACCCTTGGCTTCAAGCTGGGTGGTATTGCATCGGCAACCTTCTTGGTGCACGTGTTTGTGTCGCTGTTGTTCGGACTGGATGAGCCTAAACCGGTGCTCAAAAAAATTGCCAGCTATATTTTAAAACCAATTAAAATCCAGTACTAAAATATAACCTCCACGGTAAACTATTTCTCATCTGTTATAATGACTGTAATGAGCCAGTCTAAAATTAGGAATTTTTGTATTATTGCCCATATTGATCATGGTAAGTCAACTTTGGCTGACCGTTTGCTCGAAATAACCGGCACTGTCCAAAAGCGTGACATGAAGGCCCAGCTTTTGGACAAAATGGACCTAGAGCGTGAGAAGGGTATTACCATTAAGTTGACGCCTGTTCGAATGAACTACCAGGGTTATCAGCTTAATTTGATTGATACGCCAGGGCATGTTGATTTTAGTTATGAGGTTTCGCGTAGCTTGGAAGCTTGCGAGGGGGCTATTTTGGTGGTTGATGCCGCCCAAGGAATCCAGGCTCAGACTTTGGCTAATGTTTATTTGGCTATGGCGGCCGACTTGGCAATCATACCAGTTCTTAACAAAATTGATTTACCAGCCGCCGATGTGCCGCGAGTTACGGCCGAAGTTGTAAGCCTGCTGGGCTGTAACCCGGCAGATATTTTGCATATCAGTGCCAAGACTGGCCAGGGGGTAGAGTCGGTGCTGGAGGCGGTTGTCGGTAGAGTTCCGGCACCAATTTCTGCGGCAGATGCCTCGGCTCGAGCATTAATTTTTGACAGTTACTACGATGATTACCGTGGGGTAATTTTATATGTGCGTTTGGTCGATGGCCAAATTGCTAAGGGTGAGCAGCTGCAAATGATGGCCACAGGTGCGCACGGCTTGGCATTGGAGGTTGGGCACCTAAAGCCAAGTATGTCGCCAGATCAGGCGCTAGTTAGCGGCGAAATTGGCTATATTGTAACTAACCTTAAAAGTACTCGTGAAGCCAAAGTGGGTGATACGGTCACAATTGTTGGTACGGCCGCCGAAAAACCATTACCGGGTTACCAAGAGGTCAAGCCATTTGTCTATGCTGGCTTTTTCCCAGAGTCAAACGAATATTACCAAGAGCTAAAAGATGCCATAGAAAAGCTCAGCCTAAGCGATTCGGCTCTGCAATTTACACCAGAAAATTCGCCAGTGCTGGGTTTTGGGGTGCGGATTGGGTTTTTGGGCTTGCTGCACATGGACATTGTACGAGAGCGCCTGGAGCGCGAATACGACCTAAGCCTAATAGTCACCAATCCCAGCACGGATTATCATGTTACTTTAACCACCGGCGAGCAAATCGACATCAAGTCGGCCGCCGACTTGCCTGATGTTGCAAAGGTGGACACTATTGCCGAGCCCTGGATAAAGGGCGAAATTGTTGTGCCAAAAGATTACGTTGGCGCTGTGATTCAATTAGTCTCTAGCAAGCGTGGCTTGCAAAAAAACCTCAGCTACGTGGATGCCCAGCTGGCCTTGGTTAGTTTTGAAGCGCCGCTGGCCAACCTGCTGACCGATTTTTACGATCAGCTAAAAAGTGTTACTAGCGGCTATGGCAGCTTTAATTACGAACTAGCGGATTATCGAACAGAGGATTTGGTGCGAGTCGATTTTTACGTAGCTGGCGACATGGTGGCGGCACTTAGCGTTATGGCGCATCGCAGCGAGGCTCAGCGCTTGGGCCGCGAAACGGTCGAAAAGCTCAAAGATGTTATCCCACGGCAGAACTTTCAGGTGGCACTGCAAGCAGGTATTGGTGGTAAATTTATTGCTCGCGAAGATATTTCGGCTTACCGCAAGGACGTTACAACTGGTTTGTATGGCGGTGATGTTAGCCGCAAAAAGAAGGTTCTGGCCAAGCAGGCCAAGGGCAAAAAGCGTCTAAAACGCTTTGGCAAGGTCGATATACCGGCCGAAGCCTTTACGGTTATGCTCAAGCGGGACTAATTAATAGTTGTATCGACAATATGTGCTTGCTCAATTAAGCCACTTATGGTTAATTATAAGCAGTAATATTATTAAAAGGGTAGGTTGGTGTGAATAGCATTAGAAACAAAGCGTTTTTTAAGGATAAAAAGTTTTTGGTAGCCGGCATAACAGTTTTGGTTTTTGCTGTTTTGGGAGCATTTTTGCTTCAACGCAGCATGGCTAGCAGTGGGCTAACCCCTACGGCTTCCTGTGGCGCCCGAGTAGCAAACTACAACTATCAGCGCCCATTTGGCGCCGATGCTGCCTGGAACGTTCCAGCCTGTAATTTAAAAAAATGGTCACGATCGGACGACATGGTTAATCGGGTTTGGAATTTTTCTCAGCGTTGGCGATATGATTTTGCCAGACCAAACGGCGACTGGTCTATGGAGTTTGGCCTGGTAGACGACAAATATAAAACCGATAGCTTTGCGTTGCCCATTTACAACGCCAAAGACGCTACTTATAAGGCAAAGGCCAAGCTTAAGACTGGCTATGGAGCCGTTGCCAATTTAGGGTCAGATATTTGGAGTAATAGCGAGGACGATTGGGGCGCAAGCATACCTTTTAACCAGAGTTGGCGGCCATCTACTGGTAGTGATGGACAAATGACCATAATTGACCCCGATACTGGCAAAATGTGGGACCTATGGGCAACGGCCTGGGATGGCTTCCAGAACCCTAAAAATACTGTAGCTTCTTGTTTGACCGATCTAAACAATAGTCAGCCGCAGAGCTTGTTTTTCCCTAATGGCCGCGGTGGATACGATACAGCCAGTGATTTGTGTGTTGGTTCGGCCATACTTTCTAGGGGCCCAGACGGCAAGCCAGCCGATTATAGGACATACACGGGTAATTCCCCGGGAGCGACTGGCCTGGGTCTACAGCATTATGCGGGTATTATTACCCCCGAAGAAGTGGCCGCTGGCGAGGTAAGGCACGCCACCAGATTAACCGTTGCCAATACTATTTTTGCTCCAGATTGCGCATCCATGGGCGTGACCTCAATTGATGATATGCGAATTGGCAGCGAATGCGGTACAGCGCTAGCGCCTGCCGGTATGTTCGAAAAAACATCGGCTAACGATTCGCCTGGCGAATTTGACTCACGTTTTGGTAATTTTGGTAATAATGCCAACGAAAGAAGGCGCAACTCGGTTCCGGAGGGGCTAAGAATAGCGCTAAATATTACCGATCAGGAAATAGAAAACTGGTTAACCAGCCGAGGCTACACCGGTCGCAAGCGCGAAACGGCCAGAGTGATAGCTGTGGGCATGCGGGATTACGGCCTGATTGTGTCCGACAGCTCGGGCATGGCCGGCATACAGGCTATGGGCGCCGAAAACCCCGAGACAGCCAAAAAATGGCGTGATCTTGGTTTGGATGGCGATGGCAAAAACTTGCTGTTTGGCTTGTTCCAGAAAGAAAAATTGTATGCTGTAGAACCAGCCGTTAACACCTGTAAAAATGGAGTTAAAAGTCGTTTTTACTGCCATGCTAGTGCCACGGGTTACTCGGAAGATATAGCTCGCCAAGCAGCCGTAAACGACCCTTCGGCTCCGGTGCAGCCAGCGAATACCCCGCCAACTGTTGCTATAGCCGCACCTACCGACGGCCAGACCGTTGTTAACACGGCTACAGTTATAACTGCCAAGACCAGCGACGACGGTTACGTGGCCAAAGTTCAGTACATGAATGGTCCTAACACCGTGGCGACATCGACCGCTGCGCCAGATTATGCAGCCAGCCTTAGTAGCTTGCCAGTTGGTTCGTACAAGCTGACGGCCGTAGCCACCGATAACAAGGGTGCTACAGCCACATCGGCGCCAGTTAACGTAACCATTAAGGCGGCAGCTACTCAGACGCCAGTACCGGTTAATAACCAGACGACCCAAAAACCTAGTGCCAATGAATTATCGTCTAAACCAGCAGTGGTTACTACTTCGGTCACGCCACCAAGTGTCCCGGCTAATCTTGGCGGTTACCTAAACTTCGACATCACCCGTTGGCACTATGCGATTGTGCCAAATTGGTCCAAATCTAGTTCGACAAATGTTAAAACTTATGTCCTAAAACGAGACGGCATAGAGATTTATCGGGGCCCCAATACTAGTCATAGTGACTTCAACATTGCTGACGGCAAAACATACACTTACGAGGTGAGCGCCTTTGACGGCACTTACTATTCGACACCAAAAACCTTCAAGGCCACAACTAAGTGCTACTGGTTCTACTGCACGCTACAATAGCGCTTGGTACAAAATTACACACCTTAGTTTTTAGCGCTCGTTGCAGTCGAGTGCTAAAAAATGCTATAATGCAAGCATGACAAGTCGACAGCAAAAAGTGCTTCAATCGATTATTGAACAATATGCCGAAGTTGCTAGCCCGGTTGGTTCTAATTTGCTGGCCAAAGTTTTTGGCGTTTCATCGGCGACTATTCGCAGCGAAATGGCCGAATTAGAGCAGGCTGGCTATATAATGCAGCCTCACACTAGTGCTGGCAGAATTCCAACCGACAAGGGCTATCGGTTTTATGTTAATCATTTGGGCGACACGCAACATGCCGAAACGGCCAACGAGCGGCGCGGCGAAAAGGCTTTGACCAGCCGTACGGCTGGCGGAGGTGTGCCGGATCGTCTGATACGCACAACAGTCGATACTTTGGTAGAACTGACTCACAACTTAGGCTTGGCTACTATTGGCGACCAACTTTATATGAGCGGGCTGTCTAACTTATTTGGCCAGCCAGAGTTTATGAATACTGAGCAGGTCAAAGAGGTGGCGCGCTTGCTGGACAACCTAGAGCCATGGCTTTACGAAGCAGCCCCCAACGAACCGCTCAGTGTTTACATTGGCCACGAAAATCCCATCGGTCGTAGTGCTGGCTGCTCGTTAATTGTTAGTCGCTTTCGCAGTCCGTTTTCCGACACAAGTTACATTGGAGTACTTGGTCCGACCAGACAAAGCTACCGAGATGTTATGAACTTGGTGCGCCGCGCCGGCCAAAACCTAGAGGAGATTTTATATGTCTAGAACCATAGTTGATCAGCGTTTCTTTGAGCAGCCCGGATTTACCGAACTGTTTGATGCATATTCCAATATGTTTGAGCGTAAGGATGACGGCCAATACAAAATACCACCCGACGAGGCCTTGGCTGGCGTAATGAAGGTTCGTCATGAACTCGACATGCAGTATTTACTAGCCACAAGAGAAATGAACCAGATAGAGCGTATTGCCTGTAAGTATGCCATAGAAATGTCTATTATGGCCGACGAGCTAGAATATGAAAACGAAAACGAGGATTTGGCTGGGTACATAAAATGAACAGATCACACAAGAACAAGCAAAATCAGCCAGATTCCAGCTTGCCAGACCACGAGGAAGTTACAGTTTTGCAACAACAAATTGGCGAGCTAACCGAGGCCTTGCAGCGCGAAAGAGCCGACGTTAGCAATATTCGCCGCCGACACGCCGAAGATATGGCCAACCTGCGGACCAGCGCTGTGGCCGATGTTGTTGAGCAGCTACTACCAGTTATAGACAATTTTGAGCGATCGCTTAAATACGTACCAGAAGATTTGGCCGATAACCAGTATGTTAAGGGTGTTGGCGGCTTAATTAAGCAGTTTCAGAGCACGCTAAGCGCTATGGGCGTGCAAAAAATTCCAACGGTGGGGCATGGTTTTGACCCCAATCTTCATGAGGCGGTTAGCATGGAAGAAGGCCAAGGCAAGCACGAAGTAGTTACCGAGGAGCTCCAATCTGGTTATAGTATGGGCGACAAAATTATTCGACATGCCATGGTGCGAGTTGGTCATAGTGATCTCGCGCCATCCGATGCTACTACCCCAGCCAAATAACTTATAAAATTGTAAGTTAGCACTCTTGACATGTGAGTGCCAACTAATATATACTGGCAGTATTGCATGTTGAGTGCTAAAATTATCGTAGTAAATATTAGCTAAAGTAAAGCAAACTATTAACAATAAGTTATAAAAAAGGGGAAATAATATGGGTAAAATTATCGGAATCGATCTTGGTACAACCAACAGCGCTATGGCGGTTATGCAGTCGGGCAAGGCCGACATTATTGCCAATAGCGAGGGCAACCGTACCACGCCTAGCGTGGTGGCCATCAACAAAAATAAGGAGCGCTTGGTGGGTCAAGTTGCTCGCCGCCAACAGGTTACTAACCCAAAAAACACAATTTACGAGGTCAAGCGTTTAATTGGCCGCCGCTGGGAAGACAAAGAGGTTCAGCGTGACCTCAAGCTGCTAGGCTACGAAATTGTCAAAAGCGGCAGTGGCGTTAAGGTTAAGATGGGCGGCAAAGAATACAGCCCCGAAGAAATCAGCGCCATGATTTTGGGCAAGCTAAAGGCCGACGCCGAAGCATTTTTGGGCCAAAAAGTAGACGAGGCAGTCATTACCGTGCCGGCTTATTTTGACGACGCTCAGCGCCAGGCTACCAAAGATGCCGGCAAAATTGCTGGCCTCGAGGTCAAGCGCATAATTAACGAGCCAACAGCGGCCGCACTGGCCTACGGCTTAGACAAAGGCAGCAAAAAAGACGAAAAAATCGTTGTCTTTGACCTGGGTGGTGGTACCTTCGATGTGTCCATTCTGGAGCTAGGTGATGGTGTCTTTGAGGTAAAAAGCACCAATGGCGACACGCATTTGGGTGGTGCCGACTTTGACCGTGTCCTGGTTAACTACTTCGCCGACGAATTTAAGCGCGAGCAGGGCATAGACATCCGCGAAGACAACGCCGCTATGCAGCGCCTACGTGATGAGGCCGAAAAGGCCAAAATTGAGCTTAGCTCTACTAACGAAATCGACATCAATTTGCCATTCTTAACGGCCGACGCCGACGGGCCAAAACACTTTGAGCTTAAGTTGACTCGTGCCAAGCTAGAAAGTTTGGTTGGCGACCTGGTGGACAAAACCGCTGTGCCATGCGAAAAGGCGCTTAAAGATGCCGGACTAAAAGCCAGCGACATAGATGCAGTTGTTTTGGTGGGTGGTATGACCCGCATGCCAGCCGTGCAGGCCAAGGTTAAAGAGATATTTGGCAAAGACCCAATGCAGGGCGTTAACCCCGACGAAGTAGTGGCCATTGGCGCCGCTATTCAGGGTGGCGTGTTGCAGGGCGACGTCAAGGACGTACTGCTGCTAGACGTCACCCCACTGAGCCTAGGTATAGAAACTTTGGGCGGTGTGGCAACCAAGCTAATCGAGCGCAACACGACTATTCCGACCAGTAAATCCGAGGTCTTTAGTACAGCCGCCGACAACCAGAACCAGGTAGAAATTCATGTTGTCCAGGGCGAGCGCGAATTTGTGACAGACAACAAGTCGCTTGGTCGGTTTGTGCTAGACGGCATTCCTCCAGCTCCGCGCGGTGTGCCTCAGATCGAAGTTACCTTTAACATCGACGCCAACGGTATTTTAAACGTTACCGCCAAGGACAAGGGCACTAGCAAGGAACAAAGCATTACTATCCAAAATAGTGGCAACCTAGACAAGTCCGAGGTCGAGAAAATGGCCAAAGAAGCCGAGACTCATGCCGAAGAAGACAAGAAAAAACGCGAGGCAATCGATGCTCGCAACCAGCTAGACAGCGCTATTTACCAAGCCGAAAAAATGAAGTCCGACAACAAAGATAAGCTGGACGAAGCCGACGTTAAAAAGTTGGACGAAGCCGTCGAAACTGCCAAAAAGGCAGCTGGCGACGAAGCCGCCGACAAAGATACGTTGGAGGCCGCAGCCAAGGCGCTAACAGAGGCAATTATGCCAATTGGTGCCAAAATGTACGAAGCTGCCAGTAAAGCCGAAGAAGCCGCCGAGGCCGCCAAAGAAAAAGACCAAAAATCCGACAGCGACTCAGGCTCAAAGGCTAAAAGTAAAGACAAGGACGAGCCAGTCGAAGGCGAAGTGGTAGACGAATCCAAATAAATTGTCTTTCTGCCGCGACGCTAAAAAAAGCCGCCCCAAATCCGGGCGGCTTTTGCTTTTAGGGCCAATCACATGCCCGGTATATGCTATACTGAATAAAGTTATAAGCATAAACACAGTTGGATTTATATGCTGACTAAGGGCTTTTATAGGATTAGGGTAGATAAGCTAGCAAAAATAACTCTGGCTGGTGTTTTTTTGTTTGGCGTTGTACTAGGTTCTTTGAGCAATTTGGTTTGGACGGCCGCCAGGCCAAAACTCGCAAAGGCCCAGTCAGCCCAGCCGACCCTGCCACGGCTTCAGTTAACAGAACTAGGTACTCACCCCCAAGCGGCGGCTCAGCCAACTACCGATGGCAAAAGCATTAACAGCCTCAAGGTTTTTGACGGCAAGCTTTTTGCTGGTTATGGCGACTACCAAAACAACACTGGGCCAATTATCATAAACCCTTTTAACCTAAGTACTAATACTTTTGAGGGCCAGGCCCTAAGCGTGCCCAGCGAAGCGATTGGCAACTGGACGGTTATAAACGGCAGCCTTTATGCAACTACAATTGATCCTAATTGTTCCAAAACCTGCCCTGCCGGCTATGCCAAATACACGCCGGGCGGGAGTTGGTCCATGCAAACACCAATCAATGCCGAGCACGTCTTTGCTATGGCTAGCTTAAACGGTAGCGATTTGTGGCTTTTTGGATCTGCCGGTGGCTACACTTCTACCGCTTGGCGGAGTACCGATGGTGGCAGCACTTGGGCGGTGGTTCGCACCTATGCCAACGAATCATCGAGTAATCTAGAGCGTTATTACTGGGGCATTGCTACCGGCGGCAAAATGTATATGCAATCAAACTTGTACGGATTTCAAAACCCAGTCGAGGCGTTTGACGGCACAAATTGGACCTCTAACACATCGGTGCCAGCATTGTGCGATACAGGCACTGCCGGCAGGGGGCCATCGATAATTGTTCACCAGTCTAAAATAATTTGCGCTGGTAGCTCATGGAACCAAGCCCAGGCAATGGTGTATGATGGCAGCACGGCAACACAGCTTGATATCAACAGTTCTGTTTGCGGCAATTCTGTTTATATGCTGCAAGAAGCTGATGGCTATGTTTATGCACTCTGTCGGTCCTGGTATGACCAGAATTACTCAGACAGAGCTTCTAAGATTATGGATTCGCGCATAATCCGCAGCAAAGATTTAAATAACTGGCAAACAATAACCACCTTTGACAGTAATTTAATGAACAGTAATTTTACCATCGAATCATTCGCCATAGATGGCTCGACGCTCTATGTGGGCGATAATAATTCCAAAATATATAAAACTACCTTTGACGCTGGCGCCGACACTACACCGCCCACGGGCAGCGTAACTACCTCGGCCAAAAATGGCCTGGCCGAAGGATCGTTTACAATGAGTGTTGACGCCAACGATGCCAAAGGTGATGTTTACGTTGAGTATTACATTAATGGGGTTGTTCAGCCGATGCCATATAGTTATCGGCCTACCAACGGTGGAAACAACACTGCTACTAACAAAGACTATTATTCGCCATTTACTTTTGACATAACTAACCGTTATTTGCAAAACGATTGGCAGTACCCACCCGACAAAAACCTGGTATTAACCGCCAAAATTACCGATGGCAGTGGCAATACCACCACTACTCAGCCGGTCACGGTTCACTTTGCCAAGCCAGACATCAATGTGAGTTCGCTAACTACAAGTGGTATAAATTTAGGCGCGCCTATGGCGACCGACCAAGCCGGCAACATTTGGACTCCAGACATCAATCCCTTTGTTAGCGAAGAGTTACTTGGTTTTATAAAAGTCGACCCGGCAACCGGCGTTACTACAAAATATCCGTTTGCTTCTTCGCACCCCAGCTATGCATATGTTTATGATGGTGGTTTTACAGTAGACAAAACAGGCCATATTTGGTTTGTGGATTGTCGAAGTAGCCAGCTGCACAAGTTTAACCCCCAAACAAAAGCCGAAGTTGTTAGCGACCTGCCGTTTAGTGTTTGTACCGATTCAGGTACCCAAATGGTGCTTGGAAGCGGCTCCGACATGCTGATACTAAAGCGAGGTAGCGACCAAATTGTTCGGGTCAATATAGAAACCGGTGCTTTGTCGCGCCAAGATATACCCAGCAATTATTTAGTTACAACATTGGAGCCAGACAATAGCGGCCAGTTTATGGCGGCTTATGCTACCGGCCAACCAGGCAGTGGCAGTAGCGTAGATGTCGGCTTAGCCAATATTAATGCTGCTGGGGTGTTTTCGTCCTTTTACGAAGAACCTTACGATGCTAATTCTATTTTGGGTAATGTGTGGTCTATCATTAAAGACCAAGCTGGCAATATTTGGATAAGCAGCGATACCGAGCGCCAGACCGATGGACCGCTAATATCTGTGCTGACCGTTTCTGGCCAAAAAAAGACCTTTGGCACAGTGCTGGGTGGGAGTTATGGTCATTCGGCTAGGTTGCATTTTACGCCTTCGGGCATGTTGGTCGGGCAAACTGCCGACGGTGCCGTAGTAATAATTGACCCAGGCACAGGTAATATAAAGAAGCATTATGTTTTAAGTACGGTGCTGCCGGGTGGAGAAGTCATTGCTTACCCTGGAATGTTTTCCTCATTGGTCATAGACAAACAGGGGGTCATGTGGGTTAATGATATTATTGGACAGCGGCTAGTTAAGATTTCGGTATTGTCGGCTGCCACCGGCTCGGTCAATGCCCTGGTCGACGGCGCGGCCAGTAGTAACGGCTCGCTACTTGCCACCACTGGGGCTTATCTTTTGGCAACTCCTCTGGTGGCGATTGTTTTGGGCACCATAGCCTACACATTTTTTGACTACCGGCGCTGCAAGCGAGGCCTGTCCGGCAGCCCCGGCTCGGAGGCCTATACCTACAGGCACCACTTGCAGGTGGTTAGTTTTCCGCTGTTTAGATACAGGCTGGTGTTGGCTTTTGACAAAATTGTCAAAACTAACGGCAAAATATCGCGCTACTAGTTTTCCACAGGTTATTGTTTGCAGACTTGACAAGCATAAGCGGGGGGGGGGGTAACATCGAAGAGTACATTAACAGTATGTGTAGGTATCTTAGGGCAGAGCAGTTTTGGTTAACTGCTATGCTTTGGTTTTTTCCGTAAGTGGCGCCCATTTTGGTCTTATCAGCTTTGGCAAAACATTGTGGTATTTACAACATACAAATAATTTAAGCTTTTATTAAGTAAACAAGGAAGCAAGGAAACAAAAAATGACAACCAAAAGACCCCAAGCCAAAACAATCTCGGTCCTAGCAGGCGCCATCCGCCGCACTGGCTTTTTGGCCATAGCAACCGTCCTATTCGCCTCCGGCCTGGCCGTCCTGGCTCCCGCCAAAAAAGCCAGCGCCGCCGCGTGTGTAAAGAATTATGGTTCTTACGGTGGAAGCTCTGGATTCACGCCTTTTCAATTAGTTGGCGGAATTGGCTCATCACTAGACTCTAGCGTTCAATCTTATGATACTGAATTTACGCCAAAAGGAACGGGCTATGCCTATAGCATTAGGGCAAGTATTGTTAAATCCGATTGTACTGATCCTGGTCAATCTGTAGATATAAGTATCTACAAGGGGGGCGATGGTACAATTAAAGCTTATGCGTATGATGGAAATCGCACAACTCCTTATGCTGCGACTACTGACTATAAGAATATAAATTCGGCTTTTACGCCAAGCCCAAGCGGCAGCACCGGTCTTAGTTTAAGCTCATCTGCACTTATTAATTCAGATAATAATACAGCAGTCAGATTCCGACTGGATATATCAACTAGCGGCTGGCTTAAGGTTTCGTACTTTGTAGGCAGTGGAGCAGAGCAAGTCATAGGTGAGTTTGCGATTCCAGCTAGTGCAGTATCGTTCCTTGGTCATGACTATGGTGACTTCAGTTTAGACCTTCAACGCAAGGGTGCGACTACCTGTTCTCAGGTAACTGGTAGCGCAAATATGGACGTTAGGGTATTGAGTGGGGGAACCGCCGCAGTGCCCTTAACTATATACACAGCCGACGCCCAGTCTAATATGTATACGTGCTATGCTATGGTTAAATCATCCTTTAACGCTACTTCTAAGGTTGCCACGCTGGCATACGATGTCGCCGGAGCTAGCGTGCCAAAAGGGGTAAAGAATGATCTTAATGTGCTGTCAGATCCTGGATTACCTTTTGTCTATAGTGCCTCGCTGGAGCTTGGTACCAGTGGGGATAGCCCGTGGCCGAAACAAGAATTTATTAGCTCAACCTCTGCCGACCAGCAACTCTACTTTTTTGCCCAGAACTATAATGGCAGCAAGACTATGGCGAAGGGGGTTATTTATCCAATCGCTGGTGGTATTTTTGACATGAGCTCTAGCGATGTTGACCTAAAAGACGTAAAAATGGATGTTGACGGCATGGCATTTAAGTCCTTGGCGCACAACCTGGGAGCCTTAACAAAAGACAAGACATTTACCTTGTTTGTACCCTATAGGGACGGCGATAAATCGGTTGGGATATGCCCTGGCGCCAGCACATTAGATACGGTAACCGATAAATGCGACAAGGTTTACTACTTGGCCGACGGTATGACCAAGACCAGTGCAGACAGCAGTACAATTCCTAAAGGCGTCAATGTTAAAGCCAATAAAGTTAAAATTGGCAATACAAACTTCTGGCGCATAGATGGTCTAAGCGGTACCGGCGGCTTTAGCTCACCAGCCGTGGCCGCAGCGCCAGCTACTGGTGCGATTCAGCTGATTACTTCTAACCCAATTGTTGCTGGTTTGGCCACTTTGGCGGTTGTAGGGGCCTTGGCGGTTCTGCGCCGCAAGTATGTGCCGGCAGTTAACAAATAGTTAGTAGTTTGTGCCGGTTACCAGCTGGCAACCGGCGAGGCAAATTGTTGCCCAAAAATAAAATTCTAAAACTTTAAAAACCTAAAATTAACACCCAAATTTAAAATCAAAAAATAAAATGCAACCAAGTCGAATATATTTAGATGATGCTGTTTTTGCGTCGCGCCTCAGGCGGGAATTCCCCCGGCGCCAGTTTGGCGCTGGCGGAGCGCCATACTCTGGCGCCGCCAAGCCGCGGTCCCAACGGTCCTTTAGCTCCGAGCCTTTTGTTGGCCAGGGTGTTCTGCTGTCGCGACCTTTGCCCGGGACGCCGCCAAAAACTGCGCCTAACCCTTCGCCCAAAGCTGTGGCAGTGGCGTCGGCCCAGATGGTAGACGGCATAGTAATGCGTACTCCTTCGGTTGCCCAAACTGCGACCGTCCAACCTGCAACTGCCCAAGGAACAACGAAAAATGTGTTGCAGCCAGGGCGGACCAATCCGGTTGTTGGTAGGCCACAAATACCCAGTCCGCCGGAATTATCTGTCATGGCCAAGCAATTTGCGCCCCGGGTTGCGCCCCAAAACTCCAAAACACCGGCCGCATCCACTCCAAAGCAAAAAGGTTGGCGCAAAGTACTGGGACACGCCTTAACCGGCTTTAGTTTACTGGTGCTTATGGCCGGCAGCTACGTAGTAACAAGCAGCTATTTTACCAACAAGCACGTGGCGGCTCAGGTTCAGCAGTCATCTAGCCAGCAGGAAGATGCTAACAACAGCTTGCCCTCCGAAGAACCACCTAGCGAAGACATAGGCAAATATGCTGTTGCGGCCGACATGCCCAAGTTGGTGTCTATCCAAAAGCTGGGGGTCAAGGCGCGAGTTAGGCGCATGGGCGTCGACAAAACAGGGGCCATTCAGGCGCCGCGCAATATTTACGACGCCGGCTGGTACGATGGCAGCGCCAAGCCTGGCGAGCCAGGCACAGTTTTCTTGGATGCTCATGTGTCGGGGCCGACAAAACCTGGGGTTTTTCACGACATCAAAAAACTGGCCGCTGGCGATACCATCACCATAGAAATGGGCGATGGCAAAACCCACACATATAGCGTGGTCAGCCAAAAGTCCTACCCCAGAGATCAGGTTAACATGCAGGAAGCGCTGGTGTCGGCTAAACCTGGCAAGCGAGCCTTAAACATGATGACATGTAGTGGCAAGTTCGATTCTAAGACTCAAAGTTATTCCGAGCGCCTAGTTGTCTTTGCGGTAGAGCAATAAGCGTGCTATAATTACAGCCGTTATCAAACCGGTCCAATGAATAAAGCGGCTCAGGGAGCAAGCTATGTTACGTAAACAGCTTGCACCAACCTGAGAAGTTTGGACTTTAAGCCTAATCACCGCATGGCTGGCATTAAAATGCTGCCTGGGTAAAAAAGACGGCTTACAATCTGATAACCCAACTAATATTAATTGGCCATTTGGCATGTTTTTGTTGTTTGGCCCTATTTATACAGAAGGGACTGTTTGCTATGTCTATTGAGTCTATGGAACAAGCACCAGCAACAATACAAAATAACGAAATTGCCACTGCGACCAATTGGCGACGCGCCGTAGCCGTGGCTGGCCTAGCCACTTCGGCACTTTTGAGCGCTGGTTGCGATGCTAGGGACGTGCCGTTTTTTCGCGAAGCCTGCGAGCAACAAGGCCAATCGGCGGATACTTGTTACAACCAGTTTAACCAATTAATCCGCCGGGCAAATGCCGTAAATGGCGGGCAGGTTGTTGACCCGGATGCTTTTTTTGAGGCCGGTGGCTTAACGCCCGGCGAGGCCAGCGCCGCCAGACAAATTATGACCCCCGAATCTGGCATGTGCGCCTGGAAGGTCCAAGGCAAGTTTGGCGCTTGTCCACCCGCACCGCCCGCGCCGTCCAGAGTACCGAAGAGTGGCGGTTATGGTTTGTGCCAGTCAACTCCGCCCCAAAAAATGGCTTCCGCCGGTCCAGACTGGGTCACTAACCCTTACACCCAACTAAAATGGTGCGATTCGTATGTAAAAGGACGCTACGGTGGTTGGTTGCAAGCGTTGGGTTATCGCCGTGCCCACGGAAATTTCTAACCTGGTTTGATGCTCGGCGGCTACCTGCGGTATACTAATTTATATGCCAAAAGATATACCGCGGAAAATGCTAAAGAAAATACCGACAGTAAAAAGAAAAGTAAAAACCGCAAAATCGTTGAGCGCCAGCATAAAGCTTGGGCCGACTGCTAAAACCGTTAGCAAAACCAGTTGGCTGGACCGATGGTACCCCAGAATACTGCTAGTTTTGGCGGTTATTGGTTTTGTGGCTTCGTTTGTGCTGACGCTAGAGAAGATTGCCATTATCAAGAACCCGCAACACCATTTAAGCTGTAGCATTAATCCGCTTTTGTCTTGCGGACCGATCATTACGTCGCCGCAGGCTAGTGCCTTTGGATTCCCCAACCCCATTATCGGCTTGTTTGCCTTTAGTGTGCTAATTTGTGTGGCCATTACCATGATGGCTGGCGCAGTCGTGGACAAAACCAAACAGTGGTACTGGCGGCTATTTGTGGCTGGGCATTTGTTTGGCCTGGGCTTTGTGCTTTGGCTAATTCACGAAGCTGTTTTTGAGCTAAAGGCGCTGTGCATTTACTGCATGGTGGCCTGGGCGGTGACTTTTGCCCTAAATTGGTACGGCTATTTGTGGCTGAGCAGCACCGGTCGGCTGGTAGTTACAGGGGTGGGGCGACAGCTGCGAGACTGGGGTTTGCGCAATCACTTAGGTGTTCTGTTTTTGAGCTATCTGGCCGTTTTTGCAGTTATTTTGCTGCAATTTAGGGATTACTTCGAAAGTTTTTTGCACTAGCACTCTCGACCTCAAAGTGCTAAAATGTACTAAGTGGCTAACAAAAGCTGCTTGTAAATTATTCTACAATGTGCTACAATTTTGCCACAGCACCTCGCTTGGCATTATTGTCTCGCGAGGTTTTTTGATATAAAAATAATTTCTTAATTTCTGGAGATATTTAGTGAGAAGAGTTGTTTTAGTGGATGGCGAAAATCTCAACTATGCAATACGCAAGATGATAGGATCAAGCAGTAAGCCGGCTAGCAGAGCTGTACTTATAGGCTATAACTATCGTGGTCTTATTGATAATGTTCTAGAAAATGAGCAATATGATTCTGTATTATTTTTTGGGGCTAAGTTGCGCCGCTATAAACACAGCGAAGAGTTATCGAAGAAATGCGAAAAGGCTATCCACCTGCAATCCATATTAGTAAACCAGCTAAATAAACAAGGTATCCAATTTATAAAAGCTGGATATTTGCGAGCCCGAGAAACCAAATCCTGCAAGCAGTGTGGCGACAGCAGATGGGCTCTAATAGAGAAGGGTGTAGATGTCGCATTAGCTGTGCGGATAGTAGAAGAGGCAAAAAAAGACACAGAAATAGTGGTTATTAGTGCCGATACCGATGTATTGCCGGCTATAAAAACAGCTGCCGTTAAGGGTGCCAAAGTTACGGTGGTAAGCTACGAAGACTGTGTACCCCTGGCATTGGTGAAGAATGCGTCGTTATCTAGAGTCATAACTCGTAATATGGTAAAAAAGGCGGCCAAACATGAGTAAACGCGATTATTACGAAGTGCTTGGCGTGGGCAAAAAAGCCAGCGACGACGAGATCAAAAAGGCTTTTAGGCGAGCTGCAGTTAAGCATCACCCAGACAAAGGTGGCGACGAAGTAAAATTTAAAGAGATCAACGAAGCCTACGAAGTTTTAAAGGACGAAAAAAAGCGCCAGCGCTACGATCAGTTTGGTCATGCCGGTGTCGGGACCAGCGCTGCCAGCGATGGGCCGACTGGCAATCCTTTTGGTGGCGCTGGCGCGGGCGGCCAGAACGTGCACTTTGACTTTGGTGATTTGGGGTTGGGCGACATTTTTGGTAGCTTTTTTGGTGGCGCGGGCGGCATGGGTGGTTCTGGCCGCTCCGGCGGCCGCGCGGCGCGCGGCCGCGACGTCGAAACAGCCATAGAGCTAACTTTTGAGGAAGCAATTTTTGGCATAGAGCGCGAAATAAACTTAAACCTGGCCGACACCTGCGAACACTGCAAAGGCACGACTGCCGAGCCAGGCTCCGAGATCAAAACTTGCGACACCTGCAAGGGCAGCGGCCAGGTGCACCGCGTAATGCAAACGGTTTTTGGCAACATTCAGCAAGCTTCGGTCTGCCCAACCTGCAAAGGTCGCGGCAAAATTCCCGAAAAAGTTTGTACGGTTTGCCACGGCAAGGGTGTACAACCCAAAAACCAGAAGATTCGTCTTAAAATTCCGGCTGGCATAGACGATGGCGCAACCATTCGCTTGCGGGAACGTGGCGAGGCTGTAGCCGATGGCCCCAAGGGCGACCTGTATGTGCATGTCAGGGTCAAGGCCCACAAACAGTTTACTCGCGAAGGCGACCTAATACTCAGCAGTCAGCATATTGGCATGGTCGATGCAGCTCTGGGCACCGAAATAGATGTGGCCACTGTCGATGGCAATGTGCGCATGAAGGTGCCGGCTGGTACGCAGAGCGGCACAGATTTTAAGCTATCGGGCCATGGAGTTCCACACATGCGTGGTGATCGCCGTGGCGCTCATATTGTGACCATAATTGTCGACACACCGACCAAATTGTCGCGTCGCCAGCAAGAATTGCTGCAAGAATTTGGGGCTGCTTCAGGACGCCGCGGGTTCTTCAGGTAGCTGATCGGTCGAAGCGGCAGCCACTTTTGCATTTTGTTCATTTTGTTGCTTTTGGTTGAATGCGTTGACCACATTAGTCATCCAGTCGGGTATTCTAACGCCTAGTTCTTCGAATTTGGGCAAATGCTCCGACAAAAATTTTAAGTCTTCGAATGTTAGTTTCTCGATTTTACCAGCATATTTAACGGCGTACATGTTGGTATCCGCTTGCGCGACTACTTTATTAATATTATCGCCTTTTTTGGCAAACTCGTAGCCGATGGCTAGCGTTGGACCAAATTTTTCAAATTCGGTGCCAGCAATAGCTTCGGCCAGAATTTTGTTGAGGCGCTTAATTTCGTTCTGTGCATTTTCGTCTGGAGTAGACAGTGCTCGGTTTTCGGTGCCCTTTTCTTGATTTCTAAAAACGGTTGCAAGTGCAAATTCGTCTCCACCCAATCGGGCCGAATTATTGGACGGATCGGCGCTACGCGGTTGACCATGCGTCGCCACTTCGTCGGTACGACGGTAACTGTCTTTGAGCGCCTGACCGACAATGCCAAGTAGCTCATCGCCTTTGGGGTGACCAAGTGTGTCATTTACTTCTTTAAAACCGTTCATATCCATAATGAACACAGTGGCAATGTCGTTTTCGCCTAAAGATTCTACCGTGGTTTTTAATTGTTCGGTCCAGGATTCTTGATTTAATAGGCCTGTTTTGGAATCAAACCGTAGCTTTTTATCTAGGTGTTCAACGGCACCAAGCACAAAATCCATACCGGCAACTGGCGCTCTGTTCATTATCTCTTGCATCATATTGCTTCTATGTGCAGTTGGTTGTTCTTGCCCTGGTTGCCCTTGACTTTCGGCCATTTTGAATATCTCCGTAGTCTAATATGTGTACATATTTTAACATTTTTTGTTTACAAATAATATGCCTTATGCTTGAATGAGGTGATGAAAGACAACTCTCAGTCTGGTCTTATTCCTATGTTGATTATACTTTTTTTGCTGATGGTAGGGGTGATTGTATTTGCTTTTATGAGGGTAGCCCATAACCGTTAAACTACTTATGCCTATGCATCACCAGAGTCTATAGACGAAAAAACCAAAAAATGCTATAATATAGTAATCATGAGCGACAAAAATACGGCTAATCAGCAACAAAACATAATTGGCACATTCGAGCGAGTTTCGTTTCCGGATCTAAAGGTGCTAGACGTGGTAGCCAAAATAGACACCGGCGCTTATACTGGTGCGCTACACTGCAAAATTATTGAGGAGCGAACCAAAAAAGACGGTAAAAGCGAGCTTTATTTTATCCCCTTTGATGATCCAGAGCATGCTCATGTGGTGGCAACCTACAAAACCCAAACTGTTAAAAGCTCAAATGGCAAAAAGCAGAAGCGTTTTGTAATACCGACTGTTATAAAAATTCGTGGCCAAGAATATCAGATATCTTTAACATTAGCCGACCGCTCGGACATGAAATACGCTGTTTTAATCGGTCGAAAGTTCTTGCGCCAAAATCACTTCATAGTTGACGCAAGGCAGTATAAGAAGTAAGGTTAGGTAGGTTTATGAATATTGCAATTTTATCTCGAGGTCCAGGAAATTACTCTACCCGCCGTCTGCGCGAGGTAGCCGAAGCACGTGGCCACAATGTGCGGGTAATTAACCACGCCGAGTGTTACGTAACGGTCGAAAAAAGCAAGCCAGTGGTTCGATACCAAGGAGAAGACCTAAGCGACATAGATGTAATTATTCCCCGAATTGGCCAAAGCATTACCAAATATGGCTCGGCTATGGTGCGCCAGTTTGAGATGCAGGGTGTTTATACTACGGCCAGCTCGATTGCCATAAATCGCTCGCGTGACAAGTTGCGCAGTATGCAAATTTTGGCTCGGGCCGACGTGGGCATTCCCAAAACCGTTTTTGCACGCGAAACCAGCGACGTGGACGACGTTATTGCCCAGGCCGGTGGCACGCCGCTGATTATTAAGGTGGCCCGCGGTACTCACGGCAACGGGGTGGTGCTGGCCGAAACCAAAAAAGCTGCTCAAGCGGTAATGCAGGCCTTTTATGTTGAGGGCGTGAACTTTTTGGTGCAAGAATTTGTCGCCGAATCGGCCGGAACCGACATTCGCGCCTTTGTGGTTGGCGGCAAAGTGGTGGCCAGCATGAAGCGCCAAAGCCTAGACGACGATTTTCGTAGTAATTTGCACCAAGGCGGCGAGGGCACTCCTGTTAAATTGAGCGACGCCGAGCGCCGAACGGCTATAAAAGCTGCTCGTGCCATGGGCCTAAGCATATGCGGCGTAGACATGATGCGCAGCGACCGCGGCCCACTGGTGCTAGAGGTTAATCCTAGCCCAGGATTTGGCATAGAAAAGGTTACTAGCCGCGATGTCGCCGAAAAGATTATAGAATATATCGAGCAAAACGCCCGCGGCAAACGGCGTAAAGACCGCGTCGGCGCCTAAGTGCGAACCGACCCATAACTGGCCCCTTTTTCGCTTATGGTATTATGAGGATATGCAATCCTTAGTAATTGTTGCCATCGTTGCTGCCATACCGGTTATTCTAATACTTTTGCTGCGAGTAAATGCTGGACTAGTTTTTTTAAGCGCCTGCGCCGGCACGTTAATTGCCAAATATTTTGGCCAAGACGTAGAAACCTTTGCCCGTGGTTTTATTGCCCAGCCAGGGGTTAGCCTGCTGTCATCTACCAGGCTATTGCTAATTATTCTACCAGTGCTGGTGACAATTATTGCGCTGCGGCGGACCGTGGCCGGTGCTCAACACCTAATTAACCTGATTGTTGCTTTAGCAACGGGCTTAAGTTTAATATTTTTGGCATTCCCGTACTTATCATCGGGAACGGCTGGCACTATAAGACAGGTGCCTTTTTGGTCAACCGCCGAACAAATGCAGGGTACTATTATTGGCGCAACAGCATTTTTGAGCCTAATTATGCTCTGGTCGCTGCGCGCCCTCAAACATCCTAAAAAAGACAAAAAAAAGAGGCATCGCTAGCCTCCGTACAAATACAAAATATAGTTGGAGGGCCCACTGGGACTCGAACCCAGGACACCCTGCTTAAAAGGCAGGTGCTCTAACCGGCTGAGCTATGGGCCCACTCAGCAATTTACTTAATTTACTTGGGGTATTATCGCTTTTTTAGCTTAAAAAGTCAACCCGCGGTGCGATATTTTGATATTCCGTTTTAACTGGTCAAATCTGGTCAAAGTGGTTTTGTTTAAAGCTGGTTTAGGTGCGTATGATGAACATATGCCAAATATTTATAATAAAAACCGGGCCAAAAGTAGGGTGCTGCAGCAAATGCGACATAGTCGCAGGTTGCGCGAAAGTGTTGCAATGCGCCGGACGACACTTATAAGTTATGGTTTGGCGGCATTTGTGGCCGGTTTGGGCCTGGCTCGTGTTATTAGTCTGCCGGCCGGGCTAAGCGTAGTAATATTGCTAGCCTTTTTCTTAATCGCGCGGCGGCCAGCTACAGTGCGCCTGTGCATGGTAGTGGTTATGCTGATGGTTGTGGCGGGCATAGCCCGAGGATCAGCTTTTTTGCCAAAATTATCTACCTATAACCAGCTAAAAGGGCAACAATTAACTCTAGAGGCGGTAGCCCAAAATGACGCGGTCTATGCCGACAAAGGCCAGCTCAGCTTCGACATTGGCAGTTTGCAGTTGCTGGAGCCGTCGTCGCGGCCACTGGTGGGTGTAGTTGGCGTTAAAGGCTATGGTTTGCCTATGGTTTTTCAGGGTGACAAGCTGCAAATAAAAGGCAAAATGTCGCCGGCTCGTGGCTCGCGGCAGGCCTATATTAGTTTTGCGCAAATAGAGCTGCAACATCGCGGTGATTCGCGGGTTAATAAGTTTAGGCGCGATTTTGCGGCTGGTTTGGGGTCTACGCTGCCGGAACCGCTAGCATCGTTTGGGCTTGGGCTGCTGATTGGCCAGCGGACAACTTTGCCTAAAGAGCTAAATGACCAGCTGTCTACCGTTGGCTTAACACATATTGTGGCGGTGAGCGGCTACAATTTAACTATAATTATTATGGCGGCCAGTCGACTTTTGGGAAAGAGGTCAAAATATCAGACGCTTGTGCTAACTTTGGCGATGATTGCCGGTTTTTTGCTGTTGGTCGGTGGCAGCGCTTCGATAGTAAGGGCTGCATTAGTTAGCGGTTTGAGCTTGGCGGCTTGGTACTATGGCCGGACGTTCAGACCGTTGGTTATTATTTTGTTGGCGGCGGCCATTACGGCCGGGATTTACCCAGTTTATCTGTGGAGTGACATTGGTTGGTATTTGTCTTTTTTGGCTTTTTTTGGTGTCTTGGTGGTTGCTCCGGCACTAACAAAGCGCTTTTTGGGCAAGCGTAAACCAAAAATAATTTTAGCGGTGCTTATAGAAACCACTGCCGCCCAGCTCACTACTTTGCCCCTAATTATGTACATATTTGGCCGCCTATCGGTGGTGGCACTGGTGGCCAACATGCTTGTAGTACCTCTGGTGCCGTTAGCCATGCTAACGAGTTTTATGGCCGGCCTGGCGGGCATGGTTATGCCTAATTTTGCTGGCTGGCTGGCTTGGCCCGCCAAACTGCTAATGAGTTACATGATAGATGTGGTGCAAATATTCGCCCGTTTGCCAAAGGCGGCCATTCAGCAGCCACTACATTTGCCTGAAATGGTTGCCTTGTATACTATTTTGGTGGCGCTACTACTGCTTTTACGAATCAAAGGTGCTACAATAACAGATGCAGGAACACGAGGAAAGGTGAAATTAGAGTTATGTCGGGACACAGCAAATGGTCAACCATAAAACGTCAAAAAGGGGCTAAAGATGCTGCCCGCGGGGCGCTATTTACAAAATTAGGCAACGCCATTGCCATTGCGGCGCGTGATGGCGCCGACCCTGACATGAATTTTGCTTTGCGTCTGGCTATAGACAAAGCCAAGGCGTCTAACATGCCGACGGCCAATATTCAGCGTAGTATTGACCGAGGAAGTGGCAAGCTAGGTGACGCCCAAATTCAGGAAGTTTTATACGAAGGTTACGGGCCGGGCGGCGTGGCCATAATTGTTGAAGCGGCCACCGACAATGTCAATCGCACCTTGCCCGAGGTCCGTCTGGCTTTTAGCAAACATGGCGGTAACTTGGCCGAAAAAGGGGCGGTGGCTTTTCAGTTTGATCGCCGCGGGGTCATTAGGCTCAAGGGTGCTAGCGACGATTTAATGCTGCAAGCGTTGGACGCTGGAGCTTTGGACGTGGACCAGGACGGCTCATCTGAGGACGATTCGGCCGAGACAATTGTGTACACCGACCCCAAAGAGCTGGCCAAGGTGCGGCAAGCCTTAGCCGACCAAGGCGCTCAAATAACCGAGGCCGAGCTAACCTATGTGCCCAGCAATACGGTGGAGGTTACCGACCAAGTGACTGCCGGCAAAATAATGCGGCTAATGGATGCGCTCGACGAAGTCGACGATGTTACCAATACTCACGTTAACTTCGACATAGCGCCAGAATTGCTGGACCAAAATTAGGCAGGTTACATGAGGATTATTGGCATCGACCCAGGCACCGGAATTTTGGGTTTTGGAGTAATCGACGTCGAGCCAAGCAGTAAAATGGTACTGGTTGATGCTGGGGTTATTCGGACGCCTGCCGGTCAGCCAGACGCCGAACGGCTAGCGACTATTTTTGACGAACTTAACCAAATAATTGATGCCCACAGGCCGGGCGTTATATCGGTCGAAAAGCTGTTTTTTGCGCGTAATGTTACCACCGCCATGACAGTAGCGCAGGCCCGCGGCGTTGTTTTGCTGCTGGGTCAGCAAAAAAAAATGCAACTGCACGAGTTCACGCCGCTGCAAATTAAGCAAGCTATAACCGGTTATGGTAAGGCCGACAAAAAGCAAGTTCAGGAAATGGTAAAAGTGCTGCTGGGCCTAAAAAGTATTCCCAAACCCGACGACGCCGCCGATGCTTTGGCGGCTGCCATCTGCTGCGCTTCATCGATAAAAATCAATAAAAAATAAAAAGGGTATAATAACACTATGAAGAAAAACTTTTTTATTGCTTACAAATTTAGCGGCGAAGATATGATGACATTGTCGCGCCGGATTCGCACGGTGCAAGAAGCGCTGGCTACTCACGGCATTAAGGCTTACGCCACCCTGGCCGAGGAGGAGCGTTTTAAAGAAAAGCAGCTAACAATTAAGCAAATATTTGACCTGGCGTTCCAAAAAATTAACGCTGCTGATGGCTTGTTTGTTTTGCAGGCCGGCAACGAGCGCAGTGAAGGTCAGTTGGTCGAAATTGGTTATGCACTGGCCAAAAACAAGCCAATTATTGTGGCTCGCAAGCTTGGCGTAAAATCCTACATTCACGAATTTGCCAGCCACGACATACTCTACACCGATCTGGCCGATCTGAGCCGTAAAATCCAGGATTTGGCCCTGTGATAGCCACTTTAAGGGGTCAAGTTACCGAGCATTTGCCCGATGGCTTGGTTTTAGAATGCGGCGGTGTTGGCTATGGGGTCAAAACCACAGCCGCCGACACCGGAGCCAGCCCGCCAGGTGTAGACGCCAAGTTTTATATTCACGAGCACATCAAGGAAGACCAGTTCGATTTGTACGGCTTTTTAAATGCCGACAGCAAAGCACTTTTTGAACAACTGCTGGGCGTAAAAAATGTTGGTCCAAAAGTAGCTTTGGCGCTACTCGACACCGGCTCCACCGGAGCTGTGCGGACGGCCATCGCCGGCGGTGACATAAAACAGTTGCAAACTGCCAAGGGTGTAGGCAGGCGGGCGGCCGAACAAATTGTCGTAGAGCTGCGCGACAAAATGGGCGCCGCCGTGGGGGCGGCGGCCGAGCAGCTAGTTGGCCGTGGCGGCATTAATACTGCCGACGAGGCCGTGCAAGCATTAATTGCGCTGGGCTACAGCGAGGCCGACGCTGCGCTGGCACTGCAAAACATTGATCCTTCGCTACCAACCGAAGCACGCATAAAGCAAGCGCTAAAAAGCTAGTTCTACAATTCACGATTGCCAAAGATTGCCAAACTTTGCTAAAGCTGCGGAGTTATTTCGTCTAGGGCCTGATTAACTGTTCGGACTGCTAAGCCGCTAGCGGCTATTGCTTGAAAGTGCTGCTCTAGCTGGCTTGGCGTGGTGTTCCAGTAATTATCGGGTATATCTGCCGAGGGGTCGGTAGCGTGATAGACCAAAATTAGCCAGGTTTTTTGGGCGGCCGCTTGGGCTAACCAGCTTTGCACCTCGCCAACTGTAGTCGTAGCAACAATGTTTTGAACTTTTAGATCATAAATATCGAAATTATTTTTGGCGTTGTAGCCAGGCTCTACGCCGCGGTGTGATCGATAATACTGCTTAATTTTTGCCAAAGTGGTCGAATTGTATTCGCCGTATGGACTAGCAAAATTAGCCGGTTGACTGCCAGTTATGGTGGCAAGCCCGCTTCGTGAGGCGCTTAGCTCGGTATTAAGTTTGCTGCTGGTAACTTGAGTAAGGTGCGGATGACTAACTGTGTGCGAGCCAATTTCCTGGCCAGCTTGTTTAAACGCAAGCATCATGGTTTTGTCCATGTAATATGGGTCGGTGGTCAATCCGCTTATCATGTAATTGGTGCTTGTCAGATTATATTTGGTCAAAAGAGGCAGGGCATAGGTGTAGTTGGACCGAATCGAATCGTCGAAGGTAATGCTTACTAAACCTCGGCTAAAACCAGTTGGCCTAAAAACATGCAAGTCGTAAGCGTCGGTTGTGAGCGTGCCAACAGCTGCCAAAGACTGATAAAAGGCGGCTTTTTTAGCACCAGCCGGCATAGTAAACTGGGCGTAAAATTTATTCCAACCCGGGCTGGCCATGGCAGTACCCACATATCGCCATTGTTCACTGTTGTCTTGATTGGTTATATGAGCATAAATATCGGTATTGACAGTACTCTTATACCAGTTGGTGTATTCGTATGTGGTATTTTCGGCCACTAAGGCAGCCTGTGGCTCCCAGAAAGCATCACCAGAAGTATAAGAGCTGGTTTTTACTTGAATGGCGCGGGATCCGTCACGGGCGCCGCTGCTTAAATAAGCAAAACTGCTGGTATTGACGCGTGATTTGTTGGTAGACCATGCTTGTGGCGTATTGCCCTGGGCTGTTTCTAGAGACGGGTTTAACAACACATTGCTGCCATCAACAACTGGCGCGATTGGTGGCGCGGCTAAGCTTACAGAATAATCATCGGTTTGCAACCAGCCATTACCAGCCAGCAATTGAAAAATTGTGATTGTTTTTGCAGTTGGCGATGTGCGAAAGTCTTGCTGGTAGTTTTTCCAGTCGGCACTGGCGGCTTGTCCGCCCAGCCACTGGTAATTGCGAGAGCCATCGATATTGGTTGTTTGCATTAAATAATCGGTATAAACCGACGACTGGAACCAGTTAGAAAATGTGTAGTTTGTGTTTGGGGTAACCTGTATTGGGTCAAAAAACCATTTGGCATCGCCCGAGCTGTAGCTGCTAACGGTTACTTTTAGGCTTTTTGCACCGCTGTGGGCAACCGAGCTATATTCAAAGTTCGAGCTAAGCGAGCCCCAGCTATCGGCTGTCCAGCTCTGAGGCTTTAGCGGATTATTCGGGTCAGCAACCTCGGCTGAATTATTGGCAACTAAATTAGGGCTATCGGCAAAGGCTTTGCTGGTAAATGAAACCGCATTCAATAATATGGTTAATAAAGCAATAGCCAGTAGGTATAAGAATCTACCGCCAATAATAGAGGTGTTTTTGATTAATCTCCGCAACATTTCAGCATTTTATAACATTATTAACTATATGTCAAAATAAATTATTGTAGCAACATGCTTATGTCTACAAAATATACTTTACAAAAAGTCACAAAGCATGTATAATTGGCATAACCTTATTTCACGGTGGAGTGATTTGGGCGCTTATTAAATAATAAAGTATGGGACTTAACATGTCTGGAACAAACACAGGTTCTGCAGTATTGTCGGCAACTACTATGGTTGGCGGTATCGCTGTTTTGCCAAACACTGGCGGCAACGTATTGCTAACAATCTTGAGTGTTGTTTGCATCGCAGCCAGCGCTGTAGTTTTGGTTAGCTTTGGCCTTTCTCGCCTAGTTGGCAAAACTCTTCGCTAAGCAGATAAACCACCAAACGTTAGTTTTATTAAAACCAAGGCTTTACAACAATATGTTGGTAGTCTTTTTCAGGTTGTAGAAAAAAGGATAATGTGGTGAGGACAACTTTTAGCTCTAGACGCCGTATAAAGGCGTTATGCTTGATTGGAATTTTTCTACTGTCGCTAACGGCGATTGGTGTTTATTTTTGGTGTCGCCATAATGATTATTTAGCGCAAAAAAATCGACTGAATCAGGTAGTTAAAACCACCGATCAACGCTTTGCCGCTGCTTCCAAAACTGCCGCCGAGCCTCTGATTGAAGGACGGCCAACCAAGCTGGTTATTCCTAGGCTGGATTTGGTTGTATCAATTGTGGACGGACATTACATACCCGAGCAGCGCACCTGGACGGTCGCTGCCCAGGCCGCCAATTATGCCACTAACTCCAGCCTTAGCAACAATAAAAGTGGCAAAACATTTATTTATGGTCATTGGTACGACTCTGTGCTTGGCCGGACTAGCCGTTTGCAGCCCGGGGACGAAGTGCTTGTATACACCGACAATAACCATGTTTTTAAATACTACTACCAGACGCAAGTGTCGCTAAAACCGACCGACACCTGGATTTTTGACGCTGCTAATTTGGGCGGCAAGCCCGGCTTACAGCTAATGACCTGCGAGGGGGTGTGGGCCCAGAATAGGCGGTTAATGAAATTTGATCTAGGGGCGGCAGTATGAGCGCGTCTTTAATAATGCACTATTTTGTATACTTTGTTTTGTGCATTAGCATAATCAATATATTACGCCTAATGGTTATGATGGTCGGCTCCGACATTTACGAGGTCAAAAAACAGCTCAAATTGCGTCAGCAGAGGCGCCAGTTAAATAGTGGTCAAAGACCGTATCGACCCTATATTTCTGTTATTATTCCGGCCCACAACGAGGAGCTTTGCATAATCCGCACAGTTAAGTCGGTTCTGGCTAATGACTACGCTTACAAGCAGATTATTGTGGTTGATGATGGCTCAAAGGACAAAACCCTAGGTAAGCTTAGGTATTTTAAGAAAAAACACCAACTGAGCAAGCTGGTGATTGTGCACCAAAAACAGCAGGGTAAAGCCGAGGCAATCAATAACGCGCTGCGCAACCACGTTCGGGCTAGCTTGGTAATGGTGCTTGATGCCGACTCTATATTACACCCAGAGGCTCTGACTCGTATGGTTCGTCATTTCGAAGATCCACTGGTGGGGGCGGCAGCATCAAACGTTAAAGTTATAGATTCGCCGCGTCTGCTGACTCTGGCCCAACGTTTGGAGTATGTTGTTTCGTATCGGATGAAGCGTGCTTTAACTACTATGAATATGGAGTACATTATTGGCGGCGTGGGCTCGACTTTTCGCCGGTCTATTGTCCGCCAGGTAGGCTTTTTTGACAATGACACCATGACCGAAGACATTGAGTTTACCATGAAGGTGATTGCCCAAAAGGGTAATAGGCAGCACAAGGTGACTTTTGCTGCTGACGTTTTGGCCTACACGGAAGCTGTGCTAACCTTTGGCGCACTGCTAAGACAACGCTTTCGTTGGAAGTATGGTCGTATGCAGACGTTTGTTAAAAACCGTCAAATATTTTTTAGTCGAGACAAAAAGCACACCAAGCGCCTAACTTGGGTTAACCTGCCATTTGTGGTTTTTAGCGAAGGACTACTGCTACTGGACCCCTTACTGAGCGGTTTTGTTTTGTTTGCCGCCATACGTTTTGGAGGTGTTATATCACTACTCAATATATATGTTGTGGTAACGCTATTTTGTTTGTTGAATGTTTTGGGCGAGTCAACCGAGTCGTTGCGTTCCAAGGCTAAGCTAATTATGCTAGTGCCTTTTGCCTATCCATTGCTATTAATCATGTCATCGGTAGACTTTTTTGTGCTGGTCAAATCTTTGGTTAAGTTCCCGGCAATTTTGCGGGGTAATTCTGGCAATTCTATTTGGCAGCCAGTTGCACGATCAGGTAGCGCGGCCAATTTACATAACAATCAATTAGGGATATCCTAAGAATCGTTGGGTCAACAATGAGCGAACAAAAAAGATGGCCTACTTTTGGCATAAATAAGGAAGTAAGAGGCTTAAGTCCCGAAACGACGTTTAAATACGGCATACCATACGCGTGGGGCGCACTCCACGTGACTAGCCAGGCCGAAGAAGCTTATGGTTTTGTGCCGCTTACCGCTAACGCCATTAATGGCGATGGTATTGACATCACTAAGCAACCAGAAACCGGCATAAGAACTGACATATATCTTATGGGCCTGCAGGAGTTTACTGAGCATAACAACTTTGCTTTTGCATTATCCAACTTCGAAATGAATGACATTGGCGTCAGTGCAGCCAGCATCGGTACAGATAAAATTGAGCTTCGACTGGCCTTAAGCCGTCATGCAGATGACCTAAGAGAATCCATTTTAGATGATATAAGTCGGATTGCCCACGATCTTGGTAGCGATATTGACGATGTAATGGACCACAATAATATGCCCATCAGCGAATCAATAGGGCAAAGTTCATCTCAGATACTAATGCACGGCCTATGTGCTTTTACGGCCAGAAAAGTGCATGAATCTGCTGTGGAGCTGGCAAATGCTCAGCTTGATAAAAAGGCGCTCAGGCGCATGACTGCCTTAGGCGGCGCGGGACTGGCTGGTGCAGGGACGTTACTAACGATGAATGGCCTAATCAATCATGGTAACATTGACGTTTTGAGCGCTAGCTTGGCAATGTCCTACGTTGGTGCTTATGCCTATAACGCACGAAGAACAATAAAGCAGCACTTAGCGTCAGCAAGTGTTAGACAGCCTATTATAGAAGATAACGCCGAGCGCTATGCAATTATGGTCGCCGACGATGTGCACGCAACTTTTTGCTCGTCTCATTTCGACAACAATGCCGAACAAATGCTAAAAGACAACTAGACCCGTAGCCACCAAAAATCTATTTTGTGCTCCGAGTCAGAACTAATGCTTAGTTTTGGCAGATAGTAAATGTCTACGCACCAAAGATAATGCCTCTACTGCACTAATGGCCTCAATGCTGGCTCCGGCTGCATGTTTGTGGCCGCCGCTTGCGCCCAGGCTACGGGCAATTACTGATATATCAATTTGGGTGTTTGGTTTGGAGCGGAAAGAGGCTCTGTACTGTCGCCTTGTTTTGTTGTAGTCTACCAGGCTTGGGTATACAATAAATCCCCAGTCTGCTCCTGTTATGGCAGTAATATATCTATTGCCAAAACTGGTGCATGCGGCCTTAAAATCACCGGGGCAATAATCTGCCGGCAGCCTATCCTGCACAAACTGGTCGCTAACAAAACTATAACAATAGTTTGATTCTAACTTCATGTTGCTGGCCAGCTCGGCAACAATAGAGACTTGCTCTATGGTTAGCCGATTAATAACAGACGCCGCTCGGGCAATAGAAGCTTCGTCTTTTATTAATTGAGTGACAATCGGGAATGTCTCCGTGTAGTTATATGGGTAGGTAAAAAATCCGCTATCGTCGACCATGCCGAGCATGGTAATTTGGCTTATGTTGGCCGGCTTATTTACGCCCAATTGATTAAAACATATCTGGTAGACTAGCTGTGTCGCCGAGGGTAAGTCGGCATTTTGTATGCATACATCAAAATCCGTGCTGCTTTTATGATCGTGATGATCGATAACAATTGTTTTAATTTTGTGCTTTTTGATAAAAGCACTTATCTGGGATTGTTCGCCGCGCGTAACGTTGCTTAGGCTATATGTATCGGTCAGTATTAGGCAATCGGTCTTGCTAGACTGTAAGTAATCAATTATTGGTGCAGTTTTGATTTCATGGCTATCGATAATGTCATTATGCTTTGGTTTATCTTCTAGAACTACCTGAATATGCTTGTTGGGCAAATTAAATTTTAGTGTCCGAGCAAGTAAAACCGCAGAACAAACAGCGTCATGATCGGGGTAGAGATGCGATGTTATGACTATATTTTGGGTGCTGTCTATGGTGTCGACGAACTTTTGTATTTCGCTAATTTTAAGGCTCATTATGACAGCCGCCGATCCAGGTCTTGTTTAGTCGGTTTAGTTGGTACCGGCGGAGGGACTCGAACCCCCGACCCTCTGTTCCGAAGACAGATGCTCTAATCCACTGAGCTACGCCGGCACCGTAACAGATTAACATATTTTGGCTAACAAGGGTAGGGATAATAAATAGACATTGTATCGCCACGCAACCCAGTGTGCGAGGCGCCTCCGCAGCAAGCCATGTTATATATAAACATGGCGCGGCGAGGACCAGTGCCGGCACACTGGGTTGCGTGGCAAGAACAACAGCTTATTTATTGGACTTTTTGGCTTTACTATTTTTACTCTTTGTTCGGTGCAAGCCGAGATAGGCCAGAATCAGCAAACCGCTCCAGGGAATCAGCTCACCAGTTTTGGTATAAAAGGTGTGGCGGCTATTTGTCTGTACAGTTACGACCTGCGAATCTATGCCGCTAAACAGGGTTAGTAACTCTCCATTGTGGGTATAAGCATAGCCAGTAGCGCCGTTGGCCGACTGCAAGTAGCCGCGGGCGTTGGCCACTGCCATGAATCGGCCAAATGACCGTTGTTGCAAAAAGAACACCGGTGAACCCTGAAAAATCCCCAAAGAAGCCGAGTTGCTAAAAACATTAGCGCCGCGACTGGCTAGCCATCGGTAATCCTGGGGCGCGATTATGCTAGAGCAAACGGCAGCGCCAACCTTTACTCCGTCGCCAACCTCAAACGGTTCCAGTTGCTTTGGCCCGCGGATTACGCCTTTGGCGTAACTAAAATAGTTGAGCGTTCCGACCTGGCCGGTGGCTCGCAAACCAATACGCACCAGATAGGGCAGGTCCTCGCCACCCGGAATCAGCCGATATTTGTCCTGCGCCTGCAAAAATCCGTCTTGGTTGTTGCCAACATGCATACGGTTGATGTGGCCAGTTTGGTCATTCGGGAAAATTTGCTCCGAACCGAGGAAGTAGGTCTTTGGCTGACCAGCCGCCGGCTGCTCTAACCGCTGATCCAGGTTGCTGTTATTAATTTTTTCTAGGCCATATTCCGGAAACACAACCAGTTTTTCGCCCTCTGGCTTGATGGCCGGAATTCTGGCATCGAGCGTTTCGCTAACCACGCGGGCCGTTAGCTGGCTGCCATCGGCACTTCGCCAAATTAGCCAGCTGGCGGTAGATATTACTACCAGAATGGCAAGCGGCAGGTAGGCTAGGCGCCGAGTTTGGCGCTGCCCGAGCAAAAAAATGGTGGCCCAAACAAACCCGGCCAGACCATAAAAACCAACCAGTCGGCCAGCAAATACCAGGGGTGTGTTAGCCAGCAGCAGCGCCGGCGAGGCCAGTGGCAACACACTGTCCCACTGGGCTTGCGGGCCAACCCAAAAAAGAGTCGGCAGCCAGGCAACGGCGTAATCTGCCAGAGCGCCCAACCCAATGGTGGCAGCCACCACGGCCGCCGGATGCCAATTGGCTGGTAAGCGTCGTCGCCAAAACCAATGGATTATAAACACCGATGCAAAAATCTCAAAAGCAAAAACAATCGATGCAACCACCATAGCCTGCGGCCGTGACCCCGCTAGGTCCAGCATGTCCGTAAAAAACACCCAAGACCAATTAAGCCCATACCAAACAACCAGCCCCAAAAGGACTGGTTGTTTTAACTTTCTTAAAACCTTCACTGATTTTTCTTTTGTTATGGGTTTTTCTTTGTTGGTGCTGGCGCTGGAGCAGGAGCTGGTGCTGGTGCTGGTGCTGGTGCCGGAGCTGAATTTTTGCTAGGAGTGTTTGTACTTACAGAGCTTATTGAAACACTAATGTAACCGACATTCATAGCACCTGTAGCATATGTAGACAAGTAGGCACCTGACCCAGCTCTACTGTCGCTCCTAAGGTAGAAGGAAGGGGTGCATATATTAGTGTAAGAAGAAGAGGATATTGTTACTAGGTTGCCTCTGACGTAACCTTCAGGATTAGTGCCCATATTAGTTGCCTCGACTCTGGCTTGTGTGCTAGAACCAGACACAGATCTTACATAAGCACATACTTTTACAGGTAGCCCTGCGTTAGCTATGACAAAATCCGCTAACTTAGACTGGCCACTACGATTTCTTGTAGAGTCGACGTTGAGAGAGTTCCCTGTTCTCACTACATCTATATTATTTTTCTCTCCTGTGGTTTCACGAATAATCTGGGTCCCTTGATCTCCTACTATGTCTGCGGGTAATAATTTTAGTTCGGGTGTCGCCGCAAAACTCCTATACACCATCACACCACCACCAATTACGGCAAAGGCTAGAACCGTAACTATCAACATAGTCTTTGGTGACCTTGTATTAATCCTAGACAAAAAGCCAAACGTACTCTTTTTGGTATTAGCACTAGAACTAACCTTGGCTCGGCTAGCTACTTTAGGTTTAGTTACGGGCATACAGATAATATCCTTATGATTAAGCTTATGTTAATTAAAGAGTAGTACGTGGGAGTTGGCGTGTCAAGCTTTTTGGGGATTATCTGGCTTTTGCTTGGGGTTTTGGCTAATTGGTTTGGTGGTTTCGGTACCAGCACCGCCGACTGTTTTGGCTAAAATTTCCATCATTCTTTTGGCATGCTCGCGGCTCATGCCGACGCGGGCAACGGTTGCCGACTGGCCAGAATTGCCGGTTTGCTGCATAAAACTGAGCACCACGCCGTGGTCGTCTACGGCCACATTGACGCGGTTGGTATAAACAATCCGCGGGTCTAGCGCCAGCAGCATGGCAATTGGTGGTAGCTGCTCTAGGGCAGATGGCAAGCGTTTTGACTGGTCGTCTCCGCCACGGCGCTGGTTGCTCGATCCTCTGTCATTATCGTGGTCATCGGCGTCAGGGTCGTAATCTTGGTCGGTGTCGTCTTCCTGAGGTAGATTGTCTGGGTCGTAGCCGGCCAAGCTCCAGCAGTCAAGAGCGGTTTGGTCGTCTACATCAAAATAACTAAATAGCAAAAACAATACGTCTTCGCTGGGGCGCTGTTCGCCGACTTCTATGCGGTTTAGTTGGCCGGGGTCAATTTCTACAGCGCCAGAAACTTCGTCTAGGCTGGCTTTTTGCTGTTGTCTTAAAATGCGTAGCTGCTGGCCTAGGTCTTTAAAAGGCCGTTTTAGAGGTCCGTGGTCATTTTTCCCGGTTTTGCTCATTAGAAGTATGATACCCCTAAAGCGATGGCATGGCAAATATGACGCAAATACGGCATACTATAAAAGCATATGCGTGTACAAGAAAAAGTTAGTCTAAAAGATCATTCGACCATGCGGCTGGGCGGCCAGGCCGCCTATTTTTGCACAATATCCGACAAGCACGAGCTGGTCAACGCGCTGGACTGGGCCGATAAGCATCGCCAAAAAGTCAAAATAATTGGTGGCGGTAGCAATTTGGTCTGGAGCGACGACGGTTTTGCCGGGCTGGTTATAGTCAACCAAATCAAGGGTTTTAAAGTGGTCAAACAGGGAAGCACCAGCTACGTAACGGTTGGCGCCGGTGAAGATTGGGACAGTGTGGTCGAGCGGACGGTGCGACTAGGCTTAAGCGGCATAGAGGCTTTGTCACTAATACCGGGCAGGGCCGGAGCGACCCCAGTGCAAAACGTGGGCGCTTACGGCCAGGATGTGTCGCAGACCCTGGTCAGAATAGAGGCTTACGACCGCGACAGTCAGGCTTTTATAACTTTACAAGCCGAAGATTGCCAATTTAGTTACCGATACAGTCGTTTTAAGGGGCCAGACGCCGGTCGGTTTTTTATTGTTGCGCTGACATTTGCTTTGCAGCGAGTCAACCCTCGGCCACCTTTTTACCCAGCAGTGGCCAATTATTTGCGTGAGCACCGCATAAATGTGGTAACACCATTGGTGCTGCGCCAGGCAGTTATAGCGATTCGGTCGGCCAAGTTGCCCGATCCGACTAAGGTGGCCAACAGTGGGTCTTTTTTTGGCAACCCAATTGTGGGGCCGCAAACCTTGGCCAAGCTGCTCAAAAAATACCCTGATGCGCCACATTGGGTTTTGTCGGGTGGTAATGCCAAACTTTCGGCCGCCTGGTTAATAGATCAGGCCGGGTTCAAGAATTTTCGCGACAAGAGTACCGGTATGGCCACCTGGCCCCAGCAGCCGCTGGTTTTGGTTAACGAAAAGGCCAAAAAAACCGAGGACTTGATAGTTTTTCAGGCCAAAATCCGCTCGGCCGTAGACAAAAAATTCGGCGTCTACCTAGAAAACGAACCCGAAATAGTCGAAGTGTAGTCTAGGCTTGGTCGCTGGGCAAGGGAAATTGCTCGGAAAATTGGCGGACTTCGCGGGCTAGGCGGACTAATTTGGCCTGGTCGCCGCGGTTTTGGATGGTGGCCTGCATCCAGCGGGCAATTTGCTCCATGTCCTTAACCTTAAGCCCACGAGTGGTAATGGCGGGTGTGCCTAGGCGCAAGCCGCTGGGCCTAAAAGGTGGCAAGCTGTCGTTAGGTATGGCATTGCAGTTGGCGTTGAGGCCAATTTGGTCTAGAGCATCTTGGGCTTCGCGACCAGAAATGCCAAAACTGGACATCATGTCGATCATAATTAGGTGGTTGTCGGTACCGCCGCCGACCAATTTAAAGCCGCAGTCCATTAGCTGACCGGCCAATTCTTGAGCGTTGTCTAGTATGGCCTGGGCATATTTGGCAAAGCTGGGCTGCAAGGCCTCGTTAAAAGCAACTGCTTTGGCGGCAATGCTGTGCATGTGCGGGCCACCCTGGAAGCCAGGGAAGACCTCGCGGTCAATAAGGGTTGGCAGGTTATCTATAGTTTTTGGCGGGGCTTTGAGCGGGTTGCTAACAGTACCCTTGGACAAAATTAGCCCGCCACGCGGTCCGCGCAAAGTTTTGTGAGTGGTGGTGGTTATAACATGAAAGCCAAAATCGAATGGGTTGGGCAAAACTTTGCCGGCGATTAATCCGGCAATATGAGCCATGTCGGCCATCAGCACGGCACCGACTTCTTGGCCGATGGCGGCAAATTTGGCGTAGTCGAGGCTGCGGGGATAGCCGCTAAAGCCGGCCACAATAATTTTGGGTTTTTCGCGCAGGGCAACCTGGCGCATTTGTTCGTAGTCTATGTCGCCTGTTTGGGGGTCGGACACGCCGTAGCGCACAAAATTATAAAGCTTGGCGCTGCTGGTAACTGGAGCGCCGTGGGTCAGGTGGCCGCCGTGATCTAGCCGCATGGCCATAATGGTGTCGCCCGGTTCCAGCCACGCTTGGTAGACGGCAATATTGGCTGGAGCGCCGCTGTGGGGCTGAACATTGGCGTGGTCGGCGCCAAAAAGTTTTTTGGCTCGTTCTATGGCTAGCGATTCTAGTTGGTCGGTGTTTTCTTGCCCTCCGTAGTAGCGTTTGCCGGGGTAGCCTTCGGAGTATTTGTTGGTAAAAACGCTGCCTAAAGCGGTTAGGACGTCTCGGCTAACGTAATTTTCGCTGGGAATTAGTTCTAACCCTCGCCGTTGGCGGGATTCTTCGGCGGCAATTAATTTGGCCACAGTTTTGTCGTGCATAATTGGTGCGTTGGCGTCTGACATTGCTACTCCTCCTGAACTTACAATTTATAGTAACACAAACAGGGGTGTCAGGCACGGGCAAAACGCCAAAAATGCTGGCAAAAATACTTGCGGATTATCTCACGAATAGTATACTTAAGGGCACATGTCGACCACAAACCAAAAAATAGGTCAATTTATTTACCAAGTACGGCAAGAAAGAGGTCTCACGCAGGCCGCACTGGCCAAGCGCCTAGGCACTAGCCAATCGGCGGTTAATCGGATCGAGCACGGCAAGCAAAACCTCAGCTTAGAAACGTTGGGTCGAATTAGCGACGTGCTGAATCGGCCCATAATTCAGACTGGCGACAGCGGCGTGAACCTGCGTATAGAAGGCGGGCATGAATTGCACGGTAGTGTTACGCTTAAAACCAGCAAAAATGCCGCGGTGGCGCTGCTGTGTGCCAGCTTGCTAAATACTGGCGTGACGCGTTTTAAGGCCTTTCCGCGGATAGAAGAAGTCTACCGGATTATAGAGGTGCTTGAGAGCATTGGGGTCAAGGTAAAGTGGCTGCCCGGTAATGATCTGGAGCTGCGCCGCCCTGCCAAGCTGGATTTGGCAAATATTAATGCCAAATCGGCTCGTCGCACGCGTAGCGTTTTGATGCTGCTTGGACCGCTCATGCACCAGCATAAAAGTTTTACCATACCGTATGCTGGCGGTTGCAAGCTTGGTTCGCGGACGGTGTCGCCTCACCTTATGGCGCTAGAAAATTTTGGTGTCGATGTAGTGGCCGAAGAGGGTCATTACCAGGTCACGGTGGGCAAAAAAGTGCCCAAAGACCGAGTGGTTTTGTACGAGCAGGGCAACACCGTAACCAACAACGCGCTTATGGCGGCAGCCGGCACCAAGGGCACGACCATCATTCATGGGGCCAGCGCCGACTACATGGTCCAGGACCTGTGCTACTTTTTGCAAAGGTTGGGCGTAAAAATACAAGGGGTCGGCTCGTCAATTTTGACTGTTCACGGGGTTGGTATGGTCAAAAAAAATATTCGTTTTGGCTCGACCGAAGACCCAATCGAGGCGATGTTTTTTGTTTCGGCCGCGGTCACGACTAACTCGCAGCTAACAATCTGCCGAGTGCCAATCGACTATATTGCGCTAGAATTGCTTAAGCTAAAGGTCATGGGCCTAAAGTTTTCTACGACCGACCGCTACAAAGCCGAAAACGGTACCACCGACCTCGTTGACCTAACAATTTACAAGCATGATGGTTCGCTAAAAGCGCCGGCCGACAAGCTCCATCCAAATTTGTGGCCCGGCATTAACCCCGACAATATCCCATATTTTGTACCAATTTGCGGCGTCTTGCGCGGTCGAACGCTAATTCACGACTGGATGTTCGAAAATCGGGCCATTTATTACACCGAAATGACCAAAATTGGCATGAATGTCGAATTGGTCGACCCCCACCGCCTGTATATTAAGGGGCCAACGGCTTTTGTCGCCGGCGACGTGGTCTGCCCGCCAGCACTGCGTCCTGCCAGCCTGCTGCTAATTGGCATGCTGGCTGCCAAAGGCACTAGCATGTTGCGCAACGTCTACACCATTAACCGTGGTTACGAAGACATTGCCGAGCGGCTTAATAGTTTGGGTGCGCAAATCACCATTTTGCACGAATTGTAAGGGCAGATTCTGGCGTCAATAGACTTGCTGAGGTGATATAATACTTGCATGATACGAGTAATTGTGGTCATAGATGCAAAGCGTGGCCTGGCGAACGAGCGGGGGCTGCCCTGGCATTTGCCTGGTGACTTGGCTTATTACAGGGAGCGCACCAAGGCTGGCCCGATAATTATGGGCTATCACACATACCAGGAACAAAAAGTGCCGCTCGGCCACGGCACCAATTATGTGTTTGTTGTTAGTGGTCGGCCGGCCAAGCTGCGGCCAGGTTTTGTGGCGGTGCATGACTTAGCGCAATTTTTAAATAATTACAGGGGTGCGAGTAGTCCGGGTAGTCCTAAAGGCGACATCTGGAACATCGGCGGCGCCAGGCTTTTTGCCCAAACTATGGACATGGCAGACGAGCTGTACATAACACTTATTGACGGAGATTTTAACTGCACTAAGTTTTTTCCGGAGTACGAGGCCGATTTTGAGCTAGCCGGCGAAAGCCAGCCTCAGGTCGAGAACGGCACCGAGTATCGCTTTACCACTTGGCGCCGCAAAGGCAAACAATGACACCCGAAACTACAACTGAAGCGCCAGCGGTCTCTGCTTGGCGCCGTCTGGCTGCCCGGGCGATGTTGTGCGGCGGCCTAGGTATGGCGGCTGGCTTGGCTGGCACTATGCTAGACCCGGTCGAGTCGCAGCTGGGGCCGCATCGGGCAGAGGTTACCACCACCTTTGACCAGTACGACACTATCGACGCCGGCCCAATTGGGGCGCTGCGCCAATCTATTGGCAGCCGCACTTTACCGCTGGGCGTGCATTTGGATATTAAGGAGCCGGCCGTGGGTAGCCCGCTAGCGGTGCAGGGGGACAGCGCGGCCAATGAGCAACTGCTCCGCCAGTATGTTGGCTTGCTGGACACCAAAGTTATTGCGCGCAATATAGAAGATATCCGCACCGGTCTGGAGCGACGTTTTATTTTTTACGGTTTGGCAGGTGTGGCAGCCGGCTTTTTGGCCACCCGAACCCGAGCCCGAGCCCAGGCTCGCCTGCCAGGCGTGGCCACTAGGAGGCAACGCTTTTTGCCCATCGTGCTGGCCGGTAGTTTGCTGACTGTTGGCTCGTCACCATCGCAACAGGATTCGCTGTCTTGGCAGCCAGTATCTGGTGTTTTTGCTGATACGCCGCTCAAAAATATGCAGGTGGCGGGGGCGCCGCTTCAGCTGGCGCTCAACAATTATGGCCCGCGGGCGGTAGAGTTTTGGCATCAAACCGAGGATTTTTATGCCGAGGCTGCGAATAGTACCGCCCAAACCTTGGCCTCGGCGCTGCCGGCAAAAATTCCCGATGGCCACGCGCGAGCCTTATTTATTAGCGATAACCATTGCAATATTGGTATGGGCCAGGTGTACGAGTCGGTTATAAAAAGCGCCAACCCAAGCCTGGTTATTGATAGTGGCGATACCGCGATGGGCGTGCTGCCATACGAAGGAATTTGCATAGACAGCCTGTATAGCCAATTTGGCAAGCTGTCAATAGCGGCGACACTTGGCAACCACGACGCGCCGTCTATTGCCGACGCCATGCGCCAGAACAAGGCGGTGGTCATGAATGGCAAGGCCCAAACGGTGGCTGGGGTGACGTTTTTGGGAGTGCCCGACCCCAGGCAAACTGTTATTGGTCAGGGGACCAGTTTGCGCGAATCCAGCATGACCATGGACTCGGCGGCCCAAAATCTTTTGGCCGCCGCTTGCAGCGAGCAGCAAAAAACCGGCCGCGAACCGTTGATTTTGGTTCATGCCAGTCAGCTGGCTGACTTGGCGCTGCGAGGCTCTTGCGCCACAGATGTATTGGCCGGACACAAGCACGTTTTTAGCGCCGAGCAGGTTAGCGACTGGCTGGGCAGTAAGCATACCGTATTGACCAATGGCACTAGCGGCGGCGCAGCCGAAAATAGCTTTACACCCGGGCCGCTCAAAGCCCCGGGCGTAATGGCGTTGCTTGACATAAACACAGCCACCAATCGGCTGGCAGGTTACCGGACCATTAGTATTATGCCCGACGCCACTGTGTGGTTGGGGTCGGCAACTAGTGTTGGTTGAGATAGTCTTTTAGTTTGTCAAAAGGTTTAATTTTCAAATATGTTTTTTGGTCGTCGGTTTGGTTCATTTCGGCGCGGGTTATGCTATAGCCCTCTGGTATAAAAATTTGATCCCAACCATAACCATTGTTGCCTCGCGGGTGTTGTGCTATTTTGCCGCGCAGGTAGCCCTCAAAAAGCTCCAACTTGGCCCCATCGTAGTAGCCAAAAACACAGCGAGCGGTAGCGTCTCTGTCTAGACCGTCTAACGTTCGGCAAAGTGTTTCGAAGGGCACTTTTTCGACGTAAAATTTTATGAACGTGCCCGGTAGCCCATTAAGCGCCGCAAATTCAAGGCTAACATCCTCGACTATCACCGGAGTTTTAACAAAATTATAAGCTTGCTTAATCTTGTGTTCGACCACTTTTTTAAGATTGAGCGACTGAATCTCGTCCAGGGCAATTTTTTTGTGCCGAATAGGAGCGCCCAAATACTTTGCAAGATAATCGGCTTTAGCCTGATTGCCGGTTATAAAAGTCGCTCTTTGCATATGCCGATTTTACCACGTCATTGGATATATTATGTGGTTATGCTATAATATGGTTTATGAATTTGAGCAACAAATTCCTACCGGTTACAGATAATTTTGCTCGGTACAACTCTTATTGGGCTTAGAGCCCATTTATCTAAAAATACTTTTTAATCTATTTATCTAACTCAAATTAACTGAGGAGACTATTATGTCCGTCATTGGAATACTCGGCGGCATGGGCCCTCAGGCAAGTGCTAGGTTGGTTGAGCTGATTATTGCTAAAACACCTAATTTTGTTTCTAATCCTATTGATAGTGATTTTCCAGAAATAATACACTTGTCTGTGCCCGTGCCAAACTTCGTATCAAGTAAAAATAATATGGAGAAAGCCAAACAAATACTAATAAAACGCACAAAGCTGCTCGAAGCAGCAGGGAGTACAATTAACTGCATTGCTTGCAATACGGCTCATTTGTTATTGCCCGAATTGCAAGCAGAAACGTCGGTGAAATTCCTTTCTATTCCTGTGCTAGTCGCAGAAAAAATAAATCAACAGAACTTTAAGAGGGTTGGATTATTGGCTTCCCCAAACACCTTAAATTCTAACTTGTTCGATCAGGCGATTGACCCATCGGTTACTTTAATTCGCCCGTCTAAACCATTGTCCAAAAAAATTGAGAAGTTAATTGTTAGCCAGTTAAAGGGGAGTATAGGCACTGCAGACAAAGCTGAATTTAGAGAAATGGTTGGTGCTTTTCTAGAGCAAAACAGTCTTGACGCTGTGATTTTAGGCTGCACCGAGCTGCCGCTTATTTTTGGAAATAGTCAGGATGAAAGAATTATCGATACACTAAATGTTCTTTCCGAAGGCTTGCTTTTGGAGCACTATCGTTAAGACTATTTTTTCGAATTCTGAGCAGCAATTAGGTTTGCGAATGCCGCGATAAAAAATAATGTTGTAGCAATAAGCTTTGAAGGACCAGGTACTGCCAACCAGATACAGCCTGCTGCAAACAGTAACCCAGCACTGAGATATGGAAGATTTTTCTTATTCATAACCTAATTATATTTTATTTATTGGTGCGAGCCTTCTCAAGCCAGTTAGCAATTGACTCCACAGCTAGATTATCTGTAGTTATTTTAACAGCAAAATCTTCCAGGTCTCCGGGTGTAATTTGAAAACCAATATCGTTAATTCGTAAAAAGGTCAGCCCAACCAGCATAGCTGTTCGCTTGTTCCCATCCACAAAAGGGTGATCGGCAATAATACCCCGTATTAACGCCGCTGCTTTGTGGGTTAAGCTAGCATATACTTCTTTGCCAAAAACATTCTGCTGCTGGGTTGCAAGAGTCGCTTCAAGCCTGCCTAAGTCGCGTAGTCCGGCTGAGCCACCCGTATCGCGGGCTACTAATACATGCATCTGCAATACTTGTTCAAGAGTGATGAGATTCATCTTTTAGCGAGGTTTGCAAAATCCTGTTTGTACTCGCTCAGGATTGATCTAGCTGCATTAATGACTTTTTGGTCTTCGTGACTGGCTGTACGGATCGGCTTAATGGTCACTTCAACTTCATCCCCAAAGCCTATATTTTGACGCTTTAACTCCTTGGCTGGAATAGTAACACCGCCACTCGAACCGATTCTAATGATTTTTTGGGTACTGTGTATCATACGCATATTATAACAATATTATAATAAAAGCACAACCCTTAATTTAAAGCTGCTTATGATTGGAGGGCCAGGAGGGGCTCGAACCCTCGACACCCTGCTTAAGAGGCAGGTGCTCTAACCAGCTGAGCTACTGGCCCATTCCAATGGGCCACACTATAGCATAATACCCCTGTTGTAGCAACTACAATACCGCTTAAATAAGGCTTATGTCATACTGTAACCATGGCAATAGAGAGGATACTAGATGCGGCGCCGCAAGCGGAGGACCCGGCCGACAAAGAGCTGGAGCAGACGCTGCGCCCCCAGGATTTTGCTAATTACATCGGTCAGAAGCGGCTCAAACAGAACCTAAAACTGGCCATAGACGCGGCCAAAAAACGCGGCGAACCGCTGGATCATGTGTTACTTTATGGGCCGCCGGGCTTAGGCAAAACCACCATGGCCACGGTTATTGCCAACGAAATGGGTGCTCAGCTCCGCATTACTAGCGGGCCGGCCATCGAGCGGGCCGGCGACCTGGCCAGTTTGCTAACCAACTTGCAGGACGGCGACATATTATTTATCGACGAAATCCACCGTTTGCACCGGACCGTAGAGGAGGTGCTGTATAGCGCCATGGAGGATTTTCGCTTAGATATTATGCTTGGCAAGGGGCCGAGTGCGCGTAGTCTGCGGCTGGATTTGCCTAAGTTTACTATCATTGGTGCTACCACGCGCACTGGTTCGTTGGCGGCGCCGCTGCGCGACCGTTTTGGCATGATTCATCGCTTAGAATTTTATGCTCCAGAAGAGATTGCCCAGGTTATTACCCGAGCCGCCGGCATTTTGGGTATAAAAATAGACCGAGCAGCGGCCGAGCAACTGGCGACGCGGGCTCGCCTGACGCCGCGAATTGCCAATCGGCTGCTGCGCCGGGTGCGCGATTACGCCGATGTTAACGGCGATGGCATTGTCGATACGGTGGCAGCCGAGCAGGCGCTGGCTCTGCTCGAAATAGACGAATTGGGCCTGGACCCAGGCGACCGTATGTTGCTTAGAGCCATCATAGAGCATTACGGCGGCGGACCGGTAGGTGTCGAAACTTTGGCGGCGGCTACGGCCGAAGAACGCACAACTATAGAAGACTTTTACGAGCCATATTTGCTTCAGATCGGCTTGTTGCAGCGGACGCCTCGCGGACGGGTGGCGACTCATAAGGCGCACCAGCATATTGGCAGCCATACTACCAATAAAACATAAGCGTTACTTTTTTAGGGCGAATCATTATATAATGAAGCTATGCCTAACATGTCCAAACACTTGGTTTCTAAAAATCCTAGCATGTCTAAGCTGGATCCAGACGAAGAGCAGGTGGCGGTTATTTATCGGCACCCGTTTGGTATTATGGCGCTTTATGCCCAGGTTGGTTTTGGTCTGCTGGCGGCTGCGGCGCTTATATTTTTGATTATGCCAAATTTTGTGGCTCGCACCGACAACCCGGCGCTTTATGTGTGGTTTGGCATTGGTTTGCTGGCGGTGGCTGTTTTTATGGCGGTCATTTTGCTGGCGGCAACGGCAATTTACCACCAAAACAAAATGGTCATTACCAACAAAGCTATTACCGAATTTACCCAAATTGGCTTGTTCGATAGACGAGTTTCTCAGCTAGCGCTAGGCAATATAGAGGACGCGACATCCATCCGTAAGGGTTTTGCTCAAACCATGTTAGATTACGGCACGCTAGACATAGAAACAGCCGCCGAGGCCGAGAACTTTTATTTTCACTACTGTCCCAACCCAGATAAATACGCCAAAATGGTTTTGGAGTTGCGCGAAAATGCTATGACCACAAGAGCAGTCAAGCGTGACGAAGCTAGCACGGCCTACGCTATATCTAGTGGTAAAATTCCGCATCCAACTTACATGGCAGCGGCGGCCGGCGCCGCCGCTGCGGCAGCACAGCATCAACAGCAGCAAGCTGACCAAGCTCAGGCAGCAGCTAACACTGGATTTGCGCCACCCACACCAGGCTATCCTGGGCCCGAGCAGTCGGTCTATCCATATCCAGCTCAACCACCACAGCCGGCCTATATGTCTCAGCAGCCGCAACAACAACCTCAGCAAGCTCAAGCTGCTCAACCTATGCCGCCATTGTTGCCTACACCTGGCGAATATCAGCAGTCGTACCAGCCGCAGCAACCCCAACAACCTCAGCCCTACCAAGCGTATCCTTCGCCAGCTCAGTATCCAGGTCCCACCGAGCAAGGTCCTGCCCAGGGCCCTAATCAGGGACAATACCCAGACCAATACAGGGGAAGTGGTCAAGCTTAGATTTGTTTGACTATTAGCCGCCTAAAACCCAAGACTTCAAATATTAAAACGCTAATGGTAAGCTAAGGCTATGAGTAGCTACAAAAAACTACGAATGGCTGGCTTTACGTTGACCGAAGTTATGGTAGTTGTATCTATATTGTCAATTTTGGCAGTTATTACTTACGGTGTTTCGGTTACACAGGGCAAGGAACGGGCCCAATTTACGGCCACAATTAGCGATCTTACGCAAATGGGCCAGGCGGCCAAATTATTTGTGACCAATAATGACGATTACCCAGCCGCCGTATCTGTTAATGTGCTGCCGGGGCAGAGTGGCCAAACACAAAATGCCCGGCCTATTAGTACTCCATATTCGATTCAAAAGTCCGATAGCGACACGGCGGCTGGCAAAATGCCCAAAGCTCAGTGGGCTGGCGCCCAGTACCATTACGAATACCTTAGCGACGGAACGGTACAAGTAGAATTGCGATTTTGTGCCGATTCGTCGGTTAATCCATGCGCAAAACCCAAAGGCGACTGGGCCAAAGACATGCTGGCTAGCGGGGCCACCATGTATTACTGCGTCAAAGCGGGGACCAGCGGCTGCCGCTCAACTGGGCTTAACTCGGACGGCTCAGTAAAAGAAAGCTCCACGCCCAGCAATGGCATCTGCGTTGGTGGCTATGGCTGCCAGACGCCCAAATATAATTAGAAAAATGACCGATTAGCGCTTGTGCTTAACATCATTTATACTAAGTAGTATCTATGCATATTCCCGATGATGCGGTAGCAGCAATTTTGGTGGCCTCGGGCAAGCTAACAGCCCAGGGGGTGGCCGAGCTACGGGCCAAAGACAGTAGTAAAAACCATAGCTTGCAAGATGTGGCTATTGCCGACTCAATAATTACCGAGGCCGACCTAACCAAGCATTATGCCGACAAAATAGGCGTTAGTTTTGCCGAAATTGACCCTAAAACAATTAAAAAAGAGCTGCTCAATAAAATCCCTGACCGTATTGCCAACCGCTATAAAACGGTGTTGTTTGCCGTTGACCCCAAGGGTGTGGCATTGGTGGCGGTCGGCGATCCGGACGATGTTCAGGCTCAGGACTTTTTGCAAAAAACCTTTGGCAAGGCTTTTAAAATATATGTGGTAACTCGCCCCAACATGGCGGCTCTGCTGGACCTGTATCGGGCCAGCATGGGGAGCGCCATTAGCACGGCCATATCTAGTGATGGTCACGACGAGCTGGGCATAGAAGTTCCGGACGAGATCCGTGAAGACGATCTGGCCGAAAATTCGCCAATTGCCCAAACGGTTAATTTGTTGCTAGAATACGCCATTCGCTCGGGGGCGTCGGATGTTCATATCGAGCCGCGCGAGCACCTGGTTTCGGTCCGCTACCGCATAGACGGCGTTTTGCGCGAGGTCCAGCAACTGCCCAAAAAAGTGCTAGGGGCGTTGGTGTCGCGTATTAAAATTGTCGCCAGCCTAAAAATCGACGAGCGGCGTGTGCCCCAAGACGGCCGGTTTAAAATCGACATCGAGGGCCGCCGCTACGCCCTGCGTGTCTCGACACTGCCTATAACAGATGGCGAAAAAGTGGTTATGCGTATTTTGGACGAATCCAACAAGGCCCAAACCCTGGAGCAGCTGGGATTTTGGGGCCGCTCGCTAGAAATTGTTAACCGGGCCATTTCGCAGCCGCATGGGGTGGTACTGGTCACCGGACCAACTGGTTCTGGTAAGTCTACAACCCTGTTTTCTATGCTTAGTTTGCTCAACAAGCCGGCTGTTAACATTAGCACCATCGAGGACCCGGTGGAATATCGCATTCCTGGAGTTAACCAGACGCAGGTTAATCCGGTGGCCGGTATGACATTTGTGAATGGACTGAGGGCGCTGCTGCGACAGGATCCAAATATTATAATGGTTGGCGAAATTCGCGATAGCGAAACGGCCGACCTGGCGGTGCAGGCGGCTTTAACTGGTCACATGGTTTTTAGTACGCTGCACACCAATAATGCGGCAACTTGTTTGCCGCGTCTGCTCGACATGAAAATAGAGCCGTTTCTGATTGCCAGCACCGTGCGAGCGGTGGTGGGCCAGCGTTTGGTGCGCAAACTTTGCGATGATTGCCGCGAATCTTACGAGCCCGACATTCCGACTCTGTCTAAAATTGGCAACATGTTTGGCATTAAAGACGCTCGGGCGTTGGCGCTTTTACACGCCTTAGAAGCCATTGCTTTTGATGCTGGCTTGGGACGCGATAAAGATAACAGATTACCAGAGGTCAACGAACTCAGTACCAAAGGCATATCTATTGTGCGGCTTTATCGGGCGCACGATGGCGGTTGCAACAGCTGCGCTCACACCGGCTACAAAGGCCGCCGCGGCATTTACGAAGTTCTTAGCAACACACCAGCCATTCAGCAAATGATTACCAGCAAAGACACCAGCGAAAACATACAGGCCCAAGCAGTTAAAGAGGGCATGATAACCATGCAGCAAGACGGACTAATAAAAGTGCTGCGTGGCATAACCAGTATAGACGAGCTGCTGCGCGTCACCAGCGAGACTTAAGCCTTTAGGTAGTTTAAAATATAAGAAAACATGGCAAAATTTCACTACACCACACTAGATAAATCCAAAAAGATGGCCGAAGGCAATATAGAGGCCGCCGATCATGCTCAAGCTATAGAGCTGCTAACCAAGCAAGGCATAAAGCCCTTAACATTGCACGAAGGAGTGGGTCCCAAACCTGGCGGGTTAAAGGACTTGCTGAGCCGCAAAAAAGTTAGCCTGCGCGACATGGTGGTATTTACGCGCCAACTGTCGACCATGATTAGTGCCGGCGTGCCGCTGGTACGCAGCCTGCAAACCATGGCCAACCAGACCGACAACAAATATTTTAAGCACGTCATTACCGATATTATGCACAAGGTCGAAGGCGGTATGCCGCTGTCGGACGCTATGTCTGCTTTCCCGCGGGTTTTTAGCGATATTTACGTTAGCATGGTTAAAGCTGGCGAAACAGCTGGTATTTTGGATGAAGTGCTCAAGCGCTTGGCTACACAAACCGAAAAAGATGCCTCGATCCGCAAAAAAATTAAGAGCGCCTCGGCCTACCCGCTGGTTTTGCTGGTGGTTACAGTGGTGGCGTTTTTCCTAATTATGCTTGGAATTATGCCCAAAATTACCAAAATTTTAAGTGACCTTAGCGATGGCGAGGGTAAGTTGCCACCAATTACAGTATTTATGATCTGGCTGAGCCACTTTATTCAGCACAACATAATTTTTATTGTAGTTGTGGCCGGGGCTTTGGGCTATGCAGTCATGCGCTATATTCGTACGCCTGGCGGCAAATTGCAGTGGCACCAGCTACTGCTGCGCATACCAGTGCTTGGCACTTTGGTTACAAAGGTGGCGGTGGCACGGTTTGCGCGAACGTTTTCTTCACTTATGGGGGCTGGTGTTGGCGTGCTCAATGCCATAGAGGTGACTAGTGGGGCTGTTGGCAACGAGGTTATTGCCCGCGAGCTGCGCGACAGTATAGACGATGTTCGGAATGGTAAGCAGTTGTCGGCAGTATTGGGTGCCAGTAAGCACTTCCCAGTTATTGTGCCACAAATGATTGCGGTCGGCGAAGAAACCGGCCAGATAGACAAAGTTTTGGTCAAGGTGGCGGACTTTTACGAAGAAGAGGTCGACACTATGATTGACGGTCTGGCCTCGATTGTGGAACCGGTAATGATTGTTATTATGGGCTCGATGGTGGGTCTGATTGCGGTCAGTGTTATGGGGCCGATTGCTTCGCTTAGCAGCAATGTTAAATAATTTAATTTTATGCGGGCCAGTGCTGGGTGGGGCTCAGGCCGCTCACGCGCGGACGGGCGGCCAGCTGATCTGCCTAAAATTATGGCATATCCCTGGCCGCCCGGCCCGGCTTCACTTAGAGTCTTCGCCCCACCCAGCACTGGTCCTAATTAAAAATAAATAATACTTAATCTGGCATCTAGCGGGCTGGCGATTAACAAATTGGCCATAGTTGGCCGCAAATTTATTGACATCTTGCTGCTTATGGTTACAATAGAGGCATAGGCAAATTAATAAAACCGCAAAGGGGGCATTTGCAAAATGAATCTCGCCAAACTTCAACAACTTCGTAAAAACCAAAAGGGCTTCACCATCGTTGAGCTCTTGATCGTAATCGTCATCATCGTAATCTTGGCCGCTTTGGTGCTCAACACCTTCAACGGTGCCCAAAAGAAGGCCCGTGATGCCAAGCGCGATAGCGACATCAAGGCCATAGCTACACAGCTCGAGGCTTGTTACAATGATGACAGTAATACTCAGAGCTGTAATGTGACTGGTAGCTATCCGCTCACGCTAGTTGCTGGTCCGTCTGGTCTTAAATCTTTAGACCCCAAAGCTCTTAGTGATCCAAAGGGCACTGCTGCAGCTACTGCTACGGCGGCAACAATTGTCACTAGCAGCTGTAATACATCATCAGTTGGTGGCTCTTTCTCTGCCACCACCCCAGCTAATTCGGCCACAACATACCAATATGTATACGTTCCATTGACTAGCGCCGGAGGCCCATGTGCTTCTGGACAAACTCTTTGTACAACAGGTACTTGCGCTAGTTTTGCAATAGTTTACGCAAAAGAAAACGGTGGATCTCAACTAAAAGTCGGTCTTAACTAATTAAGTGGAATAATCTAATAAACCCCGGGTTACCGGGGTTTTTAATTTTGTACATGTGGTAAAATTAGAGGTAAGCATGAGCGAGTTACGGCGCGGCGCCCAAGCGGGTTTTACCATTGTTGAGCTTCTCATCACGTTAATTGTGGTGGGGTTGGCTTTTAGTATTTTTTCGTCTTTGCATGATTCGGTAAATTCGCTGGCTGGCCGCGGGCAGGTTAATATTAATGCCACCGATACGCTCAATCGTTTTGTGCAGTATTACCAGAACCAAAAGGCCGATAATCTGCCGCCGCCTATTAGCACTCCAGCTATTTCTAATGATCCATATACAGAGACTATCGACGCCAATACGTCGTCGGATTCGGTTCTTTTTAAAGCTACTGGGGCTGGTGCCGACGCCTTGACGGCGCTCAAATCTATGCCAAAACCAGCTCAGGTTGTAGTAAAAACTTGTTTTGCCAGTATGAATTTGGGCAGTGTGGCTTGCGGGCAACAGCCAACAAAACTAAAAGCAGTTACCATAACACTAACTTATGGCAACCCTAGCCGCACCAAAGTATCAACGGTCTTGGTCGCCACTCAGAATGATGGAGGGTCCCACTAATGGCCGAACATTTTGGGGTTATAAGGCGTAATCCGCGTCGGCGCGGCAAGGCTAAGCACCAAGCGGGCTTTACCTTGATTGAACTAGTGGTTATTGCGCCGGTAATGCTATTTGCCATTGGTTACACTATGGGATTTTTGATTGACTTATATGCTTCTTCCTTGGCTAAAACGGCTAAGCTAAACCTGCGGCTTGATGCTCAGACGCTTTCATCGACAATGCAAAACGATCTTTATTATGCCACACGTTTAACATCGGGCTCTATAGCAGGTGATCCCAGCCCGCCATCCGGCGGCTGGTCGATTGTGCCAAATGGTGAGGGTCGTTTTAAAGCGCTCGAAAAAGGCGTGCCCCTGTCTGGAGCTAGAGCCTTGTTTGTGGCGGTAGAGCTTCAGACTACTTCCAAGGCTTCGGCGGCTGGTCGTCAGATTATATTCGATAACACCAGTGGTCTGGACTGCAACGACATTGCCGCTCAGCAAACACCGCGACTTAATTATATTATTTATTACGTAGCCTATCGGGACAATACCAATAATTTGTATCGGCGGGTGGTGCCGGCATCAAACAGCGGTAATGCTTGCCCGGTCGGCGCTCAGTCTTCTCGGGCGGCGACCTGCACTAAGATATCTGTCGATTGTCCGGCAGGCATGCCTAGTGACATATTGATGGCTTCTAACTTAAGCTCGATAGACATGTCGTTTTTTACAGTCAACAATACGTTGGTAAACGGCCAGCTTTCTTCGGCATCTAGCCCAATTTTGCGGGCCGATCTGACGGTAGTGCTAAAGCAGTTAATACAGGGCGAAGACAATACGGCTACCGCCGCTACATCTATAAAAGTAACCAATTGTATGTCTGGGGCGGCGTCATGTTTGTAAGGTTTAAATGCTTTTTTATGGCTGCCACACAATTGGGCTCATCGGCATTTATGATGCCAATGGTTATTTTGCTAATGGCAATTTTGATGATTGTGGGCAGCGCGGCGTTGGCGCAAGCGGCTAACTCATTTGGCTTAAGCACCAAACAAGGTTATGACAACATGGCTTTGGAAGGGGCCCGGTCGGGCATAGAATATGCCCGAGTGCATTACAAAAACGATTCCCCCTGCTATAACCCCCAGGGATCTAGCCCGGTCGAAACTGTTTCTAGCGGTCAAAGCGGGGGAACCTACAAAGTAACCTTCCAGGTCGAGCCGGTTGTGCCCGCCGGTACGACTTTTTCGCCCTGCGGCAGCTACACGGTTAAAGTTACCGGCCGAGTTTATACACCAGCCACTTCATCGACTCCACGAACCAGCAAAAGTTTACAGCTAGCCTTAGTGCCTAATGCTGCCGTAGCGGGCAGTGGGCAGGCTACGGCGGGCAGCGGGGCAGGCTCTAATGTAAACGCTCAGCTCAACACTTTTACTTCTGGGGGCAAAACAATTGTTTTTGGGGTCATGGCCAATGCCAAAGCCGCCTATAACCAATCGCCAAATTACTTTGTTTGTTTTGACCTAAGTAAGCCCAAAGATCCAAATAACTCCAATAACATTGATGCCCAAGCTTGTGATGGCACCGGTAACGGTACAGCCAGCCTCAAGGCCAATTCTTATATAGATTCCAATATGATGGCCGGCGACTCTTTGGCGTCCTCGAGCACTGGCATAGGAGGTGCTTTTAATGCAGCAGGCACCGGCGGCGGCACCAATTTATTTTTGACCGATAACAACAATTCAGGCTACTTTGACCGCGAAACTGGCAATTATTATGTCAACGTCCACCGCACCAATTCGCCAGCCAGCAACCGAACCGATGCCAACACCGACATCGGCTGGTTGTGCGTAAATATCAGCACTGCCGGTGCCAAAAATTGCGGCTTTCGCAAGGCCGGTAATTTAGCGCCAGCGTTCTCTGGTACGGTAGCCGCTGCCGCTCCTCAGTCGATGTTTATTAGCACAGTTTACAAAGAATCAGGCTCCGGTGGCGGGCGGATTAAGCGGATTTACGCCCTGGCTGGCAAAGATGTGCCCAGTGGCTCCAAACGTAAGGTTTATTGTTGGGACATTACCAACACCGTCGGCGCCGGTAATGCTTGCAGCGGCCAGCCCTACCAGACCAATTTGCCAGATTATTTGCCCGATCAACACCAATTTGGTGCTGCCTATGGGCCTTATGGCATTACTGGTTACGGCTCAAGCTTTAACGACGACGGCAACAGCAAAGTTTACTGGACAATTAATTATTCAACCTATTCTACGCCTAATTATTTAAGGAATACTTCTTGTTATAGTGACTGGGGGTATTACTACCCATGCCAATACTGGACAGGTGGCGGCTCCCAAAAAACCATGGGCGCACGCATAGATTGCTTTGATACGTCCCTGTCTACGCCAGGACCTTGTTTTAATGGTACTGATGCCAACAACTTTTTGAATGGCCAGAATGTTTTGCCGGGATCTGGTGACCAGATAACGATTGACGCTTTATTTATGAACCGATTGTATGGTGATAATGCTAATACAGGCGGTAATGGCTGGGTTGGTCTAACTGCAGCACCGTTCTTTTGGCGCAATACCAGTTTGGCTGTGGGTGGTTTGTGCCAGCTTACTCACCCAGATGTTGTGTCGCACCAGTTTATGCGCAAACCTTTGGCTTGCTATAACCTCGGCAATGGCACGCTACAGACTAGCCCACCAGCTAATTTGGCCAGCGCTATAAACAGCATGAATGGCGACCTCAGCTTAATGATATCGGCCGAAACGTCTAACAGATTATATTCGCCATATGTGATTATAGATAGTTTATATGTAGCCCTGGGGATGGACACTAAATGCAGTGGTAACCCACCCGACGCCAACTGGTGCCCTGGCTTTAAGCGCAGTCGCGGTTTTTGTTACGATTGGGCGGCCAATCAGCCATGTAGTCAATGGACAAACAGCTACGGTTTTGGCAGCGGTGTGGTAACTTGGGATAATTTGTCGGCTAGCGGTAGTAGCAACCAGAACAACCCGGGGGTAAGCCAGTTCGTAGTAGACCGTACGTGCATAAACGTTTCGACGTTTTTGGGTGCCTCGCTGTATTCTATAAACCGGTCGAACGGTCTTTACCCTGTGTCAAACGGTGGTAATAATGTTGGTTGTGCTCCATCTGGGCCGAGTTTTATCTTCTAGCCGAGGAGTCGCTGGTCGCCTTTGAGGCTGCTTTTTGATAGACTATAAAAAGGTTAAGCTTATATGCAAAAAATTCCTACTTTTTACCGCGACAAGCCGATTATTGGTGTTGATATTGGTCAACACACAATTAAAATTGTTCGTATTGATGTTGGCAAAAAAGATTACCACGATGTGCGGGGCTATGGTTCGGCCGATTTTACCAAACCCATCATACAGTCTGATATGATCATAGACCCAGCGGCTACTGGCAACGACATTCGTAACTTGCTTAATCAGACTCTTGGTAGCGACACCATTGGTGACCGAAGGGTGGTTGGTTCGCTGCCAACGCGCTACGCTTATATTCGCAGTTTGTATTTTCCCAAGCTCAAAAGCAAGGAGCTGCGCGACGCCATTAATCTAGAGCTGGAACAGTCTGTGCCCATACCGGTGGCAGATTTGGTGGTATCTTACGATGTTTTTGATGCCAAGCCACACAAAGATAAAGATGGCCACGAAGTGCCAGTGAGTGCCGACCAGGCCATCGAGGTAGTAGTAACGGCTGCACCGCGTAAGCTTATAGATTCGTTTTGCCAAGCTTTTGTCGAGGCTGGTCTGGAGTTGGCCGCCATCGAAACGTCTATCCAGTCGCTTAATCGGCTTATTGGCTTTGCCGACGACAAATCGTCGACCACCTTGTTGGTGGATATAGGCGACAATTCGGTAGATATGTGCGTGGTTGATTCTGTTATACGAGTGGTCACCATGGTAGATGGCGGCGGCCGGTCGTTTACTCAGCAGATTGCCAAACATTACGATGTGCCCCAAAAAGTGGCCGAAGGCTTGAAGTTTAAGTATGGTTTAGGTGTTGGCAAATATCAGGCGGGTATGCGAGAGGCGCTTACTCCACCCCTGTCAGTTTTAATTAAAGAAATCCAAAAAATAATGCGTTTTTACGAGGAACGATCTGGTCCTCAAGGCGGCGTCCAGCAAATTATTACCACTGGAGGTGGCGCTAATATGCCCGGTTTAAGCGATTACCTTATCGATACTTTGCGTTTGCCGGTTCGTATGTGCAATGTTTGGCAGAACATGAACTTTAGCAGTATTGAAAAACCAAAAATCTATGACGACTCAACTTATGCCACGGCCGCTGGCCTAGCGTTGCTTGATATTAGGGAGATTTATTCATGATTAATTTACTCCCAGAGGAAACGCGCACCGAAATCATGTATGGCCGGCGTAATTTATGGATCCTCCACCGCCTATTGGCAGTTTTTTGCGTGATGATTGTTATTGTTGGATTAGCCGGTGTAGGCACAAAATATGCCATTGATTCTCAGAAGCAGGTTCAGTCGTCGATTAGCCAAAACAATACTCAGCTCGAAAGTGGGCGCTGGGGCAAAGTTATGGCTCAGGATCATGAGCTGGGCAAAAAGGTTGAGGCGGTGGCGCAAGTGTTGGACCAAGAAGTCAGGTTTTCCGAAATAGTACACGCTATAGCTACCACCATGCCTGACGGCAGTATTTTGACTGGTGGGCTGAGCTTGGCCCCAAACCAGAGTGGGCCAGTTAACTTAACCATTAAGACTAAGAATCAAGAGATGATACCTTCCTTGGCATCAACTTTAACGACCGCTACTGGGTCGCCCTTTAAGACGGCCGTTATCAATAACACTAATTGCGCTCCTTCCGGTGATTACCCCTGTACGGCTCAAATAACTGCTACCTTTAAAGACAATGTATTTAAGCATAGTAAGGTTAAATCCTAATGAGTAACAAACGCTACGCATTTATACTATCGGCTATTTTGGTGGTCTCTATTATTGGGTCGATTGGTGTTTTGTATGGGGCGCACAAGTATATTATGTCGCGAGCTAGCCATTTTTCTAACCTAAAAGCCGAGGACGAAGCCGGCCAACAACGCTTAGCTCAGCTTGGCAAGATTGAAGGACAGCTCAAGAAATACCAAGATTTTACAGCAATATCAGAGCAAGTAATGCCGACCAAGTACGATCAAACAGAGATCAACCTAATAGTTAGACTAGCTGCCCAGTCGGGTATTAGCCTTTCTACAATTGGCGTTGGTAGTGGCCCAGGCGCAGGTACCGGGGCCGCCCCAGCCAGCCCTGGAGCCGGCGGAACGTCGTCTGCAGCGTGTGCGTCACCTCTGGTAACCTACAAACCAGCACCTGGAGTTTGCTCTGTAACTTTTCGTATTCAGCCCAATGGTACAGTAAGTTTTGGCCAATTTATGGATTTTTTGACTCGTATAGAGCAGAGTCGCCGAAAAATTGTTGTTACCAATCTTACTATTAGTCCGACGGGCGATAATGCTAGTCGGCTAAACTTTGCAGCAGATCTTAATATGTTTACGAGGCCCAAATAATGGACGATAAAGAAAAAGCTACTACAACAATAAAAGCACCAGCTGGCGCTAACAAGGTTTCGGTATCTAGCCCCAAAGCTAGACCAAAGTCCAAAATATCGCCTCGCGACATGATTGTGCGTGGCTCTACTTATGTTAAACGAACCCAGGGCTTTATTTTTAACCATAGTCTGTGGGGTATTTTCATTATTTTGGTGGCTGCTATTAGCTTGCTGGTGTATGACATACAACGTTTTAGCAGTACTCCAGTCAATGATTCCAGAGTTCAAGAGATTTTGCAGCAAAACCAATTACCTCCGGTAGATACCAAGACTATCGATTCGGTCATGAAACTGCAAGAAACGCCAACGGGGGGTGGCCCCTTGGCAGCTCCAACGGCCGGAAACCGGGCTAATCCATTCGGTGAGTGAGGTTAGCAAACACTTAATGGCCGGTTGTAACATCTATTCTGTAGGACATATATTAAATATTTGTTAAATATTTTCAAAAAAGTTACATAATTTTAGCATAAGCAGTTAACATGGCCCAATTCTTGCTATACTATGGCAGAGCATACGGGGAATAATTCAGTATTTTAAGTGAAGGAGAGGGATATGGCAGAAGCTAAAAAGACAAAACAGGCTAAGACCGAAGTGGCGGCTGAACCGACTAGCGGCAAGGCTAAGGCGCTTGGTTTAGCGCTCGAGGCTATAGAAAAACAGTTTGGTAAAGGGTCAATCATGAAGTTGGGTGATGCCCAAGATACAAAAGTCGAGTGTATACCGACCGGCAGCTTGTCGTTAGATTTAGCTCTGGGCGGAGGCGTGCCTAAAGGGCGAATCATCGAAATATATGGTCCGGAATCATCGGGCAAAACGACTTTAACTCTACACGCAATTGCGGAGATTCAAAAACAGGGTGGCACAGCAGCCTTTATTGATGCCGAACACGCGCTGGATCCGGCCTACGCCAAGCGTATTGGTGTCGATCTAGAGAACCTGCTGCTTAGCCAGCCAGATAACGGCGAGCAGGCATTAGAAATAACCGAGACTCTGGTGCGCAGTAATGCAGTTGATCTAATTGTCGTGGACTCCGTTGCTGCCTTAGTGCCTCGGGCCGAAATAGAAGGCGATATGGGCGACAGTCACATGGGCTTGCAGGCTAGGCTTATGAGCCAGGCTTTGCGTAAGCTCACCGGTGTTATTAGCCGTTCTAAGGCCACGGTTGTGTTTATCAACCAGATTCGTATGAAGATTGGTGTTATGTTTGGCAACCCCGAAACAACAACCGGCGGTAATGCTCTAAAATTCTATGCTAGCGTCAGGATGGATATTCGCCGCATTGCCCAGATCAAACAGGGCGACAACATAATAGGCAATCGTACTAGAGTCAAGGTTGTTAAAAACAAAATTGCACCGCCATTTAGACAAGCCGAATTTGACATTATGTACAATAAAGGCATTAGTATGGCCGGCGATGTGCTAGATCTGGCGGTCGAAAAAGGTGTTGTAGATAAGGCGGGTGCTTGGTTTGCCTATAATGATGCCAAGATTGCCCAAGGTCGCGAAGCTGCCAAAAAATACCTAGAAGACAACCCCAAAATTCTTAAAGAAATAACCGAAAAAATTAAAGTTGCCAGCGTAGATTAGTTAGTTGAGTTCTGAGTTTTTGTGCACTGTTTAATTTTGTTAGTGGCGTCCATGGGTGGCAAAAAGCGACTCAAAATAGTACTATAAGCTTTATATGTCTGCAGTCGATATCGGTTCTAGCCCAGAATTTGTTGCGCAATCAACTTCAGCTGCGGCTTTTTCGGAAATGCCCATACACAGACGCTTCAGGGTGATTGCCGAAATGGCGGTTGGAGGTGCTTGGGTTGCTCTCAGCTATTCATCGGTGTTCAACGAGGAATTTCCGCCCAGAACTGTTGGTGGGTGGGCCGTGGCTTTAACATCTACTGGTGTAGGCGTTGGGTCGTTATTGCATGCTGGTTACGCCAACCAAATCCCAGTTGGCCCTAACGAACACCAACAATTCGACGATCAAATCAAACAAATAAAACAAGTTGAGGCTGTGTGACCGGATTTAACCACTTGGCTACTGGTGCTGCAATTGCAGTGATTGCTCACAGTCCTGCCGTCGCTTTGCCGGCCGCTTTAGCTTCGCATTTTATTCTTGATGCTCTGCCTCATTATGGGGTGGATCATCATGACCCAGAGCATTCCAGATTTTTTTGGCGTGTCATATCTATAGATTTAGCAGCTTCTATTTTGCTGACCATATCTATCGTTTGGCTAACCAGGAGCTGGTTATTTGTTGGCTGCATGCTGGCAGCTATATCGCCAGACTTTGTTTGGTTCGCAAAATTTGGTCTGGATCGTTTGCGAAATCAACCATTTGCACTGCCCAAAGACTTATTTTCGCGTTTACACAAAAATATTCAGTGGGGTGAACGCTCTTGGGGTTGGGGAGTAGAGCTAGTCTATGCCCTAGGCGTTATTGGTTTGTTAGTACGCATTCTAAAAAAGTGATACCTAAGTGCGATAATCGAAAGGTTAAGTTTTGTTGTGGCTCAGATTACAGATATAAAACAACAGGTTAAGCAAGCTGGTCGCTATTCGGTTTATGTCGATGGTGCTTTTTGCTTTGGCATTAGCGCCAATGGTTTGCTGGAATCGGGGCTACACACAGGGCAAGAAATTACATTGGACCAGCTAAAGCAGCTACGAAGTCGGGCTGCTGAGGATAAATCTTATAATTTGCTATTAAATCTAATTGCACGTCGCCAACGCAGCCGCTATGAGATTGAGCAATACATGCAACGCAAAAAGTACGATAAAAACACCGCCGAGCAGCTAATCACTAAATTGGAACAGGCCGGCCATATCGAAGATGAAGCGTTTGCAAAAGCATGGGTATCTAACCGGCGGTTGCTTAAGTCGATTAGCCGGCGGCGATTAGTGCAGGAGCTGCGGGCTAAAGGTATTGCCACCACGACAATCGAGGCTGTTATGGCCAATGACAATACCGAGGATAGCGAAGTATTGACCGATTTGGTCCGGCGTAAAAGCCAGCAATCACGATATAAAGATCCGCAAAAATTGTTGGCATATTTGGTGCGTCAGGGCTACGGCTACGCTGATGTCAAGCAAGCTCTAGACGGCTATACTCGACCCTAAACTTTAGGATGCCGCAGCAGCGGTCATGGTGACATTGGCGGTGGTTATTTTGGTGGGTTGCAAGGGGTCGCGGATAACAATTTTGCGGTTTGTGACTTCTACAATTTGGCTGCGGTCTACACTGAGGCTGCCAGTTGTGAAATTCTTTAATAAAGATTGCCCAACGTAGAGTTTTTTGACATAAAGAGACGTGGAGTCACAGGCGTAATCGTTAATTTTGCCCAATCGCTTTTTTTGTTCATTAAAAACCGGCTTATTTTTTAGTTCGTAATTTATGTCTATAGTTTTTTTGAGTCGCACCAGATCGTCTGGGTGCGCTAAAACATCGTGATCATTAACCACCAAACCGGCGCCAATAACTTCTCGGATATCTTGAGTTAGGAGTATTAATACCAGCTTTTTATTAAGCGAATCGGTACAGAAAAAACCTTCGATTTTCAGGTTGTTGGGGTTAATAATAGCCGAGTAGGTATGCGCTACCTGCCGCCCTGTTCGCAGACTTAGAACGGGTTGGTCGATCAGACTTTTGCTAAGCAACAGCATAAGCATAGTATAGCAGGCGCAATTGGTCTTGGCGACGATCCCAAGGTGTAATTATTTGCAAGTTTTTTGAACAAATTTAACAATAATTTAACAAATTTTTAGTGCTGAAATTGTAATATTACAGTGGTCGTCATGCTTAGTTCATTGTGCTTGTGTTTTATAAAAAAAGTTGTTGCAACCATCCAAATAGGTTCTTATACTGGCTCAGCTAACCATAAATAAAGGAGGGAATATGGAACACATTGGTCTTATTTTGAAACGACGCGGACGTCAGCTCAAATTGTTGGCATTACTTATGCCAACAATATTTTGGAACATTGCTTACGCTAGAACGGTCGTTGCCGAGTCGCCACCGTTAATAATTACTGAGCTACAAACCGGCACTACCGATAGTGCCACTCAAGAATTTATAGAAATTTATAACTGCTCTGGTAATGATGTGAATCTGTCTAATTGGTTTATACAATATTTCTCATCTTCGGCCATAAATCTTGACAAACCGAGCCGCACCATACCGCTTAGTGGCAAATTGCCAGCAGGCACGCATCACCTGGTAGCAAGCAGCAATTACTTACAAGACAAGGCTAACGACAGCTTTGCGGCTACTCTTGCCGGAGCCGGTGGGCATGTTCGGCTGGCATTTGTGAATAATGGCACAACCGAAGGTCTGGAGCTGCTAACTTGGGGAACTACAAAAGCAATGAACTCTAGCGCATTGACGGCCCCACCTGCCGGACAGAGTATTGCTCGTCGTCAAAATTCTGCTTCTGGGCAAACTGTTGAATATGCTGTAACTGGCAAGAACGACGCCGATTTTGAATTAAGCACACCTTCACCAGAGGGGCATATTAAGACTCCAGAATTGTCAGACACAAGCGACGAGGCCGAAGGACCAGCCACAATGCCAGCAACAGACCCAATTGCTGGCTCAGGTGAATCGCCAGTTTCGGACCAGCCTACAAGTACCTCGCCGCCAGAATATATAAGCTTTCCACAAATTCAGATTACAGAATTACTGCCTAATCCCGCAGCACCACAGACCGATAGCAACGATGAATTCCTAGAGCTTTATAATCCAACAGATCAGATTGTGGATTTATCCGGTTGGAAATTACGCTCAGGCTCTACTCTAAGTCATAACTTTACAATAGGTCAGCAGGCTATTGGGCCCCATAGCTACTTAGCTCTTTATTCATCGCAAACTAAACTTAGCCTAGCCAACAGTGGAGGACGAGCCCAGTTGTTAAATCCCAATGGAGAGGTTTCCGCTGACACCATGTCTTATGGGACAGCTCAGCCTGGTCAGTCATGGGCTTGGGACGGAGCAACTTGGGTATGGACAACAGAACCCACTCCCAATGCGGCCAATACAATAGTCGATCCTGCTAAACCTAAACAGTTGCCAAGTTCGGGCCTGAGTAAAACTACTGCCGCCAAAGCAGTTGCCGGTACTAAAATTACCAAAGCTGCATCTGCTGGAGTATCTAAAGCGGCTAAAGCCACAACAACCAAAACCGGTACTGCTAAAAAACCGTCTGGCAGCAATAAACCTAACGGTACTGCAGATAGTGGCCATGGCAGCTTGCATCCGGCAATCCTTGCAGCGGTGGGAGGTGGTGCGGTAATATACGGAGCATATGAGTACCGACAAGACTTGGCAAATTTGTACCGCAAGCTCCGCCGACACCGAGGCGTTAGCGCGCCGGGTGGGGCAGCGGCTTAGTGGTGGCGAAGTCATAGAGCTATCTAGCGATCTTGGAGGAGGTAAAACTACTTTTGTTAAGGGTTTGGCTGAAGGCATGGGTAGCAAAGATCACATTTCTAGCCCAACATTTACAATTTGCAATGTATATAATGGCCGCAATAATCTTAAGCTTTGGCATTACGATTTTTATCGTTTGCCCGAACCGGGATTAATGGAGCATGAATTGGCAGAAGCATTGTCTGACAAAAAATCTATCATTGTGGTCGAGTGGGCACAGATAGTACGCGGCGTACTGCCGCTGGAAAGGTTAACTGTACGCATTCGACCAACAGGAGAAGATTCTCGGCTGATAGATTTTACTTGTCCACCATCTTTGGCATATTTGTTAGGTGGCATAAAATGAAATCAGATAAAACAAAGCTTGCCAATTCAAAGCATAATTTTATTTTGGCTATTCGTACCGACAGCCCAACGGCCGAGATTGGTCTATTGCTCGATTACCCCAGTCACCAAATAGCTCACTACACTTGGGAGGCGAATCGCTTACTGGCCGAGACAATCCATGACAAAATTACAGAGATGCTGGGCAAGAATAACGTCGAGTGGTCACAAATAATAGGCTTAATAGCTTACCAGGGGCCAGGCAGCTTTACTGGGTTGCGCATAGGCATTAGCGTGGCGAATGCTCTAGCCTACAGCCTAAAAATCCCAATAGTAGGAGTCCAAAAAAACCATAACTGGTTGATCGAAGGTTGTGAATTGCTGGGTGAGAACAAAAATCATTATCCGCTAGTTCCTAGCTACGGGGCGCCGGCTTTTGTTACGCAACCCAGAAAGTAGTTTGTGCTTCCGGTTGTTTAGTCCTTGTCCAATAGTCTATTTAACGGTATTATATATCTTAGGATACTCGTGTTTTTGGGACGTTATCCTGGCTTGAAATATTTGATTATCAGACCGTTTTGGCCAGCTAATGATGTGATAGTGATGCTGTTTACCTCGGGCGGACTGAGTAAAAGGAGACAAACATGGAACCAATAACAATTGCATTGGCTATTGCTGGTATTATCGCTGGTTTTGGCGCCAATACGGTTATGACAAAGCGCCGGCTTGGCACAGCTCAAGATGCAGCCGACAAAGAATTAAAAAAGGCCAAAAAAGAGGCTGACCGTAAAATTAGTGATGCTCGCGAGGAGGCTCAAAAGCTGGCCGACTCTGCTCGCAAAGAGGAGCAGTCTAGACGTCGTGAGCTTAAAGAAATTGAGCAGCGTTTGCTAGACAGGGAAGTAGCCCTGGACAAAAAGTTGGATCAGCTAGACAAACGTGGTGAGTCGCTCAGGAAGGGCGAAGACGAAGTCGAAGAGCTAAAAAACGAAATTCGGGCAATTCGTGTTAAACAGCAAGAAAAGCTCGAAAAAATCGCCAAACTTAGCAAGCAGGAAGCTGCCGATCATCTGCTAAAAATGACCGAACGCGACATAAAAAATGACCTAACCGGCTTGGTAGCTAAGCTGCAAAACGAGGCAAAAGAGACGGCCGAAGAGCAGGCCGGCGCCATAATTGTGCAAGCTATGGAGCGTATGGCTAGCGAAGTTACGGCCGAGCGAACGGTCACCAGTGTTAAGCTCGAAGACGAGGAAATGAAGGGCCGGATTATTGGTAAAGAGGGCCGCAACATCCAGGCTCTGCAACGCGCTACCGGCGTAGATATTATGGTGGATGACACGCCAGGCTACATTGTGCTTAGTAGCTTTGATCCGGTGCGCCGCGAAGTAGCCCGTGTGGCACTAGAAATGTTGCTAAAAGACGGACGCGTGCATCCTGGTCGAATCGAAGAAGTTGTAGAAAAGGCTCAAAAACAAGTCGAAAAAGAAGTAGTGCGAGCCGGCGAGGATGCCGCCCGCGAAGTGGGGATAATCGGCGTGCCCAAAGATATCTTGCACCTACTTGGTGAGCTTAAGTTCCGCACCAGTTACGGACAAAATGTTTTAAAGCACAGTACCGAAATGGCGCATATTGCTGGCATAATTGCCGAAGAAGTCGGGGCTAACGTCAAAACTTGTAAGTATGCTGCGCTGGTTCATGACCTTGGCAAGGCGCTAACCCATAAAGTGGAAGGCAAGCACCATCATATTAGCGGCGAAATGCTCCGCAAATATGGCGCCCCCGAAGAAGTCGCCCTGGCAGCCGAGCAGCATCACGACGATGTCGAAGCAACCAGTACCGAGGCAATCGTCATCCGGGTTGTTGACGCTATTAGCGCTGCTCGACCTGGCGCTCGCAATATTAGTGCCGAAAACTTTGCCGAGCGCATGCGCGAGCTAGAAAACGTGGCCAACAGCTTTAAGGGCATCGACAAGTCTTACGCTATTAGCGCTGGTCGTGAGGTGCGCGTTTTTGTCCGGCCTAACCAGATTGACGACCTAAGTTCCATCAAGCTGGCCCGCGATATTGCTACCAAGATAGAATCGACCATGCAATATCCTGGAACGATTAAGGTCAATGTCATCCGCGAAACGCGGGCAGTAGAATTTGCCAAATAGCGGCCAATTTGTATATCATAAAAATATGAATCTCAAAAATGTTGATGTACCATCCAAGCCCAAATTAAGTCGCCAACTTTTGGCTTCGGCGCTACTTTTGTTGGTGATTGGTCTGGCACTTTTGATGTTTTCCAAACTATTTTTGGCGACAATTGCTTTTTTGTTGAGCGCCATTGCGGGTATTGGCGGCCGCGTCACAACTGGTGACTTAGGTAAATAGGCATGTCTGTCAGCGGATTTTAGCTGCTGTCTCAAAATTTGCATTTTGCTATATCGCAAAAAGCACTGTACGAACCAGCCGTAACAGGGTATAATAACCCCGATTGGTATCGGGGTGTGGCGCAGTTGGCTAGCGCGCGCGGTTTGGGACCGTGAGGTCGAAGGTTCGAGTCCTTTCACCCCGACCAAGAAGCTCATAGATTGTAAAGTGCTAATAACAATTAACCCGTCCGTGTGGCGGGTTTTTATTATAGACATCATATATTATAAATATAGGAGGGCTTATGAAAATACAACCAATTAAAACTGCGGTGCTCAGGGCTAATGAACTTAGCCTGAGTCAGCTCATCGGTCAGAACATAGCCACAATTGCAGAGGGTAGTATTTTGGCCGTAACTTCAAAGATTGTGTCGCTTTGCGAAAATCGGGTTGTACCAATTGGCTCGCCAGAGGTTACTAAAGAACGACTGGTGATTCAGGAATCGGACAAATACGTTGAGGCGATTGGCGCTTATGGTTTCCGTTTTACCATTACCAATAATACTTTAATTCCGTCTGCGGGTATTGATGAGTCCAACGGCGACGGCAACTATATTTTGTGGCCAAAAGACGTGCAAAAAACTGCCAACGACATTAGAAAATACTTGCTAAAACATTATGGTGTAAAAAAAGTTGGCGTTATTATTACCGATAGCACTTGCATGCCGCTGCGCCGTGGTACTTCGGGCATTTGTTTGGCCCATAGTGGTTTTAAGGCGCAAAATAGCTACATCGGGCAACCGGATCTGTTTGGCCGAGCCTACACTGTTAGCAAAAGTAACGTCGCGGGCGGGCTGGCAGCTAGTGCGGCTCTTGCCATGGGTGAAGGCAACGAAACGACGCCTCTTTGCTTGATAGAAGATATTGGTTTTGTTCAGTTTCAGGACCGTGACCCAACAAAAAAAGAGCTTGAGGAATCTTATATTCCTGCCGACAAAGATATTTTTGAACCGTTTTTGTCGGCTATTGATTGGAAAAAAGGTCAAAGACATACCTAAAGGCTATCAAAAGCCCTGCAAATTTAGCGGTCGTGCTAGTTATAGCGTACAATAGTGGTTATGTTTCTAATAATGTTGGCTGTTCTTTTTGTTGGTATTGGTCTTTTAAACTGGCTAGAATATTTGCACCAAAAAAAGCGTATAAGTGGCGAGCTCGCCCGAAAGACGGTTCATATTTATTCGGGCTTGGCGGTAATATTGTGCGTGTTTTTGTTGCCAGTGCGGTGGGTAGTTTTATTTGAGCTATGCAACATTGCAGCCATGATTTTGGTCCGGCATTTTAAATTATTTAAAAGCCAATACAGCATTAACCGCTTGTCTTGGGGTGAGTTTTTGTTTGTTCTTGGCGTTATTGTGCTGCTTGTTTGGGGTGTGCCGCGGTGGGTGTTTGTAGTTGCGGTTTTGCACTTGTCGCTGGCCGATGCGGCGGCGGCGCTAATTGGCACTTGGTATGGCAGCAAGACTGGCTACAAAATTTTGGGTCATCAAAAGTCGCTGGCTGGAAGTTTGGCATTTTTTACAACATCCGTTGTAATAATTACATGCACGATTTGGCTAGTGCCACAAGCGATAGTTTTGGCGCCAATCTGGGCTATTGCCGCCATACCGGCCGCCACTACGCTGGCCGAAAACGTTGGCATATTGGGCTTGGACAATTTATTAATTCCACTAGTAGTGGCTGCTTTTTTGGCTCGTTAACAGGGGTGCAAGAGGATCAGGGCACAGTAGGATCAATGGAATTAGTGAGATCAGTGGGATCAGAAGATCAGTGGGAGGTTAGCTCACCCCGCGGTGGCTTTTTTACGCCAGCTGCCGTGAGCCCGCAAAGCATTAATAATGACCACTACATCAACTACTTCTTGGATAGCCGCGCCGTAGACTGGCTTAAAGCGGCCGGTTGCAAAAATTGCCATGAGTATAACGCTCAAGAAAATACCAGTTAATATACTTTGTTTGGCAATAAAAATTGTGTGCTTGGCAATGTCGCGCGACACGGCCACCTGCTTAAAATCGTCTAGCATAATAACCACATCGGCCGATTCACTGGCCGCTGTTGAGCCACGTGCGCCCAGGGCTATACCGACATCTGAGGCAGTAAGCACCGGAGCGTCGTTCACTCCGTCGCCAACAAATGCTACTGGCCCGGCGCTAACTTGCTCGACGGCATGTATTTTGTCGGCTGGTAGGGCGTTAGCTACGATGGTATTTATACCAAGTTTTTTGCCAATTTTATTGGCAGTAGTTTGGTTGTCGCCGGTAACCATTAAAATGTCGGCTATGCCAGCGGCTTTTAGCCGCTCAAGAGTAGCTTTGGCTTCCGGACGTATTGCATCTTCAAAAAATATAGCCCCCTCTAACTGGCCATTCACCGCTACTAAAGCTGCGGTATTGTCCAGTTGTTTGACATCGAATTTAGCCGGAAATTTAACACCTTGGTCTTGCAAAAAATTTAACCGCCCAACCAATACTCGCTTTTGGCCAACGACGGCTTCTATGCCTTTGCCGGCTACTTCCTGAATGTTTTTGCATTTGGCGATTTTTAGACTCTTGCTTTGAACGGCATTAACTATGGCAGCAGCCAAAACATGGACCGAGTTTTGCTCTAGTGCGGCCGCCAGCGACAATACTTCGTTGGCGCTAAGCTTGCCATAAGTTTGAGTTTTGGTAACGACTGGCTGACCGCGAGTTAAAGTGCCAGTTTTGTCAAAACCAAAAGTCCGGGCGGTGGCTAATTGCTCTAGGGCCGAACCGGTTTTTATAATAATTCCGTGTTTGGCGGCTCGGCTCATGCCCGATATCATGGCAATTGGCGCGCCCAAAATTAGCGGGCAGGGAGTAGCTACAACCAGAACTTGCAAAAAGCGTAGTGAGTCGCCGGACAGCGCCCAGGCCCCTAGTGCAATGGTAAATGCCAGCAGTGTAAACGGTATGCTGTAGCGGTCGGCCATGCGCACGAATGGCGCTTTGGCGGCATCGGCGTCTTTTACTAATTTAATAATCTGGCTATATTGGCTGTCGTCGGCGGAGCGCAGCGCTTTAACAGTTAAGGCTCCGTCTAGAACAATTGATCCGCTCAACAGATCGTTACCAGACTTTTTGGAAATCGGTAGGCTTTCGCCGGTTAGGCTAGACTCGTCGACGTCGGCTGTTCCTTCTATGACTTCACAGTCTACCGGTACAACTTCGCCTGGCTTAATGACTAATTTGTCGCCTGTTTTGACTTGGCTAACAGCAATATCTACTTCTTTGCGACCACGAAGTAAATGGGCGCGGGTAGGAGCTCGTTCGAGTAGAGCACTTAGCTCGCTGTGAGCCCGCCGCTCGGCGTAATCTTCTAGTGCTTCACCACCAGTAAGCATTAGTACTATAACAATCCCGGCCCAGTATTCTTTAAATAAAACCGAGCTAACTATGGCTGTCACAGCCAGAATATCTACGCCGTAAGTGCCCATGCGCAAGTCTTGGATCATTCCCCAGGCCAAAATTAAAGCGTTAATGCCCGCAATCACGGCTAGTAAAATATTGGCGGCTGTGCGGTAGCCAGCGAGGGTGAGTCCAAGCGCCACGAGCGTGCCCACTAGGACGGTGGCAAATTGTTTATATTCGCCAAAAAAATTCTTTATATTCTTGGATAAAATCGTTAATTTTTTAAGGGTTGATTTGCCGTTTGTGCGTTGGGTCATTGGTTATAAATACCTGTTGTTAAATTAAGTTACGTTAAAAATTTGTTTGCACTTTTTTGTGCTTGGGGCGAATGATGGGAATTGAACCCACGGCCTTCTGTGCCACAAACAGACGCTCTAACCAACTGAGCTACATCCGCCGTACCTCTAAAAACAGAGGTAATTATACCCTAAATTAGGCCGTTATGGCAAGAGCGGTCGGTTGCTATAATTTTTATCTCAAGCGGGTTATAATTAAGCATAACTATGACAGAAGAAGAAAAAATATCTAACATGGACGCCGCCCTTATTGGGCCTTGGCTAATTACGCCAGTTAGCTTGCTCCTCGATATTATAGTTGTTGTGTTGTTCTTGTATCACAAAACTTTTACCGATAACCCTGTAATTATCTGGTCTTTTGCGGCCTTTGCCGCTATTTTGGCTTTGTCGCATCTTAGCGCCAAAACACGCTTTCCGCAGAAGCGGGGTTTGTATCTAATAATTTACCACTGCCTTGTTGCTTCTGTGATGATTTTTATTTTGCCCATCAATTCGTTTTACTTGGTTTCGTGGATTAGCCTAATGTATTTGTCGGAATTCTTCTTTCGATTGAAGGGCTTGCTGCTGAGTTCCATTGCACTGATTATAACCGTCATACTTGGCGCATGGCACCAGACCGGCGCTGGCCGAGAGTACGAAATATTCGATTTGTCGCTTGCGATAGTTATAATTTTATCCACAGCAATTGTTTTAACGCATGTCATCCTGAGCCTATCGAAATCTAGGTTCGATTTAAGCGAAAAAATGCAGCGAGCCGAATACGAGCATCATCGCATGATAGCTTTGGTCAATAACATGTCCGACGGAGTGCTAACGGTTGACCAGGCGGGAAAGGTGGGCATATACAACTCTACGGTGCTGGCAATACTCAACACTCACGACAATTTAACTGATTTATCGCTAGACGAAGTAGTTCGTACCATAAACAACGAGGGCAATGAGATGCCGTTGTTTGCCATTGTCCAGGATACCCAGGGCACAGTTAACCGCAATGATTTATTTATACAGGTTAGCGAAAACGAAAAAACCGCCCTGGATATTAGCATTACCAAAACTTCATCTCGTGGAACGCTAACCGAGCAGGTTGGTTACGTCATAATAATGCGTGATATAACTCAGCAGCGAAGTCTCAACGAAGAACGAGACGATTTTATTAGCGTGGTCAGCCATGAGCTAAGGACGCCAATTACCATTGCCGAGGGTAACATGGCTATGGCCTCGCGCATAAATTCGCAGCCCAAGTCGCCTCGCGAAGAGGCAGGCAAATACATCGATGTGGCTCATAAGCAAATTGTCTTTTTGGCCGATATGATTAATGATCTTGGTACTCTGTCGCATGTGGAGCGAAAAAACAGCAAAATGGACGTGACCACATTTAACGTCGAAGAGATGATCTCTACGCTGGATGATGATTATCGAACACCAATCGAGTCTAAAGGCCTAAGATTTGTAGTGACACTTGGCAAGGATTTGCCTCAAATAACTACTTCGCAACTGTATTTAAAGGAAGCCTTACAAAATATCATAACTAATGCCATGAAATATACTCACGAAGGTGCTGTCTGGTTGTCTGCCGAAAATAAGGGCCAGGATATGGTGCAAATTAGCGTCAAAGACAGTGGAATTGGCATAGCCAAAAACGAGCAAGCCAAGATTTTTGAGAAGTTCTGGCGCTCCGAAAGCCCACTCACGCGTCAAACCAATGGCACGGGCTTAGGCCTTTACATCACCGCCAAACTAATTCGTCGCATTGGCGGAAAACTAGAGATAGACAGCGAACTGGGCAAGGGCACTACTTTTAGAGTCATCCTACCAGTGCTAGCTGCCGACGAAAAAGTTGATCGCAAAGCGATAGTCAAAAACGAACTGTCTAATTTTTACGAATAGCTCCGCTTTTATTAGATCTACAATGGTTGCTGTTTTTTCTTGGCCAAAGAGACAATGAGTGCGTATATAAAGAAGCAGGTGTAAACAATTGCTAGCCAAATCATCGAGGCCCCCGAAATATCTTTTTGGGTAAAAGGTCTTGAAACATATGCTAGGCCAAAAGCAATCATCAACACACCAAATCCGCGCAACCTAAGGCTCTGTAGTTTATCGTTGATCTGCCCAGCTGACCGCCAAAAAAATATACCTAATAATACGGCCCCAAAAAACAAAATGGCAGTTATGAGGTTATACAAAAAACTGCTTGGATAGTTTATATGCCAAGATCCATTTTTTTCTATTAAGGTTACGGGGTCGGCTAGGTTGTCTCTTATAGACACCAAGCTAGCTAGTAAAGATGTTGCTCCAGCTACACTACGACCAATCCAATGGGCCATGCCACTTGCGCCAAGGTAGGCTCTAATAAGAATCAGCCATATTGCAAAAAGAGCCGAAAATTGCAGAGAATCGCCAATAATATTGGCAATAGTCAAAAATTGAGGGTCAGTGCTTATTAGGGGTGGAAAACAATAAAAGCACAAACATAAAAAAAACAAAGCCGCAGTAATTGCAAATAGCTTGGTCATCCAAGCATTTTGGACATGTCGTTTATAAATGCCCGACACAGCCAAATACAGACAGACAGGCAATGCTGCATACAGGTGTATTATGTTCAACGGTGCATGCATAAGCTTATTATACACCAATTTTGGTACCCTGGGAGGGAATCGAACCCCCGACACGCGGGATAGAAGCCCGCTGCTCTAATCCGCTGAGCTACCAGGGCAAGCAGTTTACCTACAGTTAATACTTTTGAATGTTGCTTTGGTGCGGGTGGAGGGAATCGAACCCTCGTCCTGAGTTTGGAAAACTCATATACTAGCCGTTGTACGACACCCGCTTAGCCGGATTAATCGACTTGCATAAGTATACCCTTTTTGTTGATTTGCGGCAAATTATCCACAGGGGTGGGTGTGCTATAATAGGACGGTGAAATTGTTAAATGGTCAAGAATTGGCCGGATTTATAAAACAGCGGCAGGCACACCAGGTGCGCAGCATTCGTCAGTCCCATAGTATTGAGCCTCGGTTGGCAATTGTGCAGTCGTGCGACAATCAGGTGATAGATGTCTATGTGCGTCTCAAAAAGCGCTACGGCGCCGATATTTTAGTAGATGTCGATGTACACAAAATAGCTCAAAACCAAGTCGCCGCCACTATAGAGCGCCTCAACCAAGACAGCTCGGTTCATGGAATTATTGTTCAATTGCCATTGGCCGACCCGTCTGCTACCGACAAACTCGTATCTTTGGTTGATCCTACTAAAGACGTGGATGCACTGGGCAGTACCAAATTTTTTGTTCCCGCTACGCCCACCGCTATACTATGGTTGCTGGCGGGCTATAACGTAGATTTGGCTAGCAAAAAAGTGCTTTTAATTGGCTGTGGCAAATTAGTAGGCAAGCCACTACATAAAATTTTGACCGAGTCTGGTGTAGATGTAACTTTGGCCGACAGAGAAACCAAAGATTTATCCGCCAAAACCATTGAGGCCGATATTATAATTACCGCCACCGGTAGCCCGAGCATTTTATTCCCCGACATGATCAAGCATGGAGCGATAGTTGTCGATGCTGGCGTGGCTAGCGAAGATGGCAAAACCGTTGGCGATGTAGCCGAATCAGTTTATGAGCGCGATGACCTAACAATCACTCCAACCAAAGGCGGCGTCGGACCCTTAACAGTTTGTGCTTTGTTCGATAACGTCATTAGGGCTGCCCGCCAGGCGGCCGAGCAAAAGACTAATCAACCGTCAGGGTCAGCAGCGCTTGCTGGATCGGATAAATCATGAGGGTAGCCATTTTAGGTTACGGAGTGGAAGGCCGATCGGCATTAGAATATTGGCGCAAAGGTAACGACATAACAATTTGCGATAGCAACCCTGGCGCCGATTTGCCCGCTGGCGTAGACCGTCAGTTGGGCGACAACTACCTGGCTAATTTAGACCGGTTTAACCTAATAATTCGTTCGCCATCGGTTCATCCTAAAGAGATTGTGGCGGCTAATTCTGAACGTATTCTTAGTAAGGTTACATCAGTTACCGAGGAGTTTTTTCGTGTTTGCCCAGTGCCAGTAGTGGCCATAACCGGCACAAAGGGCAAGGGCACTACTACTGTACTAATTGCCGAACTGCTTAAGGCTTATGGCCAACGCGTGCTGGTGGGCGGCAATATTGGCGTTGCTGCCCTGGATTTGCTGCGTCAAGATATGCGCCAAATAGATTGGGTGGTTTTGGAAATTTCTAATTTTCAGCTGATTGATTCGCGAGTGTCGCCGCGGATTGCCGTTTGCGTTATGATCGCGCCCGAGCACCTTAATTGGCACACCGATATGCGCGAGTATATAGATGCCAAAAAAAACCTTTTTAAATATCAGGGCAATGATGACCGGGCAGTTTTTAATCGCCTAAACGATTATTCGGCCGAAATTGTTGGCGTTTCGCCGGCCTTTAAGGTGTCGTACGAAGTGCCGCCGCTTGGCACTAATCCCACCGAGAAAAGTGGAGTTTACGTAATGGGCGACCAGATATATGTCGACGACGAGCCGGTCTTTGCGGTGTCAGATATTGCCCTGTTGGGCCGTCATAACCTAGAAAATGTCTGCGCTGCTTTAGCCGCAGTTTGGAAAGTTATAGATGGTGATCCGATTGCTATTCGCCAAGCACTGACCACTTTTAAAGGCTTGCCGCATCGTCTTGAATTTGTTCGCGAACTGGATGGCGTGACGTTTATTGATGATTCGTTTGGTACCACTCCCGAATCGACTATTGTTGCCTTGCAGACTTTTGATCAGCCCAAAGTGTTAATACTGGGCGGGTCGGACAAGGGTGTAGAGTTTGACGATCTGGCAAAGTCTGTAGTTGATTTTAATATGCGCGGGATTGTTGTAATTGGTCAAACTGCCAATAAAATTAAAGCCGCTTTGACGGCTGCTGGATACAAAGAGCCAATAGTTGATGGCGGCGACAGTATAGCCAATATTGTGTCGGCGGCTCGTCATCTTGCCCAGCCGGGCGATGTTGTGTTGCTATCTACAGCTTGTGCTAGTTTTGGACTCTTCAAAAATTATAAAGATCGTGGCGAGCAATTTGCCGCTACCGTAAAAGCACTCTGATCAATAGTTTGTTATTGTTTGCTGCCGCCAGGCATATCAGCCAAAATGCGTTTGACTTGTGCGACTATAGCTTGCTCGGGTTGTAGGACTTGCACTTTTTTGTTGCCAATTGTTGCTAGGATGTCTTGCTCAATCCAATGATAATGCGTGCACCCAAGAACAATAACATCGGCACCTTGTGCGCAGATCTGCTCTATTGTCGAGCTTAGGCGGATGCGGTCAGTTTTTTTGGACTCAATTAATGCGGACCAATCGCTGCAGTCCGGTTCGATAACTTTTATGTTACTTGCGTAAATTTGTTTGAGCTCTTGGTAGCGCGGGCTAGTGAGGGTAGTTGGGGTGGCGCATACAGCAATTACGCCAGTGCGTGTCAGTTTGGTGGCCGGCTTAACCATGGGCACGATGCCGACCAGAGGCACATCAAACTGCTGTCTCAACTTTGGCAGCAAAGTTGTCGTCACCGTATTGCAGGCAATAACTATAACGTCACATCCTTCATCTGCTAGTTTTTGTAGAATTGGCACTACCAAAGTTTCTAGCTCGTCAACTTTGCGTTTACCGTAGGGCACATTTTTTTTGTCGTTAACAAAAACAATTTCGGCTGCCGGCATAGCAGATTTCAGGGCATTAGCCACCGACAAGCCGCCAATGCCCGAATCAAAGACACCAATTTTAGTACTTTTTATTCTTTTCTGTGACATATAGTCATTATATCGTACCTTTGTGTTTATATTTTTAGCTAGCCGACCGACCAAATCGTGTTTTGTGCCAGTATAAAATAACTGCTAGCAATAACCATAGCGCACTATATATTAATAATCCGCGCAAAAAATCTACCGATAATAAAAAGCCATCTTTATGAGGTGTTTTTGTAAAGCTCAATAATTTTATAGGTCCAGTTGCTACAACCGTGTATCCAGAATTACCACCTGCATGAGCAAAATTTCTGGCAGTCGAAATTGTTAATATGGTCAATATCGAAGACCCGGCAGCAAAACACCACGCTAACCTGGACAAAGCAATACGCTGCTTAGTGGAATTGGATAATATAGCCTGGTTATTGGCCGGCGAGCTAATTGAGTAGTACATTGATTTTAATTCTCCTTGCTTCTGTTGCATTAATTATTATGGCCGCAGCAATTCCTGCAGCTAACCAACGAAGTGAATAATAGACAGTGCTACTAGCACTGCTTGTTATATAAGCCGTTACTAAATCACCAACTGTAGCAGTTAAAGCTGCTGCAGTTTGTTGTCCAACATCATTTGGCCCGGCTACAAACAAAGTGCTTGCTAGTAAGCCTATTATGCTGGCCGAACCCGTAACCAATAAAAAGCAAGTTACTAATTCCCATACTCCCCAAGGCAAGCCAAAGTTCTTTTGGCTGGCAAGAGCTAGCACAATCGGCACTGTAACGACTATGCTCAGCAAAAGAGCAGAAACAATTTGTCCAAATACAAAATTAACCGGACCGCGAACCAACAAAATTTCTGGTGGCCATTTTTTCTGGCTAAGACCCCTAATATCTGCCGTCAAAGTACTGGCCAGCATGGCGCAAAAAAGCAGCCAGCTTTTTGGCAACGATGATCCTGTGTGTCTAAGACTTATTGCTAAAGCTGCGGTAATGCTAAGACATAGTGCAACAGATATAGACGTGCGTAAACGATCGCTATAAAATACTTTAACAATAAACCAAAACCTGGCTGGAACTGGCCACGGCAAGCGCGCGGAACGGCCCTTGGATGGGCTGCTTGGCCTAATCTTTTGTTTCCAGATTGATCGCCAGCCCAAAAGATGAATAGCAATAATTAGTCCACAAATGGCCACGTACAAATATGCTATTTTGCTCTCGGCACTAGCCGCCCTTTCGAGCATTTGCCCACAAAAGGCTAAAATTACTCCCAAATAAATTGTCTTTAAACCACCACCACGCGGATGATAATTGAGCAAAAACCCAAAACCGGCTGCCGAGCCAACCGTCCAAGCCACCAATATAACAGCGATATTGACTTCTAGGGAAAGGGCTGTTGGTAACAAAACTAATCCACCAAAAACCCAAGTAATTACCAATCCAAATACAGCTGGCAAATTGCTGTAGTACCATTTGCGAGCCAACGATAGGGGGAGGGTCTGGAGCAGACCACTAAAACCACGATGTTGCATACTAAAACCAACCCCAACTATTAACAGTTGGGTAAATGCTATGACTGCAAAACCAAGTACCAGCGATATTGCACTCAACCACCACCAGGGAATATTGGTAGGTAGGTTGGCACCCAATATTGGTTTTTGCAGAATTGCTGCCAAGCCAATGCTTGCCATGCTAATAAATAACAGACGGAGCTTGGCTATTAAAAGTGGCTGGTTGGTGTTGCCTCGCCCAAAATGAGCCACCATGGCCATTTTGCTTAACTTGTTAACCATTGTATAGTTCCATAAATTTATTTTCCAAGCTACCGTATTTTTGAACCACATCTTTGGTTTTGGCCGACACACAGACATTGCCATCTTTTAACATAACGATGTTGGTCGAAAATCTTTCGGCCCACCATAAATCATGCGATGTAGCCAATATGGTAGTGCCGGCTTTCCGGCATTTCTGCAGTAGCTGCTCAGCCCGGGTTATGGCAATAGGGTCTAATCCATTTCTAAGCTCGTCAACAATAAGCAACTTAGGATTATGCATTAAACCAACAATTATTTGAACCTTCTTTTTATTGCCATGGCTAAGGTTTTGAAGTGGCTGATCAAAGTCTTTAAACATTAGCTGCTCGGCTATTGACTGGGCTGTTTTTATAATTTTTCTAGTATCCTGACTGCGAACCGATGCAATAGTATTGATATATTCTTGGGCAGTTAATTCATTAATTAGCCAGTTCTCGTCGTCTGGTATAAAGCCTAGCAAATCGGGCAAACGCAAATTCTTGGCATTGGCCGTCTGACCGCAAATAGTAACGATGCCACTGTTGGGGGCTAGTAGACCAGTAATAAGTTCCACTAGGGTAGTTTTTCCGCTTCCGTTAGCCCCAACAACACAGGTTGACGTCTTAGCCGCCAATTTTAGGTCGTTAATATTAAGCGCAAAATAATCGCTACGTCGTAATTTTAGTTGCTCAATATTTAGCATAACTTTATTGCTGCTCATAAGGCTTCCTGTTTTGCAATTTTTAGATTACTGCGTACAAACAATTTGCTGGCAATAAATTTTGATACGGCCTTACCATCACCAAAAAATGGTAGCCAACTTAAACTATGAAGCAGGGCAAACCCAGCACCTATGTAAAGGGGCGCGCGGCTTCCGCCAATCATGAAGCATATCCAGCCAAGAATTAGACAAAACAGAGCGCCGACAATTGGTCCTAATAATGCCGACAATGCTTCGAGAGTTGGGCTGAGCTGACCGTGCAAAATGCCAATTCTAAGCCGTCGACGCACCAATACCACCTTGCTTGACTGTTTAATAATTTTTATGTGCATCATTTCGTGAGCAACATTGCTAAGCCATAGCATCATCCAGATAACTGATAAGGTAGCCAAATAATTACCCGCCGTTATGTTGGGCAATAATTGGGCTGCAAAGGATAGACCAAAAACTGAACCGCTGGTAATAAAAACTGGCAAACAAGCAACTAATACTTGCCAAGTCAGATTTAAGTAGTTTGCTGGGTAGCGCCGACTAAGATGACCTAACGGCACAAAAAGTAACCTGGCTTTTAGTCGCCAAACAGCGTGTTTAGCTGTGTCGACGGCTGATCGGCGGATAATCAGTGCACCAATGCTGGTCAGCGAGCTTATCAGGGCGGCTAAATCACTTATGCTATTTTGAGTGTTTTGGTCGAACCAGTGCTGGGCTTTGACGGGATGCCGTAGTGATCTAAGTGCCTCCCAGCCATCTGGCTGTACTAAATGCTTAGCTTCGCTGACCGTATCGATCATACGATATGATCGAAGCCTTATCTGGGGCGAGAGCGATATGACATCGCTCTCGCCAAGTAGGCCGCCAGTTTGTTTAAACAAATTCATCTGCAATTTCTCCGTTTTTATTTAGGCCTTATTTGCAGTAAAAGGTAGCACGACCGCGCATCCAATCGAGCACTACGCTGCGAGCACCGCGCCAGCCGCAAATCAGAATGGCAGCAACAGCCACTCCACCAACAGCGATTACCCAAGCTAGTGCAGCAACTAAAACTGGTGATTCCTGGACAACATATGGCACTGAGTGATCGGCCGCTACTAAATTAGAACTTTGCATGTAAACTCCTTTTGATCTTTGACTGATCTTAATTAGGGGATTTTGTGAATGTCGGATGGCCCTCCGTACACACAAATACCACAGGAGTCATAGGTGTAGTCAATAACAAAATTAGCTAAAAAATTAACTAAACCGCTTGGCAAATGTTAAATTTGGCTACTTAGGCCCAACAAGCTTCGCTGTTAAGTGGTTAATAAAAAGTTAAATCTTAAACTTTTGTTAAATAATGTGGTATTTACAACAATCTACAATCTAAAGTGGTTCACTAATAAAAATAAACAAAATTATTTTAGGCGTCGCCCAATTTTTGTTTGACCAGCTCGGCTACTTGGCGCGGCGTCATGTCGGCTTTTAGGATTATGGCTGTAACACCAAGTTGCTCAACTTCGGGCGGCACTTCTTGCTCGCCCATATTTGTCAGTACAATAACTTTAATATTCTTGCCCCAAGCTGTTTTGCGCATAGCGGTAAGCATTTCTTGGCCATTCATTTCGGGCATCATCAGGTCGAGTAAAATAATATCCGGCCGCATTTTTTCGGCCAAATCCAGCCCAAGCAGCCCATTTTCGGCAGTATCAACATCGTAGCCCTCGTTTTCGAACTTAATGCGGTACATCTGGCTAATTGCTTGATCGTCTTCGATAATTGCAATTTTGGTAGTTTTATGTGCCATGCACTTATGGTACGATAATGTCCCGCCCAGTGCAAGCAGCAAGCACTGGCTGTGTTTGTATTAAATTATTTCCTGCACGACTTTGACCAGTTCGCTGGGGGTGATGTGGGCTTTGACGATGTAGCGGTCTACGCCTAGGAAGCGTAGGTTCAGCGGTGCTTCGTCGCGGCTGATGTTGGTTAGTATTACGACCCGCATGGAGGCGCCCCAATCGGTTTGGCGCAGGCGTTCGAGCATTTCGTCGCCACTCATTTCTGGCATGCGCAGGTCTAGCAAAATAATATCTGGCAGATATTCTTCGCAAACCGCCAGGCCTTCGATTCCGTCGCGTGCCTCGCGAACATCAAAACCGGCCATTTTTAGCTTCATGCTATACATGGCTCTAATCGAAGCATTATCTTCTATTATTACCAGTTTTATTTTTCTATCGGCGGCTGTTTTGTGGTTGCTAGCCGCGTCGCCTTTATTTTCCCGACTCATTACCGGTCATTATATCAGAGAAGCGGCAGTGGGTCGCTAAATCTGACATTTTGTATGTTGCCAACGGTGTCGGTTTGTTTTAGGTTTGGGTATTGGGCTCTGTAGGCCGCCATAACATCGCCAAAAACGGCTTCTTGCCACTCAAAACCCAGCCGCTCCGCCACTTTGTTGCCCTCGTAGCGGACCCTCAGAAAGGCATTCTTTTGTTTCATTGGCAGATTATCAATAATCGCCCGCCGCATCAGCCGCATTGCCTGCGTTTGGCTGGCTCCGGCATTTTTTAGTTTCTGGCGCATCGAACCCAGGCTTATACCCAAAAATTTAACCTCAAACTCAGTTTTCATGATGTTATTATACAGCTTAGCCTCTATAATAGAGTAATGGCAAATACTAGGTTTCAGATAATACCGGCTGTATACCTTGTTTTAAGACGCGATGGTAAGATTCTGCTTGCTAGGCGCGCGGCCTCTTCATCCTATATGGGTGGATATTACAGTATGATTGCCGGACATCTAGACGGGGACGAGTCTTTAGTTGTCGCACTGGCGAGAGAAGTTGATGAAGAATCCGGGCTTAAAGTTGACCCAAAAAATCTAAAATTGGTCCACATCATGCATACTAGATCCGAAGAGCCAAACACAAATGATGACGAAAGAATTGACTTTTACTTTGAGGCAGATGATATCGAAGGTAACCCATCGATAATGGAGCCCGACAAGTGTGATGATATGCAATGGTTTGATATTGACCATTTGCCAAAAAAAATTGTGCCCAGAGTTCGTCAAGCTATCCAATGTATAGATGATAAAATTTTATACTCCCAGATGGGATGGTAGGTATATAATGATGTTGCTCAGGCAAGCCTGCCGAAGTTAGCTTGGGTAACATCATACATGATTACGATCGAACTATTGATGCTTACCGTACACACCAAGCAGCCCTCGCGCATAAAAAATAAGGAGATTGGATGGAATTTAAAATTATCGTAGACCGCGTCCTAATTGTATAAAAAGTGCCAAGGGGAAATGTCTGGCTTTACGAGATGCTAAAATTAAGATACAGTTCAAGCGAAAGATATAGTCAATGGCAGATAACAATGTAGGAATAGAGGCAAAATACCGGCTAGGTGACAGCAAAACCTACAATAGGGTGCTGGGTTATCTCAAGTCAAACGGTTACCAGCTTGAGGCCGCAACCGACGAGAGTGATACATATTACAGTCGTGCCGATGTCGATTTCTTGCAAACCAAAGAATGCTTGAGGATCCGCAGAACGCCTGCGTATGCCGCTGGGCTCACATACGCTTTTTTACTAATCTGGCGCGAATACTGGCGCGAATTTGGCGCAAAAGCTAAAAAGTATGTTAAACTACCTATATGGCGTATCACCCAAAATACCAGATAACAGATGTGCTGCTTGCGACCATTACCGAGATTGAATTACTTCGTTCACAGGTTGCACACAGTCGTATCTTGCCGGAGCGTGAAATAGAACTGCGCCATCGGGCAAACGTTGAGGCAACGCACAGCTCAACAGCTATTGAAGGTAATCCGTTGAACCTCAAGCAGGTCGAGAAGGTGCTTGCTGATGGTAAGATACTAACACGCCACCAATATGCTGAAATCGAAGTACGCAACTACAAAAAAGCCTTGGATTATATAGACAAACGTAAGGTGTCTGGTAAGCCGATTGAGCTAAAAGACATTCTCACGATCCATGAACTTATTATGGAGGGGCTGCTCCCGCCAGAGAAAACCGGAGTTTTGCGTACCGTTGGGGTGGATATTATCGACCAGGATGACACAGTGCTCTACAAAGGGCCAAAAACGGCAATCCTGGAAGAAGAAATTACCGCCCTGCTCGAGTGGTTAAAAGAGAGTGAAAACGTACACCCCGCTATCGCGGCAGCTATCCTACACTTTCAGTTCGTCTCCATACACCCGTTTTCTGATGGCAACGGTCGTACCACCCGCGTGCTGACACAATTATATCTTGGACTGCATGACTATGACTTTCGTGGCACACTAGTGCTTGATTCGTACTACTATACAGACAAGCGAGAATACTACAGTGCGCTTCATACAGTACAAGGCGATACTTACCAAACCGCTGCCACGGCCGTGCTTGACCCATGGATTAGCTATTTCGTGGATGGGTTTTTGTCATCCGCCAAAGTACTATCAGTTGAAGTCATGATACTATCCAGCGTTATTGTGGGGGATAAACCAGTAAAGCGTATCAACCCCGAGGATGCCGACCTGCTGAGCTACGCCAAGCAATTTGGCTCCATATCCCTTGCTGAAGCCAAAAGTGTACTACCAAAGGTACCCCGTCGAACCTTGCAGCGCAAACTAAAAAAATTAGTAGATAACGGTTACTTAACTGTCTCGGGCAGTACCCGTAGCACGATGTATCTGTGGGCTAAGAAATAGCGGCCGTAAATCTACGAAAGGATAGAGTTGTTCCAATGAACAGTCTAACAAATTTGCCCACTGAACGGCAGTGCCATAAACAAATATTTAAATCTATCTACGGAGTAGCAGGCTGTCCGTCCTGCGGGGAAAGACTTCTCTTTCGCTCTAGTTACGCCTGGTGTAAGCTGTGTCGCAAGAAGTGGTCAGCCAAGGCTGTCTGCTGGCTTCGACAAAGCAAACTTTCCTTTCGGAGCCTCTGGCTCCTCATCTGGCGTTGGCAGCAGCAAAAGGCTACTGGTACTACTGTCGACATCACCGGCAGTAGCTATCCAACCGTGCGGCGTTGGTTTGCTCGCTTCCGAAACAACCTCCCAGCCAGTAGCCTTGAGCTATCTGGCATTGTTGAGGTAGATGAGAGCTTCTTTGGTAAGCAAAAGTATGGTCACCAAACCATTGTTGTTGGAGCCATAGAACGGGACACCAGAAGAGTCCGTCTACAGATCATCCCAGATAGAGCCCAAGATAGCTTAGAGCTATTCTTGCAACATACCGTACAGCGAGGTAATCACATTACCACAGATGCCTTTGCTGGGTACCATGACCTAGAGTTCTATGGCTACTCTCATGAACGCTGTAACCATAGCAATGGCCATTTTGGTCCCACCAACATGATCGAGAACTTCTGGGGCGTACTGAAACGCTCACTCAGAAGACTGTACGGCAAGCTAATGCTTGCCGACCTACCAAACATACTAAAGGAATGGGAACAAAGTGTTAGACCGCTCGATGTCTATCTCCGACCACTTCCGAAATTTTTTGGTTGGCTGCAGCACGAGCCTATTTTTAGTGGCTGGAATTATTATTGTACGTTACAGATTTTTAAAGTTTTTGATAAGCCTTTAAGCAGGTGAGCAACCAGTGGCCGGTAGTTTAACTCTTCCTCCGATTGCTCCAGAGCTCGGCGGCCATTGAAACGGCTGCCACACCCAGCCACAAGCGGCTATCGCCTACAAAGTTTTGAACATCTAGGGCTAGTTCTGGGTGCCCAGAGCTGGCTAGCTGCATTACGGATTCAGCTGCGCCTCCTGCTACCACTGCAGCTAGTGCTCCACCGTCAGCAGAGGCCACGGCGTTAATTTTTAAAACATCTTTAGGGGTGTGGCCATTAACGGCCGCGGTGCCTGCGTAAGCCGTAGTGCCTATCCCCATCACAGAAAAAGATCGCCTTATGTGAGTCATAAAACGCCCAAACCGAGACGATTTTTGATCAAAGGTTTGGTCTATAGGGTCAATAATTTTCTGCTCTTGAGCAGGCTTTTCCATACCAGGGAGGGCATTGTTAAAAGTATCTATCAAGCGAGGGAAACTTTCGGTAACAGTTTGGTTGGTGCGAGGAAAACGCGATATGCCTTGACCAAATGCCGAACCTACAACTACGTTCCAGGCTGTAAATGCTGCGCCCGTGACAGCAGCTGTGGCCAGGCTGTTGTGAGTTTGCTCCATAACCTCAACTGCCATGGGGGGTATCAATACAACACCTAGACGTAACCTGTCTATGATCTGTGTACCGGCAGTAAGTGCGCCCCAGCTAGCCGTACCAATCTTGCTATATTCGTCGCTTCTGTAATCTGCAGCCACTGAGCCGCATAAAAGTCGGCCAGTTTGTTTGAGCCTGCTAAGTCTAGAACTGCTCAAGCTGCCCACATGGGGCGTAGACTTATCTGTTACTTCAGTTAAATCTACAGATTCTTTGCCAGAATTAATGATTTTCATCATATAATTATAGCATAATTTAGTATATTATACAATATTTAAATTTATCTAGATCTACTATAAACTAATAGCGCAGCGCTATAATGGACAGTATAATCTAAATTTAGTGGTTAATATAAAATTATGAAGAAATTTACTCAAAAATATACCATTGTTCAGTTTTTCGATCCCATTGACGAAGGGTACGAGTATTCATCAGACAGTTGGCCGCTTCACTCTACAATTGTTGATACATTTGCGATTGATTGGTCTGTTGATGAGATGGTTGCAAAACTAAGAGAGCAGTTAGGTAGTCACGCACCAGCTGAGTCGGTAGCGGAAGACGATAGATTCTTCGGTGAAAATGGACAAGTTCAAGTAGTTCTTCTTAACCGATCAGAGAGCCTAGTTAACCTGCACCTCGATGTATTAACAGCGCTAGTGGACGGCGGGCTTACACTCAATGATCCACAATTTGCGCGTAATGGATTTCTGCCACATGCAACCGTACAGAAGCACTCACGCCTCAATAAAGGTGACGAGGTTAAATTCACGGCTCTAAGTATCGTAGACATGTTCCCAGACGAGGATGCATACAAGCGGAAGGTACTTAAGACCATCAAGATCGGCGTCTAGAAAACTATAGTTCTTTTTGACCTCGAGAAGTAAGCATTGTAGCAGTTGAACGATGCGCCGAGCATACTGACTGTTCTGGTGACACTCCTTCAGATAGCTTGATCGTAAACTCTGCACTGAACATATCCCCAGCCCCTAAGGGGTTAATGATCTCTCTATCACTCAATGGTCTATCTGTTGGTATGTCTGTGGATTCTCCATCCTGAACTAGAGTGGCTCCATGCTTTGCTCTCGTAACAGCAACTGCCGTGTTTGGACATTGTTTACTCCAAGACACAGTCGTCTCTAGAGCGTCATCGATATCCTCATCTGAAATAATGACCGCATCAAACAAGTTCAGGATATTCGGATTAGTTAATGTTCCCCGTGTGATACGAGCATCGTCCATCTTCCTTAGCAATCCTTGTGGTATAAGTATCTTTTTACATTCCATACTTGTGTGACTCACCGTTTCACTGATATATGCGTCCGAATAATTAGGAATGTCGGGTGCTACAATAAGAATGTCAGCACTCGCTATAAGTGCACTTATAGTCCTGTCTATATGAACGGGTAGGCTGTTCTTAGGGTTTGGACATAGGGTTTGGACAGTATTGCGTGCGATGGCCATTCTCGACGATATTTCTGTAGATAAGGGTACTATCGCCTCTAGGCCTAGTCGCCATCACTGTAAGGTCACGAATATACTCTAAAAAATCTGTGCCGTGTTCAGTGATGATACGAGTCTTCAACCTGTACTGACGGGCGCAGTACGTCGCAATATATATCGGAGGAGGTCCCATGAGCGATGCGGCACACCCTCTATTATGATTGTTATCGGTGTATACATGGCCAATAGTAACGACAGTAGGAGTGTGCGCTACTTGCATCTGGTTACCAATGTCGTCCATCCTCCTCAATCTCTGCGATGACAACACGGTGATCTGAGACCTTGTCTTCAAGGCGAACAACTGACCTAAAAGAGAATTTTTTAGGTATAGCGATGTAATCTAGCGTGATATTATTTTTCGGAATTGATATACTCCAGTTCGTCTGAAGACAAGGCATAACTCTTCAGCAGCTAGCTTGAACATGCTGAAGTCACTCGTGATTACTGGCTAAACATCCTTCGCTATGCAAAGCTCGACCAGCTCCCCTGAGTGCTCGCTCGACTCTTGATCGATGTTACCAAAGTGTATATTACATACACTCGTTATCTGGCCATCAATATCGATGACTGCGAATAGTGCAAAACATGGCTCACTGAAGTTAGTTCCTTGCGAAAGAAGGTATAATTCACTTGAGACTACAGGATGTCTGGATAGTAAGGCTAGTCCATGTGAGTGGCCTTTTGTTAAGGTTCGTCGTCTTGGGTGTCGATCTTTTCGAAACGAAGGCGTGTATATTATATAAGGAAAGCTACCTTCTCTTGTTAAGTAAGTGGCTTGCGAGATAGGTGACCTCGCCACATCAAATTGGACCTCCTGTAGCGCAACGACATCTGGCGACTGTCTATCAAGGAGAGGGCCGCTTTTTTACAAGCACCCTATTGCTCGTACCCCCCAAAAAAAATTTAGCGTCATCAATTTGGTCATGCTAGATGATTATCTCCTTGTCTCCGTAGTACTGAATGGCCTTACTCCTAGTCTCGGGGGATGTGTTGGTGTTACGTGTAACAAGTTTTGTAAGGTATGCCCCTTTTTCGTTTTCATACAACCAATCAGCCAATGATGACAGTATAGAGTCGAATACGTAAGGGCAGCAGGCAACCGCCATTAATGCGCCCCATGAGCGATCGAGCGATTGTTCCATCAACTCGTTGGCGATCTTCCTCATACCCTCCCCGTCTACTCGGCCTGTAGATGCATACCACACACAAAAGGAAGCTATGGAATGAGGATATTCAGACTCTCCGCGAATCAGTTCGAGGCAGAGTTCTGGCAATTCTTCGGGCGTAGCTTGTAAGACTTTATTAAAAGATGTTGCAGCAGGATGTTCAGAGAGCACCTTAGTTAACATAGTGTCGACGGTATATTCAAGCTCTTGTCGTGCAGCTGAGTATGCTTCGATAAACTGTTTACTATCGTTGATACCCCACGCCTGGAACTTGTCTTTACAGAATTCGTAAATAGCCTCTAGGCTCACTGGGGATACGTACCGGTTGCGCACATCACCGGTCATATCATAGACAGATATTGCCGCGTTCTTGACCGTAAATAGTAAATTAGTTGCCTCAAATGGAGCGCGCAGGCCATATCGCTCCTTGGCGTCCATCATGACTTCTGGCAGTTCTGGGCTTTCACCTCTTATGGCGGGAAAATTACCAGTACTCATGCGTGAGATCATATTAAAGAAAATAGTATCTCTGCTAGACCCAGTACTGTATTTTAGATTTGGCCCCATGTTTGTCGTTTTATTCGGAAAGTCAAAATAACGATAGAAGAAATATTCACTAATATTGTTTGCAAGCTGATGGTCAGCCGTATTCGCCTCAAGAATCATCTCGCTTATATCGTCAGCCGGAACATGCCCGACCATTCGTCCATCAATGAAGCGATTGGCATCTACGAGCGAGTAGTTTAATAAATTGTGCAGCCGCTCCTTATTAATATGCCCCACCTCAAACTTATCAACGCCGTCAACTCTAATATCACTCTCAACATAATTATCGTCGTTATATACAACAAAGAGGTCGATATCAGAATTCGGCAACATCTCACGACGCCCAAGTGAGCCTCCGACCCATAGCTTCAAGCCAGGATACTGATTTGAAAGCTTATTGATATACTCTTCGGCTGCGGTAGACATCTCTGCCATTGCATCGAATGTCGTGTAAGACGGATCTTTAAAAAGGCGCTCAGCAACATCTCGCCGTATCTCGCCAAAATCACCCGGTACTTCCTGAGCGTGTTCAATATCAAAAGTAGTCGACGGTTTTTCAATTCCATTCATTACAGAGCCTCTCTATAATGTTTTCATAATCCGTAAGAAGATGAGCCATCTCTTCACGCGTGTAGTTTTTGTCATATTTAGTAATTTCTATCAGTGCAGCTCGCGAACCCTTACTGAAAGGATAAAGTCGTTTTATGTCATCCTGAGCAGACCTATTAGTGATGTGCGAGATGTTCTCGGCTTTTTCTTCACCAAGATAGACAAGAACGTCCTTGAATAATTTGAGACTGTACTTCTTGAACCCAAGCGTATCGTTCGTCTGCTGGATGGCCATTACGCGAAGTCTCGATAGGTATTCTCGTGTCGTAATTAGCAATGATGGACGTATGTCCTCTAGCTTCAGCCGACTTACGATATTTTCATAGACATTTTCCCCGTACAGAACCTCTCCAGCGGCGAGTACGTACATAAAGAAAAGGCTCTTCGTACCATCATGGAATATAATGTCGCCATTCTGATTGTATATGTCTTGCATATACATAATGCTTAGGTCGAGACTTGGATAATCCTCTAGGATTGTGTTTATTGCAACTGTGAGCGCATACGAGGGTTTATCAAGTACAATCTGCAAGTCGCAGTCTGAACGACTATGTACATCTTGATTATTCCTAACAGAGCCAAAATAAATAACTGATTTAAGGCTTGCTTTAACAAGCGCATTAGCCGTTAGGCGAGACGTGATCTCTTTAGGGAGTCCTCTATTTGCCATTTAATTAATCTTCTCCACGTTTTTTCCTACATACTGCAATGCCCAGCCATCCCTGCTACGAGTAAACAAACTTATTGATGTATTATCAGGGCGTGTTTGATATGTCTGTGGGTGTGACCAAAATTCGATTTTTGATGCAAGGCAGCGTATAGCACCTCCATGTGTGAAAGCAAACACGCGCCCACTGTCTGATATTGAGTTAGCCCATTCATACATTCGATTACCTACATCGTTAAACGACTCGCCGCCAGGAGACCTAAATTCTTTTCCTAGCCTGTCAATCTCGGCAACTTGTTCATCTGTAAACACCTCGGTCGCTACGCGTCCGACCCATTCACCGACATGCTGTTCCTGTAGACGATCGTCTTCAGTGATTGGAATATCGGTCATCATAGCATCGAGTGTATAGCGAGCTGTCTGGGCGGCTCGTACTGCTGGCGAAGCATACACTACATCAGGGAGTAGCTCGGCTCTTAGCAAGGCCGCGCCTAGTCTGCGTGACTGTTCAACGCCTCTTTCTGTCAGTGGAAAGTGATTACTACGGCCCGCAATGTAGTTATGACGAACATTATTTGCCGCCTCTCCATGTCGTATGAGATATAGCTCCGTACCCATGGTTGTTAGATAAGTCGTCCTAAATTAGTAACGCCCAGCACCTTGCGATCCTCGAAGGACTGTCGAGCTAGCAGGGCAAGATGAAGTGCGATTCGAGCATCTTCAATATCTGGTGCTGGTTGAGTGTTGTTCTTGATGGCAAGCGCGAATGCATCTATCTCTGCGGCATATGAGTCGCGAAATATGTCGATCACCCCGGGTGCTAGCTTATTACGAAGTTTGAGCGTTACGCCATCATCTTGTCCATGACCTATTTGTATAATTCCATCAGTTCCAATAATCTCAGCGGCTATATCGTATCCGTATGAAGCGTAGCGACTCCATTCGGTGATCGCCATAGTATCATTGGTCATATATAAGGTAGTAGAGCAAGTATCTATATCGCTATACTCTCTTAGGCCAGTGTGAACTAGCGCTGCACCCGTTGCAGAGATTTCCAAAACCTCTTGACCTAGCAAGAACCTAGCCGCATCATAATCATGAATAGCTGCGTTCAGGAAAAGGCCACCATTCTTACCTAAGCCCCAGTTTGCTGCGTTCGATGCGTTCGGGTCGCGGCCGTGGGCCTTAAAAAGAACAGGCTTGCCAATCTTACCGTTGACAATAGCTTCTTTTGCAGCTAGGTAGCGAGGATCCCAGCGACGCTGGAAGCCAATCTGAAACTTAACTCCAGCATCTACGACATATTGCAATGCGTCATCAGTTTCTCGCATCGTGAGACCAATCGGCTTCTCGGTAAATATATGCTTACCTGCTCTAGCTACTGATTTTATATGCTCAACATGAAGGTAAGTGTTTGATGCAATCACAACACCGTCAATTGGTTGGTTCAGGAAATTGTCCAAGTTGTCGCAAGTAAGTGTATCGTATTGTTCTTTAACGCTATTTAACGATTCAGGATTCGTGTCGCACACGGCAAAAAGTTCAGAGTACTTTGAATTGTTGATATTCTTCGCGTGGATGGAGCCAAGACGACCGTATCCAATTAACCCAAGACGAACCCCACTCATCTACCCGACCTCCGTACCATTAACTTTAATACTTGTTTCTGTGGACTTGATATTTTCGCTATTATAGCATATCATTGTACTATATACAACCCCTGACAGAGAAGGAAAACTATGGCTGGACCAGGTGCATACAGCTTTGGTGACGAAGAGCGAAAAGAAGTAATAGATGTCCTCGAAAGCGGACACTTATCTCGTTATGGCAGCCTCGACGATCCAAAGTTTAAGCATAAGGTCTACTCTTTAGAGCAAGAGTTTGCCAGCTATATTGGCGTGCAACATGCTATAGCAAATAGCTCGGGGACGGGCTCGCTGTTCATATCACTACTTGCACTTGGACTACAGGAGGGTGACGAGGTACTGGTTCCTGGATATACATTTGTAGCATCGATCGGATCAATAATTTATTCTCGTGCTACACCCGTATTGGTTGAAGTAGATGAATCACTCACAATGGATCCGATCGATCTCGAGGAGAAGATTACAGAGAGGACAAAGGCGATTATGCCCGTCCATATGCTCGGTAATCCTTGCGATATGAATGCTATTATGCATATTGCCGAGAAACATAATCTCTTTGTGATCGAAGATGGTTGCCAGGCTGCTGGAGGATCATTCAAAGGGAAGAAGCTTGGCACCTTTGGTGATATAGGCGCATTTTCTCTGAATCAGCACAAGAATATCGCTGCTGGCAGTGGAGGTATAATCGTTACCAACGACAATGCTCTGTACGAGAAGGCATTTGCCATTAGCGACCAAGGTCACATGCCAAACAGAAGTGGCAAGGAAGTTGGTAGCAGGAGTATTGTAGGTCTCAATTTCCAAATGAATGAACTATCTGGTGCAGTTGCGTTAGCTCAAGTAAGAAAACTAGACGGCATGCTTCAGGTTTTGCGCGACAAGAAGTGCCAACTGAAAAATCTCATCAAGGAAGCAGACATCCCCGGCGTTGCCTTTAGAAAAATTAACGATATCAATGGTGAATGTGCGACAATGCTGACTATAATTTTCGACACCAAAGAAATGGCGGATAGAGTCAGTAAACAGCTTGGCAGCATGCCCTTGTCAGAATCTGGCTGGCATGTCTATAGCAACATGGAGCAAATTAGCGGGCATAAAACACCTACAGATGGCTGGTCTTCTCGAGGAAGGTTTGTCAATGCAGGCGATCTGCCTAAAACAGATGATATTCTAAGTCGTAGCATTAATATTAGCGTAGGTGTTGTTGACGGAGGACTTGGATCAGCATTTGGCATCAATATTCATTCAAGTGATGACGATATAAGAAGTGTAGCAAACAGCTTTATAGCCGCATGTCGGTATTCGTTATAAATAGACTTAAGTGGGTGAGCTAGTTTATAATAATATCCAATGGTAAATTTAATACAAATTGACAAACTCTATAAGAAGTATATAGATACCTACTCGGATGATGCAAATAAACTGAACTTGTTAGCGGAACAACTTCAACAAGCCGATGAAGATATAGTGTCTCGCAAGAACTTTGTCGGACACGTTACTGCCAGTGCTTTTGTTGTCAATAAATACACTCGTCAAGTACTGTTACTTCGTCATAAATCACTTGGTAAATTACTACAGCCAGGAGGACATATTGATGAGAGTGATGGGTCGCCCCTCGAAGCAGCGTTACGTGAGGTTGAAGAAGAAACTGGTTTAAAGAGTGAAGATTTGGAACTAAGAACCGTTTTCAAACACTTTCCTAACGTGCCTTGTCACATTGACACGCATTTTATCCCCGAGAATCACCGCAAGAATGAGCCGGGGCATTATCATCATGACTTTCGTTACTTATTTGTGACAGAAAAATCCGATATAACAGTAGATATTAGAGAGTCGAGTGGTTTTCGGTGGATTGATTGGGGTGTTTTTGTTGATGACCCACATTTTACTACTGTTGTTGATAGGATTGAAGGATTGCTTGAGTCAAATCCTCGTGAATTTTTCAGATCAATAGTCGATAGAAGTGGTAAAAATATATCTGTGATAGCCGTATCTCACATTATACCAAGCTCAGAGAACTACATCCTTGCTTTACAGGAAAATTTTAACCTCATAGGTATTATCCCGAAGCCAAATTCAATAAATAAAAAAACTTTATCTTTATTAAAAGATCATGATGTAGCTATACTAGATCAATTTACGCGTCAAAACATAGCTGATAACTCCGGGGAGCTAACAGACATGCTTATAAGTTACAATAATATATGCATGATAGATATTGGGGGGTATTTTAGTGAAAGTATTAGAGTGATCAAGAAGAGACTGGGCAAGAGGCTCATTGGGATTGTGGAAGACACCGAGAATGGACATCAAAAGTATGAAAAGAGTATGACAGACGGTATTCGTATTATATCTGTTGCACGTAGCCCCCTGAAAAGCTTTGAAGACCAACTCGTTGGTAATGGAGTTGCTCATGCTGCTGAGACTGTCTTACGTAATCTAAACATCCTAATTAATTATAGAACCTGCGGTATCATAGGTTATGGTAAAATCGGAAGGGGCATATTTCAATACCTACAACAGCGTGGTATACGTCCTTATATATGCGAAATCAATCCGATGCGTGCCGTGCAAGCATCTTGTGACGGTGCGATAGTGGTATCAATTCATCGCCTTTTGAGAAATAGTGATGTTGTTTTTTGCGCTACAGGATCTAGAGCCATCAATATCCTTAAATTTCGTGACTTGAAAAGGGGTGCATTCTTGGCATCAGTAACATCCTCGGATGATGAATTTGATTTACGATTTATTGATAGCGAATATGTTAATGAAAAGATAACAAGTGATATCACAAAATATTCAAAACTTGGTCATCATTTTCATATCATTAATGACGGAAATGCTATAAATTTCTTGTATTCTGCGGCCGTTGACCAATATATTTATTTAGTTCAAGGTGAATTAGTCGCTAGTATAGTAAGTTTATTCCAGGATAAAAATAAAAAACCAAGGATAAAAAGTATCCTAACTAATCCTATAGAAGTTCAGTATCATATAGCAGATAACTGGTTTAGTCATATCATCAAAGGAGACAAGGCATCTTAATGATAGTAGGCGGGATATCCCACAAATTATGCTCTAAAACCTTTCAAGCCATAAGAGTAAACCAATACCACAGTATAAAATATGAGTATAGATCAACACTACCGACCAACTCCCGAAAAAGAATTAGGTAAATTTGACCAAGACCCACAGCTTCTAGGCCTTATAGACCAAGAGAGTCTTGAAGTATCTATGCAGGATCCGTCATCAATTCTTAATGAGCGCTCAGGTTTTCCTGCTATAGTCCCCCTGAAGTACGCTACTGAAGCCAACCAGGTTTTTTTGCAAGATGGCTATGAACCATTTTTTATCGACTTCTACAACTCTGGGCTTAGCGAAGACGCAGAAGGTTTGAAGGGGGTTTTGAGCAAAATTACTCCTAAATCATCAATTGCGATCGAACTTAGGCATGAAGACACCGGGAAAGTGGAAGAGATAAAGCAGGCCATGATTAGTATGGATCGACGTGCTGTGGTGAGCCCGGGTGTTTACGATGCAGAGTACGGCACTTTGGCGTCGGTTACTCACTTTTTTAGCGATTTAAACTTTGAAGATAGGCCAGGTCCGGATTTCGAGAGCTTGGATCAATCTTATGAGCATTTAGGATCGTCTGGCGAATGGCAGAAAATGTTCGGTGACAGTGTTAAATATGTGAGCGGAGATAAGATTGATCCAGATCTGCTGGAAAAACTGTGGTATACATACGACAAAACATTCGATAAACTTACACAAAACCATCCTTCGGCACAGAAGCAGCCTCGAGAATATTTTGATCAGCAGATCTTACTACCCGAGTCCAAGATCATATATGTAGAGAAGGAAGGACGAGTAGTTAGCGAGCTCTTTTTAATAGATGGCCTAGAAGTTTGCCCATGGTTAAATAAAGACTACTTCGACAAGCTAAACCCTAGAGGCAGGACAGTTTTTAGCCCAGGAATATCTACAACCTTAGACATGCAAGGTATGAACTTTAGCGAACTTACCATTCGAGCCATGTCTGAACTTGGCCGCAGAGTACCAGGCTTGACGGGCTTTGCAACGCAATGCACTAATCGCTCAGAGAATTACGTACCCGTTTTAGCCAACAAATTCACTGAAGGAAGTGCCAACTTGCAACTTAAAGAGACGGCTTGCTATGACTATCCAGTGCTACTTATTGACTGAGATTAACAGTATACATTTTATGAATTTCTACTGGTTTCAATAGTTCTTTGTGCCTGCGTATACCAGGAATATTCGCGTCACGCTCAAAGTTTATATAGTCAATTCCTTCTTTCTCCATCTCTTTAGAGAGCAAATGCCAAAAATAGTCACTTGCATTCTTAAACTTGTATCCTGATCGAGCATGGTGAATATTTATATACTTTTTACCACCGTTATTTAAGTATGAAAATATATAAATATATTGAGGTTCATCATCAATCTTTCCTATTAATGCACTAACGTTATACTCTTCTGAGAAAGCTACAATGTTAGCAAGTACGTTACCTTCCGCCCGGTCTGGGTCATTACCAAATATAAAAGTACTATCCCACAGATGATGCGCGTTAATGATTTCTACTTTACCTCTATGTGAATGTATGTCAATCTTATCCAGTCTTATGTCTGTTTCAGGGTTGTCGCGTTTAAACAGATTTATCTCACGTCTTATTCTGCGGTAGCTCGGGTCCGCAAGAGACGAATGTTCTTTAACGCTATAGATATAGTCACATAAACCCAAGTCATATTTTACTTGAGCATTATCCCCTAACATGGTTTGGATTTTATCCAAATGAGGCTCTGATATAACAAGCTGAGTTCTGGGTACGATTAGTAAATTTCTTACAAACAATAAGGCTTCAGGTGTTAATTCGCCTATGTTGCCAATAGTTGTTAGGTTGACAACATCGGTGTCACTACCGAGTATATCTCTGAAGTATACTAAAAGTAAATTTTTTGAAAGGGAACAAACTTTAGCTGGCTCCAAATAAGATAGCCATGTATTTAGTTCTGCAAAAGAATAGTCTGCACTAGGATGGGGATGCTTAGAATAATAATGCATATACGCGTCATAATCATTCTTAGAAATATCTTTAAAATATGGATATTTTGGCAACATCTTTGCTATGTTTAACTTTTAAGTTAAGCTAATAATAACATGATAAGTTTATTAATATACATTACCTCTATATTTCTGATACTCATTTTGAGTTTCTTCATATTTTCTAGACGTTACGATAAGTCAGGTTTTTACTTCAGTATAATGACGGCTCTATTAGCTGTCTGGCAAGCAATACAAATAATTGCTATAAAATTCCCAAATTTAGCCCATCAAGTTGTAGCAATGGGGCTAATTGTTTTTTCTATGCTACCTGTATTACTAGTGCTATTTGTTATCGAATTCATAAAATACCAGCCCAATAAAACTAAATTTAGACCAGTCTTTCTAAGTATTTTGTGGTCGATACTACTAATTCTAGGAATATTCCCTGGTACATTAAAAAGTGTCCGAGTAGTCGAAGGTAATCTAGCGATTAGTGCAGGCATTACCTATACCCTCCAATCAGTTCTAGCTGTAATAATCTCTATCTTTGCGTTAGGGCTATTAGTTGCCAATTATAGGTCATTAGATAGGTTAAAGCGTCAATCTGTAAGATATTTATTTTTAGGAATGGCCATAGTAATTGCTGTAGGCTTTGTCACAGGCTTTGTGTTCGCAAATAATCCTAATATTCAAGTTCTAGCCCCTATAAGTATGCTTATTATGACTGCTCTGACTGCATATACAATAACTCGACATAAGCTGTTTGATATTAGGTTGCTAGCTGTGCGCTCCTTAGGTTACATTTTAACTCTAAGCGCTGTTGGTATGCTTTATTCTTTGGTGGTTTTTGGAGTCTTTGCTAGCAATTTAGGCACAAAAGATCTAAGTGGTGTACAGCGCATGAGCTATGCCGTTTTGGCGATTGGGTTTGGACTGAGCTTGACTCCTCTGAAACGCTTTTTTGATCGTCTAACCAACAAATTATTTTATAAAGACGCCTACGATGCCGCCAACTTCCTAGACCATTTTAACAAAACTCTAGTTAGTAATATCCAAATTGAGCCGTTATTGCAGCAGTCCGCTGAACATATTAATAACACTTTAAAATCAGAATATTGTTTATTTTCTATAAAAGAAACCGCCCATAATCCTAAAAGAACCTTTGGAACAAAAAACTTCAAATTTACAGAGGAAGATATTAGTAACGCTGCCTCACAGTCTCCAAAAATTCATCAAAAGTTGATAAAAGTCGACGAATTGGAAGATAGATATGCCAAGTTACGGGACAGTTTAAATATCAATGAGGTGGCTGTCTTAGGTAGACTAATATCGACTCTAGACCAAGAAAATGGGCAAGGTTATTTGATTCTGGGTCAAAAAAAGAGCGGTAACCCTTACAACAAACAGGACCTTCAGGTTTTAGAAATCGTTATTAATGAGCTGGTAATCGCCATCCAAAATGCCTTGCGGTTCGAGGAGATCCAGGCCTTCAATGTCACCCTGCAAAAGAAGGTCGACGACGCTACGCGGCAGCTGCGGGTGACCAACGACAAGTTGCGCAAGCTGGATGCTACCAAGGATGAGTTTATCAGCATGGCTAGCCATCAGTTGCGGACGCCGCTGACGGCGATTAAGGGTTACGTTAGCATGATGGCCGAGGGCGACGCTGGCAAGGTTACGCCGCAGCAGAAGGACATGCTGGGCCAGACCTACGTTAGTACGCAGCGGATGGTTTACCTGATTGCCGACCTGCTCAATGTGTCGCGGCTGCGTAGCGGCAAGTTTGTGATCGAAAACAAGCCAACTCAGCTGGCTGCCGTCATAGAGGGCGAGGTGGCTCAGTTAACAGAGGCGGCAAGGGGCAAAAAGCAGACTCTAACCTACAAAAAACCGGCTAACTTCCCGATGCTTATGCTAGACGAAAACAAAATCCGCCAAGTAATCATGAACTTCGCCGACAACGCCATTTACTACACGCCCCGCGGCGGCACAATTGACCTGATCCTAGAAGACAAGGGCTCAAGCATCGAATTTAGGGTTGTAGACAACGGCATTGGCGTGCCCAAAACCGAGCGGCACCACATGTTTACCAAGTTTTACCGCGCCCGCAACGCCCAGCGCGCCCGCCCCGACGGCACCGGCCTGGGCCTGTTTATGGCCAAAAAGGTTATCATTGCCCAGGGTGGCTCGGTAATTTTCGACAGCACCGAAGGCAAGGGCAGCACCTTCGGCTTCACCTTCCCCAAAGCCAAACTGGCCGTGCTGGCCGGTAAGGCTTCTGTTGGCAAGGCCGCAAGCAAAGCCGCCAAATAGCTTAGTCCTGAGACCGCATTTTTGGGGTGCAGATCAGAATGGCCAAATCATTATGCTCGGTAACTCTGAGATCAAGGTAGCGACTTATACGATCCGCCTCACTGGACACATCAATGGCGGTATTGATTTTATTTTTGGCGACTCTATCTACTGTGGGGGTGACAATAATGAGCTTACCAGCGGGCTTTAGTAATTCTGCTACGTCTTGTAAAAATGCGTCTTTATTTTTTACAAAAGCATATACCAGCCTGCATATGACCAGGTCATATTTTGCTGTTTTTGGCATATCTTCTGCACTGCAAACCCAAAATTCTGCTCCCGTCACTGGGGTTGACCGAGCTAAACTTATTGCTTCTATGCTCCAATCGATCCCGTCACTGCGAATTCCTTTAGATGCAAGTTTTTTGACTAATTGACCATCACCGCAGCCAATATCTAGAGCACAGCAAGTTTTCTTGCATCCAGGCTGCACATCTAGCGCCGTAAGGTATATCTGTAATTCCTCGTTCGACACCGGCCTAAAGCGGCCACCTTTGGCGAAAAAGTCATCCCATTTTTCTTTCTTTATCACAAATACCATTGTATAGTAAAAATACATAAATAAGGAGGTGCGCATGTCAAATATTGAGCGGCTAGGAGGCCTATCTAACAGATAGATTTGACCAAAAACTGAATAATTCGCCACACAAAAATATCGTTAGCAATGAGAGTAGGAGAATTTGTACTACTAGACAATCGAAATGTTTTGCATGGGAGGACAGCTTTTTCTGACACTCAGAGAAAAATTCTACGCGTGCGCGCGTGGTAGAAGCTGATATACCTTATAAAAACCGAAATATTTTACTCACATATTATTACTGTTTTTCCAATATTGTCTCCCACTGCGCCCAGTTGGTGCCATTGGCTCTGGGTATAAATTCTTCACGCAGGGGTAGAATTACCCTATATTTACCTCTTGTTAGTGCACAGATTTCTTCGGCCGAATAGAAGTGTATACGCTGACCCTTTTTTGCCCCTGTGGAGTAGCAAATGTCAAAACCACCTTCCGGATTGGTCCGTTTGTCTTGGAACTCTTCGACCACTTGCGTGTGAATCGAATTTACCCTTAACGCAAAAATACCACCGGGCCTTAATAGATTAAAAGCATGATCAAATAGTTGCATGGGCGATTGACTGCCAATATGTTGGAAAAGCTGCAAAGAAATTAAAAAATCATACTGGTTACTTGCTGAATAAGCCAAAAAATCACCTTGCCATGCCTTTAAGCCCGAACATTTTGCGTGCAACTGTTGGATCGCCTCGGCCGATATGTCGATTGCCTCAATATTTAACCCTGTAGCCAGCAGGGGCAAGAGGTTACGGCCATTACCGCATCCAGGGTAAAAGCCGAGACCTTTGTGAAGCTTTTTGCTACGTAGGGTGTTGACAATATCACTAACAAAAGCCACCGGATCCTCCTGCTCGTACTTACCGCTCCGATAGGCCTTGTCCCAGTTGGACCTAGCTATGTCGTAGTCGTAGCCATGGCCGTATTCGGTCATCTTTTGATCTGCAGAGCCTTGTCTCGAAGCTTGTTTCATATCTGTAATAATTGTAGCACTTTCATTAAAACTCGACCCAGTAGCCATAAGCAAAATAATCTTGACAAAAGCACACTTTTGATGTATTATTGCACCCATGAATCAGATTGTTCAGACCATTGGTGAAAATGCTTCTTACATCGGTGCAGCCGTCGGCTACACCGCTGGATTAGTGGCCGAATCGCGTGCTGCTGCTCAGGTGGCAGCCAACGAACAGCAGCTTGCTGCTGTTTGGGGCGCCGAAGTTGTTGGCCAAAGCACCCATCAGGCAAGTCGCTTGCGTCGCCTAGGCGTAGCAGCCGTTAGCGCATTGGCACTTGGTGGTGGCATTGCTGGCGCCCTAAACGGCGAAGCCTGGGCAACCCAAACAGAGCAGGCCGCTCCGCCTTTTGTTGGTGTGGTGGTCGACCGCTCAGGCGCAACTGCTTTTAGCGGCCCAGACGCCAATGCTCAAGCTCCAAACCAGCAAATTGATCGTATTGCCGGTATTTTTACCGAAGAAGATGGCATAAAGACCGAAGGTTTTGTGGCTGTTGCTGGCGAAGTTCGCCCAACACGCGTTGATCAGCTTAACAGTGTGTCACCCAGTGGCGATGCACCTATTGGCCAGGCACTAACCGTTGCTATGGGTCGAATAGGCGAGCAACGAGCCAAGGCTGGAGCGATTGCGCCTAAAAGCGCTATAGTTGTGACCACCAATGGCAACACATTGGGCGACCCGGCTACTATTGCCGCCGCTGCCAAAGCCAATAACACCCCTGTTTATGTGGTTAATGTCGAAGGCGCTAGCGACCCCACAGCCGTCACCCAGCTGCAAGAGGTGGCCAAGCAAACCGGTGGTCAGTATTGGGATGTGAATAGTCAGAATACAGATAAAATGCGCGGAACAATTCAGAAAAAGCTAGAAGATAGCGAAGTTTTTGATACTGGTAACAGCCGGAGTTCATGGCCAAAGCGAGTAGCTTATGCTGCCGCGAGCGCCGCCTTCTTGGGCGTTGGCTACCAGGGCCGCCGCAAAATGACCTTGCGCCACACAAGCACCAGCCGTAAGGCACAGGGCTAATCAGGAATTTTAGGAGTTAAAGGAGATAATTATGAGTGAATTTGCATACGGACGAGAATTTACCAACGAAGCCATGCACCAGTTAAACGGTGTTATTGCCGGCCGAGAAGACGCCAAAATTGCCGCCATTACTGGTATGGTTGCTGGCGTAAACACTGTTTTTAGCGGTGGTACTGGTCGTGGTAAGACCGAGCTTATGCAGGCATTGCCTCGCTTGGTTCATGACATTTACCCCGAAAACGTGGCTAACGTGCCAATTATGAACGACCTCACCGGCATGCAGTTAATTGGTGGTTCGGCTTCTATAGAAAAAACTACTGTTAGCCCCGATGGCACAAGCACAACCGAGCGTACTCTAACACAGGTCCCCGGTATTGTTAAGCCAGATACCCAGGTTATTAATATAGACGAGTTTAACCGAATGCCACCCCAGGCTATGAACAGTTTGGTAGATGCGCTGGAGCACCGACGAGTAACTACTCTGGATGGCGCTAGGGAGCTGCCAAGCCTAGAATATGTTTTGGCTGGTATGAACGCCCGCGAAAGTTACGAATCGACGCGCCCAGTGGCGCATGCCCTGATTTCTCGATTTGCTATTGGCGCTATATTTAACAGAGGTACAATCGAGCAACGGACCGACAGGCTAGCTGCTATACAAGCTATTCGACCAGGCAAGGTTGAACCAATTACCGATGTCAATGCTTTGCACGCCATGCGTAATGCTGCCGATCATAAGGCTATTCCAGCCTCTTTGGACGACAAAATTGCTCGAATGACCATTGATGCTTCCGACCGTTTGTGGGAAATAGCTAAGCTGGACGACGGTGAAGAGCGTATGTTTAGCCAGGTGCGCCGAATTGCTCGTGTATTAACTGTTTTGGCCAACGAACAATCTGTTAACGAAGTAGCTGTAAACAACGCTATGGCGATGGTGGTGAGTGCTCGTATTGGTATGGCCGACGCCGATGCCGTTAACACCGGCCCAGCAACAGTTAAGCAGATATTGAGTGCCAACCAGGCCTAATTTAGAGTCAAAAAGTAGTTAGCAGAGGTTGTTAGCACTATGAACTATCCAAATACAATACAAGCATTTAAGACATTACCGCCCAATCGTGATTTTGGGTCTGGCGGTCACACCGATCGCCGAGAGCAGGCTGGTTGTAGTGGCTCTGTGGCCGAGGATGTGCGTTTTACCCCTGGCAGGCATACGGCGGCCGATGTTAATCCGTTGTCGTTCTTGGGTGCTATGATGGGTGATGATTACGTCCGGCAGGTTCAGCCTGACCGGCCGCTGCACACTAATGTGGTGCTCGACTCGTTGGGTGAGGGCGATGGCCTAGCCTTGGCTCGTGTTAAGCGTGTAGCTGCTAATGCTTTGGCTTTTGGGCTGTTTAGCGACTTGGCGCAAACTTCTGGCTCGGTGCGAATGTTTACTATGAACGGAGCCGTTGAAACCAGCTTAACAGGGGTAGAACGAGCCTCTACTTTGTTTAGTAGTGGCGAAATGCTAGATATTTGCCGCAATGGCCTAACAGTAGTGGTTAGCGATTTTAAGGCTACGGCCGATGAGTTTGCTGCCGCTGGGCGCCTGGGCGGCGACGTGGTTGGCGTGAAGCTGTATCATCCTGCCGAACGACGCCTACCTGGCAATGTGGGAACCATCAGCCTGGGCTCTGGAATAGAGGTCGACACCAACAATAGCCGCTTGTTAGCCTCTGTAAATAGTCGTTTAGAAGCTTGTCATCAGCGGATAGTAGGTGATTTAAGCGGTGTTGGTATGAGTTTGGCCGAAGTGGAATTGACCCCGCAAGTACAGGGTAATTGTGCGAGCATGCTACCCCAAGAGACTGCCGATGCCGTCATGGCTCAAGCAGTAAAAAGCTTACGCTAAAAACAAGCATAAAAACAATATTGACATTTTACGTAATTAGTGATATCATGTAGCGGTAATTATTGGAAGATCACTCTTCGGGTTAATTCATCAGAATTGACAGGGGTGGGGATCAACCAATAAGGAGTAATAAGGAGTTTATTTTATGACAAATCCAGAAATGACTGCCGGTGTTATGCCTTCTATTGAGGCTGCTAACGCTCCAGAGCAGGCTGGTCGTAGCCACAAGCTGCGTGCAGCTCTTGCAGGAGTAGTAATATTGGCTACTGGTGGTAGTGTTTACGCTTGCAGCGGCGACAGCGACAAGGCTGGCCGCGAAGCAGCAGCCAACGCTAACACTATCGAGATGTGTGCTAACAGCACATTTAGCGAAGTGTCTACCAATGCCGAGCATTACGCTACCGAGGCATTTTTGCCAAAGGGCGAAATTAAGGACGCTAAATCGGCCGATGCTTATGTTAACACTTTGTTCGACAAAGACGGCCCATTGGCTGGCGAACAAGACCAAGTAAGTTTGGGCGCCTTTATGGCAACAATTGTTAACCCTGCCCACGACGGCGCAGCTGTTAACCCCAACTACGACTACCTAGGCACTTTTAAGAGTAATGTTGCAGCTTATCGCGCACCTGGTGGTGACGCAAAAGCCAAAGAAGACTGTAAAACTGCTTTCCAGACTGCCAAGCAAACTGTTCAGTACAATGGTGACTGGGCCCAAGCTGGCGAGACTGTAACTCAGTTCACAGCAGTCCGCAACGAAGCTAACAAAATTACTGGCATGAAGCTAGACCAAGTTGTTACTAACGACAAATTGGCCGGTGCAGCTATGGCTCTTCGAGCAACAGCTAAAGGCCTGGACGGCTTTACCGAAGTTTTGATTACCCCAGATGGCAAAATGTACGTCAAGGGTGTAACTGCCGGTAATGGTGGTTCGGTAAGTCTAGAGGGCGAAAACCCAGAGCAGGTTAATCCTGATGCTCAAACTTCTATTGCTCCTACTCCTGAAGACCAGGCTCCTGCTGGTGGCGCAAATGCTGCCGAGGCGAATAGCCAGGACAGTAAAGATGGACAAGCCCAAACTAACGACAACAAGGGTACTAACAAGAGCCAGGCCAGCGCAGGCGCTGGCGGCGGCTCGACTGGTGGTGCCAGCAATGGTGCTGCTAGCGGTTCGGGCAGCAGTAACGGTAACGGACCTAGCGGTTCGGCCGGTACTTGCGGCACGGCTGGTAGCGGCTGCGTAGGCACAACCCCTGGTGGTTCTGGTGCCGGCGGCGGTTCAGGTGGTGGCAGTAACGGTAACGGCGGTGGTAACGGCGGCGGCAGTGGTACAACTGCTCCAAAGCCAACCAATCCTCCTGTAACTCAGGCTCCAACAACTCGACCCCCACAGACTACTATTCCTGCAACAACTCGACCCCCACAGACTACTATTCCTCCAATTAAACCCCCCATTGAGTGCGATCCAGCGATCGATGCTTGTTGAGTAAGAGAAAGTATTAAGGAGATAAGACAATGAAATTTGCAAAATTCATCAAAAATACAGTACTTGCTCTTGCAGTAACTACTGTATCTATGGCGGCTATGACTGGCCGCGTTGCAGCCGGTGTGCCTTATGGTGCGAATGGTACTACAACTAGCGCTACGCCAATATTTAACAACTTCTATGACGTGCCAAATGCTGTAGGTAACGAGGCTGACTTTGTTCGCGTTAAGCCAAAAGCTGGTGGTAACGCCGACTATGTAGACACACTAAATTCTGCTTGTAACAACGGTGATTCGTACAACGTTCGTACTTATGTGCACAACAGTGCCAGTCCAGACTACAACAATAACGGTTCTGGTAGCGCTGTAGCGCACAACGTAGTTGTGGCTATGACTGCTCAGCTTGGTAGCGGTAGCACCTTCCGTTTTGGTAGCACAATTAGTGCTAGCAATGCTGGTAGCGTTAACGACAGCGGTTTCCTGAAATGTGGTGACAAAACCGTTAAGCTAACTCTAGTTCCAGGCACTGTTCAGACTTACAGCAAGCCAATTGGCTTTCAGACTGTGGCCGACAGTTCAGTTAACGGCTCGCTAAAAGTTGGTAGCCGCGCACAAGGTAGTGGCGACCAGTGGGCCTGCTGGGAAGATCGCATAATTGTTGTTTACGAAGTAAAAGTTGAGGAAGTAAAAACACCTCCTCCTACACCAGTTAGCGAAGCTATTTGTAAAGTAGCAGATGGCGACATTGTGGCCAGCGATAACCGCACAATTAAGGTAACTGCCAAGGGAGAAACTACCAACGCAACGGTTATTGGCTACGAAATTAACTGGGGTGATGGTAGCAAGGTTAGCACCAAGCAGACCGATACTCACACCTATGCCAAGGATGGTAGCTACACTATAAAAGTTCGGGTTCAGGTCAAAATGGCCGACGGTACTACTAAGTGGGTAGACGGCGGTAGCTGTACTCGCCAGGTAACCTTTAAGCCAGGCGAGAAGCCAGAAATCCCCGTTACTCCAACAACACCTACTACTCCTAGCCAGCCAACACCAACTCGTTTGGTTAACACTGGTCCTGGTAACTTGTTTGGTATCTTTACAGTCGTAAGCGTTTTGGGTGCAATTTTGCATCGTCGTTTTGCAGCTGTTCGTAACCTAATCGGTTAACAATCCTAGCTGTGACGGCTGCATTGGCCCCGCTCTATACCTGCATAGGGTAAAAGGAGCGGGGCTTTTTGCTTGTCATTGCGCTGCCAAGCACGCATAATTAAAGGTATGGGCAAGGTTAAAAGAGGTGTGGCCTGGTTATTGGGGCGCTGTAAACACAGTGTTTGGCTGTGGCTGAGCGGCGTTTTGGTGGGCCTGTGCATGGTGTTGTACCGGAGCGAAGGGCTACTATTTTGGTGTTTGTGGCCCTGTTTTTGGTATTTGCTGCGGGTGTCGCGGAGTTGGCCCAAAAATCGTCATCGCTTGCCGGCCGATTTGTACGTTCTTGGACTTATCATTTGCTTTTTTGGTAATTTCTTTATTTTACAGGTTTCGGCTGGCAATTGGACCATGAATCTAAGCAGTTGGCTAGCAGTATGGGCGCCCCGGCTGTCGCTGTTGCTGATTTGCTTGTTTTGCGCGCTTAGTTTTTGGCTGATAGGTTGGTTGTTGCAACATATTAACAACTCATGGCACAGAATTGCTAGCTTAGTTTTTTTGTGGCCGTTGGCCGAGCTGCTACGTAGTTATTTGTTTGCCATCATGGCTTATGCGCCGCATGGCAGCCTAAGTCCAAATTTTAATTGGGGTGCTTTGGCAGTTCCGGCCGCTGGCACTGATCTGGTTTATGCTTCGACCTTGGTTGGATTTTTTGGTTTGTCGGCAGTGGTCGTAGCTGTTAACCTGGGACTTTGGATTTTTTTGCAATCAGCTGTTGGCTGGGTGTGGCACAGGTTTAGGCCAGCTGTAAAAAATGAATCAACACCTTTAGGTCCTGTATCCCGCGTTTACATATTGAAGCTGGGCATGGTACTTTTGGCCACCAGTGGTCTGCTGACGCTTGGCGGACGGAGCCTTTTCCGCCATAGATTTCCGGCCAAAACCAACGACCTAAAAATTGTGGTGGTGCCGCTAAACGAGGACCAGGCTCTAAACGACTGGCCAGAATCGGACTGGCCGCCTGTGGGCACTGATCTGTTGGTGACGCCGGAGTATTCGGAGCTAATGTCCAATCCTCGCTACAAAGAAATTTTGAGCCGTTTGTCCGAAAACGGGGTTGCCATAACCACTATTCGAGCTGGCCGTTCGCCGGGTGGTACTAACCAGCTGGTATTTTTGAACCGCCAGGGCGAGGTGGTCGAGCGACAAGACAAAACCTTTTTAATACCCACCGGCGAGACATTACCGTATAGCTTGCAGATTAGTTTTAGAGCGCTGCACAAATCTCATACGAGCCAGAGTTTTCGCTACATCCAGCAAGTGACGGCTGGCAAGCAGCCCGAGCGGCCCTACGATACCGGCAAGTTTAAGGTGGGCGCTTTGGCCTGCAGTGGTGTTAGTGCACTGAGCGAATATAGTCGTTTAACAAAAGAAGGCGCTGATGTTTTGGTCAACAGCGCCTCTTTGTCCTTTTTGCAGCCCGACAGTTTTTACCATGTTTATGCCGGCAACATGGCCCGCTTTCAGGCGGTGTCGAACAGCCGGCCACTAGCTCAGGCCAGCCGCAGCGGCCAGAGCTATGTTATCTACTAGGCTGTTTTATCTAATTTGTTTGCCGTCCCATTTTGCATGGTAATTGGTTGCCTCCGCTTCGAAAAATCCTCTTTTAACGTACATAGATTGATTTGTGAAATAAGTATTGCACTCACTTAATGTTGTGTTGTGGTATATGGTTGATCTATTGCCACCACCTCCTAGTGCGTTATAGAGACCTGCATCTTGTTTCCAGCTTATCACGCAATCAGCTCTTTTTTCTGGCGCCTTGACTACGCCGTTATTAATCTCACCAGTTGACACGGTAGTGCTTGTTCGGCCACTAACACTATCGGCATTTAATGCGCCTGGAGCGCCGTTCTTGGCTTTAACACGTCGCTCATTTGCTGCACTGGTTCTTTCTTTCTCCGCTGCTTGAGCAGGGGCGCTGTTATTATCGGCATTTTGGAAGCCTGGAGGGCCGTTATTTTTAGCGTTGATTCGGCGTAGGGCAGCTCCGCCGTCGTTGGCTGGAGGCGCAATCGTGGTTTTAGGCGCGACCGTGGGATTTACTGGCTTAGCCGTGGCAGAACTAGCTGCTTTTGCGGCTGCTGCGGGGTCGTTTGGGTTAGCCTTAACGGCTGCTTGAGCGGCAATTATTTTAGCATTTTCGTTAGCTTTAGCCTGTCTTTCGGCCACACAGGTCGGTCGGTTCATGATTTCTGGTGCGGAACAGTCACGCATGTAGGCGTTCCATCTATCGTTACAGGCTTGGTCAAACTGTGATGGCTGGGCTTTTTGGTAATCTGTTAGGTTGTTAGGGCAGGTGGGACCAACAGGCATGCCGTTAGCGATGGATTTATTGAGGTTTGCCCACTGGGCGGTGCATCTTGAGGCGTTCTCTAATAAAGAGCAGTCATAGAGATCAGGCTTGGGCTGTTCGTTTGGAGGGGTCTTGACCTGGTAGTTAGGCGGGTATGCCCAAAAAGCTATACCAGGCATGACGGCATCTATTCTCCAGCCATCAGGCTCGGTGGCGCCTTCGGCCAACCTTTGATCAATCCAGGTTTTATCTACAGAATAGATAGACTTAGACTTTGCGCCGCCCGAAGTTATTCGATAAACTGGTACAGTACCGGGGCGGTGGCCATCGGTCCAGGCAAAGAAGGCAACTCCTTCTTGCTGTATGTCGCCATTACCGTTATATTTGGCTTCTTTTTGGCTTTTTTGGTCGGCGGTTGCCCATTCATGCCAAGTAAGCTTGGCATTGTACAGTCTGTAAACCGGCACTGCGCCATCTAACGGAGTGGTCGGTGCTTTAAAAATAGCGCCATATGCTTCACCCCATCCCTGCTCGCCAAGCGCCTTGTACTCGCCATCAACACTCAGAACTGAATCATAGGCTTGGTAGACGAGGTTGACATGGCAAATATTGGCTCCATCTTCCACTTGACAGTAATTTGGCTCTGCTCCGGCAAAAAACATAAAGTAGGCACCAATGCCGGCAACCAGGGCAGCGGCAATTAGTATAACTTTTTTGCTAAATTTGGGACGCGATGACAAGAGTGTCCCAATACCGCCACTACGCACAGCTGGGCTGGACGACACCTTGCGGACGGGCTTATTTTTTATTGGGCGAGATGAAGGCATATTAATTACCTGCGATTCTTTCGTATTTATCTTTTAGTTTATGTTAATAATTTAAGCGTAAGCGGGGGGGTGACTTTGTCAATAGCTAACCTTACGAAAAAGCGCGCAAAAGCTTGCAAAAAGCAGAGAAAACACAGATTAGCTGTGGATAACTGCTGGTAAAATGTTAGTGTTTGTGCTAGAGTGCCTGTAGAGTTATCGTGACTGACCGCTCGCATGTTTAAATAAAAAAACAAAAGTTGACACCATTACGATTAACTGATCAACGGGTGTTAATTATTCTGTTGCCAGATTATATAGCTGGTCTAATATTTCTTTGGTGACTTTTGCTACGCTGCCGGAGCCGTCGACCTCTAATAGTAGGCCTTTGCTGCGATAGTAATCTATAACTGGACCGGTGCCATTTTGGAATTCTTGTAGTCTGGTGCTAAGAGTTTCTGGCGTGTCATCGGTCCGGCTGCCGCGTGAATTGTTGCCAGCTGCCGCTCGCAGCCTTTTTAAAGCCTCTTGGTGATTGATCTTGATTAATATAGCTGACTTAATAGGGTGGTTGGATTTTTGAGCGGCTTCTGTAACGGCGTCTTCTTCGCCACTTAAGCGCCCGATAGAGCTCAGTATAAGAGGCTGCTTATTAAATTTACTCTGCGAAAAATAGGGCAAAACGGCTTGTAAATAATATTCGGTAGGAATAAGTTTTCCCTGACCTTGAACAGCAGATATTTCTGTAGGAACTGCCTGATTACGCAGAATGTCGCCGCCACTAATTAGCGGCCCATTAAACATTGCCGCCAGTATGGCCCCCTGGGTATCCTTGCCCGCTAGCGGCATACCAAACAGGTTAATCGAACCGGTCCCAAGCCATTTTTTAATCACCTCAATGGCCTTTTTTTGCTCCGCGGACTCTTCCATGTGCGGATTATAACATATTTACATCAGCCAAACTTGAATGTTGGTGGCTTGCCCCAAAATCACTGATAGTAACTAACCATAACTAGTATGTTAATATATACAAGAACAACAGGATCTAATTTTGTTGAGGTAAATGGCAATAGAATTATCATAGGGAGGGGCAAAAAATGTATAAGTACTTAAGGTTTTTTGATGAGGTAACTATAAAGGATATTCCTCAGGTGGGTGGCAAAAATGCTTCGCTCGGTGAGATGCGCCGTACTCTGGCGCCGAAGGGCGTTAACTTGCCTGATGGTGTGGCCACAACTGCCGATGCCTATAGGTATTTTTTACAACATACCGGTTTAGACCAACGTATTCGCGAAACTATTGAGGGTCTAGATGTTAAAGATGTGCGCGAGCTAGCGCGGCGCGGGGAGATTATCCGCGATATGATCACTGACGCCGAATTTCCCGACGATTTTAGGGACGAAATTTTGCGAGGCTACCATGAACTTAGCGAGCGTTGCGGTCGCAAAAACCTGGTTGTGGCTGTTCGATCTAGCGCTACTGCCGAGGACTTGCCTGATGCCTCGTTTGCTGGCCAACAGGCGACCTTCCTAAATATTAAGGGTGACCACGACGTTTTGATGGCCACCAAAGAATGTATCGCCTCACTTTTTACCGACCGAGCAATTGTTTATAGGGACCAAAATGGTTTTGACCACATGAAGGTGGCCTTGAGCGTGGGGATTCAGCAGATGGTGGCGGTTCGCAGCGAATGCGCTGGCGTAATGTTTACTATCGACACCGAAAGCGGCTTTAATAACGCCGTTGTAGTCAGCTCTATTTATGGACTGGGCGAAAATATTGTGCAGGGCCACGTTAGCCCAGACGAATTTATTGTTTTTAAGCCTACAATGGCTATTTTAAAGCGCAAAATAGGCACTAAAAAGCTTAAAATGGTGCCAATTTCGGGCAGCCGCACCAAAAACATGCCGGTATCACCCGGCGACCAGAAGCGGTTTTCTATAACTGACGATCAGGTAAAAACACTGGCCAGCTGGGGCATAGCAATCGAAAAACACTACGGTCATCCGATGGATATAGAATGGGCCCTGGACGAAGACGACGGCAAGCTGTATATCGTGCAGGCGCGCGCCGAAACGGTGCAATCGCGCCGCGACACCAATGTCATAGAAGAATACAAGCTGACCGAGACCGGCGATTTGTTGGCCACGGGAACCAGCGTGGGCAGCAAAATTGGTGTTGGCCGAGCCAACAAAATTATGAGCGTCAAAGACATCCACGACTTTAAAAAGGGCCAAGTATTGGTAACCGAAATGACCGACCCGGACTGGGTACCAATCATGAAGCTAGCCAGCGCTATTGTGACCGACAAAGGTGGCCGCACATGCCACGCCGCTATTGTGTCGCGCGAGCTGGGAATTCCTTGCGTGGTTGGCACGGGCGACGCTAGCGAGCATATAGACGATGGAGCGCCGTTGACTGTCCACTGTAGTGGTAGCGACGAAGGCTATGTTTACGCCGGAGAATTAAAATACGAACTAAAGACCACCAATATTAGCAACCTTGAACGACCCAAAACCAAAATAATGCTCAACGTTGGCTCGCCTGATCAGGCTTTTGCGTATTCGCACCTGCCTAACGACGGTGTTGGCCTGGCCCGCGAGGAGTTCATTATTAATGAGCACATCAAGATTCATCCTTTGGCGCTGCTGCACTTTGACAAGGTCAAGGACAAAAAGACGCGCGCTGCCATTTTGGACCTAACAACTGGTTACAGCCAAAAAGACCTGGGGCAATATTTTGTCGACAAGTTGGCCGAAGGCATCGCCATGATTGGCGCCGCCTTTTACCCCAACGACGTGATTATTCGTTTTAGCGACTTTAAAACCAACGAGTACGCCAACCTAATTGGTGGCAAGCAGTTTGAGCCAAGCGAGGAAAACCCGATGATTGGCTGGCGCGGCGCCAGCCGCTACTACAGTGATGCCTACAAGGAAGCCTTTGCGCTCGAATGTCAGGCGTTTAAAAAGGTCCGCGACGAAATGGGCATTGTTAATGTCAAGGCAATGGTGCCATTTTGCCGAACCCTGGAAGAGGCGCACAAGGTGCTTAGCATTATGTCCCAAAACGGCCTCAAGCGCGGGCATAACGGTTTTGAGGTTTATGTCATGGCCGAAATACCATCTAACATTATTTTGGCCGAGCAATTTGCCGACTTGTTCGACGGCTTTTCGATTGGCAGTAACGACCTGACCCAGTTGATGCTGGGTGTTGACCGCGACAACTACATGGTGGCCCACGACTACAACGAAAACAACGACGCCGTGAAAGCCATGATTAGTCATCTAATACATATAGGCAAGCGTAAGCGTGTTAAGGTTGGCATTTGCGGCCAAGCACCATCCGACTACCCTGAGTTTGCCCGATTTTTGGTTGAACAGGGTATAGACAGCGTATCGCTGGCGCCCGATACCATCATTAAAACCACAATTGACCTAAAAAAGACCGAAGACAAACTGGGGCGATAAATTGGTGCGCTAGCCTGGTATTGACGGCCATAATGTGTTAAAATTATACCTGTTTTTTAGCATTTATGGCCTCATCGTCTAACGGTTAGGACACCAGGTTTTCATCCTGGCAATCGGGGTTCGATTCCCCGTGAGGTCACCATAAGGTCTTTATGACCGGCCATCAAGTCTAGCAGCGAATTCACCCCTGTAAAAAGGGGTGTTTTCGTGTTTCCAGTTTTTAAATCTTCGTAAGTTGGCATTTTGTTGAAAAGTGCTCGGAATAACAGCGATTTTTTAACCTGTGACCCCTGTTTTAACAGTAGTTCATCGAGGTTTTCCAGGAAATATTGGACTCTGGTTATCGCACGCTCAATTTTTTGGTCCTTTTCGTCTTCTGTACCAGCGACTTTTTTGGCCTCCAGCGCCAGTACTTGTTTTTCTATACGCTCCAGATCCTGCTCTAAATATGTCAGTGCTGTTCGGTTTGTTAGGACTTTGAGTTTGTTAATAACCATCTCTGCCTCGGTACGTAATGCAGCTATTCGGTCATCTGTGTTCTGTATTTCTTCCAAGGCCTCTTCGCGGTGTTTCTCGTACAGTTTTCTAACCAGCGCCATAACGTTCTCTACGTGCTCCTTGGGTACAGTGAACTGTTTTATAAACGCATCGACACTGTCCTCAAGCTCGTTTTTCGACACCCTAAAGTAGTGGCCGTGGTTACTGCAGTGGTAGGCTGGGTAATACTTACCGTTACGACCTTTTGATGCACTGCCCAGCAGGGGTCGCTCACACTCAGGACACAAAACAAAGCGTCTGAACGCGAATTCATCCGACTTCTTGCCACGATTTATGACATTCTGTGGAGCTTTGGCCTTGGAGATGACATAATCTCCTTGCTCGTCCACTGCAATAATTTTTTTGCCACGATTAGCCTTATTGAATAGAGATATGCTGACCAGGCTATCGAAGGCACTTTTTATAGGTTTGCCATCAGTCCACTTCTCACAAAGTATCCCAGCATATAAGGGGTTATTGAGCAGTTTATGCATAGCTTTAATGGTAAGGGGATCACCACCTATATGCCTGACTATTTTTGTCTTGTCGTGTTTGTCACGAATGTTCCGAGTGCGCGTCTTGAAGCCCAGGTTGTTTAGTTTGTCCACAATTTGCTGGTCAGTTAGGTAGTTCTCGGCACGCATTGTAAACATCTTTGTTATAAACTTCGCCTCATCTGGATGTGGTCTGAGCACCGTTCGTTTGCCGTGCTGCGTATCTACTTTTTCACTAGTAAAACCATAGGGCGATTGGCGCATCCAATAACCAAGTTGGGTGTAGCGTATTTCTGCACCTATGACTCGGCTCAATATGTCTCTGAGCTCATCCTTAGACCGCTCAGCCTCCAGTATCTCCGACTTCTTGGTGGGAGAATACACGCTCCAGTTGTACTCAAAGCCCAAGTGGTCTAGGGTATTTACCTTCTGGTTACTTATGACTCCATAGATGTCTACCAGCGATACGCCGGCACGCTCCAATTGCAGTTTGAGCGGGTTATACGTATCCGAGCCGCCACGCGTGAACCTGTCGATTGATTTGATGATAAATAGGTTTATACCGTTCTTTGGGTTCTTGCAGTAATCTATAGCCTGCTGTATGGGTTGCTGTTCTTTGCTGGCCGACTCCAGGAACACGAAATACTGCTTAATGGTAATGCCGCGGCTTTCAGCAAAACGTTCTATCTGCTCACGTTGGGCCTCGGGCGAGTCTCCATCGGTGCCTTGTTTGGTGGTTGAAACTCGGATTGCCGCTACCGCGTTTACGTTAGCCTTCTGCAACATGCCCAGCCTCCAGTTCATTTTCTATGGTTTCAATTAGGAGTTCGGCCAGTATATTAAGTCGCTCTTCTAGCGAAAGCTCTGGTGGCGGCTGGTTGATTGACCCTTTTTTACGACCCATTTTATCCTCAATATACCTACCTATATAAGTATAGTTTACTACCTTGTGTAGTATTGTTTCAAGGATAATATGTTGTAGTTTTTTATAATTACGAAATTATAAGTTTTTATATATTTTCTATCTGTTAATGCTTTGTTTTACTGTTCTCTCTTTATATACTACGTAGAGAGTATGAGTGGAAGAAGACTAAATAAGAAACAAACTGACCTACTCGCTATTGTGTGTAAGTTTAGATATGTCACGACAGATAATGTAGCCAAACAAAAAAGTATAACTAGTAATGCAGCTTACAGTGCCTTAGAGATTCTACATAGTAATGGTTATCTGGGTAAAATTCATAAAAAGAGCTATCGGTTACAGAACAAATCAGCTCGTTATTATTTGGATCCCAAGGCCATTAAATATATCAAACAGGCTATGCCAGATATTGACCCAGAAAGCCTACAAAACCGCGCAAGGGACAGGCAGAAGTCAGAAGACTTCATAGACCAGCAGGTGGCCATACACGCGGCCTACATCGCCCTGCAGGGCAAGTATGGGGCTAAGGCAGCTATTATGACCGGTGCCGAGATGCAGAGCATGGAGGGCATTATTAAGCCGCTGCCAAGCCTATACATAAAACCTGCGGGCAAGAAACATTTCTTTGTCGAGCTGACTGACGGACAGCACCTGTTTATTGTTAAAAAGCGCATTAGAAAATACATAGATAATCACGAAGCCGGTGAATGGGATTGGGAACACTACCCGGATGTCCATATTGTTCGCAGCTCCAAGGCCGATAGACACAAGTTAGAGGCCTATGTGGAAGAAAAAATGGACGATGCTTACCTGGATAATGATGATTTTTCTTTTAAGATGTTAGATGAGTTGTAGAGCAGTTTTTAGTCTTACTCAGGACTGACGCCTACTCGGTGTCCAGTATCCAGTCTTGGGTTAGGCCCTCATACGAAATGCTATCCGCGACTTCACCGTCCTGGTCAACCCAGACCTGAATGAAAAACGGCTGGGTGTACCAGCCGTGTTCTTTTGCGATTTTCGCCCACCATTTCCGGTGTTCCTCGATTTGTATTTCTGTCGGAACGCTTTCGGCAGTTGCTACCGCTGGTGCTGTTGGGTTCATGTCAGACCTCCTGATCTGCTACGTGACTAGTTACTATTGCGATCCAGTCAATACGGTCAAAAGCCGTACCAAGTAAGTCCTGCCAGATGCTGGCGGTGTCTATCTCGTCCTCAAGCTGCCACCTGAGTTCCTGCTCGATGTATTGAGCTGTCTCCCAGATGGTGTTGTTCTCTTTGATGGCACGACAGAGCAGATCGTACATACCCTCATCGTTGTTAAGCCAGAGATTGCCTAACCACGTTTCACGGTTTGTCCAACCGTTGTACGTTTGAGTTTGTATTGTTGCTTCAGACATATGCTGTCCTCCTCTTTACTTTTAGTAACGAGGTTCAAGCACGGAGCCGCACGGCCGGGCTGTCAGGGTGGAGATTCCCCTTAAGAGTTCCTTTAGAAGATTTTTATTTCTTAAGGGCGAATACTACCTTGATAGTTCGGCTCGGCTCGTACACTTAAGAACCTACGGAAAGTAAAGCCCTCCAATCCTGCGTGTCTTTTGTCTTTTACAGGGATATAATGTACCTATGGGCGTTAGATATTCGTTTGACGACTTCTCTACAAAAGGACACGGCGTTATTGAGTACGCCGATCCGCATTATTACGAAGACGGCCAGAAACCTAAGCGCCGCACTAAATCCAAATCAAAGTTCGCTACTCGCTGGCCCGGTCCAGCACCGATGAAGTTTAAGGCTTCAAAGAGTAAGGCCGAATCAAAATTATTAGCACAGGCAGAGGCGCAGAAAATCTTTAAGCGGCGTTATCCAGGCCAGAAGCCGAAAAAGGGTCAGATTAAAGAAATTATGCGCGAACTGCAAGCGAAACCTCAAAAGCAAAAGGTCAAAAAGACCAAAACAGGTAGCATAACCAGTGTCAAAGTGAAAAAGCCCAACCCTAACCAGAAGATTGATGAGCTGACACTAGCAGTCTTTAAGCGGCGTTACCCTGGACAACAACCCCAAGCTGGACAGATCCAAGAAATCAAACAAGAGGTTATTAACGCAAGAAACAAATTGGGCGTATAATTTGGCTTAAGAGGTTTGTGTCGGGAGTCGCCGTTTGCGAGAGGACGCAAGCCTCTTTAATGTTTATAATGTTTATGCATATCTTGTAACTTTATATACTTTGTGATAACATTATAAAGTTATGACAGTAAAGCAGCGCCTTAATGCTATTCAGAAAGCCTCTGGTTGGTCACAAGAACAGCTAGCATCCAAGCTAGGGGTTAGCTTTGCTACGCTCAACGCCTGGATAAACGAACGCTCAGAACCACGCACCAAAGCTGAGCAGAACATAGAGCGTTTATACCTGGATATTGTTGGCGTAGACGCAGTAGATGCCGAGGTGCTTAAGAAGTCTAAGCAAGCAGCCCTGAAACTAAAAGCCAGTGCCAAAACAATCGCCAAAAATAAAGAACAACTTGACGCACTGACTTTGCACCTGACGTACCACACCAATACCATTGAGGGCAGTACCATGACCCTGTCGGACGTTGAAGAGGTACTGTTTGACCACAAGGTACTAAGTAACCGTACCGCCATAGAGCAAGCTGAGGCACGTAATCACCAAGCGACACTGTATTGGCTACTAGACGAACTAGCCAGCAAGGGCAAAGACTTCGTTATAGATGAGCAACTTATTTTAGGTATCCACCTGCGTCTTATGAACGGCATTATTGGTACTGCCGGACAATACCGCACGCACTCAGTACGGATCATGGGTGCGAACGTGCCGCTCGTAAACTGGCAAAAAGTACCAGAACGAGTAAAAGAGCTGGTAGGACACATAGCTAATCAATCTGACGATACTATTGCTGACATAGCCAAGATTCATGCGGAGTTTGAACAGATTCACCCATTCGCCGACGGCAACGGCCGTACCGGGCGGCTTATTATGCTAGCACAAGCACTAAAAGCCGGCATACTACCACCACTGGTAGTCAAGGAGCGCAAATATGCTTATTACAAATACCTGGAGCTGGCGCAGACCAAACGGGATTTTTCGCCACTGGAGCTATTCGTGGCTGAAAGCATTGAGTTCTCTGGCGAGCTATTCGCTGGCCCATAGGCTGAGTACGCGCATTGTTTTCGCGCCATATATGCGCCGCTTTTCGCGCCATATTTTCAAATCCTGTTTCTGCCAGAAACGGAAGTTGGTTACATGTGCAGTTTTGGACTTATGTTGAATAGTTCTCAGTATATGGACCACGCCCAACCACTAAAGGTGTCTGGGGCTCAATAATATCGTAGCTGGTATTGCGTATGTAGGTTCATAACATAAGTTTTTTGACCGGTGTTAGATTTCTAATGATTGGTATTAACAGAGGTCAAGAATATACAAAACAGATGTAAAAAAGTATAATCTACCTTAGCAGGAACACATATGTCCATAGTAATAGACGATATCCGCACTGATTTTCGTGAGTTTTGGAATCTTCCTATTGTTAAGGGCGGCGTGAATTATAAGAAATCCTACTTTGATGAACTAAACGCATCCTTGCTATTTGAGAGGCTGGCTGAATCATCCACGTCAGATGATCTGGCCATTGTGCTCCCTCAAGACTCGACAACACTACCACTGGTAATAATAGAGAGCCTGCTATCGCTATTCAAATACGATTTAATGAGTTCTAGTGGGTCACTAGACAACCTAGAGCCTGAAGAATCGGTAGGCCTAATGCGTGATCGTACGATGACACCTGGCATTTACAAAGGCACCGAGTATAGGGATGGCAAGAAGTTCTATCGAGTTTGGGATATTTCTGAAAAGGGTCATGTGCTAATACCTGAGGAGAGAAAATGGAGGATACAGCCGTATAACACAGAAATCTCAGCTAAGCGCAAGCTGACGACTGAAGTACGCGGAAAAGTTTTAGAGGAACTGGCAGGAGTGGAAGCTGGGGGTCTGTTTGCATATCAGAATACAAAAGGGCTACTAGTCACATCTAACAAAGGTAAGCTCAAGGACGACATACAGGAAATATCCTTGGGTGGTGACCCTATAGAATCTATATTCCCAATAGCAGACTATTCAGATGTAGAAAACTATAAACCTTTGCTTACAGACAGCCTACGAAGAGACTTTGTGCTTGGCTTGGTCTCTTATGCCGACACAGCGGTTGATATAGCCCTACGAGATCCAAAATATAGGCTCTTAATTATAGAAGGTGCAGCTAAGGTACGCTCTGCGTATGGCAGTATAGAGCGTCTCAATGCAGATAATAATCCACGTAAAATAATCTGCGTCCTAAATAGTTCAGATGAAGAAGAAATAAGTACACTTTCCCGTATGGGCTTCCGTTGCTGGGTGTGGAAGAGAGATGACTTCAAGCGCATGCACATTGACGATACGCTCGATAGTGAATTGTCCGGTAACAATTTTGAACTACACGACTCAATCATTAGCGCATTGTCTGAATCCAATTCCGTTACTCACACAATTGATGGTAGCGAAGAACTTGATGGGCTATTCACCGTGCTATTCCAGAGCATACGTAAAATTGCTAAAGCCACGCCCGTGAATGAAGACGCCGGTATTATCATCCGAAGGCTATACGCATACTTAAAATTCTTTATGCAGCTACCTGTGACCGTAAAGGAGTATGAGCAGTATTTGTTTCTTAACCAGCGCACATTACTTACTGATCAAATTGATGAACTCGCAGCCAGGATGCAAGCTGGGTACGGTGTTATATTCCCGCGCGATATACAGCAGGACTGCACAAAAATAATAGAAACAATAAAAAGCATCTACTCTTACCTTGAGCAGAGTAATCCGAGGAAAAATCAATTAATGCAGCTCCTGGGTGACAAGACGCATAAAAAGACAACGATAGTCTGCTCACGTTCCGAGTTCGCCGAAATACTACGGGAACAAAAGTCCATATCCCAAAACACTACTATTATCAGTGCTAACGAGATAAAGTGGGTTCCAAGCGACAGGGTCATAGTTTGCGGCCACTTTACTAAACTCTTTGTGTCAAAGACTTTTCTAGCACCTTTCAAAAGCTTGGAGTTCCAGCTGTATAAAGATGAAAAACGTGCGTATGAGTATGTGCTTGCAAGGCACCCAGCCTCCCCACGCAGTAGGATAGACACAAGCTTACGCAAACAATACATACCGGAACAGGATCAAGTAGTCGATCCTAGTGCTGTCACCAAAGATAACTCCACGGGCGATGATCTCGAGAATCTTATTAAGTCTGTGAATGAGCGTTTTGGCGAGACCACAGATTTTAGCGGCACATTCTCTAGCGGTTACAGACCCTCCGCTGATTATGTGGATGCCAGGAGAATCATATTTGATAACGAATCGTTCACATATTTGAACTCCGGTCACCAAGTCAACAGAATAGACCGTATTAAGAACGAGATCGAACGTTGTTCTATTGGTGAGCTTGAGACTGGTGATGAGCTAATTTTTACACATAACTCAAGAGATCTTTTCGATGACTTAATGAATAGTATGAAGGAAGCTGACACGTATAAGCTACTCGAGCAAGAGTCTTCAGTATGGTGGAGGGCACTCAGGGACTACGCAAGGGACAACAATATGGATGAGGATAAGCTTGCAGAAAAACTTGAAGATCTTGGCTGTAAACGACATCCCTTTACCATTAAGCAATGGACTAACGGCAAGATGATAAGTCCGACCCATATTTCCGAAACGCTTACTGCCATAGCATCACTAACTGGGGACAAAAGACTTGAGGGCGACCATGCCTCTATTATTGCCGCCTGTAAGACGCTTTTCGCTCTTCATATCCAGACCGGACGACTGCTCATTAGAAGAATAGTTAGCTCAGCCGTGACCACAGAAGAGGACGAGGAAATCGATGAAGAAACCAAAGGTAGAATAGATGCTTATGCGAAGCAGGCAATACTTGTGAATGTCGCGTATATATCTGATAACACTGCATCTGTACCTGACAATGCTATTGGACAGCTTTTTACGGCACAGGGGCAGCTATGAGACTTATACCGAATTACATAGATGAAAAGAACTCTAGTAACGCCGAGAAAAAACTGTTTAAGCTGTTTTCTAAGACAGACAGGCTGAATGACTGGGTATGTCTACATTCATTGGGTGTTAGCCAACATATAAACAAACGAGAAGGTGAAATAGACTTTTTATTGATCGGCCCAGCGGGTATCTTTGCTTTAGAGGTGAAGGGCGGACGAGTTGAGAGACGCAATGGCATCTGGTACTTCACCGACAGATTTAGCAGGGTTAGCAAAAAGCACGAATCTCCATTCACTCAAGCAAAAACTGCGCTTTACTCAATCAGATCTGATGTTACAGAGCGATTCGGTAAAACATTATACAGTTCGGTATTCGGATATGGGGCTATGTTTCCAGATATTCAATTTGGAGTAGAGTCCCCCGAGTGGCATGCTGATATGGTTTTTGACCATAATGATATGCAGTCAGATATTGCTGACTATGTAGAACGATTGAGTGAGTATTGGACGTTACAGCAGCGGTCTAGGAGACAGTTAACTCGCCGAGAGATCAGTGAGGTCGTTAATTATCTACGCGGTGACTTTGAGATCATTAGACCACTCTCTGAAACTATAGAGGAAACCGAGGACTCTATTATACGACTCACTGAAGAACAATATACTTGCTTGGACGCAATGGAACTCAACCCAAGAACCATTTTCTTTGGCGCTGCAGGAACCGGTAAGACACTGTTGGCAGTAGAGAAGGCTAGGCGAAATAAAATCAAAGGAATCCCTACACTATTCCTATGTTTCAATCGCTTACTAGCGGATTATGTTAATGATTTACTCTCGCGTGAACCTGGTAGCGGAGTGCAAGTATATTCACTGCATAGTTTTCTAAATAAGTTGATTAAACAGGCCGATCTTGAAGGTGGCTTAAACACTGGCGTATCTAGTCAGAGTGAGTTATATGAACGTATCTATCCCCATCTAGCATTACAAATAAAGGAGTTGCCGAAGTTTGAAGAACTCATCATAGACGAGGCTCAGGACGTGTTGTCGGAGCAGTACCTAAAGGTTCTGGATCGTCTAGTCGACGGTGGTGTTGATCATGGTAAGTGGCTTATGTGTATGGATCCAGAAAACCAAGACATATATCAAAAAGCTGACAGTAAGATGCTGGGCGATGTAAAAAGCCTCGCTTCATCATATGTGCTGACGATAAACTGTAGAAACACCAAACCTATCGCTATTCAGACTGAACTCATCACCGGTATATCAGCCGGTGCTACAACTAGGATCGAAGGAGTACCCGTTAATTACATATGGTACGAAGACCAGCAAGACCAAGCCAGACAACTTAGCGACAAGATAAATGTCATGCTCAAAGAAGGTGTAGAGCCTGACGATATTACTATACTGTCGCACAAAAGTGGAACCCCATCCTTAGCAGGTAGTGGCAGGTTGCGTATCGATGCACCTACTCATCTCATAGATACAAGGAGCGGTTCCATAAAGATTAACGGGCATATAGGATACTGCACCATATCATCATTCAAAGGATTGGAAAGCAAGGTCATTGTCATTACTGATACGGCTGAGCTAGAAGGAGATGCGTACAGGTTGCTAAACTATGTGGGCTTCACGAGGGCACGCGCCCTACTTGTCGTGTGCATGAACAAAGAGCTGAAGAAGCAGTACAAAGCAAAAATTGCTAAACTTACTATAGCCGACGGTAAACTATGAGCGATATTAAGACAAAAGATTATATTGAGTTCCGAACCCAAATCCTGGACTTTGTGCGAAGAGATCTTCAGGGTCCTTATGAAGAATCCGAACTTATAGACGAGTCTCCAGCGTCCAAGTACTCCACGGGGATAATTTTCCCTCAGATTTCTCTAGAAGTGCCAGACGACGGCTCTCTTGATACGCGCGAACAAGACGACGAGGAAGTCGGTGCCATTGAGCAGGCGTCTTCCTTCTATCCATCGGCAACCGGCCTTAGCTTCGCGGTAAGTAATGGTGTAAATACGATAAATATAAAGCTTCGCTATGGTAAGTATAGGAAGATCACTGCGAAAGACTACGGTGATGTGGTGGTCAAAGTGTCCGGTTTTGAAGCAACATATCAAGGAAACCTTACAGTACAGAGCTTCTTTGATTTAGGCGACGGGTACCTTACTTTAAAGCGACCTATGGAAATGCACGACAGGGACACACTGCTATCTATGGCCGAGGACAATCAGCAGTTCAAAGATGTTATTTATAGAGCCTTTAAGTTATGTAAATCTGGGTGGATTCGAACTCAGCACGAACAAGATATAAAACTCAGCCCAGATAGCGATTTAAAAGAACAGATTATTGAGGGCGAAACACTAAAGTTGGTTCTGGCAGTAAAAAATATACCAAAATCACAGAAGAAAATCTGTACTATCTCTGTAGTCAACACTTCGAAAACAACCAAACCTCAAAGCGACTCAGATAAGGCATACTACCAACTACATCTAGCCTTAACGTTAGATAACGGCAGACCGTTTGAAGATTTAAACGACAAATCTTTTGAGGAATCATGGTTTGACGATTTCGAGGAGGAGTCTCTTCATCTCTTATACCATAAGAGGAAACTCTATGGTGTGGGGCATGGTATCTCCGTGGACTGGAAAACCAATACGGAGTCAGATGATGCCGTGGAAGTTTATACCACAACTCTGCCAAGCTATATTGTCCCGCAAATGGAATTTACCCTTGCGGGTTCTAGCCAGAAACCAGATCTTTCCATTGCGACATATGCATATAAAGAGAGAGGCGAGATTATCGATAACCTGCGGCTTCTCACCAGTAGCTACAGTGAGTGGATTGAAGCGATTGAGCAAGAATCTAAAGCTCTGCCAAGCAATTTACAGAATATAGCCGCCAAGCACGTAGAAAAGTGCAAGGACTCACTGACAAGAATGCTAAATGGTATAGAGATTGTGTCTAAGAATGACGATGTGTTTAGAGCATTTCAGCATGCAAATGAAGCGATGTTAATGCAAAGAAGTCATACACGACTTCAAAACACAAAATCATTTGCTGATGAGAATGTATCCATGCCAGAAAGCTATAGAAATGAGAAAGATGAATGGCGACCATTTCAGATTGCATTCATCATCATGAATTTGGTCTCCATGTCAGACACCGATTCATCAGAGAGGGACATAGTAGACTTAATTTGGTTCCCTACGGGTGGCGGAAAGACGGAGGCATATCTCGGGCTAACTGCGTTCACCATATTTTTTAGGCGTATCAAATACAAAGACAGAGCTGGAGGCACCACTGTTATTATGCGCTATACCCTCCGACTGCTTACGTCACAACAGTTTCAGCGAGCATGCACACTTATATGTGCATGCGAAAATATCAGAAAGTCTACGAGTCTATACGGAGACGAGCCCATAACTGTTGGGCTTTGGCTAGGTAGCGCATCAACTCCTAATACGCTTGAGGATGCAAAATATCGTGTTGGCGAACTCCACAGGGGAGGTAGTCAGGCAGAAAATCCGTTCCAAGTTATTGATTGCCCGTGGTGTGGCACCCACATGACGAAGGTTGATAGAAGAGGCATCTTTTGCTACGAAATTAAGAGTAGGCCTAAACAATTCTATATGTGGTGTCCCAATGGTAACTGCACCTTTTCGGATAAACAAGGCGGGCTTCCTATAATTGTAGTGGATGATGATATCTATAACAGACCGCCAACTCTATTGTTTGGAACCGTAGATAAGTTTGCTATGTTGCCGTGGAAGAAGGAGGCATCCTCTCTATTCGCCCTGAATAATGGTAACCAGAATATATCCCCCTCGCTTATTATTCAGGATGAGTTACATCTTATATCTGGGTCTCTGGGTACGGTTGTAGGGCTTTATGAAACAGCTATAGATATCTTATGTTCCGCCAAGAGCATTAAGCCAAAAATTATAGCTTCAACGGCAACTATTAGAAAGGCACAGGAGCAATGCAAATCACTATATGCAAGGGACGTTGCACAGTTTCCATCGCCTGGCATAGATGCCTCTGACTCATTCTTTGCCAGAGAAGCCCCAGTGGACGACAACACGCCGGGACGTTTATACGTCGGTGTAATGCCATCAGGTAAAACATCTACTACCATGCAGGTACGCCTCATGGCTGACGTTATTCAGGGGGTAGAAATATTAGATACAGATGACGCAGTGAAAGATACGTACTGGACGCAGGTCGTTTATTGTAACAGCATTAGGGAGTTGGGTTCATCAAAAAGCATAGTCTTTGACGACGTAAAGGAATACTCGAAGTCACTGGCCAAGTATTATGGCAAAAAACCAAGATTCTATGGTGACCGTAACGTTCAAGAACTGACATCCAGAATTAGTGCCGAAAATATACCAGAGATACTTAGGATGCTTGAGAATAGTTATCCAAGTAAAGATGCTGTGGATGTTTTGCTGGCAACGAATATGATATCGGTCGGCGTGGACATAAACCGTTTTGGCATCATGACAGTTCTTGGTCAACCCAAAACTACCTCGGAGTACATACAGGCGTCTAGTCGTGTCGGTCGTAAAAACCCGGGGCTAGTACTTACTCTGTATAGTCCAGTGAAAAGCCGTGACCGATCACACTATGAGCAATTCTTGAGATATCACCAGTCTCTTTATAGATTTGTTGAGCCTACGAGCGTTACCCCATTCTCCGCACCCGTGCGTGACAAGGCACTACATGCGGTAGTTATCATACTCATAAGACATTACCTCGGCCTACATGATAGTGAGGACTTAGAGAGTATAGATATAAATTCGCCGGAAGTCAGACAAGTAGTTGGGCTTATTCTTGATAGAACCAGGATAGTGGATTCTGTGGAGGCAAACAGTACGGATGAAGAGATTAACAAGATTTTGGCCAGAATAGACGAATTGAAGCGAGAGACTGCCGGTATAACCTATGGAACACAATCGCACGTAAAATCTGCAACGGATAAGCTTCCATTAATGCGACCTGCGCAAGACAAAAAAGGCCTTGGGGAGTACCCCACACTACAGTCGATGAGAAGTACTGACTCTGAATGCTATGTAACTTTGGATCACTCGTAATGGCGTACAGCTCTGACAAAAAACCAACTCTAAGACGTAGTCAAACCATAACCACATTTGGCGTGGGCGCAATAGTAGACTTGCCCGATGCATCTGCGATGGTATGTGGAATTGAGAAATGGAATACTAAAGGTTGCATACCCCTGCACGATGCTCGGCTAGAAACAAAACTTAATGCCAGCCATTTTTATATGCCTCCTAGCACAGAGGAGTCGGCAGAGGGTGTTATAGCTGTAAGATTCCCGAGATATTTGAGATGCCGCAAATGTAACTACATTAGAGATATAAATGTATGGCGTGATAGAGCCGCTGCCGGTAATTTCTACAAAGACTTTGACGTACAACCTTACTGTGACATAGATAAGATACAGCTCATACCTTCCAGGTTTGTTGTTGCCTGTCGTAGGGGTCATATAGACGATTTTCCTTATGAACAGTGGGTTCATGGTGATGCCTTATGTAACAACCCATCTCTAAAATACATCGAAACAGCTAGCACAGTTGGGCTTGGCGGTATCCTAATAAAATGTGACTGTGGGAAGAGCCAAAGCATGGCAGCTTCATTTAATAAGGATAAGTTGGCTAACATAGCCTCTTGTAGAGGCGCAAAACCTTGGGTTATGGAATGGAGTTCGCAGTGTGGGGAGCAGCTGGTTGCGCTACAGCGTGGTGGCACTAACGTACACTTCCCCATACTCCGTAGTTCAATACTCATCCCACCCTACAGTTCTGAGGGGTTGAGGAAGAAGATAGTATCATCAGATTTATGGGGCGTATATGAATCCCAAAGCGGAGGCATAGAGATAGATACTTTGATACCTGCAATTGCCCAGGAAATAGGCGAATCCACTGAAGATGTGCGGACAGAAATTGGTTCTATGCTCAATACAGAAGAACAAGACGATAAGGCGATACCTGAAGAAGAGTATAGATTTGAAGAGTATGAAGCGTTTACCGGTAATGTGACGATAGACAAACAATACGAAAAAGATTTTCTTATTGAGAAAGTTCCGACAGAGGGATACAAGATACCACTGATAAAGAACGTGGTTCTTGCTAAGCGTCTGAGGGAGGTCAGGGTGCAGGTTGGGTTTTCGCGCATTAAACCTCCTACATCTCACGATGAGACGGGGCAAGCTATCCCAGACGAAGAAAAGATTGATGCTGTACCAGTATCACAAAACCGAAGGATTCGTTGGTATCCAGGCTATGAGGTTCGTGGGGAAGGTATATTCTTGGAGTTTGATACAAAGGAGTTAAAATCGTGGGCTGCAACAGCCCCAGTGCAGAAACGCCTAAAAGATATGCTAGACAGGAGCAGCAAGCACCCAGACTCTTTTGGCGTATTAGATACCCTAACTCCAGAGTATCTTGCCCTACACACACTATCTCATTTGCTCATAAAACAACTTAGTTTTGAGTGTGGCTACTCGAGTTCTGCACTTAGAGAGCGAATATACGCATCATCGCCACGTAACAGTAGTGTGAAACCTATGTCTGCAATTCTGATATACACAGCCGAGGGGGACTCTGACGGTACTCTTGGTGGACTCGTGCGTCAGGGTAAAGCTGATTTATTTAATGACACTTTCAGAAAGGCCATACACCAAGCCGAATGGTGTGCATCAGATCCATTGTGCATTGAGTCCGATGGTCAGGGTTATCTAGGTATGAACCTTGCAGCATGTCATGCATGCACTATGTTACCCGAAACCTCATGCGAGATGCTGAACAGATATCTAGACCGAGGTACTATCGTTGGCACCCTAACTTACCCCAATACTGGGCTGTTTTCTGGAATGACACGTGGCGCAAAGTGAGAGAATGATTCTTCCTCGCTAATTGTAGGAACTCGCGGAATCTGCGTCATCAGTGCTTTAGCCATTTCGTTCACTAGCGGCACACATACAGAATTGCCGAACTGCCTATAAGCAGGCGTTTTAGTATCTGGGAGGATGAAGGTTTCAGGGAAGCCCATCAACCTGGCGCACTCCCTAGGTGTAAGCATGCGAGGATTTTTACCCTTCTGCTCTATGAGGTTCTCCCTACCATCCTTACCGTAACGTGACGTGAGTGTACTTGCAATACCGTTGATATCAACAATATGATGTCTAAATCCATTGCCTTTTAGTCTATTACGTTCAGAGCGGGCTTTATGCGACTCCCAAAGTCGATCACTAATCGTGTATTGTTCGTCAGGCTTATCTTCAAGGATATCTTTTAGCCTATGCTTTCTCTGCTTTACCATAGGGAATTTGAAAACAATATCATCACGCATAGCTACCATGAATATTCTTTTTCTTCTGTGGGGTACCATTAGGGATGCATCAAACACCTGTGAGTTAAACGAATATCCAAGTTTTGTTAGCTCGTCTTTTACTATGGCGAGACTTCTACCCCCGTCATGCCGTTCGAAGTTGGCTACATTTTCAAGAAATATAACTTTTGGTTTGTGGTACTTAGCTATCCTAACTATCTCGTAGAATAGGTTGCCCTGTTTTTCATCCTGGAAACCATGTTTTCTTCCAAGTCCTGAGCGTGCCGACACCCCAGCCCTTGAGAATGGCTGACAAGGAAACCCAGCACATAGTATGTCGTGCGAAGGTATCTCGCTGGCTTTTACCTGCCTTATGTCGCGTGTATCTATTTCATTGCCGTGGTTGCGGCGGTAAGTAGCGACAGCAGAACTATCCACTTCGTTTGTGTACACACAGTTAAAACCAGCCTGTTCAAATCCCAGTCTAATACCGCCTATGCCGGCGAATAGATCTATAAAGGTCAGCTTTTGGTCGTCGTCCTGTGTCATATGTGTTTAGGTCTTAAACCATTCTAGCATTAGTAGCGGCTCTCATGGAACATAAGCTCTACCAATTTTTAATAGCCGTAAATAGTTATAAAATTGGGCTATGAAGCAAGGGCAACGGGCTTGGACGCGTGAAGAACTGATTCTGGTAGTAAACCTATATCTAAAACTACCCTTTGGGAGACTACATAAGCTTAATCCGGAAGTTGTCGAACTTGCTAGCCTCCTCAACAGAACAACCAATTCAATTGCGCTCAAGTTAGTTAATTTTGCCAGCCTTGACCCCAGTATCAAGGCTCGTGGTTTCAGCGGTATGAAAAACGCAAGCAAGCTTGATGTCCAGGTATGGCATGAATTCTTCGATAACTGGGAATCCCTTCCTTTCGAAAGCGAAGAACTTCTCGCTAAACATAGACACACTACTGTTGAGGAGCTGAATCACATCTCGGAGGAAGAATTGCCGAAAGAAGGAATTGATAGAGAACGAATTGTTAAGACTAGGGTCAACCAATCACTCTTCAGAAGTTCAATTCTAGCCGCCTACAACAATACATGCTGTATCACCGGTATTAACAAGCCTGAGCTGTTAGTGGCTGGGCATATACGACCGTGGGGCATTGATGAAAAAAACAGATTAAATCCGCGAAACGGTTTGGCAATTAACGCACTTCACGACAGGGCATTTGAGTCTGGGCTTCTTACGGTAACTCCAGACTATAGAGTACATATATCCTCCGCACTCCTTAAACAGAAAGATGAATTTATTAAAGAATACTTTGGCAGGTACGATAATCAACCAATTATTCTTCCATCAAGATTCTTACCAGACATCAAGTTCCTTGAATACCATAACAAAGAGAGGTTTATTGCCTAAAGTTTTCCATAAGTTTATACAGAAAAGTCATCTTATCATCTAGTTCCGGCGAGGTTTGATGAACCAAAAACAAGGGTAGCTCAGAGAACTAACGTCTCACCACTCGTTGGTTCGCTAATTTTGGTGCCAGAGATACGGCAGTAGAAGTTGTAGGCAGGCAGGTTGCTAATCTCGCCCTTTTCTATGTACGGCTCAAACAATGGTAGCAGCAACTCCTCGTCCTTAGGACTACCAGTCCTAAAGGTAACAATTGTCCCTACATTAGCTAGGATGATATCAATCAACTTTTGATTATCCTGTTGCTGGGTGCTTTGTTCTGCCATGGTGACGTAAACCTTATATTTTCTGGCCTCGCTGAGCATCTGAGTAAACGAAACCGTCGCAAAGTTCTGGAACTCATCTACGTACAGGTGGAACGGCTTGCGCGTAGTCTGTTTTTGTTCTGAACGCTTCAATGCCGCTAGCTGGAGCTTGGCTAGTATGGTCGTTCCAAATAATGACGATGTGTCCTCTCCCAGGCGTCCTTTAGAAAAGTTGCACACCAGTATCTTGCCGTCCAACACCTCGCTGAAGTCTATGTCTGATTTTTCTTTCTCTAACATAGTGCGTGCACTGGCTGAGAACAGGAATCGACCTATTTTGGCCGTGATACCAGCCGCCATCTTTACCTTCTGCATACTACCAGCCTTGCCCAGCTCGTTCTTCCAAAATGCCTTGAGGTCTTCATTCTTGAGATCTTTGATGACCTTCTTGGCATACTTGCCGTCGTTTAGTAACCGGAAAATAGTAAACAGTGTAGGATTATCAGTAGTGAATGCCGTATGTATGGTGTTGCGCAGTATGTACTCTATCCTGTGACCGCCGGTGTCATCATCTGAAAACACTTTGCGCATAACAGATATAACCGACTCCGTAACCCTATCTTTCTCGCGCAGTAGGTCGTTGCCGCTCAAGCCCTCTGGTAACTCCAGTAGGTTCACACCAATGGGGTGGTCTAGGTCGTCGGGGTTGAGGTAGATTAAATCTTTTTCGCGCTCTTTTGGAACATACTCGAGCAATTCTTCTGCCAGATCACCGTGTGGATCAATAATAGCCACGCCTTTGCCAGCACGTATATCCTGTACAATCTGGTATTTGAGCATAGTGGTCTTGCCGCTGCCGGTGCCACCGACTATGTACATGTGCCGTTCTCGCTCTGCCGCAGTTAGCCCAATGGGTGTTTCTTCTTCGTGATGTTTGTTTACCCCAATGATTACATCAAAGTTTTGATTGCTCCTCAGGCTCATAGGAGCCGCTAGCGTCTTGTTGTGCGAGCGCACCATACCCTCTACCTTCATAACACCGTGCGGAAAATGGTATAGACTGCCCAACTCCGCGGCACTAAGTATCAGGGAGTTTTTGTTAATGATTGCTGACAGGCGACTATTGAACAGTTTGTTTTTGTAGTTTTGCCAACCATTACCACCAAACGGGTTGAACAAGATAATTGACTGAAAACCAGGCCTGTCTAGGACCTTAAGTGATCCGACAAAGTCATCGACTATTTCCTGGCTATCTCGGGCATTTATGCTCAAGCGCATGTCTACCTTAGCCAGTGGCTGGTCAAGCTTCTGGATAATCTCTTCGTATAGCTTCTCTTCTGCCTGAGTCAAAGGTGCTGGCGGTTCGTTATTGCTAAAATAGCCAATCGCTCCAATAACCAGCGCTGATATAAGTCCTAGAGCCCAGTTCTTTGCCAAAATACCAATAATTGCACCAGGCAACCACACCCATGCATACGCCAGCAGATAATACTTAATGCCGCCTCCTACGTGGGTGCGACCATCTTTGAGAAGCCTGTTATACAGGCGACCAACACCCCTTGAGCCAAACGGCCTCACTACAAGCTGGAGCGACACATTGTCCTTACCGCCAAGCCGAGTGAAGGTGCTGGCGATAAAGCCTATGGGGTCGGTTTTGGCAGCGTCAGTGTAAGTCTTGAGCGGATATGCAAAGTGCTGCCTAAGCTTGAATGTGTAGACTCGTGAGTTGGTGTTTATCTGCGGAACCTCTGTGGTAGATATCCTAACCTCGGGCATATATGAACTGATTTGTTTCTTGATGCCCTTAGCCGAGTGCTTTTCGGCAATTATCAGATACCTGACACCTTTAGACTTGTTGCTGGTTATCTCTAGCGATAGACGCTCTTTTGCGTATATGCGCTGTAATACGCGCATAAAGTTCTGGGTATGCTCGGGATCGACCTGATTCTTATGAGGCGGCGTTATTTCTATGCAGACTAGCTCACGCCCTTTGAATAATGCCAGAATGTCTTGGAGCAAAGAGTAGGTTGGTATCAGTACGTATTTGTACAAAATATACGCCAGAATAGATATCACTACCGCATTCACGATAACCTCGGTGGTCGTATCACCGAATATTCTAGTGAATAGTGAGGTAGAAAATATGCCGTACATTTTTGTCCTCTAGTCTCATTTTATGCCACCCCTGTAACAATTACGAGCATGAGCAATATGAGGCCCGGAAATCTCCTATACTTTTCTTGAGGTAACAAGGAGTTTTTATGGCAAAAATTAACACCAATGCAGTGATACTTGCGAGAGTATCCAGTAAAGCCCAGGAAGACGGTTATTCGTTGGACGCCCAGACCAAACTGATACGTGCTTACTGTGCGAGAAACAAACTAGACATAATCAAAGAGTTTCGTATATCCGAAACAGCCTCTAAAAATGAGCAGAGGAACATATTCAGAGAGATGCTGGCCGAGATTAACCGCAGGGGCATAAACCACCTTGTAGTGGAGAAAACTGACCGCCTAACACGTAACTTCAAAGACGCTGTCGTGGTAGATGACTGGCTGGAACAGGACGAGAATCGGCGGCTACATATGGTCAAGGAGAGCCTGATCATCCATAAACACGCCAAGTCTGACACGAAGCTAATGTGGAACATATTCTTAGCCATCGCCAAGAAATACACTGATAATCTCAGAGAAGAAGTCATGAAAGGCTGGGATGAAAAGCTGGCGCAAGGATGGATGCCAGCAGTGCCTCCGCCTGGCTATAAAACTATCACAGAGAATGGTAGGAAGATTCACGTTATAGATGAAGACACAGCGTTTATGGTCGAGAGGGCCTTTAAGTATTTTCTGTTGCCCGAGGGTTGCGTACGAACTGTTGCAGAAGAATTAAGGAGGTGCGGCTTAACAACTGGCAAGGGTAATCCGCACTCCAAAAGTGCCGTACACAAAATACTTACCAATAAGTTTTATGTGGGGACAATACAATTCAACGGCAATGAGTATCCGGGTGCTCACGAGCCACTGATAGATAAAGCTCTTTTCAGCAGGGTGCAGAAAAAGATGAATAGAAGAAACGGCATTAAATCTAGTGACTTAAAGTTCTTGTTCAAGGGGTTTATAAGATGTTCAACATGCGGTGCTTTAGTGACTTGGCAGAGGCAAAAAGGACGCCACTACGGCTCCTGCCAGCGCAGAAGTGAGGCATGCAAAAAAGGCTTCATGAGAGAAGATCGGGTCGAAGAAATCATCATAGATAGGCTGGGCAAAATTGACGACAAAGACGGTGTACTGTTTGAATCTGTAAAGACAACGTTACTCGAGTACAGGAATCCATTCTCGGGTACTGATGTGACCAAAATGGAGAGGCTACTCACTGCTCAACTAAGGCGGCTCAAGATGATGGATACAGCCTTGTATGACGATAAGCTTACGGGGCTAATTGACCAATCTGTCTACGTGCAAAAAGCTGAGCGCATCAAGCTAAGGGTAGATAGAGTCGAGGCAAGGCTCAGCGAGCTAGAGCTACATGTAAAAAATATTGAGGACATAACAACGCGCAAAAAATCCAGGTATGCGATGAGAAAACTATATATGCAGTCTGGTTTTGCCGAAAAGCGGCTGATTATCGATAATCTGCTCCGTCTAACCTCAAAAGACAATGAAGTGCATATTGACTTGCTACCTATGACAAAGGCCGCCTCTGGAGTATAATATTAGACAATGATTGATAAGGAAATTAAAGCTTCGCTGAAAACGACACTCCGCAAGGCGCGTAGAATTGTTGACATGAGCCAGCGTGAAGTTGCCGAAAAGATTGGCACAAGCGAAGTTTATTACGCCAAGATAGAACGTGGCGAGGCTGTGCCATCACTAAGAATGCTTGGTAAGATCGTGCGTGCCATTGGCGTATCGTCAAAAGATGTACTGCCGTTTTAGGCTATTCTTCAGTTTCTTTGTGTAGATTTTCCAGCATATTTTCCAGCTGGTCGGGGTCGGTTTGAGCTAGCTCACGGACTTCCATTTTGGTCTTGAGTAGCAGGTTGATTGCATCCTCACGGGTTGCATCAGGCTGTACGCGCTGGAGGCTCTCCAGCACGGTTTCTATATCTTTGTCGTTCAACTCATATCCACTCATGTATGCTCCACGATATACTTACGGTTCAAAATTTCCCCTGTTAGTATAGCAGTCCTCGATGCGTAAACCAGCATCCTCAAGCAACCTGTCCATTTCCTCTATAGAAGACGCAAGATGTTTCCAGTATAATCCCCTAGAGCTCACCAAATTAAGATACCCACCATAGGTGGGTATCTTAATTTGGTAGGTTTCGCTCTGGCGAAACCAAAGCGAACTCCGGTTCGAAGAACAAGGCAGCGCGCAGGAGCTTGCTGCGAGCACTGCTGAAGTTCGCAAGCCCAAAATACTAAAGTATTTTGGGCTTATTCCCATCCCGTGGCTGGCTATTAATTTTTAGCCGCTGCAGGTGCCGGTGCTGATGAGTTCCATGTAGACATTGCGGTCGGCGCCGGTGTCGGAATCGGCTCCGCTGGGCCTTGGTGCTTGTAGATCAATTTTGGCTGCTGGGGTGCCTTGGGCTAGTAGCTGATCGTAAATTAACTTGGCGCGGGCTACCGACAGTTTGTAGCCGCTGGCTGTTGGTGTGACGTCTCGGGCTTTGCCAGATATTGTGATTTTAAAATCTTTGCTAGCAAAATTTTTGGCAAACCTGGAGTACTTGGCGGTTATATCTGCTGTTTGACTGGGGTACGAGTCCTTGGTGCTGTCTGGCTCAAAAAAGAATGTCTGATGGTCGTATACTTTGTAGCCGCTTAAGTTTTTACTGTCCGAAAAACCTAAACTTTGGGAGCTGGTGTCGGCCTGAGCCACGCAGTTGCCGGCCGGCGTGCTGGCCACTGATGGGGCTGATTGGGGCTGCGGGGTTGTTTTGGTATCGGTGCTGGCGCCAGCGCCGGGCACTAAAGCTAGCTCGTTTTGGCTATAAACTATGTTGGTGACTCTGTATTTGCCGTCCTTTTTTTCGACTATTGTGCGGGCAAACTTGGATTTGGCACCACTTAGGGTATACAAATAGTAGTATTTACTGTCTTTTAAGGTCGAATCTTTTTGCTGGAAGTTGCCTTTGAGGTTGTCGGCCACATCTTTCATGAATGATTTGTCTTCTTCGGTCGAGGATTCGTTCAGTTTATTAAGCGTGTTGGTGTCGCCGGCAGCGGCTGCGTTCATGAAGGTTCGTGACGCTCCATTGGCCTGAAGACCGGGCAAAGCCGTAAGCACGATAAAGCCAATGATTGCCAGCAAACAGGCCACGGCAATGCCAATAAATAGCGGCGCTTTTGATTTTTTAACTGTTGCCGGTGGCACGACTTGGCTATTAAGCGGTGCGCCTGGCTGCTGCATGGTTGGTCCAGCTGGGCTGGGCTCTGTGCCAAAACCAGTGCCTGCAGTGTTTGTATTGCCTGGCTGGCTATTTATGCCGCTGGGGTTGTTGGTGTCTGCCGGCCTTGTTTGCTCGTCCATAAAATTCCTTAATAATTGCTTAGCGTTTATGTTTATAAGATAAATATAGCACATTCAGACTTGTTTTGTTGGTTTGCTATGGCGCCATTAGTAGTGGTATAGTAATGAAATGAGTATTCCTATTATCCACGGTGCGATTGGTTTGGTAAGCTTGTCGGCTGCTTTTGGCACTTATAAGATTAAGTCCTCGTCATATTATTGGCTGGCTGTGGTGCTGACGGCACTAATGGTAATTAGTGGTTTTGCGATTAAATTTATTGGCAAAACGACTTGGTTGCGAATTGCTATGGAAACCACGGCCACGGCTTTGGTGTATGGTCTAATTTTGTACAAAAACGCACCAAAAGCATAGCAGCTTTTGGTTAGGCAAACAGTAGTGCGCCCTAATGGTGTCGAGATTTAGCTGACTGATTTTTTTGGAAATCAGCGATATTCTTGACTTAATCCGTGAACTTATGTTAGGTTCAGGATAGGATATTATTAAAAATAAAAACAATCATAAAAATAAAACAATCACAATGAAAAAAATAAATACAAAAAATGAAAACTTTGCTCAAAAATATTTAAAACCAAAAATAATTTTTCCGGTATTGTTTGCGGTTATTGGGGTCGGCTTGCTTGTGAAAAGTTTTGCCGCCACATCAATATTTTCGGACAATTTCAACAGCTATGCTGCCAACTCTTGCCCTGGCTACTCCGATGGCAAAACATTCAATAAGTGGCAGACGGTTTTTTCTAGTTATGGTTGTGTTAATATTAAGCGTTCATCTACCAATCGCTGGCTAAATTTGGCACCCAGAGCTGCAACTAGTGATAACGATACGGCATCGGCGCTGGTTGTTGGCCCCAGCTTTACTCAGCCGTTTAGCTTTAGCGCCAAAACTTATACCAATAAACAGTTGCGCCAAAATTCAGCGCCAAACGCTTGGGAGACGTCGTGGTTTGTTTGGAACTATACCGACAACGAACATTTTTATTATTTTATACCCAAGGCCAACGGCTGGGAGCTAGGCAAGCGTGATCCGGCCTATCCTGGTGGGCAGCGGTTTTTAGCTACGTCTGATGTGCAAAAGTATGGTTTGAACACATGGAAAAAGTTTAAGGTTGACCAACTCGTCGATAACACCATGAAGGTTTATGTTAATGGCGCTTTATTGACCACATTTAAGGATACAGAGCGCCCATACTCGGGCGGCCGGATCGGCTTTTACACCGAGGATGCCGATGTGCGATTCGACGATGTTGACGTGTCGATTCCTGACGCTACTCCTGCGCTAACTCCCCCCCCGACCCCAACTTCTAGACCAGCACCAACGCCTACTCCAACTCCATCGCCAACGACATTTAACACCGCTCCGGGCCGCGCGCTGCCCGACACCTTGTACGGTGTTACCACCGAGTCGGTAGGAAATTTGACTTCACTCAGCGATTCTCTAACCAGGCACGCCAAGCGGCCAACGACACGCATCGTTTTTCAACAGGGGACAAATCCTGCCGACTACACATCGGCCATCAGTAATCTTAGGAACACTAGTTACGTAATGGGCGAAATTTTGGACTCGACTGCGCTCAAAAACACATCGGTCGATAACTACCGAACCAGGACTCGCAGCTTTGTTAACCAGTTCAAAAACAACATCGATATTTACGAAATCGGCAACGAGCTCAACGGTGAATGGGTGGGCACGCCGGCTGATATTAACGCCAAGGTTCAGGCGGCCTACGATGTTGTCGAGAAAGAAAACGCCTCACTTAACTTAAAGTCGGCGGTGACGCTGAACTATTGGCCCAGCAGCAATTGCTATTCTTACCCCTGGGAGGCGACCGAAAGTTTTGCGCAGCAGATGCCTGCCGAGGTTAGAAACGGCGTCGATTACGCGCTACTTAGTTTCTATGAAACGGCTTGTTCGCCGCGCGCCAAGCCTACCGATCAGCAGTTTATCGACATTTTTAGCAAGCTAAAGACGATTTTCCCAAATGCCAAGATTGGCATGGGCGAGGTTGGAGCCCAGGGCAAAGCCGATGGTCTGCCTGCCGACCCAACATTGGCCGAAAAGCAACAGCTAATTAGCCGATATTACGGTATGCACAACAGCCTTAAAAGCGCTCTAGGCCCACGCTATGTTGGTGGCTACTTCTGGTGGTATTACTACCAGGATGCGGTTCCATACAACCGATCGGGCTCTATCTGGCCAGCGCTAGAAGACGCCTTCAACAAGTACTAACAAACGACCAAACTACTGTTTTTGAGCCGGGTTCTTGATGGCCTTAACAACCTGAGAATCGTCCTTGAGATTTTCCCAGAATAGAACTTGTTTGCTTTCTATATACATAGCATTTTCGGGGCCATGAAGTTCGTTGCCTAGCTTGGCCAAAGACAAACTTTGCGGTTGATTTTGGTTCTGATTTTGAGCTTGGTTTTTGTTGGTGTCGGGTTGTACGCTTTGTTGAACTTGCAAATAATAGATGTCGCTCAGCTTGTAGCCATTGCCGGTAATGGCATTGATTTTGCCAAAATAAACCTGGCCGTTTGTTAGGAATACAGCCTGGTATCTGTCTGCCTGAACGGCGCTGGCAAAGCTGCTTTGGCGCTGCATGAAATATCGCGTAACGGCCAACCCCAGCAGGGCAGCTATAAGTAGCATTATTAGGATGGTTCGCCCAGAGGCAGCGGTTAGGGCATTGCGCCTTCGATTGGTACGAATATTAGCTTGATCCATAGTTATAAAATCCCCTCTCTTATTGTGTCTTATTTTGTTTACAAAACCCCTAATGGTCAGAGTTTAGTTTACCCGACGAGGCCGACTAATGCAACCAAAGTAAGTTAAAAAAAGGTGCGCCGTTTCCTTTATTAGTCGGCAACAATTATGGTATATTTATGAGCATAAGCATCATGTTTTCAGATAGAAGAAGGGCGTGCAAAAAAGCAAATGAAATTTTTAACTAAGCGTCTATGGTTATATGCAGTAGTCGCCACAGCTTTTATTTTTGCTTTGTCGCCAGTGGCGCTAGCTCGTCAGCAAACATCTCAGGGCTATGTTGCCACCGAAAAGCTTAAGGACGGCTCTTTGGTCAGCCTTGGTCAGGGTAGTAGCCAAAATGTTGAGCATAGTACCGTAGACAATCGAGGCCGTCTGTTGGGAGTTGTTGTAAATCCTACACAGACTGTTGTAAATTTTGCTGAAGGCCAAAATAAGGTACAAGTTGCAACAACGGGCGAAGCGCCGCTCTATGTTTCGGATGTAAATGGTGTTATTAATGCCGATGACCCGCTGACGGTGTCGCCAGTTAGCGGAGTGGCCATGAGAGCGAGCACTGCCGGTAAGATTATTGGTTTTGCGCGGCAAAATTTTGATAGCACCAAAGCAAACAATATTCAAGATGTTGAACTGATGTCCAATGATGGCCAAAAAAAGACCACCAAAGTAGGCCTGATTCAGGCTCAAATAAATGTCCAAGATTGGGTGCCAAGCGGTACTCAAAACAGTGCTATATTGAACGGTCTGCGGGGTGTGGTTGGCAACATGGCTGGCCGACCGGTGTCTAATATTCAGGCTACAGCAGTAGTGGTTATGGTGCTTTTTGCGCTCATTGCGTCAAGTATTATTTTGTATAGCTCAGTATCGTCTAGTATTCATTCTATTGGTCGCAATCCGCTGTCCAAGGGTATTATCCGCCGCAGCTTGGTGCTTATGGTTGGGCTTGCTATTATGTTATGGATAGGTACTGCATTAGCAGTTTATGCAATTTTAGGAGGGTAAGGTAAATGTATTTTGAAATGTTGGTTTTGGTGGCACTGTTACTGCTTAACTCTGGTTTGCTTGTTGTGTGGTTGTCTGTGCGTTCGCATAAGTCCAAGTTAGAAGCCGACTACAAGCGGCAGTTGGAGGCAGCCATCCTTAAACCAGAGTTTGTAGCTGGTTTGCGCCGCGAGCTAGAACAACAAATGCAAGATAAATTCACTACTGCACTTAAGCCTATCGACACCGAGACCAAACGATTTATCGAGGCAGTCAACAAAGAAGCGGCTTCGTCGCTTAAAACATCGACCGAATCGAACCGCAGTTTAATAGAACAGTCTTTGCAGAAATATACTCAAGAAATACAGGCATTGCTCAAAGAGGATATTGCTAGTTTGCAAGCCGGTGTTAGCAACGCCCAAAATTCCTTAAACGGCATAGAGCGCGATTACAAAACGGCGTTGGACCAGCAGCGGCAGGTTTTGGTGGCGCGGGCGCAAACATTGGCCAGGGATCAATTGGCTGATCTTTTGGTAGAATATTTGCACGCCAGTGTAGCCGGGCTAGAAATTGGTGATCAACAGGAGTTTATACTAAGTAAGCTCGAAGAAAACAAACAGACGCTACTACAGGAGCTAGCACAGTGAAAAAGAGTGAGTCTAGAGCTGACTGCAATCTGCCTTGGCAGCTAGCTAGTCGGGAGACATGCAGTCGCTTGTTGTTAGAAATCGACGAGAGGCTGGCGGGCATAGTAGATAGCGATACACCTGTTAGCGATGAAATGTTGCAACTGCTAAGCGCCAACGGTCTAGCATCTAGCGCTAAAACTAATTTAACAGAACTGAGCCGATGCTTGTCGCAAACCACACGCCATCGCAGTTATCTAAAAATAACAACAGCAACGCCCTTAACAGTTGAATCCCAGCAATCAATTTTGCAATGGGTGGATCGTAATATCGGCAACAACCAAATTTTAGTAAGCTTTATAACCGATAGTAGCGTCATTGGCGGAGCCATCATACAAACCCCAACTAAACGGCTTGACTATACTATAGACGGCAATAGCTCTAGTGGGCGGCAGCGTATTGCGGCAATGGTGGCGGCATGAGTCAGTTATTTAAGACTTTGGCCAAACAGAACAACCAAGTCGGCGAAGTTCGGCTAGTAAAAAGTTTTTTGATAACAGTAGTTGGTTTGGGCAATGCTCAGGTAAGAGCTCGAGTTTTGTTTGATAACGGCGCCATAGGCATGGTCCGCTCATTTAGTGGTGACGAAACAATTGTTTACTTGCTATCATCCGACGATGACACCATAACTGTTGGTCAGCAGGCGGTCATACAATCTGATGATATGACTATTCATCCTAGTACTAAGTTAAAGGGCAGAGTTGTAGACCCGCTGCTAAGGCCCCTAGATGATGGCCCGGAGATTGTTGCTAAGTCTAGTCAGCAGATTTTTGGCGAGGCTCCGCGGTTTGACCAGCGCCTGCTATTAGACCAGCAGCTGGAAACTGGTGTGACTATTATCGATACGCTATTTCCAATTGTAATGGGTCAGCGTATTGCGCTAATGGGGGACCCTAAGTCGGGTAAAACAACCTTTGCTGCTCAGTTGGCAATTCATCAGGCAAAATTTGGCCGAACAGTTGTGTTTGTGCTGATTGCCAAGCGCCGTACCGATGTTGAACGACTAATTGGTATTTTGACTAGGGCTGGCACTATGGACAAAGTGGTTCTAGTAGTGGCAGATAGTTTTGCAGCTTTGCCAATGGCCTATCTGGCACCGTACAGCGGTTGTTCGGTGGCCGAGTATTTTTGGCAGCATGGAGAAGACGTGGTAATAATTTACGATGATCTAACCAACCATGCCAAAATTTACCGAGAAATGTCATTGCTGGAAGGTGCTTCGCCGGGCCGAGAGTCTTACCCAGGAGACATGTTCTATCGGCATTCGTCACTTTTGGAACGAGCCGGAAGGCTAGCGTCCAATCAGCGAACCCTGACGGCTTTACCTATTATAACTATTGCCAACAACGATATAACTAGCTTTTTGTCTACTAGTATTATATCGATTACTGACGGGCAATTGGTGTTCGATACCGAAGAAATGCAGCGTGGAGCTGCGCCGCCGATTAATACGGGTATATCGGTATCGCGTGTTGGTGGGCGGGCTCAGCAGATGCTGCAAAAACAGATGGCCCAGGATATTTTTAAGGCTTTGGCCGACTACCGACAAGCCAGCCAATTTTCGCACTTCGGCCAAGAGCTACCCGAGCATTACCGTGAAGCGCTGCGTTTGGGCGAGCGTTTGCAGCAGATGTTTAACCAGGAACCGAACGAATTTTTCTCGCTGGCTGAACAGCAAATCATACTCAAAACGGCCTTTTTGGCTGGCGAGTCTTCGCTGGATATACCCGAAATTAAGAGGCGGGTGCGGGCAACTATGGATGCGGCCTTGGCCACTCAGACTCACGAAGATATGGCTAACGAATTAATAAAAATGCAACGAGGTAAAAAATAATGTTTAATGATCCGCGGGTTTTAAAACGCGAGCTACAAACTATCCGCGATATCAGTACTTTAACAGAGGTATTCGAACACACTGCTAGTATAAAAATTAAAGCTGTGCGTCAGCGAGTTTTGAGCGCAAAAGTGTTTTTTAATGATTTGTGGCAAATTTATAGTCAGCTTCGGGTTGATGTACCGCACGGTTTGCATGACCGAGTAAATCGCAAAGATCTATTGATTTTTATTGCTTCGCCGGCGGGGCTGTCGGGACAACTGGACCAGCAAAACTTTGAAGAAATGATGCGAGTTTACAAACAGGATGAGCACGACGTGCTGGTGATTGGCTCGCATGGGGCGCAGCTGCTTAGGCAGGCTGGCATAAAACCAGTGCGAGCTTTTGAGACGCCCGATACGGCTGGCGCCTTTACGGTTCAGCCCATAGTGGAGGCAATTGCTAACTATAACTTTGCAACTGCTTTTTACCAGTCTTATGTGTCGCTAACAGTTCAGCACGGCGCAAAGTTACAGCTACTGCTTAACGCGCTAGAACTAAGCCAAGAAGAACGAGACATGCTCGATAGGGGAGATGTAGAGATAATCTCGCCAGAAAACTTTTTGTTTGAGCCGTCAATTGGCGAGGTGGTTAGGGCCATGGAGCGTGTTATGCTCAACACCTCGATTGATCATTTGCTTCAGGAGTCGCGTCTTGCTCAACTGGCTGGTAGATTTACGACCATGACACTGGCTAATCAGCGAGCCGAGGAGGCCACAAAGCGCACGTTCTTGCGTTATCTGAGCGCTAAAAGGTCTAAACGCGATGAAATGACTCGCCAAATTATGGCCGCAACTATGGCCACAAAAGGAGCCGCAGCATGAGCACCACCAAAGCCATCAATGCTAATCAACTTGGATTTGTCATAGCCGTAAATGGCCTAGTGGTGACTGTTCGGCTGTCTGGGCGTCAACCAGCCGTTGGCGAAATGCTTACCATCAACGAAAAACCGGGCGTAGTACTTTTTGTGGAATCGGTCAATGATACCGAAGCCGAATGCCTGAATATCCGCGGCAGTAACAGCATCTGCCGTGGAGACAAAATTTCTGGTCAGGGCATCAGCCTAGGCCTGCCTGCTGGCAAGCCGGTTCTGGGGCGAGTTTTTAATGCGCTTGGTGAAGTTATGGATGGCCAAGCCACACTTAAAAAAACCGACTTAGTGCCATACAATGCGCCAATTCAGCAAAAGCTGCGCAAACTGCATAAGCCAGAAGTTTTAGAGACTGGTATTAAGGTGATCGATTTTTTGGCACCTTTTGTAAAAGGCCGCCGAATAGGCATTATTGGTGGTGCCGGTGTTGGCAAGACTGTTCTGACAACCGAAATGATCCACAACGTAGCCGACAAAAAAACCGCACTCAACTTTTTTGTTGGTATTGGTGAGCGTATCCGCGAAGGTCACGAGTTATTTCATGCTCTGCAAAAACGAGGTCTAGTCGACAACACGGTTATGTATATGGGTCAAATGAACGACAATGCTGCGCTGCGTTCTATGGTTGGCCCTTCTGCGGCGACAGTGGCGCGTAGTTTTAGCGACGAAGGCAAAGATATTTTGTTTTTCATAGACAATATTTTTCGTTTTGTTCAGGCTCGCAATGAGCTGGCCGCTATGCGTGGTGGTATCCCGTCGGAGGGTGGTTACCAGGCGAGCATGTTTTCGGATCTGCATTGCTTTGAGGACTCGTTAGTCAGTAGCGGCAAGGGATCTATTACGAGCATTCAGTCTATTTACATTCCGGCCGATGATTTAGGCGACCCAGCCGTGGTTGAAATTAGTCAGCAGTTAGATTCGACCATTGTGCTGTCGCGCGATATTTTTGAGCGAGGTGTCTTCCCGGCAGTTGATTTGCTGGCTACTACTAGCACACTGATTACTCCGGAGGTTTTGGGTGAGCGGCACTATCGACTAGTGGGCAGAGTTAAGGCAATTATGCGCAAATATTACAATTTACGAACCATTACGGCCATTGTTGGCGAAAATGAATTATCGCCAGAGGATCGTGCCGACTTCTTGCATGCTCAGGAAATAACCAAGTTTTTCTCGCAGGATATGTTTGTAACCGAAGATCTAACTGGCAAAAAAGGCCAGTATTTTACCCGAGAGCAAACACTAAAAGGTCTCGAAGCAATTTTGCAGTAGGATAGACCAAAGTGAAGCATTTTACCGCAACGCCAGAATTGACCGTCCGGGCTCATAGTATGAGGGGTATGCTGTACGAAGGCCAGGCTTTTTCGGTTTCGGCCAAAAACAAGCTGGGACCCTTTGATATACTGCCCGGACATGCAAATTTGATATCTATTCTGCTAGATTGCAGTATAAATATAGAAACCCCAACCGGCTCTAAGCAATTTGCTATTGACAGCGGGCTGATTAAAGTTTCGGATAATGCTATCGATTTGTTTGTTGATACCACCGTTTAAACTGTGGATAACTGCTTGCTACATAAGCGTATTGTAGCTACAATAAGCGTAAGCTAACTAGAGCTAACTTGGCCGAACATTGGGAAAATAAATGGATATCAAAAAAAGTGGGGCCGATAAAGGCACCGATAACTACGGTTTAGAAAGTCTACAGGTCACGCCCAATCAGTCAGGGCGCTCTTTTACTTCTACTCCAGATAGCGAAGCCTTTATACCTAGGCGACCGCCGGTTTGGAAAAATCGGCTATTTTTGGGCGCGCTGTTGCTGCTGATAGTTTTATTTTTTTTGCTTGGCTTGTGGCTATTTGGTCGCCGTATCAAGCAGGGTGGCACTCAGTCGGGCGATATACTAGGCACATATAAGCAAACTTCTGCACCTGTTTTGGGCGATACCGCTAACAAACCAGCCCAATCTTTGCTAGACGACAAAGTGTCTATTAACGGCAGTTTGTTACTAAATGGCGATTTAGCGTTATCGAACCAGGCGGTTCAAAGCCTGGCTAACCGTCTGCGACCAGTTTTGTTGGGGCCGCCGGCTGGTGGAGCGCAGCAAGTTGGTAGTATTAATTTGTCTGGACGGATTGTCGCTAACAATTTTCAGGGCAATGGTTCGGCGTTGACTAGCCTAAACGCCAACAATATAAATTCCGGTACGCTTAGCAATGATCGGCTTGATCCAAGTGTTACGCGGCTAGGCCAGAACATTCCGGTTGCGGCTATTCAGGGTAACGTACTGGGGTCAATTAATAATATTACGTCTAATTCGGGCGGGAATGTCAATGTAGTTGGTGGCTTTGGCATAGATATACTGAACGATTCTGCTACCAAAACCATTACCATTTCTAACTCAAGCACCGGGGGCGATATAACAGCGGTTATCGCCGGCACGGGCTTAACGGGTGGCGGGACGTCTGGCGACGTGACGCTTAGCATGGATGCTTCCACGGTCACCTTGCAAGGTAACAATTTTAATGGCGCCAATCAGCTGGTTCAGCTAGATGGTTCGAACAAGCTGCCGGTGGCCGATGGCTCTAATTTAACCAATCTAAATGCTAGCAACATTTCTGCTGGCACCTTGGCTGATGCTCGGTTGAGCAGCAATGTCGCCAGGTTAAATGCTAGCCAAACCTTTACTGGCAACAATACATATTCTGGAAATACTAAGTACCAAAACAGCGCTAATTCCACATCAGCCTTCCAAATCCAAAATGCCACTGGCACTAGCAACCTGTTTGTGGCCGACACTACCAACACTCGCATTGGCATTGGCACGGCTGCACCGGCTTACGCCCTAGATGTGGCGGGCGACATAAATTCCAGTACCGCCCTTAAGGTGGGCGGCAACACTGTTTGTACCTCTAGCGGCTGTGCCGTGGCGAGCGGATCTAGCTATTATATTCAGAATGGCACAGGCGTGCAGTCTAATGCCAACTTAAATATTCAGTCGGCCGCTGCTGGCAGCACGGTGGCCGTGCTCCAAGGTGCGGCTGGCCAAACCGCCGACATCTTAGAGGCTAAAAATTCTACGGGTACGGTTATGGCCAGTATCGACGCCGCTGGCAACATCAACACCACTGGCCAGTACCGAGTTAATGGCAGCCAAATATCCAGCGCTAATCTTAGTAATAACTCTAATTTGGCTAAACTGAACGGTAACGAAACCTACACCGGCAACAACACTTTTACTGGTACTGTAAAACAACAAAACGCTACCAACTCTACCTCGGCATTCCAGATCCAAAACGCTGCTGGTACCGGCACAGCACTAGTAGTTGACACCACCAATCTTAGGCTTGGCGTTGGCAACAATACTCCCGCCTATGCCCTAGACGTTACCGGAGATGTTAACGCTAGCACTAGCCTTAAGGTTGGTGGTACTACTGTTTGTACCTCCACTGGCTGTACTATTAGCAGTGGCTCTGGCTACTATATCCAGAACGGCACTACCAAACAAGCGGCTAACTTTAACATTCAAAGTGCGGCGGCGAGTAGCGTGGCTGGCGTGCTGCAAGGCGCCACCAGCCAAACCGCCGACCTGCTCCAAGCCAAGAACGCCTCTGGCACGACTCTGGCTAGTATCGACGCTGCTGGCAACATTAATACCACTGGCCAGTACAAAGTCAACGGTAGTCAAATCGCTTCTAGTAACCTGTCAGATAGTTCTAATCTAGCTAAACTGGATGCTAACCAAACCTTCACTGGCAACAATGCTTTCACTGGCACTGTAAAACAACAAAATACTACCAACTCTACATCAGCCTTCCAAATCCAAAACGCTGCTGGCACTAGCAACCTCTTCGTGGCTGACACCACCAACACTCGCATTGGTATCGGCACGGCTGCTCCCGCCTACGCTCTGGACGTAACCGGAGACATCAACGCTAGCAATAGTCTTAAGGTTGGTGGCACAACTGTTTGTACCTCCACTGGCTGTACTGCTGCTGGTGGTTCTGGCAGCTACATCCAAAACGGCACTGCTAGCCAAACGGCTAACTTTAACATTAAATCTGCTGCCGCCGCCAGCACAGTAGCTGTACTGCAAGGTGCCACTAGCCAAACCGCCGACCTGCTTCAAGCCAAGAACTCTACCGGCACAACCCTAGCTAGCATTGATGCTGCTGGCAACATAAACACCACTGGTCAGTACAAAGTCAACGGCAGCCAAATTAGCTCATCTGCCCTAAGCAACGACAGTAACCTAGCCAAGCTAAATGCTAGCCAGACGTTTAGTGGTGTCAATACGTTTAGCGGCGGAATCGTGACCAACAGTTTAACGCCAACTGCGGCCTTAACAATTGGCGACAGCAGCCAGTCGTTTACTTTGCAGGGCACAGCGGCCTCTACTTTGACCGCCGCAGCCAGCGGCTTTAGTACTACGGTTGGTTTTGCCGGAACCCCCGTAGCCAACTTGCAGTACAACTTTGACATGGCGGCGCCCTCGGGAACATACACTATTTGTACTACTTATGGTAACTGTGCTGGCACCGGTGGAGGCGTGACCACTACCGGCGGAACGGCCAACAAAGTGGCTAAATTCCAAAATGGCTCCGGTATAACCGACTCCAACATTACAGATACTGGCAGTTTGATCACTCTTGGGTCGCGGTCGTTGGTCCAGCCGTCGGCCAACTCGACAACCGCCTTCCAAATCCAAAACGCTGCTGGCACTAGCAATCTGTTTGTGGCTGACACCACCAATAACCGTGTTGGCATTGGCACGGCCAGCCCCGGCTACACGCTGGACGTTAATGGCACGGTCAATGCCAGCACCAACATTTATGTTAACGGTACGGCTGTTTGTACGGTAACGGTCTGCGCCTCGTCGGTTGGCTCCGGCAATTATATTCAAAACAGTACGACTACTCAGACGGCCAATCTGAGTATTCAGTCAGCCAACAACGCTTATGTTGCAGCTACTTTGCAAGGCGCCACCAGCCAAACCGCCGACCTGCTCCAAGCCAAGAACGCCTCTGGCACGACTCTGGCTAGTATCGACGCTGCTGGCAACATTAATACCACTGGCCAGTACAAAGTCAACGGTAGTCAAATCGCTTCTAGTAACCTGTCAGATAGTTCTAATCTAGCTAAACTGGATGCTAACCAAACCTTCACTGGCAACAATGCTTTCACTGGCACTGTAAAACAACAAAATACTACCAACTCTACATCAGCCTTCCAAATCCAAAACGCTGCTGGCACTAGCAACCTCTTCGTGGCTGACACCACCAACACTCGCATTGGTATCGGCACGGCTGCTCCCGCCTACGCTCTGGACGTAACCGGAGACATCAACGCTAGCAATAGTCTTAAGGTTGGTGGCACAACTGTTTGTACCTCCACTGGCTGTACTGCTGCTGGTGGTTCTGGCAGCTACATCCAAAACGGCACTGCTAGCCAAACGGCTAACTTTAACATTAAATCTGCTGCCGCCGCCAGCACAGTAGCTGTACTGCAAGGTGCCACTAGCCAAACCGCCGACCTGCTTCAAGCCAAGAACTCTACCGGCACAACCCTAGCTAGCATTGATGCTGCTGGCAACATAAACACCACTGGTCAGTACAAAGTCAACGGCAGCCAAATTAGCTCATCTGCCCTAAGCAACGACAGTAACCTAGCCAAGCTAAATGCTAGCCAGACGTTTAGTGGTGTCAATACGTTTACGGGCACAGTCTTGCAGCAAAACGCCACCAACTCCACCAGCGCCTTCCAGATCCAGAATGCCACTGGCACTAGCAACCTGTTTGTGGCCGACACCACCAACACCCGAATTGGCATTGGCACGGCTGCACCGGCTTACACCTTGGATGTGGCAGGCGATTTAAATGTGTCTAGCGGCTCAACTATCAGGATTGGTGGCACGGCTATTTGTGGCCCAACCGCCACTTGTGCGCCTTCTTCGGGTTCCAGCTACTACATCCAAAACGGCACTACCAGCCAAACGGCTAACTTTAATATAAAGTCTGCTGCCGCTGGCAGTACAGTGGCTGTTATTCAGGGTACTACTAGCCAAACTGCCGACCTCCTTCAAGCCAAAGATTCTGGGGGTACTACTTTGGCTAATATCGACGCTGCTGGCAACATAAACACCACTGGTCAGTACCGAGTCAATGGTAGCCAAATTAGCTCATCGGCGCTTAGCAACGACAGCAACCTAGCCAAGCTAAATGCCAACCAAACTTTTAGCGGCAATAACACTCTAACCGGAACTGTAAAACAACAAAACGCTACCAACTCTACATCAGCCTTCCAAATCCAAAATGCTGCTGGTACTAGCAACCTGTTTGTCGCCGACACCACCAACACTCGCATCGGTATCGGCACTGCCGCTCCCGCCTATGCTCTGGACGTAACCGGAGACATCAACGCTAGTGATTCGCTGAAGGTCGGCGGCAACACTGTTTGTACCTCGACAGGCTGTTCGATAGGCAGCGGCTCCAGCTACTACATCCAAAACGGCACTGGCAGCCAGACCAATGCTAACTTCAACATCCAGAGCGCCGCAGCCGGTAGTGTGGTCGGCGTATTACAAGGTGCTGCCAGCCAAACCGCCGATCTGCTTCAGGCCAAGAACTCGGCCGGCACAACCTTAGCCAGCATCGACGCCAGCGGCAACATTAACACCACCGGCCAATACCAAATAAACGGCACTCAGATTAGCTCATCGGCGCTTAGTAACGACAGCAGCTTGGCAAAATTGACCGCCAACCAAACCTTCACCGGCAACAATACCTTCTCTGGCACAGTCTTGCAACAAAACGCCACCAATTCTACCTCAGCCTTCCAAATCCAAAACGCCACTGGCACCAGCAACCTCTTTGTCGCCGACACCACCAATACTCGGATTGGTATAGGTAAGACTGCACCGGCTTATGCTCTAGACGTATCTGGTGACATCAATGCCAGCAACACCCTAAAGGTTGGTGGCACAACTGTTTGTACATCCAGCGGCTGTAATGCCGCGTCAAGCTCTGCAATCCTCAATGGTACATCGGTGCAGACCAATGCCAACTTCAACATCCAATCTGCTAGCGCCACAAGCGTGGGCGCTATAATTCAGGGTGCAACTGGCCAAACCGCCGATATTTTCCAGGTCAAACAGTCCGGATATAATGCGCTTAGGGTTAACAACCTTGGAGACACATATTTGTGTGGCGCACAGGCTTCTACTAGTACGTCATGCTTGTCATTAGTAGCTGGCGGTGGCAATGGATATACTATGACTGCTAATAATCTAACCATGACCACTAACAGCCTAACCGCAACTGCAAGTACGGGCAATATAATACTAAACACAACCGCCGGCCATCTACCAATAGAGCTCAAAACTGGTAGCATAACCAGGTTATATGTTCAGGAGGCAAACAATGGCGGTAAGATTGGAATTGGCAATAATGTAAGTGCACCGACCGGTCAGCTGACTGTTGTGGCTGGCTCAGCAACCACCATTGGAACGGTTATTCAAGGTGCCGCCAGCCAAACCGCCGACCTACTCCAGTTAAAAGACGGATCTTCCAATACTGTTGCATCTGTTGGTTCGACCGGTCAAACTTTATTTAAAAATTCAACTAATTCTGCTAACGCCTTCCAAGTACAAAATGCTGCTGGCACCAATGTAATGAACATTAATACGCTGACTAGAGACGTGGTGTTTGGCGATACATCTGTCAACCCATATACTACAACTATCAACAATGCAAGTATGAAAATGTTCAACTTTGCATATAACACAACAGGTACAATTAAGCAGGTTTATAATACTGAAATTAGAAGTGACGGTGGCGTGGTAATTGGTCCTACTGCCGGTGGTGCTAATCTTACTGTTAGCACGCTAAACGCACCCTCCACAGCAATAGTAAAAATAGCGTCTGTGCGGACCGACCAATTAGCTGACTTATTGCAGGTGCAAAACAGTGCTGCCGGCAACAGCAATATACTGACCGTAAGCCAGAACAACAGCAACCTAATTACAAATCCTAGTTTTGATATTGATACCACTGGCTGGGCGGCTGTTGGTTCGGGAACGATTTCGACTTTAGCCGCTCCGGCTGGTTTTTCGGGCGGTAATGCAGCAAATGTTGGGACGACCGCGCTAGCCAATGACGGCGTCAAGTTTAACTACTCTTTGGCCGCTAGTACAACCTACAGTTTATCTGTGTATGCCAGGGTGTCTGCTGGTAGCATGAGCACGTTCCAAATTGGCTACAGCAACGACGGTGCTACTTTTACTAGCTGTGCAACGGGTCAAACAGTTACAACGGTATGGACTCGCTACACTTGTACTTTTACTACGGCAGCTGTTTCGGGTACGCGTTTTATTTACTTGCGACAAACCGACGCTGTGGCTCGCAATATTTACATAGATGCGGTGCAGCTAGAGGTAGCGGCTGCGCCAACTGCATATAGCCTGGGCAATATTAATCTAAATGGTATTATCACCAGCCCAACCACATTCCAAAACACTAACGATTCAGCCGCTGCTTTTGCCGTTAATCAGGCAAATGGCGCTCCACTGCTAACTATCAACTCTTCCACAGGCGCTGTGCAGTTGGGTGGCACATCAAACCAGACTGGCACAATAGAAATTGGTGGTGGTACCGCTACTAAAACACTCAATATAGCCAACGGAACAGGCGCTACTACTATAAATATTGGCAACGGCAACTCGTCTAACGACATTACCATCGGTCGGCAAAACCCATCTACTCAATCAGGGTTTAATCAGCTGGGAGGACTTTGGCTCAAGAGCAACGGCGATATATTTATGGACGCTGGGCCAAACGCCACTACTAACATTGGCACTAGGAGTGCTGGCGGTCAACAACAGGTTGTAAATATTGGTAACTCTGCTGGCTGGAGTGGAACAAACATTGTAACCGGTTCCGGTGGATTTCATGTCAATGCTGTATGGGGTAATAGCGCTAGCAGCAACATCGACCTAAACGGTGCTGATGGCTGGGGGATCTTGATAGGAAATAACTCCGCCGGAGTTGGTAATCGTGTTCAATATGTTAGTATTGGCAACCAATTTAGCAATAGCGCCACTACTATATATGGTGGTGCCAATGGTGGTACCAATAACGGAATCCAGCTGCTGTCGGCCACCGGCGTGAATGTTTTTGGTGGAGCTGGATCCAATATTAGAATCGGCGATACTAGCAAGGTTCAGAACACCTATCTTGGCAGCAATAACACAACCAGCCTAACTACTGTTTATGGTGGCTCGGGCGGGTTGACTCTAGATACCTCAACGGCCAATGGCGCGGTATCAATTAACTCAGGCACCGGAGCGATAAACATTGGTTCAGCGGCCACAGCTCAAGCACTGAACTTTGGTACAGGAGCTGCCGCCAAGACATTGACCTACGGCAATACCAACACCACGACAACTCACAACTTTAACGTTGGTTCCACGGCCACTACTGGCGCGACCTGGACAACCGGTGCTACTGCTGGGGCACAGAATATGCAGGTGTTCAAAGATGGTGCAGGTGACACTCTGGGTATTATAAGCGTTGATACCACCGCTAACTCAACTACTTACGGCACAGTTTCCGATAGTCGGTTGAAGGAAAATGTTGCACAAACTCACTACACATTGGATGACTTGCTCAAAATAACAGTCGCAGACTACAACTTTATTTCTGATCCAACCAAGCGGCAGCAAACCGGCTTTATAGCTCAGCAGCTCAACACGGTGTTTGCCGATGCGGTCAAGGTTGGCGGCACCGATGCTTCAACAGACCCTTGGGCGGTTGATTACGGCCGCATAACACCTTTGTTGGTAAAAAGCGTTCAGGACCTCAACACCAAAGTTGACAAGTTAGCTCAGACCATGAACGATAGTCGCCTGAGCCAGGCAATTTGGGACGGTGGTGTGGTAATGCAGCCAACCAACTTTAAGTCGGACGTGACATTCGATGCCATAACCAAGTTTAATGCCGCCGTGACTTTTGCCAGCGATGTCGATATAGCCGGCCGCCTAAGCTTGGGCGATCAGGATGCTGGCGGCTCGCTTATGGTACCTGCCGGCTCCAAGACGGCACATGTTACGTTCAAGCGGCCTTATGCGCAGAAGCCCGTGGTTACTATTTCGGCACAGGACGAAACCTTAACTGGCTACGCGGTCAAGAATGTTACGGCCAATGGTTTTGATGTAGTGCTTGGCTCCAGCGCTCCGCGAGACACAACCTTTAACTGGATTGCAATTCTGGTCAAGAATTAGCCATAGTGGTACAATAATTGATATGCAGCCGAAAAATCGCTCGGGTCTAACAGGGTACATAATTGTAGGCATAGTTGCTTTGGTGGTAGCTGGCTCGCTGGGCGCTGCCGCTTATATGTACAAAAAATACAATGACCTACGGCGCAATCCAAATTCAGTCGTAATAGACAAAAACAAGGCTTTGCTAGACAAGCTGTCCAAAATCACCCAATTGCCATCAGGCGAAGAGCCGCAAATTGCCGCCGTAGAAGATAAGTCAAAGCTTGGCAATGACCAGTTCTTTAATGGCGTCGAAAATGGCGATTATATAATAATTTACACCAAGGCACGACGGATTCTTGTTTACCGCGAGTCGGCCAACAAAATTATTAATCAGGGGCCGTTTAGCGTCAATACCCAGGGCAAGGTTAAGGTGGGTGTGCTGCAATCAGGGTCTAATTCGGCGGCTGCCGAGACTGCTAAAAAAGCAATCACCGATAAACTGGGCCAAAACCTAGGTGTAATAGACATTGTTGGCAGTGCAAAGTCTCAAAATTATATCAAAAATCAGGTTATAGACTTAACTGGCGGTCAACGCACCAACGAGACCAAATCCATAGCCGAAGCCATAAAGGGCGAAATAAAATCTAGCTTGCCAGCCGGTGAGCAACCACCTCAAGATACCGAAGTCGTAGTCATTATTGCTCAGTAATTGGCCAGTTATAGTTATTGCCCTGGCCAAACTAAGCATTAGCGTAGTAAAATATATTTATGGATGTAACTGATCGAGCACCAAAGGTGCCCGTTTCGCGTTTTAAGCGGACAAAAATAATTGCCACAGTTGGCCCGTCGACTAGCAGCTACAAATCTATCTTGTCATTAATGAAAGCCGGCGTTAACGGTTTTAGACTCAATTTTAGCCATGGTAGCTACGAGGAATTTGAGCAGTGGATTGCCTGGATACGCAAGGCTAGCTTAGAATACGGCAAGCCGGTGTCCATAATCCAAGACTTGCAAGGCCCCAAAATTCGGCTGGGCGACTTCGAAGGCATAGTTAATGTGCAGACCGGCCAGAGTTTTGTCTTAGGTTACAAGGCCAACCACGCTGCCACCGGCCACATACCAACCCAGGTAGACCTAAGCAATATTGTTAAGCGCGGTGAGCGCTTGTATATTTTTGACGGCCGGATCCGGACAACAGTCACTAGCGTTGGCAATGGCCTGGTGCACGTTCGGGCCGAAAACGACGGCGTGCTGGTTCGTCGAAAAGGCATAAATCTGCCCGATACCGATCTAAAAGGCGATATTATTACCACAAAAGATCGGCGCGATATTGCATTTGGCGCCAATCACGACATAGACTATGTGGCGCTTAGTTTTGTCCAGCGGGCAAGTGACGTGGTTAAGCTTAAAATGTTGCTTAAAAACTTGGGCAGCCAGGCCAAGTCGATTGCCAAAATCGAAACCCGTGCCGCCGCCGACAACATAGAAGAAATTGTTGATGAAGCCGATATGGTCATGGTTGCTCGCGGCGATTTGACTATAGAAATAATGCCTGAACGAGTGCCAATTTTGCAGCGGCAAATTGTGGAGCTGGGCTTGCGTTATACCACTCCTACAATTGTGGCTACGCAAATGCTGGCCAGTATGGTCGAAATGCCCGAACCAACTCGCGCCGAAGTATCCGATGTGGCGACAGCAGTCATACTCGGCGCCGACTGTGTCATGCTTAGCGACGAAACAGCTAGCGGCCGATACCCCATAGAATCGGTCGATATAATGAAACGCGTCATACTGTATTCGCAAGATCACTACCCACTTGATGTCACTTTTGATAGTCAGGTTAAGCCGAACAACAATGTTACCAGCCGCCAAGCTGCTATTTCATCGGCTGTGATTGCTTTAACCAAAAACATCGGCGCCGATGCTATCGTGGCCGAGACTCAAACTGGAGCAACGGCCCTCCAGCTGGCATCCTACAGGATTAATCAGCCAATTATAGCTGTTACTAGCCAAAAACGGGTCGCTCAGCAGCTAGCACTTGTTTACGGGGCCAAAGGTTATACACGTCCGGTAGACCAATACGCGGCTACTAAACTAACCAACTGGCTACATTCGGAAAAGGTGCTTAAAAAAGGTAATATTGTGGTGACTGTTTCGGGCCAGTACCCAGGCGTGGTTGGCGCAACCGACACAATAAAAGTTAGGGTGTTGTAAAAAATACGGAGGGTGGTAATGAGTTTTGTAAAAAAAACAATCAATGATGTAAAAATTACTGGCAAGGCAGTATTGCTGAGTGTAGACTACAATGTTCCTGGCGATGCTTCCGGCAACGTAGCCGATGACTACCGAATTCGCAATTCACTACCTACAATAAATTATTTACTAAAAAAGAACTGCCGGGTGGTTATTATTAGCCACAGGGGCAGACCTGGCGGCAAGCCTAAAAAGGAATTTAGCCTTCGCCATGTTGCCAGCAGTTTGCAAAAGTTACTGGGGCAACCGGTACAATTTGTGGCCGACTGCATTGGGCCAGAGGCTCAAGAGGCAAAAAATAAACTGGGCAAAGGACAGGTGCTACTTTTGGAAAATACGCGTTTTCATGCCGAAGAAGAGGCCAACGACGCTACCTTTGCCAAGCAGTTGGCTCAAGGAATGGACTTTTTTGTCCAAGATGCTTTTGGCAATGCCCACCGTAGCCATGCGTCTACGGTTGCCATCACCAAGTATCTGCCAGCGGTAGCTGGGCTTTTAGTGGAGCACGAAGTAACAACCATAACTGCAGTTCGTGATAATCCTAAGCGACCTCTGGTAGCCATAATAGGCGGTGCCAAAATTGCCGACAAAATCACGCTGCTTAATCGTTTTTTGGACACAGCCGATGTAGTTGTGGTGGGTGGCGCTATGGCAAATACTTTTTTGCGGGCCAAAGGCATAGGTACTGGTAAAAGCATTGTCGACACCCATGAGATACCGGTAGCCAAGGAAATAATGGCCAAAGTTGACAAAATCCGAAAAAAACGGCCCTTTGTATTTTACTTGCCGCAAGATGGTGTGGTAGCACTCAACACTCATTCGTCGGCACGCACCAGAATAGTCGATTGGAGTGCTCATATTGTGGCTTCTATAGAGAATTACCCCAAGCGGCCAGGTAGGCTGGCTACACATGTGGCTAGCGACGAGATGATTTTAGATATTGGACCGTTTTCGGGCGCTTTTATATCTGGTGTGCTTCAGCTAGCAAACACCGCTATTTGGAATGGTACTATGGGCGTAACAGAGACGCGTGGTTTGAATGATCCTATTGGTCCTTTTGCTCATGGTAGCGAATTAATAGTCGATGCACTTTTGGGCGAATACGGGCACAAGCCATACAGTTTGGTTGGCGGTGGCGATACGGCCGGCTACATTGCCAGCCGAAAATTACTAGGTCATTTTAACCATGTATCCACCGGTGGAGGGGCTAGTTTGGACTTGCTGGGCGGCGGTAAATTGCCGGCTGTCGAGGCCTTGCAAGACGCATAAAATCGTAACTATCGTTAGGGCTTACTAAATTAAAAATATGTTACAATACAGTATAAGCATAACCTTCATAACATATAAGGGCACCATATGATACAACGGGGTAAAATAATTGTTGGCAACTGGAAAATGAACCTCAATGTGGCAGAGGCTAGTTTGCTGGTCCATAGGCTTGGGGAGCGAATCCGCATAAGGCGCGATATAGAAGTTGTTTTAGGGCCCACTTTGTTGGCTCTGCAACCGATTAGTTTACAGCTGGATCGCCGCAAATTTCGCTTGGCCGCTCAGAACGCATATTTTCAGGATCAGGGGGCATTTACAGGCGAAGTTTCGTTTAGCATGTTGCAGGATTTGGTGCATTATGTAATTGTTGGTCATTCCGAGCGGCGCTACAAATTTGGCGAGGGGTTAGGGGTAGTGCGCGACAAAGTGGCTGCTGCCTTGCGCAACGACATATCGCCCATTTTATGCGTTGGCGAAACCAAACAAGAGCGTATGGATCACGAGACCAACTTGGTGCTACACGACCAAATAATGACCGGTCTGGCTAATGTAACCAGCGAAGAAATCGAGCGGGTTGTGTTTGCATACGAGCCAATTTGGGCTCTCAGCAACGGAACCGATTTTTTGCGTCACGACACCGCCAATGCCGAAACTATTTCTTTGGCTGTCCAAACCATTCGTCGCAATATTTTTGATTTGTATGGCAAAAAAGCCGCCGATTCGGCCCGTATAATGTACGGCGGCAGTGTCAGCAGCAAAAACGCAGCAGAAATACTGGCCGTAGATGGCATTGACGGGGCCCTGGTTGGTGGCGCCAGCCTTAACTACACCGAATTTGCCGGTATTGTTGAGGCTGCTTACAATCAGCTGCAAACCGAAAAACAAGCAACTACCAGCCAAGCTTGGCCCGAACCAGAACAAAACTCCAAACCAACAAAAAAGGACGCCTGAAACTATGGACGGCAGGGGGAGTATAGATGGAATTAACGCTAGCCTACCAAAGGTACCGGTGGCGCCAATCAATAATCATGTGTCGGATTTTACGAACAGCGGACCTGCTCCTAGGCGCTTTTTTGACATCGCTCATCCCGGCAAAACTGCCGCGCCAGCTAGCGCCAAGCCAATAATTGTCAGCAATAAGCCCTTAGCACGTGACCCTATGCTTCAGAATGCTAATGCTGAAAGTAAGTTTCATGCTGAGGATACGTTTAATAATTTTAATAATGACCAATCTCCAGCGGTCCATAACCAAAGCCGAAGCACTAATCATCAGGCATCACAAGCACAAAGCCTACATCAACCTATGCAGGTAAGTCTACGTCAGTATTCAATTGCCCTTAGTTCTCACCGCATTTTGGACGATCATTCTATATACGAAGAGCAGCCTGCCGGGCCTGGCCAGGAGCCGGTTGTGATTCATAACCACCCAGTAGCTGCTGACATTGCACCAACAGTTTTGCCTGGCATGGCGGCGCATCCAGCGCTAACTGCTGCCCCGTCTCAATCAATATCCTCAGCGCAGCCTACGCCGGAACAGGCAAGTGTAGACTCGGCGTCTACATCGCCTACATCACCCACACCGTCCGCCACTCCAGCCAATATTATTGGCGAGCAGCAGTCTGGCCAGCATACGTTGCAGCCTAGCGACAACCTAATTGTTCATATAAAAAACCAGGCAAAGTCGCGAGTTTGGGTTTGGTTATTGCTGGTGCCCGCTTTGATTCTTTGTGTCGGTGTAGCCTATTTTGCCCTGAACCAACTGGTCAAATAGTAGGTTTGCAACAAGTTTAGTTTTGACAACATTATAGAAATAGCCGTCATGTTAAAATTAAGGCTGTGGCAAATACTCAAACAGAAACTTCCAAACAAGATTTTAGCTCTAACAGCGAGCAAATTTTGCGCGGGCTTAACCCCGAACAACGGCGAGCCGTCACCACTACTGAAGGGCCTTTGCTAATTCAGGCTGGTGCCGGCAGCGGCAAAACCAAAGTTTTGACGCATCGCATTGCTTACCTGATTGGTCAGCACAAGGCTACTTCTTATAACATATTGGCCGTGACTTTTACTAACAAAGCGGCCAAAGAAATGCGCCAGCGGGTGGCCAAATTGCTTGCTCAATCGCCAGATAACCGTAGCTTTATGCCCTACATGGGCACTTTTCATGCTATTTGTGTGCGACTTTTGCGTCAAGAAGCCGAGTATATTGGCTTGCCGCGCAGTTTTGTAATTTTTGACGAGGACGATCGCCGGACAGCCATCAAACAGGCCAGCAAACAGCTTAAGCTCGACGAAAAAGCTTTTCCACCGCGGCTACTAAGCAGTCTAATAAGCAGCGCCAAAAACGACCTTGTCGGGCCAACCGACTATGCAGCCCACGCCTCTAGCCCGGCCGAGCGGGCGGCGGCCGATGTTTACCCGGCTTACCAAAAAATCCTAAAAGACGCCTCGGCGCTAGATTTTGACGATCTTATAAGCAAGACCGTCTATCTGTTGCAAACCAAAAAAGCCGTCCGCGCCAAGTGGCAACAGCAATTTCGCTACATCCTAATCGACGAATACCAAGACACCAACGCGGCTCAGTACAAACTGATTCGTTTGCTGGTTGGCGAGCAGCGAAACATTATGGTGGTGGGCGACGATTGGCAATGCCTACCGGCCGGTTCGCTGGTTAAAGTGCCGGACAATACTGGTGTGAGCACCGGCACAAAGGCTATCGAAAAAATTTGTCCTGGCGACACTGTAGTGGCGGCAGCTGGTTATGGCTCGACAGCGCCAATGGAGGTCAAGCAAGTGCGCACTTTTGACTTTAAGGCCGACCTAGTAAAAATTACAACAGAGCAAGGACGTGTGCTTCTAACAACGCCAAACCATCTTCTATTTGGCCGTCGGGATAAGCTAACACATTTTTTGCCTCAAGCAACTACGCGTGGTTCAGCGAGCAGACTCAATATAAATCTGGTGTTATTTGGTGATCGCCGGTCTGGTAATAGCAATAAAATAGCGCCTAGCCGCTTGTCGGTTAACACTACAAATTACGATGATCTTAAGGCATTTGTCGAGCAAAAATATACAGTGAGGCATGGTAAATCGGGTACGTTTCGGGTGGAGTTGCAGAGCAAATCCTTTGGTAATATCGAGGAGCGAGCAGCCGCGGTCCTGGCCTCGGATCAGCTAAAAAACGCTGTGGTTAATCGATATTCGTTCATGACCGATCAAAAATTTATGTTTGTGCCGGCCGCTAATGTCCACAAAAATATGACATTAGCTGTTTACGACAAGGGGCAGGTCGCAAGTGACGTCGTCGCATCGGTAGAAAAAGTTAACTACAATGGCAAGGTTTATGACCTAGATATAGACCAGGTACATAATTACGTCGCGAACGATGTAGTGGTGCATAATTCGGTGTACGGCTGGAGAGGCGCCAATTATCGGAATATTCTGAATTTTGCCAAGGATTTTTCGGGTTGCCAAACCATTAAGTTAGAGCAAAATTACCGTAGCACAAAGTCTATTTTGGATGCCGCACACGCTGTTATTACCAAAAATAAACAGCGTTCCGATAAGCGCTTGTGGACCAAACAGTCGGACGGCACGCCGGTGCAAATTGCTCAAGTGCACAGCGAACGGGCCGAGGGCGAGGCAATTGTCAGCCGAATCCGCCGCGGGGTAGACAGCGGCCTGCGCAATTACCGCGACTACGCCGTGCTTTACCGCACCAACGCCCAAAGCCGGTCACTAGAAGAATCGATGGTGCGCTACGGCATACCATACAGAATCGTCGGCGGCGTGCGATTTTATGATCGCAAAGAAATTAAGGATATTTTGGCGTACATTCGGCTTATTTTTCAGCCCAATGATCGGGTGAGTTTTGAGCGAATTATCAACGTGCCAACCCGTGGTTTGGGCGCAACCTCGGTGCAAAAGTTTCTGACCTGGCAGGCCGGCCAGGGTCTAGATTTGACTCAGGCCCTGGCGCAGGTAGAAGATTACCCCGGTCTAACGCCGCGGGCTCGCAAAAGTTTAGCAGAGCTCAACGACATATTATTGTCGCTGCGCCGCGTGGCCGAAGAAGCCACTGTTTCGGGTCTGGTAGATTCTTTGCTGCGCCGGCTAGATTATTTGGCGTTTTTAAATGACGGCTCGGTTCAGGGCGAAAGCCGCAAAGAAAACGTCCAAGAACTTTTAAGCGTTACCAGCGAATACGACAACATCGGCCTAGAAGGTTTTTTGGAAGAAGTAGCCCTGCTAAGCGACCTAGACAGCGCCGATATATCCGGTGACACGGTCACTTTAATGACCCTGCATGCCGCCAAGGGCCTAGAGTTTCCGGTAGTGTTTATGGTGGGGCTAGAAGAATCGATTTTTCCTCACAGCCGGGCGCTTTATGACCCGTCGGAAATGGAAGAAGAGCGCCGGTTGTGCTATGTTGGTATGACCAGGGCCCGCGAGGAGCTTTACATGGTTTACGCCAGTAGCCGAGTACTTTACGGCGGCATTCAGCACAATGCTCCCAGCCGTTTTTTGGCCGAAATAGATGGCAAATGGGCCGCCGCCGACGCCTATGACCAGTCGGCATTTGTGCAGTCGGTAGACCAGCCAGTGCAACCGCCACAGCCGCCGCAAACATCTTCGCCCCATTACTCGGACGAACCTCAGTATGTTGTAGAATTAGTCGAGGGCGATGCCGTGCGGCACAAACTTTATGGCCAAGGACAGGTTATGGAGGTCGAGGGCGAAAACGCCGTGATTTATTTTAAAGGCAAGGGTGCGCGCAAGCTAAATTTGGCCTTTGCGCCACTAGAAAAACTATAACTATTTTAAATTATGTCTTTTAGACCTTTTAGATTTACAGAATTTATAGAACGCTCAGTTATTGGCCCCATGCAGATTCTGAGCCGATGGCCCGTTTTGGGGCGTTTTTTGTTTTGGTTTGGCTGGCCGATGTGGTGGTTTTATCTGCGCTTTGGGCCAGTTCGTACCAAGATAGTGGTGATCGCCGGTGGCACGCACATACTGTTGGTTAAGCCTTGGCTCGGCAGCGGCCAATGGTCGCTGCCTGGGGGCGGGGTTCATGCCGATGAGCGGCCGATAGCCGGAGCTGTCAGGGAACTATACGAAGAAACCTGTCTTCGTGTACGCGAGGATCAACTTAGCGCAGTTGTAAAAAAGAGTTTAATCGGCGATAACGGTTTAAAACAGCATTTAATGTGCTTTAAAGTTGCAGTTGGCAAGCAGGCGGTTATACGGCCCCAAGCTGGAGAAATCTTGGCTGCACAGTGGTTTAGTTGGCGCGAACTTGATAATATCAAAATAGGCTCTACAACCCAACGCCTTATAGATCAAGCATGGACCAAGCACGACAAACTTTCCCGGTAACCCACAAATCTGCTACAATATAGTTTGCTTAACTGGTTGATTTTGTATCTTGTTGATGACGGTTGTTTATCTTTAATTGAGTTGACATGGGCAATAAGCCATTATAAGCACAGATTATGAAATCCAAATATTCAAACGGCCTTTCTAGGCAGTATCAGGATGGAAAAGCCCGCGGTCGCCGTCGGGTTAGTGCTTTGCGCGGTCGTAACTTGCCCAAGCACCCTTTTGTTGTGCCACTTATTACCTTTTTGGTGCTATTTTCGGCTAGCGCGGTTGGTTTTGTGCTATGGAGCTCGCGCGGCCAGACTCTTCGGCCACAAGATTCGCACGTTACAATTGTTAGTTACGACAAAAAGCAGCAAACCATTCCAACTAGGGCCAATAATGTTGGCGAGGTTCTGGAGCGGCTAAATATAACTTTGGCGACCGGCGATGTGGTAGAACCGGCCAAAGAAACACCAATTGTAGAAGACAATTTCCGAGTAAATGTCTATAGGGCTAGGCCAGTAACCATTATTGATTCCGGCCATAAAGTGCTAGCTTTTAACGCCGCTACCACGCCGCGCAGTATTGCTGCTGGGGCAGGAGTAACGGTTTATCCAGAGGATAAAGTCGATCTGGCACCGGCCGACAATATATTGCAAGAAGGAATTAGCCAAAAAATGACCATAGATCGGGCGACACCAGTCACTTTGGTGCTGTACGGTAATCCAGTTTCTGTGAGGACTCATTCTAAAACAGTCGAAGATTTGTTGCGCGAAAAAGACGTCAAGCTGGAGTCTGGCGACACGGTGCTGCCCGACACAAAAACAGCTCTAGTAGGCAACACACAAATCCTAATCAACCGCAGTGGCACCCAGACTGCCATAAGAGAAGAGCCAATTCCATTCGAGACTCAGACCGTCGAAGACCCAAGTTTATCTTTTGGCGCAACGGCTGTTAGGCAGGCTGGAGTAGCTGGCAAGCGGATCGTGACTTACCAAATAGAGCTACAAAACGGCAAAGAAGTGAGTCGCAAACAGATACAATCGGTCGTTTCTCAGGAACCAGTCAAGCAAATTATGGCTCGCGGTAAGGCTGTAGAGATTCCTGGCGACACCTCGGCTGTTATGGCGGCGGCTGGCATTGCACCCAGCGATTACGCCTATGTTAACTACATTGTTAGCCGCGAATCTGGCTGGTGTCCCACCAAGTGGCAAGGACAGCGCAATTGTCCTAGCTATTATGTGCCATTACATGACCCAAGCAGTGGTTATGGTTATGGCCTATGTCAATCAACCCCGGCTATAAAAATGTCTACCGCCGGTGGCGACTGGCAAACGAATCCAGTCACACAGCTTCGTTGGTGCAGTAACTACGCTAATCGTTATGGTGGTTGGGCCGGAGCTTACGCTAAATGGACGACACAAAACTGGTGGTAGCAAACTCAGATTCTGGACCTGGCATGAGTTTTGACTCTGCAGCCAGGCCAAAAAAATCTCTTGGTCAGCATTGGTTGCATGACCAAGCAAGTTTGCAGGCCATGTGCCTGGCAGCGCAAATTGACCCCCAAGACACGGTGCTCGAAATCGGCCCCGGGTTGGGCACGCTGACGGCATTGTTGGTAGACCAGGCCAAAAAAGTTGTGGCTGTCGAGTACGACCAAACCCTGGCCGAGCAGTTGCCTAGCCGTGTGCCGGCCACTAACCTGCAAGTTATTTGGGCAGACATTTTGGACTTTGATTTTCGCGCTCTGCCGCCAAATTATAAGGTTGTCGCCAACATTCCTTATTATTTAACCAGTCATCTGCTGCGCCGTTTGAGCGAAGCGGTCAACCCGCCGTCTAGGATTGTACTGTTGGTGCAAAAAGAGGTCGCCGAGCGAGTCGCCGCCCAGCCGGGCGACATGTCCATGCTGGCTGTTAGCGTTCAGTATTATTACCAGGCGTCGCTGGGCTTGGTTGTCCCGGCCGAGCTTTTTTTGCCGCCACCACAGGTTGACTCGCAGATATTAGTTCTGGATCGTCGGCCTAGTCCGCTGTTTTTGGACGTCGATGAACGGCAATTTTTTAGGTTGGTCAAGGCCGGGTTTTCGCAGCGCCGCAAAAAACTGCGCAGCAGTTTGGCCGGAGGTCTGCAAATTAGTAAAACTGAGGCCCAAAGCTTGCTCGAGACTGCTGGCATAGATGCCGATGCTCGGCCCCAGGAATTGTCTTTGCAAGATTGGCATAGTATTTACCTGGCCGGCAAGGGGCATTTTTAGTTACCGTGTTCTGTCAAAGAATCTTGAGGCAAGCCTCAGGAATCTTTACCAGCCCAGCGCAAGATTAACTAAAAACACCCCCTCTCGGCCAGTCAAAAAAAGCCGAATAATACTTGACACGTTAAGTATTGTAGAATAATATGTTGCTACATAAGCATAAGCAGAACTATTGCAATGTCATTACCTCAAGAACTAGCCGCACCGCTAACCACTTTTAATCATCTGGCATTTGTTATGGCCGGCCAATCCGACCAAATACTGCAAGAGAGGCTGGGCATCGGCTATAGTCAGTACAAACTGCTTATGGTTTTAATGGAGCAGCCGCATATCCGCCAGCGGGCAATTGCTGACCAGTTGTCGCAAACAGAGGCCAGCATTAGCCGTCAGATTAAATTATTGCAGGGAATGAACTTGGTGCATGTGACCCGTCGTCCGCAAAATAAGCGTGAGCATATTGCTTCGCTGACACCGCGCGGCGAGCGCTTTGCCGAAGAGGCTAACCGCTTGCTCGAGGAGCTCGGCCAAGATTTGTTTTCGGTTTTGTCAGACAAGCAATTGGCTCAGCTACAAAAAATTATGCAAACCCTGCATAGCCACACCTGCTTTATCCACTAAATTACTCCCAAACTCGCAAGTAGCGTAAGAATTGCTCGCGCTCCTGGGGCTAGCCTAAGCTCCAATCTTGCGCTAAATAATCCAAAGATTCCTGAGGCTTGCCTCAAGATTCTTTGGTTATTTACGGTGGAGCTTAGGCTAGCCCCAGGAGGCATAATATGCTATAATACCGCTTATGTGGGGCTGAATTTTAAGCTCGACGTTGGACTTTATCGGTTCTGTTGGCAGGTCGCTGGTCAGCGTTATAGACAAACCAAAGTAGATGTAAAAACATCTCTTAGCGAAATGGTAGACCGAGTTCTCGGTAACCGCCAGTTCGCGCTAGCTGCTTAAACATTTTAGGCAGCCGCACGGTTTGCAACGCCAGATAGCAAGTCTGTGCGCCATATTTTCTGGCTGCTTGTTTGGCATTACCCGCGCCAAACACTAAGACTAAGGGTCTAAGCCTGGCAGTTTTTTGATTGTTTCCTGGCTGCTAGGCCTAACAATTTTGCAAACAATCTATGCCTGTAGAGGACGAACCAAGATAAACTAGCGGACGCGGGGGCAGTACCCGCCAGCTCCACCAAATAAAGCTACCCACGAAAGTGGGTGTTTTTATTTGCCTCAAGAGTTAATCAGCTATTTTTAAGGATTGGGGTATTATAATTAGAGCATGCGGATATTGGTTATCGAAGACGAACACATGATTGCTCAGGCTATAAAAACGGGTCTGGAGCAAGAGGCTTATGCTGTGGACGTGGCTTACGACGGCCTGGATGGCTACAATGCGGCGGCTAGCGAGGATTACGACCTGATTTTGCTTGATGTTATGATGCCCGAAATGGATGGTTATGAGGTAGTCAAGCGGATGCGCAAGGACAATAACCATGTGCCAGTGCTTATGCTTACGGCCAAGGGTCAGAATAAAGATGTGGTTCGGGGGCTGGACGCCGGTGCCGATGACTACCTGCAAAAGCCTTTTTCGTTTGAGGTGCTTTTGGCCAGAATTCGCGCTCTGCTGCGCCGGCCACAGGACGCTATTCAGAATATTGTGGAGGTAGAGGACCTTAAACTAGACATTAACAATCGGTCGGTTAGCCGGGCTGGTAAGCCGGTGGCTTTGTCGGCCAAAGAATACGCGTTGCTGGAATATTTGGTTCGCAACAGCGGGCGGGTGTTGAGCAAAAATAATATTATTACTCATGTTTGGGATTTTGATGCCGATATTTTGCCCAACAATGTCGAAGTTTTTATGACGCATCTGCGCCGCAAAATTGACAAGCCTTTTAAGGGTCCAAAACTCATCCACACTGTCAGGGGTTTTGGCTACAGCCTTGGGCATAAAGCTGGGCCATGATCTGGTCGGCCAAATCTAAGTCATTTTTTGCTACAGCCACAGCGCGGCTGACTTTTTCGTACTTGAGCATAATTATGCTCATGAGCCTCACTTTTAGCCTGGCATTTTATGACACTTCTAGTCGGTCGCTCAACCACCAGCTGCCCGAGTCGGCCGCTGCTTTTAGGCTAGAAATGCGCCAAAATCAGGATGCGATTAAGCGTGGCCAAACTGTCAGGGATTTTTTGCAAGAGCGTGCTGGTCAGGCTCGGCACGAACTGCTGATGCGCTTAATTGGCCTGAACATGCTTATTTTTGCCGGCGGCAGCTTTATTAGCTATTATTTGGCGCGCCGAACCTTGAGCCCAATCGAACAAAACATCGAGGCCCAAAGCCAATTCGTGACCGACGCTTCGCACGAACTGCGTACTCCGTTGACCGTGCTCCAGACTATCAACGAAGTCGCCAGCCGCAAGCCGAACATTTCGGGGAAAGAGGCGCGCGCTATATTTAGCAGTAACATAAATGAGGTTATTCGGCTCCGCCAACTGACCGATAGTCTGCTGCATTTGGCCCGGGCCGACAATTTGCCCCTAACGGCCGGGTCGGTGGATTTGTCGGACGCGGTGTCGGACGCTCTTAATAAGGTAATTGGCCTGGCCATAGACAAGCAAATGGTTGTTCAGGATAAGGTGCCAAAAATTATTGTAAAAGGCAATTTTGACCAAATCAGCCAAGCAGTGGCGATAATATTAGACAATGCTATCAAGTACAGCCCAGCCAAAAGCCGCATAAGTATAACCGCCAAGCAGGACGGGCGGCAGGCTTTTTTGAGCATAAAGGACCAAGGTATTGGCATCGAACCCAAGCATTTGCCGCATATTTTTGATCGGTTTTACCGAGCCGATGCTTCCAGGCAAAAGCAAGAAAATGTTCAGGGTGGTTTTGGTATTGGCCTGGCGCTAGCCAAAAAAATTGTTAAACAGCACGACGGCCAAATTACGGTTGCCAGCACGCCCAAAAAGGGCTCTACTTTTACCATAAAATTGCCATTAAGCTAACTTTAATTTTTGCCAACTACTATGGCTAAGTAATAATTTTAATTAAGCAACAGCGAGGAATAACAATGAGTAATTCAGAAGATATTAAATCAGCAAGTTCAGACCGGCCGAACCAGGCGGCCGAACGGTCGGAGGGCACACCGAGTTCGAGCAGTTCCAAAAAAGCCGGTTCAACCGGGCTAAAGGTACCACGAGGTACTAAACTTGTTAAGTATGGTGTTGTGGCGCTGGTGCTGGTACTGTTGTGCGGCGCCAGTTTTGCTGCCGGCAGTCACTGGAGCAAAAACCGTCGCAGCCGTCTGTCTGCAACTGGCAAAAATAGTGCCAACGGTTATAGTAATCGAGGTGGCATGCTTACGCCAGGTGGACTCATGGGCAGAGGGTCCAATGCTAATGGCGCCGGAGGAACCGGTCGCACCAACGGTGGACATCGAGCCACAGTCGGCCAAGTTACGGCTATTTCTGGCGACAGCATAACCATCCAAAACAGTGCTGCCAACTCGACTCAAACCTTTAAGATCACCAGCAAGACCATTATCCAAAACGGAGAATCGGCCGCCACAACCGGTGACATCAAAACCGGCAGCACAGTAGCAGTAACTCCCTTCAGCACCGATGCTGCCACCGCCAGCCGAATCGTCCTAAACGCCGTCACCCCAGCCACCAGTAACACATCCAGTACCCAATAGCGCTAACCATAAACAGCGTTGGGTTTAGTTTAGGGTTCTTGCTTTAAGTTGACGTTTTGGAAGCGGTACATGGGCCAAAGGTCGTCGAAGACGCCCATGGTCGAAGCGGTGATCTCGACGTCGGCTGCCTTGATGTGGTCGGGCCGCTGCTTAACGCACCATTCTAAGAAGGTATTTGGGTTCTTCATTTTGGTGGGATGGTTGCGGATGGCCAGTTGAATGTTGAATAATTTTTGGAAAACTATGTATTGGGCGGTTACTTGCAACTGCCTGTCGATGTTGTCTTGGTCTTCGTCGGACTCTAAAATTTGCGATAGCGTTTGGTCTTGTTTGAGCAGGTCAGCCATGTTCCGTATGCGACGGGCTTTGTCTTGGGCTTCGATTTCTGTGGCCTGTTGGTGGTATTCTTGGGCAGCTTTTTGGAAGTCCGATATCCGCCCAAAGTGCTTTATGATGGGTTGCTTGGATGGCCCAACTCCTTTGGTCGAAAGGTCTTGTATTTGGGCTGCCGAAATTACGCTAATGTCTGGATTTTGTCTAAAAAATGCGCTGGCCCATTCTAGATAATCCTCTTTTTCCCAACCCTTGCAACTGGGGTAGCCAATAAGTTCGTGAAAAGTGCTTATTTTGCCAAAACGAGTCTTAATATCGTCGATTGTGGGAAAGGGCTGACTGCGTTTGTAGCGGCCTTTGCCGCGACCGGCAGCGGTAATATCGTCTCTGTTTGGTCGCCCGCCAACAATTTTGGCTAGGTGCATGCCCCGCCTAATTAAATCCTGCTTTGGAGCATGAGCAAAACTAAATTTGGCTCTAAAGCCAAGTGCCGTCTGGATGTCGCCGAGCATAATACCCCTGTAATAAATGGGGTGAATCGATGGTATTAGGTCTAGTTTTGAAGCCCGGGTAAAATAATTTCTTGCGGGCGCTCGGTCGGTCGTTGGATTTAGTTGCAAAATTGTAACCAGCGGCTGGTAAAAACGAGCAATATCGTTGTCGTTTTGCATGTCTGGAAAAGCTTGGTTGTTGCGGTTACTCCCCGGCAATTCTACGGTCTGGTCAACAATTAGGTTAGCCAAGCACTGCCTGGCTACCTCTGGAAGAGTCTCTAGGAGTTCGGGGTAGGTTGCTTGCGGGCCCGCTTCTAAGGAGGCCAAAGATTCCAAATCAACAAAATGCATCCATATATTATAACATAAATAATACGCAAGTAAATTTATTATTTTAGATTCGTGCTTGTGCTTGCGTTTTATGGTCTGCTCGGCGATACTGTTTAGAAATATGGAGGATCAACAATGACGGAGACGAAAGAGTTAGAAACAATGATGCAGCCCGATTCAGAATACTTAGAAGTGACGACAAGAAGGCGGCCACTTGTAGGCATAATAATGGGATCCGATTCGGACCTAAGGACCATGAAGCCGGCGGCGGATATTTTGGAGGAATTTAATGTACCGCATGAGGTACGGATAAAATCTGCTCACCGCACGCCAGCCGAGATGGCAAAATATGGCCGGACGGCCGTAGAGCGGGGCCTGAAAGTAATAATTGCTGGTGCTGGTGGCTCGGCCCATTTGCCAGGTATGGTCGCTTCCGAAACCAGGCTGCCAGTTCTGGGCGTGGCCATAGAAAGTTCGCCGGACCCTACTAATGCTGCATTGGGATCGATGATTCGCATGCCAAAAGGCATTCCTTTGGCAACTATGGGCAAGGGCGAGGCCGCTGCCGCTAACGCCGGGCTAGAGGCTGTGCGTATTTTAGCACTGAGCGACCAACATCTTGGCCACCTTTATGGAATATATGTAGACAAAATGGCCCGTGAGGTTATGGATAAAGACCTAACGCTTTATGCAATTGGCGTGGATGCGTATCTACGCGACTAGTTGCGACTAGCTGCGACTAATTCTACAGCCAGCTGGCTCGTCCCGCATGCCCTAGATCGGCTTTTGGCCGGTTCTGCATACTTACTTTGTAAAATACAATATAACACGTAAAAAAACAACCTAATAAGCCTTATGAGTAATTTTGTGGTATAATGGGTCTAATATAAGGGCGTGAGATTTAGCTGTTTCACTAAAAACTAAAAGTTAAATGCTCATGCTTTATTTATTTTATGGCTCAAGAACTATACAACAGCACGCAGGACCCAAGCAAAATTCGCAATATTGCGATAATTGCTCACGTTGACCACGGCAAAACCACGTTGGTCGATGGCCTTTTAAAACAGAGCCAGACTTTTCGCGATAACCAGGCCGAGATGAGCCAAGATCTAATTATGGACAGCGGCGACCAAGAGCGCGAGCGCGGCATAACCATAACCGCCAAGATCACTGCCGTGCAGCATGGCGACTACCGGATAAATATTATCGACACCCCAGGCCACGCCGACTTTAGCGGCGAGGTAGAGCGAACTCTCAACATGGCCGACGGCTGTATTTTGATTGTCGACGCCCAAGAAGGCCCCATGCCGCAGACCAAATTTGTGCTGGGCAAGGCTCTGGCGGCTGGCCTAAAACCGATTGTGGTTATCAACAAAATAGACAAGCCGGGCAGTCGTTTGCAAGAGGTCGAAGACGAACTAGCCGACCTGTTTTTGGAGCTGGCGGTTCACGAAGATCAGCTTCATTACCCAATTTATTATGCGGTGGGTCGCAGTGGCAAGGCTTGGGTTTTGGCCCCGGACAATGCAGAAGAATCGGCCGATTTGGAGCCAATATTCGAGGCTATTATTAAATACGTGCCGGCCCCTGTTGCCCAGCAGGATCAGCCGTTTCAGATGCTGGTAACGGCACTGGCGTGGGATAATTTTAAGGGTAAATATGCTATTGGTCGGATTACTCGCGGCAGTGTTAAAGCCGGCGACCCGGTGGTTATTTGCCAAAAAGACGGCAATCAGGCAAAAGCCAAAGTCGACACGGTCTATATGAGCCATGGCCTGAACAAATTCGAAGTCGCCGGCGGCGTGGCTGGCGACATTGTCCAATTAACCGGCATTGGAGCGGCCCAAATTGGCGAGACTCTGGCCAGCCCCGATTCCCCCGAAGCACTACCGGTTTTGGCCGTAGAAGACCCGACTCTAAAAATTTATTTAGGTCCCAACACCAGCCCTTTTAAGGGCCAAGAAGGCGAATTTAGCACCAGTCGGCAAATTGGCGAGCGGTTGTCCAAAGAAACCGAAACCAACGTAAGCCTGCGCGTCCAAGAAACCGGCATTGGTTTTTTGGTGTCTGGCCGCGGCGAGCTGCACCTGAGCGTACTCATAGAAACCATGCGCCGCGAAGGCTTCGAGTTTGAGGTTGGTCGGCCTCAAGTAGTTACCCACCAGCAAGATGGCCAGGAAGTTGAGCCGGTCGAGGATGTCAACATAGAGGTGCCGGCCGAGCATGTTGGCACCGTCCAGATGGAGCTTGGCAGCCGCCGGGCGACATTGGTCGACCAGTTCGCCAGCCCTAAGGGCGTCACCAAATTGGTTTATACCATGCCCACCCGTGCTCTAATCGGCCTGCGCAACATACTGCTGACTGACACCAAGGGAACGGTGGTAATGCACTCGCTTCTAAAAGGCTACGAGCCAGTTGGCGCACCGTTGCAGCAACTTAGGGACGGTGTTTTGGTGGCCTACGAGGCAGGTGTGACCACGCCTTATGCGCTGCAATCGGCCGAAGACCGAGGCGTCATTTTTGTTGGCCCGGCCCAAAAAGTTTATGCTGGCCAAATAGTCGGCCTCAACAAGCGACAAGAAGACCTAGAAATCAACGTTTGCCGCGCCAAACATTTGACCAACATGCGCAGCAGCTCTAGTGACGGCGTGGTGCAGCTAACGCCACCAACAATCTTGAGCCTAGAACAGTGCCTAGATTTTATCGAAAACGACGAGCTGCTAGAGGTGACGCCAAAAAACTTGCGCCTTCGCAAAAAAGAGCTAGACCATACCAAGCGCAAACGTACTGCTCACAATAATAAATAGTCTAGCTCACGGGTTGGCATTGGATGGCAGATCGGTTAGGCTATATTGGTGAAGCCTCTGCAAAAAATCCCTATAATTCCTAAAAAAATAAGCTTGTTGCCAGCCAAAATAATTAGGCGCCTCAGCGGCCAAGAGGGCCAGCTCGACCATGGTCATATGGCCGAAGCCCTAAATTATATAGATGTCTACTGGGCCAACCTAACCTATAAACAGGCCGAAGACAAGGGCACGGTGATTGGTCTGCCCAACCCTTATATTGTGCCGGCCGCCGACCCTCGGGCCGCTTTTGCCTTTCGCGAGCAGTATTATTGGGACAGTTATTTTGTGGCGCTGGGTTTGGCGGGCACCAAGCATCAGCCCATGGCCGAGGGAATGCTCGACAATTTGCTGGTTTTGCAAAAAAGATTCGGCTTTATACCCAACGCCAGCCGCATGTATTTTATGAGCCGCTCGCAGCCGCCCATGCTAACCAGTTATATTCGGTTAATTTACCAAACCGGCAACAAAAATCACCAGTGGCTGGCAGACCGAATGGCTCATGCAGAGGAAGAGTATAAAAAAGTCTGGACAAGCAGCGAGCATCCGTTTTGGCACAAAGTTTACGGTGGTTTGAGCCGATATTACGACATAAATGTCTTGCATGACCTGGCCGAGGCCGAGAGCGGCTGGGACATGACGACCCGTTTTGAGCGCCGCTGCCTGGATTATTTGCCCATAGACCTAAACTGCTTGCTTTATAAATACGAAACCGATTTTGCTTGGGCCGCCGACGAGCTGGGTCACAAAAAAGATGCCGTTGTTTGGCGCCACGCGGCGTCGGCTAGGCGGCGGGCAATCAATAAACTACTCTGGAACAAGCGTAAGCATTTTTATTTTGACTACAATTTTGTTAAACGCGAACAGGGCGCAGTTTGGTCCTTGGCGGCCTTTTTTGCCATGTGGGCCGGTGTGGCTTCGCCCGAGCAGGCCGCTTACATGGTAGAAAACATGCGCCGCTTTAAGCATGCAGGCGGGCTCAGTACTACCACCAAGCCACTTATCGACACCAGTATTTTTGGTTCGCTCAAGACCCAGTGGGCCTACCCTAACGGCTGGGCGCCGCTGCATTATATTGTTATAGAAGGGCTGCGAAGCTATGGCTACGAGGCCGAAGCCGAGGAGCTGGCGCGCAAATGGCTGCGCACAAATTTGCGTTGGTTCGAGCGCCACGGCGTTTTCCAGGAAAAATACAACGTCGTGAAGCCCGACAAGCATCCGGTAGAGGGCCTCTACCCCAGTCAGACCGGTTTTGGCTGGACCAACGCCATCTTTGCTCGGCTAGCCAAAGAATATATGCAGCATCAAGAAGGTTTATAATTAAAGGTGTATCATTATACAACTATGCAGGTATTTACTAAACAAAATGACGAACTACCGGAACAGGCAAGTGCAGATTTGCCTTGCGCGGACAAAATTAGTTTTGAATCTAGAGATAAGGCCCTGGCGACCGCCGCTACGGCGCAATTTCAGTACGGTTCCCGACTAAAAGTTTATCGATGTCGTGATTGCAACCTGTGGCATTTGGCTAGTAAACAGGTATAATACCTTCTATGAACTACTATGTGACGACTTCTATTCCCTATGTTAACGGCGAGCCGCATATTGGTTTTGCTATGGAGCTTTTGCAGGCCGATGTTTTGGCCCGGGCAGCGCGCAAGCAGGGCAAGCCGGTGCTTTTTAGCACTGGTAGTGACGAGCATGGCGGCAAAATAGCCGAGACGGCTGCAAAGCTAAAAATGACCCCACTAGAGTTGGCTACCAAAAATAGCCAAGCTTTTCGTGATATCGCCAGTCAGCTCAATGTAAGCAATGATCGTTTTATTCGCACTACCGACAAAGCTCACGAGCAGCGGGCCCAAATAATCTGGGGTAAATTGGCCAAAGATATATACAAAGGTAAATACATTGGGTTGTACTGTCAAGGATGCGAAGATTTTGTGGCCGACAATGTGGCCAAAGCCAACAAGGGCATTTGCCCGCATCACAACAAGCCATACGACAAGCTCGAAGAAGACAACTACTTCTTTAAGCTTAGTGCCTATGCGCCAGCCGTAAAGGAATTAATAGAAAACGACGATTTGCTCATACTACCCGAAAGTCGCAAGAACGAGATTTTGCAGGTCATAAAAGATGGTCTAGAAGACATCAGCATTAGTCGGCCCAAAAACAAAATTAGCTGGGGTATTCCGGTGCCGGGCGACGTCAACCAAGTCATGTATGTTTGGTTTGAAGCGCTAATGAACTATATTACGGTTTTGGGTTATCCAGAGCACGAGGATTTTAAAAAATTTTGGCCGGCAAATGTTCAGGTTATCGGCAAGGATATACTACGTTTTCACGCTGCTATATGGCCAGCCATGTTGTTGGCGCTTGGTTTGGCGCCACCAAAAACTATCTACGCCCATGGCTTCATAACAGTTAACGATCAAAAAATCAGCAAGTCTATTGGCAACGTTATTCATCCATCCGATGTAATTAAGGTTTACGGAGTTGATGCTTTTAGGTATTACTTTTTGCGACACATACCAAGTTACGTTGATGGCGACTTTAGCTGGGAGCGAATAGAGCAGGTATACAATACCGAGCTGGCTAACGAGCTAGGGAATGCTGTGCAGCGTACCAGCGCCATGATTAACAAATATCAAAATGGCATTGTTGGCGCCATCCCGCCAGCTAGTCATGATATGTCGGGTTACTGGGAGGCGCTTAATTTTTGTCGGTTTGATCGGGCCCTAGAAGAGGTTTGGGAGCAGGTTCGGGGGCTTAACCAGTATATAGACGAACAAAAGCCGTGGGTTATAGCCAAGGGTGGAGACGAAGAGCACCTGCGCGAGGTGCTGGCTTATCAGGCGGGCTCCCTAATTGAGGTCGCCAACTTGCTAGAGCCGTTTATGCCCGAAACAGCCCAAAAAATCCGTCACGTTTTTGATGATGGCGTGGTGCGCGAAATAGACGGTACGCTTTTCCCGCGAATCGATAGCCGCGCGCCAGGTAGCGGTCCGGCCAGTGGCCAAACACGTGCTACGGCTGCAGCCAAGCAAAAGCTAGCGCCTAAAAAGTAGCTGTTGGGCGTTTAATTCGGCGAGGTGCTCTGGAGGTTTTTATAAGTATCCAGCGCGTAAATGCCGGCAGAGGAGTTTTAGCTAATTCCCACCAAAGTCTGGTGCGCTGAGCAGGCGTTAAATCTAGCTGCTCTACTATGTAGGGCAATACTGTTTCGCGGTCGATTGGTTGTTTTAAAACTTCCATGCTAGGTCCCTCCCATGTTGTCGATAGTGTTGTTTGTAGATTTTTTTAATTTGATTTCGTGCCTGAAGGCTCGTAAACAGCCTAAAACACTCCCGACCAATTGATTTTTCGGTGGCATCGCTAATAGATGCGCCAGCAATGCTAATAGTTTCGCTATGAATAGCGAAGGGGTTAACTACTGAGTTTAGCGGATCGATAGGCGCCAGCAGTTCCCAGTCGTTATCTTCCGAATAGGTTCCCGAATGACTATCTTTATTTTTGAAGTCTGTCATGGCCCTTACTCCTTATTGTACCCTTAACACTAAGTAGTATGCTCCCTAGTTAGTGTCGTGTCAACACAAACTATAACAAATAACAAAAATATTCAATTTTTCCTGTGGATAACTATTGTATTAATCTAGTGTACGTTCGAGGTATTGCAACGATTGACGATTAAAGCGGTACAACTGAGCCGGTCTATGGGCTCCTTCGCGCAGGTATTCGTCGGTGGCATGTATCATGCCCAGGCTTAGAAACTTTTTGCGAAAGTTACGTTTATCATACTCTTGTTTGAGTATGGTTTGGTAGGCATCTTGTAACTGCGCCAGTGTAAAAATGCGCGCCACAAGTGCAAAAATAGCATTAGTGTAGGTTATTTTGGCTTGCAGCCGACTTAGTGCATACATAATGATATCTCTGTCTAAGTTGATTAAACTATCTGGCAGCGAATCTATGGCAAAAAATTGCGGATTGGTAGTGGTTTGTCCGGCAGTTGGCACGAGGTTACGACTCAGCCCCAAGTATGTTACGGTAGCGTAGTAGCTTTTGGAGTTCTCTTGAGGTGCGTCTGCTGGCGTATCAAATGTGTATAACTGCTCCATAACGCCAAGTTTTTTGGTTATGACACCAGCCTGATTGCGCAATGATCTTACAATTGACTGCTCGGTGGTCTCGATTGTTTGTTTTGGATCGCCAGGCAGCGCCCAATCATTGCCATTTTTATTAACAAGCAAAACGTATAGTTTATTGGCGATCAACTGAAAAACGACGCAGTTAACGTGCGTCATGCAAGTTTGTGCTTCTGACATATATACTATATTACAATAACTATTGTTAACGCGCAAGCAATATCCAGTAAGGTAACGTAGCACTTTTTACATCGTTTTATAGGTTTTTTAGGCAGCGCAAACACCGATAATGTATTAAAGTGTTAGGTGTGGAACTAATCGACACTCATTGTCATATTCAGGAAATTGGCTTTAAAGTGCCAGATGGTAGCGAGCACACAGTTGCCAATCGTTGGCAGGCTGCAGGCATTGTTAACCAAAAATTGGTTGTTTCTGAGGCTCAAAAAACAGGCGTGAGTGAAATGATATGCGTCGGTTGTAATCTGCAAGACAGCTATCTTGCAGTCGAGACGGCCGCTAAGTTTGACAGTGTTTGGGCTAGTATTGGCATACATCCTCACGAGGCCGCTCACTATTTGGCCAGCAAAAAGTCTAAGTTGCAGCAAGAGCTTAATCAACTGGTTAAATCGCCTCGTGTGGTAGCCATTGGCGAATGCGGCCTAGATTATTTTTACGAATTTTCGTCTAGGTCCGAGCAGCTCGCCTTGCTGGAAACCCAGTTACAAGTAGCAGTAGACACAAATTTGCCGGTTATATTTCATGTTCGCGACGTCCAAACAAGCAGAGCGACCAATTTACATGACACGAGTAGTCGCAGCAACAAAGGTGTTTGGGCCGATTTTTGGCCGCTGCTGGACAACTTTCCTGGCTTACGCGGGGTTTTGCATAGTTTTACCGATACCAGGCAGCAAATGGATCGTGCTCTGGAGCGTGATTTATTTATTGGTTTAAATGGCATCATGACTTTTACCAAAAATCCTGATCAGTTGGCTATGGCCCAAGCTGTGCCGCTACAAAAATTGCTGCTAGAAACAGACGCCCCCTTCTTGACTCCAAAGCCACTTCGTGGTACAATCTGTCAGCCTCAGCACGTGTTGTTGACGGCGGAGTTTTTAAGCGATCTGAGGGGAGAATCGTTAGACGCGCTGGCTAAGCAGACTAGTGCCAACGCGAGGCTACTATTTGGCCTAGGAACTCGATAAGATCGGTAGCTAGGCGCTGCGCACAAAGCTGCCGCAAATAAACACAAGATTATGAATTTATCTAAATCTCAACCAGTCTCAGCCGAACAAATAGGTCGACCCGAAGTCGATCCGGTTGTTGCTAGGCTAGCGGAGAGTCGGATTGGTAGTTTGTCCGCCGGTTTAGAACGTATCCGCCGTGCCATAGATGCCAATCCGTTTTTGGCACCAGCCCCCAAAGCTCCTCTAAGCAAAGAGGCCAGGGTTGTGCCTACTACCGAGCCACAGATTGTAGCTACTGCTGATCAAAACGGGCTTCGCGAGAATCCTGAATTTATAACTCACAACAAAGTTGGCGTGCATCAGTTGCGCTCGGCGTTAACATCTCCGGCGACTAATGCACTCAATGCCACAACTGCACCAGAAAATTCTTTGGACACGGCTTCGAATTCGGCTTGGGCAGGGCAGGAGCAGGCTATACTCGATGGTCAGACAGCCGTCAGGGCTGCATTGGCAGATTTAGATGCCAGCCAGGAGGCAGCATAATGATTCGTAAACTGCTGCGAGCAATTGTTCAGCCAGATGCTAACGATGCCGAAGCCAAACTTTATCGTGATCTTATCAGGCACGAGGCCCGAATTGGCGGCACCTTATTTGGTGAAGTGCCAAAAGACCATAGGCGAGAGTTTTTTTGCCTGGACGAGCGAACTTGGATTTGGCACGAAGAGTGGCTAGACAATAAGGGTCAGCGACAAGTTCGTACTACCCGCTACGATGTTCGCCCGGACACTATTTTAAAGGCCCAAAATGGACAGCCATACCGGCCAGTTAGTGCTCAAGAGGCGCAACACTTGTATCAGGCGGCTCAGTTGTATAACCAACGAATGCGCAGCGATCTGTACGCTTTTGTTTAAGTTAGCAGGTAATTGTAAATCAAAAGACCGAGCCTAATAGCACAACATGCTTGGTGGAGCTTATAATAAGTTTATGACAAAATCAGATTCTCAGATTTACCTGGACTTTGCGGCGGCTACGCCAGTAGACGCGTCGGTGATAGCAGCTATGCAGCCATTTTGGAGCCAAAATTTTTACAATCCGGCGGCCGAGTACTTGGCGGGGCGCCAGGCGCGGACAGCGCTCGAGGCGGCCAGAGGCCAGATAGCCGCTGCGCTGGGTGCTCGGCCTGCCGAAATAATTTTTACGGCTGGCGGTACCGAGGCCAACAATTTGGCTATAAACGGTGTTATGGGTACTGCCACCCAAAACAATCCGTCTGTTAAGTCAACGATTATCACCAGTAGTATCGAGCACAAATCGGTGCTAGAACCGGCGGACCAGTATAATCATCTGCTGGCCAAGGTGCGTCCGAATGGTCGCGTTAACATCGATGCGCTGGCCCGGCAAATAGACGACACGGTCGCCTTGATAAGTATTGGACTGGTCAACAACGAAGTTGGCACTATGCAAAATTTGAGCAAAATTGCTGATCTGGCCCAGATCGTGCGAGCCGACCGCCAAAAAAGGGGTATTAACCAGCCGCTCTGGCTGCATACAGATGCTTGCCAGGCCCCCAATATTATTAAGTTGCAGCCGGCGCGGTTGGGGGTTGACCTCATGAGTGTTGGTGGCGGCAAAATTTACGGGCCAAAACAAACCGGTTTTTTGTACGTCAAGGCCGGCACGCCGCTGGAAGCTCATGTAAAAGGTGGCGGCCAAGAATATGGCCTGCGCAGCGGCACTCCCAGTGTAGCCGGTGCTGTTGGCTTAGAGCTAGCATTTCGGTTTGCTCAGCAGCGGGCCAAAGACGAGGCAAAAAGGCTGGCCGCTTTGCGTCAGGAATTTGTGCGAAAGTTGGCTCAGCAGCTGCCCCGAAGTGTTGTCAACGGTCAACACACAGCGCCGCATATTATATCTATAACAATTCCAGGTGCTGACGCCGAGCGGTTAATGATGGAGCTAGACGAGCAGGGAATTATGGTCGGACTAGGTGCGGCGTGCGGTGCAAGTAGCGACCAGCCGTCGCACGTTTTGAGCGCAATGGGCATTAGCGACCAAGCCGCGCGCAGCAGTCTGCGCATTAGCTTGGGTCGCACCACCACCGGGCAAGAATTAGATCATACAGTCCAGGTGATCGGGCAACTGGTGGGTGGCGTACCGACCGGACGGACCGCATGACCAAAAAAATACGCGTTTATGTCGGTCTCAGCGGCGGTGTTGATAGCTCAGTAACGGCAGCACTGCTGGTTGATCAGGGTTACGACGTCACCGGGGTGTATATGAAAAACTGGAGCCAGGATCTGCCGGGCATGCCATGCCCTTGGCGCGACGATTATCAAGATGCCAAGCGAGTGGCGGTGCGCCTAGGCGTTCCGTTTAAGATGTTCGACTTTCAGGCCGAATATCGCCAAAATGTGGTGGATTATATGCTGGCCGAATATCAGGCTGGACGAACGCCCAACCCAGATGTCATGTGCAATCAAGAGGTCAAGTTTAAGCTGTTTTTGCAGGCGGCGCTAGCCGATGGCGCCGACATGATCGCCACTGGTCATTATGCTGCGATCAAAGACGGCCAGCTGCACATGGCTAAAGACGCCAACAAAGATCAGACTTATTTTCTGTACCGAGTTACCGCCGAGGCGCTTGGCAAAACCTTGTTTCCGCTGGGCGGCTACACCAAGCCGCAGGTGCGTCAGCTTGCCCAAAAATATCGGTTAATTACCGCCGACAAGAAAGAAAGCATGGGCATTTGCTTTGTCGGCAAGGTTGGGATCCGCGATTTCCTGCTGCACGAACTGGGGTCGCAAAAACCTGGGGACATTATCGACCAAAACGGCCAGCGAATTGGCCAGCACGATGGCGCTATTTTCTACACCATCGGTCAGCGTCACGGGTTGGACGTGGGTGGCGGCTTGCCGTATTACGTGGTTGGCAAAGATATGGCCAGCAACACCGTACAGGTGACGACCCAGCTGGACGACAAGCGGCTTTGGGCAGACCGGCTCAAGCTAACCGATGTGCACCTGATTGACCCTAATTTAGATGTCCAGAACTTGCAAACTTTGGCTACCGATGGTCATTTGGCGGTTCGCACCCGCCACCGCGCACCGTTGGTTGTCGTCAAAGATGTTCAAAACAGCCTGACATTGCAGCTACAGGACGCCATACGAGCAGCTACACCCGGCCAATCTGCCGTGCTTTATAACACTCAGACCCAAATCTGCCTCGGCGGCGGTATTATAAATCTGGCACTTTAAAACCTTAAAATCTACCAAAACCATTGGTTGAGGTTATTAAGTTGCTATTTATTTGTATGGGCTAATTATGTATACTGGTTTAAAATACTTATGTTTGTAGTCGGGCTGGAGAAAAGGAGTAGAAAACATGCTGCAAAGCAACATAGAAGTTAGAGCTAATATAGCTAATATAGGTAAAACCAGGGCGCTGCTTTTGGCGTTGCTAAGTTTTGTGGCTGTGCTGGCGTTAACAACGGCCAAAGTGCATGCCGCGCCAGATACCTGTACCTGGACGGGTGCAGTCAATAACAACTGGTCTAACTCTGGTAACTGGTCGGGGTGTGACAACGGCAATACTCCGCAGTCCAATGATACTTTGTCGTTCCCTGCCGGAACCCCTAACGTTGCTTTAACCAATAACGACACCTCACTCAACTACTTCAAGGTGACTTTTAGCGGCACTTCTGCCAACTTTGAGGTTACCGGTATCCCCATACGCATTGGCGGCTTGCCAGGCGGGGTTGATGTAACCGGTACCGGCAACACTGTCAACCTGACAGCCCAGGTGAGTATTGTTGGCGGGCGTAACCACAACAATATTGCCGTCACCAACACTGTTAATTACAATTCAGCCCTCAACTACAGCATCCCCTTTACCTCAGGCGTGGCGCTGTATAGCCTATTTATGGGCGGCGGTACAGCTAATATAAATGGTGGAATCACCGGTAGTATTGCACCCGGCGGGCCAGGAAGCGGCTTTAAGTCGAGCGGTAATGGCACTAAAGTAGTTATTAACAGTGCCAGCACAGTTATTACCGATGGAGTTGGCGCCGAAAACGATGCTATTTTAGAATGCCGCCACATTAGCTGTTTTGGCGATGCGGCCAATTATATTCAGATGTATAGTGGTAAGGTTAATATTTACCAGGCCGGGACGTATCCTAACCCCATTAGGCACACTAGTAGCTACTTTGGGCGCTCGGCTATCAATGCTTACGATACGGTGACACTGACAGGCAGCTCGGTTATAACCGATGGCACGGCCTTCACACAGCAAACCAGTGGCAAAACACTGACGCTATCTGGCGATATGTTGCTGAGCGGAGCCTCGATTACCGTTAGCGGCATAGATAATACCGCCAAGGTTGTGCTGTCGGGTGTGGTCAGCGCCTCGGGCTCTAACCGAACAGTGACTGTGGCCAACAGTGAATTGGTGGTTTCTGGCAACAACACCTACACCGGGGCGACTATTTTGAACTCCGGCGCTATTTTAAAAGGCACCGGTGTGGTGGGCGCTACTACGGCCAACAGCGGCTCGCGGATTGCCATTGGCAACAGCCCCGGCTGCATGACGTTTGGCTCGTTGACCCTGACATCTGGCTCTAATTATGATCAGGATATTAACGACACCACGGCCTGTAGCGGTTATGACAAAGCGACGGTCAATGGTGCGGTTGGCTTAGGCGGTGCAACGCTGAATATTGTGCAGGCTAACGGCTTTGCGCCTTATATTGGTACGGTTATGACTATTATCGACGGCACATCGCTAACGGGTACATTCGCCGGCCTAGCCGACGGCACAACAGTGTCGGCCGGCAACGTGGATTACCGCATTAACTATTATGGCTCAACCGGCGAGGTTACCTTAACGGTAATCGGTGGTAGCGCTGCCCGTACTGCTCCGGTTATGCCAGCCACTTCTTCTTCACTAGTTACTCCTTCTAATAACTCATCGGTTAGGTCTTCGTTGGCCGACACTGGAAGTAGCACCGTGGCTATTGCCTTTGCATCAACCGGCTTATTAGTTCTGGGTGTTTTACTAGGTTTTCGTCAATTCAGGCGCTCAAAGTTGTCAATATAAGTTGTATTATCAAGCGACGAGCATTTATGGTTGCTTTTGCTAGCACACATACAACGTATTAACATTGTATGTGTGCGCATGTGATCTATTCTTTCCAGTCAGTCAGTCTTTTAACTGGCTTTGCCGATACTAGCACCTCTGTTATAATGAGGTTTATGAGTGATCCTGAAGCCACGACAAAAAAGGTGCCAATGACGGCGCAGCAGATTCGGGCGGCTTACCTAAAGTTTTTTGCGAAGCACGGCCATACGGTTGTTCCTCGGGCGCCGTTGGTGCTGCACGACGATCCAACCACGTTGTTTACCGGCAGCGGCATGCAGCCGATGATTCAATATCTGTTGGGCGAAGCTCATCCTGAGGGTGCGCGGATTGTCGATAGCCAAACCTGTCTGCGGGCGCAAGATATCGAGGATATTGGCGACAACCGCCACACCACCTTTTTTGAAATGTTGGGTAACTGGAGCCTGGGCGACTATTTCAAAACTCAGCAGATCGAGTGGATGTTTGAGTTCTTTGACCAAGTGGTTGGGCTGGACATGAGCCGGGTTTATGTTACTTGCTACATCGGCGACGATCGCTACAACATCCCCAAAGACACCGAAGCAGCCGAGGTCTGGGCGCGGCTTTATGAATCTGCCGGCCTCAGTCATGGCCAGGCCGATATTGGCAGCGAAGAAGCCGGTTACCAACGCGGCATGAAGCTGGGTGAGCGGATATTTTATTACGACGGCAGCAAAAACTGGTGGAGCCGCAACGGCGGCCCCGAAACCACACCAGTGGGTGATCCCTGTGGCCCGGACAGCGAAATGTTTTATGAGTTCGACATTCCGCACAATGCCGAGTTTGGCAAATATTGTCACCCCAACTGCGACTGCGGCCGGTTTATGGAAATCGGCAACAACGTCTTTATGGCTTACCGCAAAGTGGCCGAAGGCCAGTTCGAGCGCTTGCAAAAACCCAATATCGACCACGGTTCTGGCCTGGAGCGGATCGCGGCGGCGGCAATCAACAGCCCCGATGTGTTTAAAATCAGCCTGATGTGGCCAATTATCGACAAGCTAGAGCGCTTGAGCGGCAAAAATTACGATGCTCACACCAACAGCATGCGCGTGATCGCCGACCATCTGCGAGCGGCGACCTTCTTGGCCGTCGATGGCTGTGTGCCCAGCAACAAGCAGCAGGGCTACGTTATGCGTCGGCTATTGCGCCGGGCGATCCTCAAGGCGTTCAATCTGGGTGTCGAGCAAAACTTTATGGAACAAATTGTGCCGGTAATCGCCGACCTCTACGCCGATGATTTCCCAGAGGTGGTTGCCAATCGCGACGCAATAATCGCCGTGCTTGTCAAGGAAGAGAAGGCCTTCAAGCAGACCTTGCGCAAGGGTCTAAAGGAGTTCCAGAAGCTTTGCGACACTCAGCCCGAAATAACCGGCCAAAACGTTTTTATGCTGTACGACACTTACGGGTTTCCTAGCGAAATGACGGTCGAGGAAGCGTTTCATAACAGCAAACCGATGGAAAGCAACTGGCTAAATAGCTACAACGCGGCCATGCAAGAGCAGCGACAGAGGTCGCAAACCGCTGCCAAGGGCGTGTTTAAGGGCGGATTGGGCGGCCAGAGCTTGCAGCACAAAAAGTATCACACCGCGACGCACTTGATGTATCAGGCACTGCGCGATGTGCTGGGCGACCACGTGGTGCAGCACGGCAGCAACATTACCGAGGAGCGGCTGCGGTTCGACTTTAGCCACGATGGCAAAGTAACGCGCGAGCAGCTCGATCAAGTCGAAGCGATTGTAAACCGCGAAATCGCCAAAGATTTGCAAATCAGCTACGCCGAATATCCAACCGAAGAAGCCACCGGCAAGCTCGGCGCGCTCGGCCAGTTTGGCGACCGCTACGGCAGCACGGTCAAGGTTTATAGCATGAAGGACGCCGCCGCGCCGGCCGACGAGCGGCCGTTCAGCTTCGAAATCTGCGGTGGCCCACACGTTGACCACACTTTGCAGTTAACCGAAGCCGACGGCGGCGAGAACCGCAAGACTGGCCAAGCTGGCCAAAACCCCAAGCGCTTCAAAATCCTCAAAGAAGAATCCAGCTCCGCCGGCATCCGCCGCATCAAAGCGGTTTTACAATAAATACAACAGTTTATTATTGGTTATGGTATTATAATTGTGAACCCTAAAAGTTAATGTTTGTGATGAGTGAAATAAACACCAAAAAACCCGTCAAATTAGCCATTATTTTATATATTTTTTGGAGTATAGGCTTTGTTGTGCTTTGTACAAAAAGTGTTTATGCAATAAGTTCATTTTATAACGTTGCACCAATCCAACTTGTTGATGTAAATATGAACTCATCAACGGCGGCAACACCTACTACTACCGAGTCATGGATAAACGCCACTCCCGACGGCAGGTATGTGGTTTTTGCTTCGGATGCTAGTGATTTAGTTCCCAACGATACAAATGGTGTTTCGGATGTATTTGTTAAGGACATGACGACTAACACTATCCAGCGTATAAGCGTAAGTACTGGAGGTGCTCAGGGCAATAATACTTCAATTTATCCTTTCATTTCTGCAAATGGCCGCTATGTTGTGTTTGAATCTGATGCTACCAATCTTATAAGTGGCGACTCAAACGGAACAACTGATGTCTACATGCGTGACCTGCAAACAAATACTACCTCACGTATAAGTGTCAGTAATAGTGGATCTCAAGGAGATAACACCTCATCTTTCCCAACAATATCAGCTGATGGTAGGTATATATTGTTTGTGTCTGCGGCGACAAATTTGGTTTTGGGTGACACGAATTCGGCTGGCGATGTATTCGTAAGAGACACACAGTCTAATACCACTATTCGGGTAAGTGTTTCAAATAGTGGCCTAGAGGCTGATAATGGTGTAGTTCAGGGTTATAGCGCTGTTTTGTCAAGGGACGGCCGGCATGTGGTTTTTGCAAGTGGATCAACTAATTTAGTCAATGGCGACACAAATGGAACAGACGATATTTTTGTTAGGAATTTGGACACCAACACAACTGCAATGGTTAGTGTGGGCTTAGCTGGCTCAGCTTCTAATGGTTCTTCTGGTCCGATTCTGGGTATATCAGCAGACGGTAGGTATGTTACATTTGCTTCGGATGCCACAAATTTGGCAACTAACGATAATAATGGCAGTCAAGACATTTTCATTAGAGACACTACGAATAATACTACTAGAATAGTCAATCACACACCTGGTATGCAAAGCAGTAATCAAGGAGCCTCTTACTCAGCCATATCAGGCAATGGAAATTTTGTAACTTTTTTATCTACCAGCACCGATCTTTTGACCAACGACTCATCAAACGGAAATGATCCCCAGACATACATTTATAATGTGGCCGACGAATCTCTACAGCTTGTATCTAGGTCGGATAATTCAAGTTTTATACCCAAATATTTTATCAATGTTTTTATATCTGATGACGGTACTCGCTTAGCAGGTATGACCGACGCAGCCTTAGTGCCCGACGATAATAATAGTGGAGTTAACTATTATATTTTTGATCTGGTGAAGAGCTCTTCACCACAGCCGCTGACCCAGCCTGTATCGGCGACTACCAATCTACAAGCTAGCAAACTGGCCGAAACAGGCCAATCTAACCCTGGATTAATATTGCTTTCTTTCGTCTTCCTGTCACTGGGCATTTTGATAAATGTAAAGTATTTTTTAAAGAACTATTAACGCTAAGTCTCGGCATCCGCCGCATCAAAGCGGTTATTGCCTAACAAACAGCTACAAATAATGCGTTATTATTCTCGATCTTAAAGTATAGCTGGAGGAGGCCGTCGGGACTCTTGATATATTGATAATTTTTTGCGGTGTCTGTTAGATCCACCGAGGGCATTGCTGCGCCCCCTAGAAGGCGAGTCACGGATTTTCGGATATCTAGCTGTTGCTTTAAATCCAGATTCTTAAATTGCTCGTCAAAATGTTTTGTAAAAATTATTTGCATAAAATTTTGCCCTAACCAACCATTTTATCCAAATGGTTTAGCGCCTCTTTTACGGTTTTATAGCATGCTATATTTCTGTCAGCCGCTAGGTCTTCTTCTGCTTGCTCTATGATTTTTCCAATTTTTGGGCCAACTTTTGGAGGAATCGCGGTTTCTAGTACTATGCGCTGGCTTTTTAGGGCCTGCCCAATAATTAGATTCACAAAAGCCGTGGTTGAAATGCCCAATTCAGTCGCACGCTCGCTTATTTCGCGTTTTGTGTTGACATCAACCTTAACGGTCAACAGAGTTTTCTTCGGGAAATTTATGGGAGGCATAATATTTTGTGCTTTTTAAGCTTACCTTTAACGTGTCCTGTGCGTACTGCACATACATAACACATACAATGTATTACTTTTGTATGTCTAGTGTCAACAGTGGATGTCCCGCACCCCAAGCGGCTAAAATCATTGTTTGAACCAAAAATTAGCATCGGTTTTGTATAGACTGCTGGTTTGCTATAATAAAATGTATATGCTTGATAAAATAAAGACTATTCAACATTCGGTTAAGGACAAGATTACGCCCAAAAAGGCCAAGCAACAGACGCCCGACGGCGAACATTTGGTGGCGCTAGACATTGGTACCGAGTTTATTAAGGCGTTAATTGGTAAGATTACGCCCAAAGGCATAGAAATTGTCGGGGTTGGGCGGTCGCACCAGGAATTAACGGATATGCAAGCGGGGGCAATTGCCGACATTGCGTCGGTGGTCAGTAACTGCGACGAAGCGCTACGCGAAGCCGAGGCCCAAGCCGGTGTTAGTACAAAACAGGCCATTATTGGCATAGCGGGCGAATTAGTAAAAGGCACAACCACCACTGTTCGCTGCCGGCGCAAACATGCTGCCAAAGAAATGGACATTGCCGAAGTAGAACGAATTGTCGAGCTTGTTCAGCAGCGAGCCCACGAGCGGGCCAAGCAGCAACTTGCTTGGGAGCTGGGTGGCAAGGACGTGGAAATTCAGCTGGTCAACAGCGCTCTGGTCAGTATAGAAATAGATGGTTACAGCGTGACCAATCCAGTTGGCTTTAAGGGCAAAGAGGTAGTCGTGCAGCTGTACACGGCCTTCGCGCCGATGATTCATATTGGTGCGTTGGAGCGAACAGCCAAAGAACTGGATCTGGATCTGTTGGCTGTGGCGGCCGAGCCGTTTGCGGTGGCCCGGTCGGTGATAGGCGATGACCCCAATGCTAGCCTCAGCGCCATACTAATGGATGTTGGTGGTGGCACTACCGATATTGCTGTTATCGACGATGGCGGCGTTCAGGGCACCAAAATGTTTGGGATTGGTGGTCGGGCTTACACGCGTAGCATCGAGCGTGACTTGGGCGTCAGCTTTTTGCAGGCCGAGGAGCTAAAATTGGGCCTGCGCACCAGCAAAGTGCCCGAACGTCGCCGGCCGGCACTAGAAAAATCTTTGCAAAAAACGCTAGATGTGTGGGTGTCGGGTGTTCAGCTGGCACTAGGTGAGTTCCCGCAGCTCGACCATCTGCCGCGTCATGTGTTGCTCTGCGGTGGTGGATCTAGCCTGGATTTGCTAGTCGATGCTCTGGAGTCGGCCAATTGGTACAGCGAGCTGCCATTTACGCGCAAGCCGGTAGTGCAGCATATTCAACCCGAACAAGTAGTGGGAATTGTCGACAAAACGGGTGATGTTAATGACCACACTTTTATTACTGCTATGGGCCTGCTAAGGGTGGGCCTGGACACAACCGCCCAGGATGATCAATCTGGTAGCACTGCTAGCGCGGTGCGCCGTAAGCTGGATGCTCTTTTGCGTGTATAATATATAGTCATGAGCGAAACTCAAAAAGATACCATCTACATAGACGTCGACGATGAAATAACTTCTATTATCGACAAAATGAATGCTAGTAAGCACAAAATTGTGGCGCTGGTTTTGCCCAAAAGGGCGCTGGTTTTGCAGAGTATTGTTAACATGAAGCTGCTGCATAAGGCGGCTCACAGCAGCAAAAAGCGGCCGGTGCTAATTACCAGCGAGGCCAACTTGCTGCCGATGGCTGGCGCTGTTGGCTTGCACGTGGCTAAGACTTTGCAGAGTAAACCGCACATTCCGGCCGCACCAGATGTGCCCACGGCCGACTTAAGCCTGGACGAAGCCGACGCTATTGACGCCACCGACGCAGACGTCAAAGATAACCCAGACAAAGCCGCCGACCTAGACAAAACTAAATCTATAGGCGATTTAGCCGGCTTGCCCAGTGCGGCCTCAGCAGCCGACGAAACAATAGAGCTAGACAATTCCGCTCCAGCACCGGCTATCGCCGCAGCAAAAGCAGGTAAAAAGGCAAATAAGGCGGCCGAAAAAGGCAACAAAAAGTTGAAGGTGCCAAATTTCGAAAGCTTTCGAGCCAAGCTCTTGCTGGGTGGGGCTGCAGTTTTACTTTTGGCGGTACTTTTTTACTTAGCAAACTTCGTGCTTCCAAAAGCTAGTGTAGTTATAAAAACCGACAACATTAATTTGGATGCCAAAGTAGATTTTACCGCTAGCACCGCTGTTAGTAGTTTAGATACTACTGGTTCTATAGCGCCAGGCACTCTCAAAGAAGTCAAGAAGAGCGAGACCGAAAAAGTCCCTGCCACTGGGAAAAAGGACATCGGTACCAAGGCCGGTGGATCGGTAACTTTGTCTTTGCAGGATTGTGCCAGAGATTCTGTTACTATTCCGGCCGGCACAGGCGTTAGTAGCGGCGACAAAACCTTTATGACTCAAGCTGATCTTACACTTAATAGTGTCAAAATTGGCAACAGTTGCCGGAACAACCTTTTGCCGGCTGTTACGTCTGGCACCGTTAAAGTGCTAGCACAGGACGCCGGCGACGGCTTTAACCTGAGCGAACGCAATTATAATGTGGCGGGCCTATCTAATGTTTCGGCCAAGGGTACGGCCATGACGGGCGGTACAAGCAATGTGGTAACAATCATTAGCCAAGAAGACATAAACGGAGCCCGGGCCAAACTGGTAGAAAAAACTCGCGCACCAGCACTAGAAGAGCTTAAAAAAGTACTCAAAGACCAAAACCTGTTTCCGCTTACCGAAACACTAAATGCTTCTGACCCAGGTGTTACGGCTACACCCAACGCGGGCGAGCAAGCCAGCGAAGTAACGGTTAACGCTGTTATCGCATACAGTATGATGGGTGCCAAGCGCGACGATTTGCGGGCCCTAGTAGAGCAATCAGTCAAAAAACAAATTGACACCAGTAAGCAATCTATTTCCGACGATGGTCTGGATACGGCAGTTTTTAGGTTAGTCGATCGTGGCAATGGTCAGGCGCAGAGGCTGTCGGTTCAAACCAAGGCCAGCACCGGAACCAAAATAGACCAAGAAGCGCTAAAAAAACAGCTAGTGGGCAAAAAAAGTGGCGACATACGCCAACTTGTCGGCACATATCCGGGAGTTAAGGAGGTTAATGTCAATATGTCGCCTTTCTGGGTAACCAAGGCCCCCTCCAAAACTAGTCGTATTCATTTGTTTTTTGAACAGCCTAACAAATAGTAATATTATGCAGAATAAACCGACCTCAGCTATAGCCTTCGACATCGGCGCTAAGCGGATTGGCGTGGCAGTGGCTAGTGATGTAGCTCGACTAGCCCAACCGGCCGGTGTTATCGCTAATGACATCAATGTTTTGCCTAACATTGATCAGCTGATAACCAAACACCAAGCAGTGGCTTTGGTGGTAGGACATCCGATAGGCATGGAAGGTCAGCATACCCATCAAACTCGTAGCGTGGAGCTTTTTGCCGATAGGCTTAGACGACATACTAAGTTGCCGGTGCATATGCAGGCCGAAACGGCTACTTCGGTCAGGGCCGAAGAGGCTTTGGCGGCTCGGATTGGTGCAAAGGGCAAACAACTGGCCAAAATAGCCAAGGGCGACATTGATCAGCAGGCTGCGGTTTATATTTTGCAAGATTTTTTGCACGAAAACCCGGGAGGCTGGTAATGCGACGCAAATCATTTAATGGCCGCATTTGGCCAACAATAATTGTAATTTTGCTCGTAGCCGGGGTTTGTTTGGTGGGAGGCACTCTGTGGTGGACCAAAGTTTATTACAAACAGAACCTCAAACCAGTCGGCAATGGGCAGAGTCAGCAAACTGTAACCATACCCAACGGTTATACCTTAAAACAAACTGCTGCCCTGCTGGAAGACAAAAAATTGATCCGCAATGCCATGGTTTTTGAGCAATACGTGCGTCGTGCCGACGCTAGCAATAAAATCAAGGCTGGCACCTACCAGTTGAGCTCTAGCTACAGTGTTGAGGAAATTGTATCGATTATTACCGAAGGAAAAATTAAAACCAACCTAATTACTATTGTGCCGGGGCAAACATTGTCTGGCGTAAAACGGGCCCTAAAAAATGCTGGTTATAGCGAGCAAGAAATAACTGATGCTCTGGACCCTGGCGCCTATAATGGTCACGCAGCTTTGGTCGATAAACCGGCTGGCGTTAGCTTGGAAGGCTTTTTGTATCCTGATTCATTTCAAAAAACAAACGAAACCAGTGCCCAGAGCTTGGTAAAAGCGTCGCTAGACGAAATGCAGAAACACTTAAACCCAGATTTGCGGAGTGCTATATCGCGCCAAGGACTGAGTGTATACCAGGGGATAATACTGGCCTCTATTGTCGAAAACGAGGTACCCAAAGAATCCGATCGCAAACAAGTCGCCCAAGTATTTCTAAGGCGACTACGAGAGGGCAAGCGTTTGGAGTCTGATGCCACCAGGAGCTATTCCAAAGTTGTATCCGAGCTAACCGGCAGACCAGCCGACAATTCCTACGATACGTATTTGCACGATGGCCTGCCTAAAACCCCAATTAGTAATGTCAGCATTAGCTCCTTGCAGGCAGTAGCCGATCCGGCAACAACAGATTGGTTATATTTTGTATCCGGCGACGATGGCAACACCCACTTTTCGCGGACTCTAGATGAGCACCAGGCACTAACAGCCCAGTATTGTAAACAACTTTGTCAACAGTAATCTACCCCTGTTGAGTCGGCAGCCTCAAGCCTTTTGTGTTATAATGTAGCTTGGCAGTTTTGCCAATATATAATCAATTAGCTTGTCAATAATTTCAATAATTAATTTCAATAATTTCGGAGATTTTTTATTCGTATCAACGAAAAAACTTTGCCTCAACCACGCGGGGTGCGGCTAGGATTCGGACCCAGCAGATCAACAACTAGCAAGCCAAAAACCGGTTTTATTGGCCGCTTGTCCAAGCGGACCCGTCGTCGGTTAATACGGACCGGCATAATATCGGCTAATCTAGTGGTTTTGGCTGTGGTTTTGGCTGTGGTCCTGCGCAGCCCACAATCTACGCCCGTTATTACTAGTAGTATAACTGGCGATCAAACTGGAGCTAAGCAGGCTCTCGATGTAGTATCGTCGGCCGACATTGCGGTTAATGCTGCTCGCTTAGTCAACATGCCAGAGGCCACGGCTGTTACCAATCAGGCCGATTCGGTCAATGCTCAGTTAGCTGTTACGCCAAGCGACCGCAAGGTCGTGACTAAGCCTCAAGTTGTCACTACGTCGTTAAAATCATGGCGCGATATCCAAAGTTATGTTGTTCAGGCAGGCGACACTGTTGGCAGCTTGGCCACTAAATTTAATGTTAGCTCCGATAGTATTCGCTGGTCCAATAATATAACTGGTGACGCATTGCAGGTGGGCAACAAAATTTATGTTCCTCCAGTGAGCGGGCTTGCCTATGCCGTTAAAGCTGGCGACACGCTAGACAGTTTGGCCGGTCGTTATCGAGTTAGTAAGGATCAGCTAATAGCCGACAACGACATATATAGCAATAATCTCAAAGTTGGGTCAGTTATTTTGGTGCGAGATGGTAATGCCGCGCCGTTGCCAGTGGCTAGTCCTCGTGGTGGCAGTGCGGTATCGCGGCCGGCCACAGGTTTTGCCTGGGGCGGCGGGGCAGCTATTTATGGTGCTAACGGTTATGATTACGGTTGGTGTACCTGGTATGCCGCTGGGCGTAGGTCGGCGCTTGGCCGACCAGTGCCTAGCAACTTGGGCAATGCTAGCACTTGGTATCGAATTGCGCAGTATGCTGGCCTGCCAACTGGCCTAGCACCTCAACCGGGAGCTGTGGCTGTTAACGAGGGCGGTAACCACGTATCGGTGGTAGAAGTAGTCAATGGCGACGGCAGTTTTTGGATATCCGAAATGAACTCGCGTGGCCAAGTATCTATGTCGGACAGCACGCCCACAGGTGGTTGGGGCCGTGTAGACTGGAAGCTGATTCCATCTCCAGGATATTTAAAATTTGTTTATTAACAAGCATTGTGGCGACTCAAACAGGCTGGTAACGGAGTAGTCTAGCGCAATCTTGTGATATACTAGAGTATATGTTTGTAGATAAAGCAAAAGTAATTTTAGCAGCCGGTAATGGCGGCAATGGTGCGGTCAGCTTTAGGCACGAAAAATTTATTGACCGTGGTGGCCCTGATGGTGGCGACGGCGGCAAGGGCGGCGACATTATAATGCAAGCCAACCGAAACCAAAATACTTTGGTAAGTTTTCGCTACCAAAAAGAGCTATCGGCCGAACATGGTCAGGCTGGAGCCAAACGCCGTCGCCACGGCAAAAATGGCGCCGACTTACTAGTAGCCGTGCCAGTCGGTACATCTGTTATTGCCGAGGACGGCCAGACTATATTGGCCGATTTGACCGAGGACGGCCAGCAGTTTATTGTTGCGCGTGGCGGCCAAGGTGGTTTTGGCAACGCTCATTTTACTAGTAGTACACGCCAAGCCCCCAGAATTGCCGAAAAGGGCGAGCCAGGCCAGCAGCTGAACATATCTTTGGAGCTCAAGTCAATTGCCGATGTTGGCCTGGTTGGCCTGCCAAACGCTGGCAAATCTACATTACTTAGTGTAATTAGCAATGCTCGCCCCGAAATCGCTAATTATCCGTTTACCACTTTGCGGCCGCACTTGGGTGTGGTCGATATAGACAAAAAAAATAGTCTGCTGCTAGCAGATATTCCTGGGTTAATCGAAGGCGCGGCCAAAGGCAAGGGCTTGGGCGATGAATTTCTGCGTCATGTCGAGCGAACAGCAGTGCTACTGCATTTGATCGATAGTTCCAGAGATGATGTGGTTGCCGACTGGCAAACAGTTCAAGACGAACTGGCCGAATATGGTCGGGGCTTGGTAGAAAAACTGCAATGCGTGATTCTTAGCAAAACAATAGCCGTTACCGACAAAGAGCTGGCTACAAAAAAGGCCGCTTTAAAAAAATATACCAATTTGCCGGTGCTGTGTATTTCAGCTCAAGAGCACATTGGTCTAAAAGAGCTGCTAACCGAGGCCAACAAAATGGTTGTATTGGCTCGTCAGCAGGCAGCGGCTGCCAATAAATCGGCGGCTGGAATGCCTGACTCAGATTTACCAGTGCTGACTATTGCGGCCGATCAAAAGCCTTGGCAAATAAAAAAACAGGGCGCGATTTTTGTGGTTAGTGGCGCCAAAATAGAAAAATTTGCTCGTCGCACCGATTTTAACAACGCCGAAGGTGTTCAGCGCTTGCGCGACATTATGCGAAAAATGGGCATTGCCCATGGCCTCGAGCGACAAGGTGCCGAAGCCGGAAGTACCATACAAATTGGCAATCAAACGCTAGTTTATTAACTATGACTTTTTATTTTTACGATCTCGAAACATCTGGAGTCAACCCGCGACAGTCGCGGATTATGCAGTTTGCCGGGCAGCGCACAGATGAACATTTGCAGCCCATTGGTCAGCCGCATGATTTATTGATTAAGTTAACGCCAGATATACTGCCAGACCCGGGAGCAATTTTGATAACTGGCATTACCCCGCAACAAACTCAGCTCGATGGTCTGAGCGAAGCCGAGTTTTTGAATATATTTGCGACAGAAATTGCCACTCCAGATACAGTTTTTGTTGGTTTTAATACAGTTAGGTTCGATGACGAATTTATGCGTTTTGCCCTGTACCGCAACTTTTATGATCCTTACGAATGGCAATGGAAAGATGGCCGCTCGCGCTGGGATTTGCTAGATGTTGTTCGCATGACTCGGGCCTTGCGCCCGGAGGGTATAGTTTGGCCATTTGGACCAGACGGCAGAGCCAGTAACCGCCTAGAATTGTTAACCGCTGTCAATAAACTTAGCCATGATAACGCCCATAATGCCCTGAGCGATGTTAGCGCTACAATTGCTGTGGCAAGTATGCTCAAACAAAAACAGCCAAAGCTGTTTAAATATTTGCTGAACATGCGTAGCAAACAGGCGGTGGTTCAATTGGTTGAATCTGGACAGCCATTTGTTTACACCTCCGGTAAATACAGCGCTGCCCACGAAAAAACAACTGTTGGGATATCGCTGGGCAAGCATCCTCAAAAAACTGGCGCGCTGGTTTATGACCTCCGCTACGATCCCGAGCCTTTTGCAAAGCTTAATCCCGAGCAGCTGGCTGATCGTTGGCGTTGGTTACCGCGTGATGAGGCAGCGGCAAGCCCGCGCCTGCCCGTAAAAACTTTGCAATATAACCGCTGTCCGGCCGTCGCTCCGCTTGCTACATTAGATGCGGCTAGTCAAAAACGTCTAGATATAGACCTAAAAATTATTAAGGCCAATGCCCAAAAAATTAGTCAATTGCAAGATTGGCCAGGGCAACTTTATGAGGCGCTCAAAATTATGGATAAAACTCGGCAAGAGGCATTATTCAATAATGACAGCGATGTAGACAGTCAGCTATACGAAAAATTTATACCAGACGCTGATCGAAATTTGTTGCCTCAGATCCGCCAGACCGAGCCTAATGCACTACAAAATTGGAGTGCCAAACTAACCGATAGTCGCCTAAAAGCACTTTTACCTCTTTATAAAGCACGTAATTTCCCTGGCCAGCTCAAAGACACCGAAAGACAGGCATGGGATGCCTACGTGGCTGAGCAGCTTATGGCCGGAGGCGAGTCTAGCCGTTTGGCGGCTTATTTTGCATCAATTGAATATGCCGCCAAGCGCCCCGGTATCACCAAACGGCAGCAGCATATTTTGGAAGATCTGCGGCTGTACGGTGAAAGTCTGATGTAGCGCTTTGCTAGGACTTTTACTAAGATATAGCCATTACATCGTTAGCTGATTCGTCTTTGTCTTTGATAGATTGGCGCTGAAAAAAGTGCGACAGCTCCAAACTTACCAGGACCAAAAGAGCTAGACCTAGTAAGAATACCAAATATGACGCAAAGGTAATCTGAAAGTTGGTTCCTGGTATTAGCCCCAGGACTATGAACTGCAACATATGCAATCTCCCACATATTTTTACTAATTGCAAATATACTCTTTTTTGCACAAATGTCAACTATATTTTATTGTGCTAATGCCTAAATCGACATCCCAAGGAGGCGTGACCTTAATGGTTACGGTTGTAAAATCGTCATAGACCAGTTATGCTACCAATAATGACAGGTAAAAGCATGAGTGTCGGTGTAACAAAACAGCAGGATTTATATCGCGGCCTGGGTGGCAGAGAAAAAAGCTTGCGCCAAGAACGCAGAGGAGCTGAGCCGCTGGGCGAAATGCGCATACTCCGTTTTATGGGTTTGCACAATACGGTTCATCGAACACAATGGGACGAGTTTTTGGATTATTTTGGGCGTCTGAATCATGCAAATGGCACGACTCGCAGTATTGGATCTTTGGCTTGTACTTTGGTTAGTGCTCAAGAGATGCAAAAAATGATGGCCGAAAAATACCCAAAGATCATTCATCAACCTAAAAAGTGGAATGGCTTACTAAAAAGAATTGGCCGAGACTTTAATGAGTTTAGTAGGAACATGGCTTGGCTCGGAGACCAAGACTATAACACAAAAAACAATGCCGATTCCCGATCATGGCACGCTGCCGATTTTAATGCTAATCATTTTGATAGTTTTGGTGCAACCGTTTTTGGCATAGACTTGTCTTTTGAGCCGGTACTCCATAACGAGCAGAGCCAGGTTAGAAGCTACTTGCGCAGCGAAGGCTTTAACACCAACCACATAGATATAGCCAGACGGCATCATGTTGGATTCTTTCGTAGTTTTAGGAGGCTAGAAAACACTAACTTGCGGATGCCAATAGAATGGCCAAGCTATGTATTGCTCGATGAACCGCGGGCCGAATATCCTGGTTACATGCCATCTCTGCCACAAACACATGGTCGAACAATCGAATACAAGAGGGAGTTATGAGACAACTAGCCGAACGGGAATCGCACATTTTACTTTATAGGCCAGTTAGAGGCGCCGACGAGTTAATCGCCAAAATAGAATATGTTGGTGACGAAGTTTTTGGCAAAGATCATGCTGGTATGATGGTATGCAAACCGAGCGCCGAGGAGCAGTTCGTACCAGTAGTACCAGTTTTTAAATCGCGGCTTGGAGTATATGGCCGCTTATTGTTGCCAGTTTTTGAACGGTCGGCGCCTGTACGCTTGAACATGGGTCCCAAATTTAACCATAGTGTTGGCAAGGCAAAAAGGGAGGGGCTCTACGCCGCTATAGACAGAATTGGGGCGCAATATGGCCAACTGGATCAACGATCAGTGCCGGTTTATTTAAGCCATCTGCAGCTTGACATGGATCGCAATAACAGCGGTGAACTATCTTTGGGCATAAGCCCCGCCGACACAGTATCCAGAATGTTAATACGGCAAGCTGGAGCAGTTGTGCAGTACATTGGTGACGCATCTGTTAAAGTGGGTTTTCCGCGCAGCCGGGCGCCACTGAGCATACCGTTTATGCCTGAGCCGGCGCTGGGCACTCAGGAGCAAACAACCGAATTTTTTAGCCGAGTTAACGGGCTTTTGCCAGCCAGGGTAGAGTTGGGCGGCGTAGAAATAAGAAGCGAGAACTAAAAATGAACCCCGAATCCATGCCGCCCGAGGCCTATGCTCAGAGTGAGCCCATAGATGCCGAATTGTTTACGGCTATTGTCGAAACCGGAATTGAATTGCAAAAAGAGGTTTTGAGCTTGGAAATAGAAGACGCGTTTAAGTTAACAATGGATGCTATATCTGCCTGCACCCAGGAGCTGGGCCGACCCGTCAGTTTTGGTTGCGACGTGCAAATTACTCGTTCTCCGGGCTCCGATAGCATAGACAAGGTAGACCATTACACCGAAGTTACAGGGCTGTTCGCCGGTTTTCAGACTTTGCCTGGTAGTAGTGGATGGTTGGTTGCCAGCCAAGAAGGTGAGGATGGCCAAGTCGATATTATAGACTCCGAAATATCGATTGAAACAACGTACAACCGAGTGTTTTTAACTGTTATTTTACCCGAAAGGCAGGTGCAAACGCCCTTCTTTTATGGGTCGATAACACCGTGTGTTTTAGTGCCAGTTCTAGAAGGTCAACCGCGTTGGGTGGAAGAGTTTGATTGGGACGAGCTAGAAAGATCAATCATTCGCGAGGATTATTTACCAGATACGCCGGGGCTGCAAGAAGACATAGCTGCTTGTCTGCAAGGCAACAATCCATCGGTGGAGCGGCTAGAGGCATTGCTAAACTCTTTGCAGGACGATACCTTGGCCAAGAAGCTTGTGTTAGATGCCATTTATTATAGTTTAAACGAGCGCTATCCGGCCGATGGCTTGGTGGTGTATCAGGTTATGGCAGGCGATATTATGGTTCCAGGGCCAAATCCAAATCAGTATACATACCCAGAACTGGACATAGATGAAACCGAAGTTATCAGGGGAACGGGTAGACTTATGAACTACGTTATTTTTACTAGCTACACCGAAGATGGCGTACTCGAAGATAGCTTATGGATGAAATTTGCCAATAAAGACCCTGACGATCCCAATTTTGACGACCAAGAAGACGTTTATGTGCTGCCACTGCGGTCGGCCAAGTTTTGGCCGATTACGCGGGCAGAATTGGAACGGGCTTTGGAGGACGGCGACAAAAATGCTATAATTACCCCTGATGAGTGAGGTAATTACGGTCAAAGGTGCTCGCGAGCACAATCTAAAAAACGTCAGCGTGACGCTGCCGCGCAACAAGCTGGTGGTTATTACTGGCCTGTCGGGCAGCGGCAAATCGAGCCTGGCTTTTGACACCATTTACGCTGAAGGTCAGCGCCGCTATGTCGAAAGTCTTAGTAGTTATGCTCGCCAATTTTTGGGCCTCATGGAAAAACCAGATGTCGACCAAATAGACGGCCTCAGCCCAGCCATTAGCATCGACCAAAAATCGACCAGCCGCAACCCGCGTAGTACCGTGGCTACCGTAACCGAAATTTACGACTATTTGCGTCTGCTGTTTGCGCGGATTGGCGTGCCACACTGTCCGGCAACTCTGCCTAGTGGTAAACCTTGTGGTAAAGTTGTGCAGCGGCAAACAACCCAGGCAATTGTCGATCAAATTGCCGGGCAGGGCGCCGACGCTCGCCTTATGATTTTGGCGCCAATTGTAACCGACAAAAAGGGCGCTTTCGAGCATGTTCCCGAACAATACATGCGCGCCGGTTTTGCTCGCGCTCGGGTCGATGGCGTGCTTTACGCCCTAGACGAATTCCCAGAACTAGACAAAAAATACAAGCACACCATCCAAATTGTCGCCGACCGCGTGGTCAATAATCCGGAAAGCTTGGGTCGTCTTAGCCAATCGGTCGAACAGGCCCTAGAAATTGCCGACGGCAAAGTTATGGTGGTAGATGCCGACAGCAAGACCGAGCATTTGTACTCGCTTAAATACGCCTGCATTGACCATCCAGATGTGCAAATACCAGAGCTAGAACCGCGGACGTTTAGTTTTAATAGCCCGCACGGCGCTTGCCCGGTGTGTACCGGTTTGGGCAGCCGGCTGGAGGTGGATCCCAGCTTAGTTATCCCTAATGGCCGGCTCACTATAGCCGAGGGCGCCATTAGGCCATTTAATCGCATTAACACCGACGCTTGGTACATGAAAAAGCTGCAAGCGGTGGCCGATGCGCACGGTTTTAGTTTGCACGTGCCCACCGGCGAGCTGTCGCAAAAGGACATTGACATGGTAATGTACGGCACGGGGGACCAAAAATACAAAGTTTCGTTGGGCAGTGGCCGAGTGTTCGACACAACCTACGAAGGCGTGGTGCCCAATTTGGAGCGCCGGCACAAAGAAACCGATAGTGATTTTATGCGCCGCGACATCGAGAGGTTCATGCAGGAGCGACCCTGTCATGCTTGCCATGGTCAGCGCCTTCGCCCCGAAGTTTTGGCGGTCACGGTGGCTGGCAAATCGATTATGGATATTTGCAAACTGTCCATAGACGACGCCCGGCGTTTTTTTGCCAACATTAAGCTGTCGGCCAAAGATCAGCACATTGCCGACATGATTTTTAAAGAAATTTTGGCGCGCTTAACCTTTTTGGTCGATGTCGGCCTAGAGTATCTAAACTTGCTGCGCAGCGCGGCCACGCTGAGTGGCGGCGAGGCCCAGCGCATTCGCTTGGCGACCCAAATTGGCAGTGGTTTGCAAGGGGTTTTGTATGTGCTTGATGAACCTAGTATTGGCTTGCACCAACGCGACAACGAGCGGCTAATTGCCACCCTAAAGCACTTGCGCGACATTGGCAACACCGTAATAGTCGTCGAGCACGACGAAGACACCATTCGTACTGCCGACTATCTGCTAGACATTGGCCCTGGTGCCGGCTTGCACGGCGGGCAGATTGTGGCCGAAGGCTCGCCAACAAAAGTAGCCAACACCGACGACAGCATAACCGGTCAGTACCTGCGTGGCGAGCGGCAGATTGCCGTGCCCGCCAAGCGCCGGGCTGGCAATGGCAAAAAGCTGACCATTAGCGGTGCCAGCGAAAACAATCTGCAAAACGTCACGGTAGACATACCGTTGGGCCAGCTAGTGGTGGTTAGTGGCGTTAGCGGTAGTGGCAAATCTAGCCTAATAAACGACATTTTGGCCCGCGAACTTTCGGCTCGGTTAATGCGCGCCAACACCGTGCCGGGCAAACACCAAGACATAGAGGGCATAAAACAGCTCGACAAATGTATTGTAATCGACCAGTCGCCAATTGGCCGTACCCCGCGCAGCAACCCCGCAACATACACGGGCTTGTTTACGCCAATTCGTGAGCTGTTTGCCAGCGTGCCAGAGGCCAAATTGCGCGGTTATAGCGCTGGACGTTTTAGCTTTAATGTTCGCGGCGGTCGCTGCGAAAACTGCTCGGGCGATGGCATTATCAAAATAGAAATGCACTTTTTGCCAGACGTTTACGTGCCATGCGAAGTCTGCAAAGGCCAGCGCTATAACCGCGAGGCACTAGAGATCCACTACAAGGGCAAAACCATTGCCAACGTGTTGGCCATGACCTGCCAGCAGGCCCTAGAATTTTTTGGCAACGTACCGTCGATTGCTCGCAAACTTCAAACCCTAGTTGACGTTGGCTTGGGGTACATAACGCTTGGCCAGTCGGCCACAACACTGAGCGGCGGCGAGGCTCAGCGCATAAAATTAGCCACCGAACTAAGCCGCCGCCCCACCGGCCGCACCCTTTACATTTTGGACGAGCCGACCACCGGGCTTCACATGGCCGATGTCGACAAACTGCTCCATGTCCTACATGCTTTGGTAGACGCCGGCAACAGCATGATAGTAATCGAGCATAACCTAGACGTCATAAAATCCGCCGACCACATCATAGACATGGGCCCAGAGGGCGGCAACGGCGGCGGGCAAGTGGTCGCCCAGGGCACGCCCGAGCATGTCGCCAATGTCATCGGCTCCCACACCGGCCGCTTTTTGCAACCCTTGCTCAAGCGTCGTCGGGCCAAATAGGGAACGACAGGCTAAATTAATAATTTATTTTACGCTGAGATTGACCCAAGCGCAGCAAAGCTTTTGTGGCACCGTTAAAGTTTACGCCCAGAATGTATAGGCCCTTCTTTTGCTTGTGACCAAATAGTGTCTTATGCGGCTTATGGACATACAGTTCTCCCTCAATTAGCGCATTTTGCAGGTTGGCAAATTGCTCGGGAAAGACTTCAATCTCGCGCGCCAATTCTTTTTTGCCATGATTCAAGAAAAGTTCTACGCCTTTAGATTCATCTTTTGGTAAAGCTACCATTAGTGAATAATCACCATACTTTATGGTATATTGTCGCCAAGCGCCTCTGTCTTGAGCTGTAACCATCTTGTCTAGTGTGTTTTTTATACTACTCATTAATTATTTCTTTACTTGATAGCACACATCTAAATAATAGAATTCTTGAACGTCTCCGTCCAAATCAGTTTCTAGCCTTGTCATTTAAGCTTGCTATAACTCAAACCTTCGCGAGCAAATTCTGTATCGGAATTTTTTATATCTCGCTTATTCCAAACAATATATACAGATAGCAAAACAGATATAAACACAATAGTCGTCAAAATTCTTATAATTTTTTCATACATTAGCGCCATCCATACAATTCTTCACCAAAAACACCCGCTTGACGGTCATACTTAAGAATTATCGACTCAATAGTTCTAGATATTGTCGAAAACTCTTCCGCCGAATAAACATCCTCAAACTCTTTACTAAATATTTGAGCTAGAGATTTACTGATTGCTTGCGCACTTATGTCAACCGTCTCTGTGGCCAAAAGACCAATTAGGAGTTCGGCCTCATGATCATATTCGTCGAGTGGTACAGCCATATTCTTGTCTAAATGCCGGTGCAAGCAAGTCGAGATCTCAATAGCCATTCTTTTTTTTACTGATATCATTAAAACTTCCACCATCTGTTAGTTTTTCTAAAGTATGTAACTACCTGCCTTCTGCTATTCAGTGCTACAGTTGTATTTCTAGTGCTCATTGTATATGACCACCTGCCTTGATTATCTCTAGCAAGCCCACCGTATTTTCCCCATTGGCGGGCTATCAACGCATGCCACCTCGTACCTCCTCTCTCAGCTATCCTCTCCAAAGCATGATTCGTAAATTTATTATTGACTGCTCTCCCCGCACCCCAGCCAACTGCGCTCCAGGCAGCTCCAGATAGGGCACCTCCGCCCGTGGCCTTTAGGGCTCCTTTTACTGTACCGCCACCTCTCCTGTTATTAAAGAGGTATGAGCCACCACCGATAGCGCCACCGCTTAATGCGCCTACCGCTACAGCACAACCTAATCCGGCGGAAGCAGCGCAACCTATACCTACTGCAGCGCCACAAAGTCCTACAGTTAGAACTGTGCATCCCACAAAACCAGCCAC
>CAZVRA010000002.1:0-271750 GCA_964630055.1 uncultured Candidatus Saccharibacteria bacterium
GTTTTAAGCGGAGGTCTTTTTGTTTACCACAGACCAGCACCGTGCTATCTTCCCAGAGGAAGATTATTAAAGATAGCAAGGGAACCTGCCTGTAAGGGCAGGTTCCCCGGGTGCCGAATTTTCATTAAGACCTCCGTTTTAAGCGGAGGTCTTTTTGTTTACCACAGACCAGCACCGTGCTATCTTCCCAAAAGAACAAGCAGAAGATTATTAAAGTAGAAATATTATTGACATTAGCGCTAAGGAATGGTATCATACAGATATATCTGGGAGAAGCGGGGGTTTCTGTCTAACGCGACAGAAACTTTTTATTATTCGCTCAGAGGCGGTGGGATTTATAACCTAAATAAATGGAGGCTATTAAAATGGCTGGAACTAAAGCTGGTGGCCAAGCTGCTGCCGCAACAAATCGTGCAAAATATGGCTCTGATTTTTATGCAAAGATCGGTGCTAAGGGTGGCAAGAAGGGCCGAACTGGTGGCTTTTTCGCTAACCGTGAATTGGCCCGTATTGCTGGCGCCAAAGGCGGCCGCATCAGTCGTCGTAGTAAGAAGGCTTAATAAAAATAGCCCAAAAACCCTAGTAATAACTAGGCTCTGTCGCAAAGTTGATGGATAGATAAAACCATCTACTACACTAAAAGCGACGGAGCCTTTTTATTTGGCCGCTATTTTTAGCTGTTTTCTATATGGTCGACAAAGCCTAGATGCCGAAACGTGCCAAATGGTATGGCAATTGAAGCAGCTGTAGGTGCGGCTGTCTTCTTGTAAGCTGCAGTTACTGCAATTGGGGCAACTACTGCGCTCAAATAGCCAATCTCTGTATGTGTCTAGACAATCTTGGATATGATCTTCGCCGATTTCTATATGAACCTCTTGGGCTAGCTGTTTGGCTTTTTCCCAGGCAGCCGCCTCAATTAAGAGCAGCTCAAAATCGGTTTTAAAGTCTTGGTGCTGCAAAATGGCATGCCCAACTTCGTGTAATAATGACCAGCGGGCAGATGCTGTATCGCTGGCTGACCTTTTATAGAACACCGTTTGTTGTTTTGGTGACCACATAAAAACACGGGCTGGACTAAAGACAATATCAGGGAAGAGTGATTTTAGTGTTGTTAAAAACTCATCAAATGATTTATCAACTTTGGGCTTGGGTAGGGTTGGTGAGTCAGCATGACCTTTTGTCATTGCGCTAGTTTAGCTTGACGTTCGTTATCAGCCAACTTAGCCAAGTGGTAACATCCATATATTACAGCTTCTTCTGGTCTTATGGCTGGTCGCAAGGGAGGGATGGGCACCATGTTGGTCTTGTATTGCTCTAGCCAGGCCAACAGTGGTAGCTGAAACTTCTTAAAGTGGCTACCGACGCCACCGCCGATGACTATAACTTCTGGCTGAATTATGGCAATCACGTTAATCAGACCTATAGCAAAAGTTTGAGCAATGCTGCGCCAGATCTCTGGGTCGTTAATTTCGCTAGCCTTTTTGCCGTATTTAGCTACAATGGCTCGGCCAGAGGCAAAATCTTCCCAGGGTTGAATTTTTCCTTTGTATTCGAGCATCATATGACCACTTTCGCTGTCGGCTAATTCTTTATCGATTACACCGTTTACGATAAGCCCAGCGCTAATGCCAGTGCTTATGGTAACGTAAAGTACTTTTTTAAACTCACTTATGATATTTTTAGCTTCAGACAGAGCCGCCAGTTTAGTGTCATTTTCTACAATAACTGGGCAATGCACTAGTTGTCGAACATCATGTTTGATTGGCGTATTTTGCCAAGGTAATCTGCCAAAGGTCAAGGCGATGCCTTGCTTACGGTCTATTAGCCCAGGGGCGGCTACTGCGGCCTGGTCGAACTCCTGACACTTTAGACCGGCTAATGATTGGCGAAGCGCTTGCAAAAAATCATCGTAATTGGTGGGTGTAGCAAATTTTACCGACTCACTTAAAGAGCCAGCGTTAGTGAATACGCCAACAAGAGTTTTTGTTCCCCCAATATCAACCGCTAAGTACATATTTATAGTATACGACATTTGGCCCTAGAGCCAAGGCCAAAAAGTTTTTGACTTTAAGGGGTCGTACAGTTATAATGACTTATAACTAGCAAGTGTTTTTTTGGGGGTGATCTTGGGTCACTTACGTAGACGCTTGTCAGAATACATCAATAAAGGAGGCATGAATACATGTCAAAATCAGCAATTACTATGGATGATTTGCTGGCATCCACTGATATTAAAAAAATGAAGTCGGGCGACGTTATAGAAGGCGTTGTAACGGCTGTATATAAGCATGAGGTTTGGGTAGACCTGGGCGCTAATGGTGTGGGTGTAGTGATGCGCCGCGAAATTGGTCACGGTCAGAAGCTGGCTGTTGGCGACGCTGTTACGGCAAGCGTGGTTGACCCGGAAATGGACGAGGGATACGCGCTACTAAGCATGAAACGAGCCGTCAAAGACAAGGGTTGGGACGAACTCCAACGAGTGTTTGAATCTGAGGAAATAATTGAAGTAACTCCATATGATGCTAACCGAGGCGGCCTATTGGTCGAGCTCGAAGGGATCCGGGGATTCTTGCCGGTGTCGCAGTTGGCGGCTGGTCACTATCCACGAGTTTCGGGTGCCGATAAGGACGAAATTTTGCAAAAACTCAATGCATTGAGCGGTCAGCCAATGCGTGTTCGGGTGCTAGATGTTAGCCGCAAAGACAACAAGCTTATATTTTCCGAAAAAGAGGCTGTGCGCGACGACATGCAATCTCGTCTGACAAAACTTAAGGTAGGCGACGAGGTCGAAGGTGTGGCAACAGGGGTAATTGATTTTGGGACTTTTGTTAACGTAGACGGCATCGAAGGCCTGGTTCACATATCGGAAATATCTTGGGAACGAGTCGAAGATCCGCGCAAGTACGTTAAGGTTGGTCAAAATATCAAGGCAAAAATCATTGCTATAGATAAAGATCGTCTTAGCTTAAGCATGAAGCAAATGTCGGATGACCCTTGGCTGAGCGAGGTAAAAACATTTAAGAAAGGCTCAACAGTAGAAGGCAAGGTGACTCGCATAACTCCTTTTGGAGCTTTTGTGCAACTTAGCCCTTCGGTAGAGGCTTTAGTTCATGTCTCCGAAATGAGCGACGATGATGGGGCTGATCCAGAAAAGATTTTCCAGCTCAACGAGAAAAAGCAGTTTAAGGTTATCGATATAGATACCGATGCGCGTAAGATTGCTTTGAGTCTAAAAAATGCTAAATAACAGACGCATCATATAAGGGAGTGGCGGCCAGCTGGTTGGCTCCTAAATAAACCAATAGGACATAAAAGGAGAGCGCCAATGGCTGAACGAACCATACAGATCGAAGACCATATTACCGTTGGCGCTTTAGCCGATAAGCTGGTCATACCCGTTACTCGTTTAATTGGTGAGCTAATGAAAAATGGTATTATGGCCACCGTTAATGAGCGGATAGACTTTGATACGGCTCAAATAATCGTAGAAGAATTAGGCCTAGATTTTAAATTAGAACGGCAATCGTCGGTCGAGGAAGAGCTTCAGCCTAGGGAGCGTCGCAAAAAACAAAGTACCGACGGTCAAGATCGACCGCCAGTGATTGCTGTTATGGGTCATGTGGATCATGGTAAAACCTCCTTGCTGGATGCAGTCAGAGAAGCCGACACCGCTAAAGGGGAGGCTGGCGGTATCACGCAGCATATATCGGCCTACCAGATAACTCATAATAAGCGGCTGATAACCTTTTTGGATACGCCAGGGCACGAGGCTTTTGCGGCACTGCGTGAGCATGGCGCTCAGTTAACTGACCTAGTGGTAATTGTGGTAGCTGCCGATGACGGTGTAAAGCCGCAAACAATCGAGGCTATCCGCTTTGCTCGTAAGGCAGGCGTCAAAATGATTGTGGCCATTAACAAAATCGACAAAGAAGGCGCCAACGTAGCTCAACTCAAACAGCAGCTGGCCGAACAGAATTTATTAGTCGAAGAGTGGGGCGGTGACACCGTAGCTCTAGAGGTATCGGCCAAGACTAAACAGGGGGTTAAAGAGCTGCTCGATATGATTTTGCTTGTTGCCGACGTGGAGGAGCTTAAGGCGCCAGTAGATATCCCGGCCAGAGGGCTGGTCATAGAATCGCATATGGAGCAAGGCCGGGGCCCGGTAGCAATCTGTTTGGTCGAAGAAGGTACGCTCAAATCCGGCCAGTTTGTGGTGGCGGGCGGTACTTATGCTAAGGTAAGAAACCTAGAGACAACCACCAAAAAACCCATAAAACAGGCCACGCCATCAACTCCAGTTACCATAACCGGATTCAAAAAATTGCCCGAGTTTGGCGACGAATTTGTGGTGGTAGATAATGAAAAACAAGCTCGTATTCAGGCTGGCACCGAAGCAACTAAGCGTCATGCCGATTCATCGAAGCACGATATCGGCAGCAGCGAACTAATTAGAATTATTAACCGTAGCAATAAGCTAACTGAGCTGCCGGTAATTTTAAAAGCCGACGTGCAAGGCTCATTAACTTCGGTAGCTGACAGCGTAAAAACCCTAGATAACGAGGAAGTGGCTGTTCAGATCGTTCGTAGTGGTGTTGGCAGCATAACTGAGGGCGATGTCTATCAGGCTCATACATCGCAGGCCATTATTTATGGTTTTAATGTTTCGATACCGACCAGCGTCAAACGGGCGGCCGCCCGTGATCAAGTTACCGTGCGTCTTTATAGCGTTATTTATGAGCTTCTGGATGATGTCAAAGAAGAATTGAGTGGCTTGCTGGCTCCTGAAGTGGTTGAGACCGAAGGAGGTCGTTTAATAATCAAGGGCATATTCAAAACTTCGAAAACCGAGGTTATATGTGGCGGCGAAGTCCTAAAAGGCAAGCTAAGCTTGCCGTCCCAGGCTCGTATTTACAGAGGCAGAGAACAGTTAATGGAAGTTAGCGTTACTAATCTGAAACGAGGACCACAGAACACGAATGAAGTTTTTGAAGGCGAAATGTGTGGCTTGAGCTTGCAAACACCTAGTCGACTTGATCTGCAGGAGGGTGACGAGGTTCAATTTTATAATACCCAGCTGGTTACTCGGAGTATTTAAAAAGGGCTGGAGCGGCTTCTGGATCAATCTATGAGCAGACAGTGCTATAGTAGTATTGGTATTTGTCGAGAATAAATCATTATGCAAGAAAAGCCTTTTAATGCCAATAACAGAGAACAGAGTAGTGATTGGCAGGGCCGAGAAGCCCAGGAAGTGCCTGACAACCTAGCTCGGCGACGTATTTTGTCGCGTTTTGCGCTCCGTCGGCATCGTGATCTGTTGAGTGAACAAGCTATAGATAAGGCTCGTTCCAAAGAAGAGGACGATGACGATGATGAGGATGAGGATGAGGAGAGCACAGATAGTCTTGGGTACTCTGGGCGATATAGTAAAGAGTCTTCTGCGCCTAATGCTGGTGAGCGATTACCAAAAAGAGGTTTTATGGATCGGTTTAGATCGCCCTTTAGAGCTTTGTTTCGTTCAAGAATCGTGTCAGAACCCATCTTTTTAACGGTAACCCCTAAGCCGAATGTTTTGCGCCATGATAATAATGACCTTGAGGCCGAAAATGATATGCCGGAAGCTGTTGGGCCCTTGGCTGCTGCCGACTGGCTCATAGGTGGAGTTGCTGTCCGACCGCCGGCTACAGAGTATATGCCCAATAGACCCACACAAGAGACCGAAACTGGCCGTATTAATGAGGAGGTAGAGGCCTCCTATCATGGACCAGACGACCCATTGCCATATGAGTCATCGGTTAGACCCATTGACAGCTCGCTACGATACACAGCTCTTGGAGCGAGCTTATTGGACGGCAAGCGAGCTGCTGAGGTCGTCCCAGATAGCAGAGGAGCTGGTGATTCTGTCGCATCTAGTGCCGAAAGTGATTCATCACAATCCGAATTAGTTAGCTACCCTGGAAGTACTGGCTTACTGGTTTTGGAAAATTGGGCTCGTAGACGGCAGGACAGGGCTATTCGCCAAGAAATAAGAAGCAATGATACCAAGCACCAAGAACAGATTTCTACGCTCAAAAAATATCAGCAGGCTAACCAAGAGCAGATTGAGCAATTAAAAACTAAGCGTAACTTAGATGGTGGGTCGGGTGGTGTTGAGCTTGGACAAAATTACAAGCAACCTGAGACAACCAAAGAAACGCCAAAATTTAATAATTCTGGAAGCTTTAGCAAAGAAACGACCAAGCCAATAGTAGTTGATGCCAGAGACAATAAAAACTTGGAGCCAGCTAGGGTAGTTCGCGAAACACTTGTTGGCTCAGAGCAAAAAAATTATTCACCAAATACTGTGCTTAAAGCAGTTGAAGTAGCGGCCGAAGATGCAGTGCCAATTGAATCGTTGTACGAAAAACGACATGAACTTAAAGACAACGATACCAATTTGATAGACACGCAACAGATAAAGAGTATACAAAGTAGTTTAAATCACAACAATATTCACAGTCATATTGCCAATCAGCATAACAAGAATCTTGGTAGTGGGGTTATCGAATTAGCCAATTCCAATTTATCAAAGCAGCAAGGGAGTGAAGTGAAAAAAATGGCTATTAGCGGAATAGTTGCTGGGGCTATTCTTGGCGGTCTGATACTTTTGTATCTACTGTTGCGTTAATAATACTTAAAGAATCTGCTAAAATATAATAAAGGAAGGACAAAGCCATGTTTAAACTAGATGATAACTTATTACGAGAGCTAGGGCTGGGGTCTTTGCCACCCCAAGAAAAGAACCGTATACTAACTCACATTTACGAAACATTAGAAATGCGGGTCGGTATTCGTCTGGCAGAGAAGATGACCAATGAGCAGTTGGACGAATTCGAATCATACTTACCCAATGAACAGAAGGGTACGGCGGGGGATGAGTCTGGTGCTCTAAAATGGCTAGAAACTAACTTCCCAAATTATAAACAGGTTGTTGCCGAAGAGCTGCATAAGTTGAAAGAAGAGATTAAGCGAGACGCTCCTCAAATTGTGGCTGCGCTACAGCAGCAAGGTGTGGCGCCGGTTCATCCGGCTGCTCCCTCAGCAACAGTAGCGGCTCCACAGCCACCAATGACTCCATCGATGCCACAGGAGCCGTATCAGCCTTACCAGCCAACACAACAAGCTCAAGCACCTTATTCGCCTCAGGCCCAGCCTCAGCCCGAATCCCAACAACCTTACCAGGCGCCTGCTGATCCGGCTGACCAGTACGCACCGCCAAGCAACGACCAGGCCTAATTTTGTATTTTAATGATTGGTACGGATTTTGTGACTATATCCGGCAAGGAAAGACTCGGCACTCATTAAGTTTTTACCCAGAGGCTTGAGCTGAATAATAGACAAAATATCTTGGGCAGTTTTTATTGATAAACTCTTTTCTAAACTGTTGATAATTATACCTCCGGGCTTAATATCATGATTAAGCTGTGCTTCAGAATCTGGCACTACCCTAGCTTTGGTTATAATAACCGCTATTTCGCCCAGCCGTGTGTAGCTTTTAGGCCATTGATCAAAAGCTCTAATTTCGCGTTCGAGTTGGGCCGCTGGCTTAAAAAAATCCAGTTGTCCATCCTGCTTTGTTAGTTTTCTCGAGTAGGATGGCTTGTATTGTCTATTGTGTTTTTTTGCGTATTCCTGTTGGCTTAAGCCATGTATTGCGCTGGCAAGGTATGCGGGCAGGGTGTTTTGCAATAAAGCGTCGCTAATGCCTATTAATTTTTCTGTCAGGCTACTGGTAGTCTCGGTGCTATCTATAGTCGTAACTTGCTGGGCCAGTATGGGGCCTTCGTCCATTACCTCAACAAGAAGCATCAAACTAACGCCTGTTTGCTGCTGGCCACTCAAAATAGAAAACGTAATTGGGTCGGCACCGCGCCATTCGGGTAGCAAAGAAAAGTGGCTGTTAATAATGCCATACTTAAAACTATCAATTGTTGTTTTGCTTACAATGATACCGAAGTCTATTAACACGCCAACCTGACTTTTAAAAGATTCCTGAACAATAATTTTATCAAGCTCGGCCTTATTGTTGGTGCATAAATACTTAATACCTAGCTTTTTGCAAGCGTCAATAACAGGTACGGGACCTTTGTGATGAGCTGGGCTGGATTTGGTAATGACAAGCTCAATAAGGCAGTGCTTGGCTAGCCGCTGCATGCTAGCAGCAGCAACTGGGCCGCTACCAAAAAATACTACTGATGGCTTATGATTAGAAATATCACTCATTATATCGTTGTTATTACCACAATACTTTACTATTTTTAATCTCGGTCTGGTAGTCTATGGGTTCGAGTTTGCCATCTTTGTCGAGTCTGAAGAAGGCTTCTGGATCATCTTTAATATGGTCGGCAAAGACAATACCATTTGTATGATCAATTTCGTGCTGCATAACACGAGCTAAGAATCCCTCTGCTTTATGCTTCACTACGCGACCATCAAGTGTTTTGGCCTTAAAGCGTATCTTGCTATAGCGGGGTACTAAGCCGTAAATATGCTGTATGCTTAGACAGCCTTCGTAATCCTTAGTTATTTCGCCCTCATATTTTGTAATCTCGGGGTTAATTAGAGCGGTATAGCTGGCTTTAACATCGTGGTCAAAGTCATCTCTGACGATGACGACTCTGTACAGCTTGTCTACTTGAACGGCTGCCAGGGCTACCGTTACTTCGTGGGGTCGGCTACTATCCCAGTCGGCAACTGCCATTTCCATATCTTTAATTAATTTATGTATGGCGTCCGATACGACACCGACTTTTTGGGACCGTTGGCGCAGATGTGGGTTTGGCAATACTATAATATCTTCTTTAGTCATAGACATGCGGACTATTATAACAGATTGATTGGGTCTAAGTCGGCTGTCCAGTTTGCGGGCAGATTTTGTACAATTTGCAAAAGGTCTTGTCGGTTGCGAGATTTAACAATTATTTGCCACCTGTATCTATTGTTAACTCGCTCCAAAAAGCAAGGCGCCGGCCCTAATATATAAACGGGCAGCTTATTTTGAGCAATTTGTTGGGCTAATTTATTGGCGGCGCTCTCGGCTGTTTTGGCAAACTTACGACTACAGGTTAGTTTGAGCATAAACCAAAATGGTGGGAATCCAAATTGCTGACGCTCCTTTATTTGCCGGTCGTAAAATTTCGGCCAGTCGCCATTGATAGCTGCTTGCAAGGTTGGGTTGTCTGGATAGCGAGTTTGGATTATGACAGTACCTGGCCGGTGGCCTCGACCGACTCTACCGATTGCCTGACATAGCGTCTGATACATCTGCTCCTCGGCAGTATAATCGGGAAAACTCATGCTAGAATCGGCATTAACTATACCAACCAGGCCCAACTGGGGTAGGTCATGGCCCTTAATAAGCATCTGCGTACCTACCAGAATGTTAGTTTGGCCATCTTTAAGCTGGGCAAATTGATACTCGAGTCTGTCGTCGCTGGCAACATCGGTGTCAAAGCGCTTGATATGGATGCCTGGAAAAAAGCTTTGCAGTAGGGCGGTGATAGTTTTGGTGCCAATGCTTTTATAGATTACTTCTGTGCCATTACAGTCGGGGCAGACGGTAGTGGCCTGGCTTTTATAACCGCAAGTATGACAGCGCATCTGGTGAGTATCGTTGTGATAGGTGAGTGCAAGATCGCAACGAGGGCAAACCGCCTGCCAGCCACACTTGCTACAAACCACTAGTCTTGCGCTGCCTCTGCGATTAAGAAAAATCATAATCTGATCATTCCGAGATAACGCTTGCTTAATGGCAGTTAACATCAAATCAGAAAGATAGGGATTACGGCCAAAGTTATTACGATCGGCCTGATCAACCAGCTTAATTATTGGTTTGGCAGTACTAGCAACTGCTGGCCTACCCATGGTCAATATGGGGATGTTTTTCTGCTGGGCTAAATAATATTCGTTGATATTGGGCGTGGCGCTACCAAAAATAAGTTTGGCATTATGAAGCCGGGCAAGCTTACTGGCCACCCTCAGAGCAGAGTAGCGTGGCGCTTGATCTTGTTTGTACGCGCTATCATGCGATTCGTCAACTACTATAAGGCCAATATTTTTTAGCGGTGCAAATAGCGCCGAGCGCGGCCCCAGTACAATTACAGGCTCATTTGATTGTAGTATTTTTAACCACGTCTTACGCCTGACCACCTCTGTAAGATTAGAATGCAAAACAAAAAGTGGCACTGGCACAGAGGTTAATATTGTGTCAATTAGCTGTGGCGTCAGACCAATCTCTGGAGTCAATACAAGAACACTTTTTTTATCAGCAATCGTTTGTTTCATGCACTCAATATAAACTCTGGTTTTTCCAGATCCTGTTACGCCGTGCAACAACCAGGTGCTATTTTGGTCGGTAGTTTTACCATAAATTGAGTCGACTGCCTTTCGCTGATCGCCAGTTAAAGAAGGTAATTTAATTTGGTTTTGGTTCTTTTGAGCCAGTTGATCCGATTTTAGCGAGGTGGCCAATTTGCGAGCAGTAAGTTTGCTCGGAACAAACAAGCTGCCTAAGATTCCTAAAGGCGCTGGGTAGTAATCGGCCAGCCAACTCATTAAGCCTAAAGCCTCGTTAGGTATTGGTGGAGTATCAAGTATTTGGCTGAGCGGCTTTACTTTAAAGCTAGGTCGTTGTACTATTTTCGTTATAATTCCTACAACATTATTACCGCGAAGTGGAGCCAGGCAAACTGTTCCTATAGGTAATTCTTCTTCATAAGAATAGGTTAGCGGATCTTTGCCGTGGTATAGGTTACTGCTTATGACGACTTGGTAATACATGGTTATATTATACTGCATTACCTATTCAACAGGGGTTAAATAAAAAGGCCTTGTCAATAACCAAGATTGTGATTATACTGGTAATTACGTTGTTCTAATAACAATAATAAGCTTATGTTAGATATATTTATAACCTCCAGAGTACGCCGAAAGATTATTGTGGTGTATGCCAAATACCCGGATTTTAAAACTCATGTCCGGGGCCTAGCTAAGCTTATTAAAGAAGACGCCGGTAATATACAGCGCGAGCTAAAGCGGCTAGAAAAGATTGGTTTTTTGCAGAGCGAAAAACAAGGTAATACCAAGATATATTCTACAAACAGGCAGTTTATTATTTTTAAAGAACTGCAAGGCATTGTTCTTAAATCGCAACGTTTGAATCAGAAAAAAACTACATAGCTATTGTAAAAATCTATCTGTTAGGTTATAATTTTTGACTATGATCCAAGTAACACGCAAAGATGCAAAAGAATCGTTCGAAAACTTGCTACGCCGATTTAATCGCAAAGTACAGCAGTCGGGCAATATGACCATTGTTAAACAAGGTCAGTATTTCGATAAAGGTATCAGTAAAATAGAGCGCCGCAAAAAAGCTATTGTGCGCAAAGAGCGCAAGGCTATAAAGCTTAAAAAAATTAAGCTGGGCCAGCGATAAACCTGGTTTTTTGCTATACTGTTTTAGATGACTATAAAGCAGCAAATAGACAGCGACTTAAAAGCAGCCATGCTTGCTGGCGATAAAGTGCTGGTGACTACTCTGCGTGGTCTAAAGAGCACTATTTTGTATGCCGAAGTGGCGGCCAACAAGCGTGATAGTGGCCTCTCCGAAGAAGCTATCACAAGCCTCCTGCAAAAAGAATCTAAAAAGAGGCAAGAAAGCGCTAATTTGTATCGTCAGGGTGGTAGTCCAGAGCGTGCCGACAGCGAGGAGACCGAAAAAAAAGTTATCGAGCAATATTTACCAGCAAGTCTGAGCAAAGAAGAGACTATCAAATTAGTCGATTCAGCTATTGCTGAACTTGGGGCCGACAGCATAGCCCAAATGGGCAAAGTGATTGCCAATGTTCGAAGTAGTAGTCATGGAGCGGCCGATGGCGCATTAGTGGCTCAACTAGTAAAAGAAAAACTAACGGCGGCCAAGAAATGATTATCTTAGCTGGTGTGGCCGGAGCGGGTAAGAGTATGCAGGGCCGCATGCTGGCCGACGAAAAAGGCTATGCCTGGATATCTACAGGTGAAGTTTTGCGCGTTTTAGTCACTGGCAAGCGCCGCAAGGCCATGCTTAGTGGTAAATTGCTTAGTGATGCCGAGATGATTCGTATGATGGACAAGGTATTTGACTTTATAGATCTAAGCGAAGAATTTATACTCGACGGCTTTCCGCGCACAACCAAACAGGCCGATTGGCTTATAGATCAGGTCGAGATGGAACGTTTCAAAGTTAGCGCGGTCTTTCATATTGAAGCTTCCGAGGAAGTAGTTTTGCAGCGGCTTAAAAAGCGAGGACGTCAGGACGATACAGAAGAAGCTATTAGAGAGAGATTCAAGGAGTATCGACGAGTAACAGTACCTATGCTTGATCATTTTAGGGGCCGGGATATACCTGTTTACGATATTAATGGCGATCAAGAACCTCGTGCTGTCCACGACGAAATCGATTCGCATTTTAACCAAAAGAGTTAGTTAGGCAAAGCTTTGCTATGATGACCAAAATAAAAACTGCTGTCGAAATCGAATCCATGCGGCAGGGTGGTCGGATGCTGGCAACCGTACTGGACGATCTAAAAAAGCAAATCAAGGCAGGCATGACTACTTACGACCTGGATCATTTAGCTCATAAAAGAGTTATCGAGCTGGGCGGTGAGCCGGCATTTTTAGGCTACTACGGTTTTCCATCGACATTGTGTACCTCAATAAACGATGAGGTTGTTCATGGTCTGCCCTCTAAAAAAAGACTTATAGCCAATGGCGACATAGTTAGTATGGATTTTGGTGTTTTATACCAGGGAATGATAACAGATGCTGCCCTAAGTGTTGTTGTTGGTACAACAAATAATATAAAGCTTAATAAATTTTTGCATACCACCGAAGAGGCCATGTGGGCAGGCATTCAGGAATTGCATAATAATGTGCCAGTTGGTAATATTGCTGCAGCTATACAAAAGGTGTTAGAAAAACAACATTACGGCATTGTGCGGGATCTGGTTGGACATGGTGTAGGTCATAAGCTGCACGAAGATCCCAATATTCCTAACTTCGGTAAAGCTGGTAAAGGGCCGGTGTTAAAAGCTGGCATGACAATTGCTATTGAGCCAATGGCCACCTTAGGAGACCACCGTGTTTATTGCCACAATGACAGCTGGACTGTTAAGACACTAGATAGCTCTCTGTCGGCTCACTTTGAGCACACAGTTTTAATAACTGAAGATGGTTATGAGGTGCTGACGGCCCTTTAGTAGACCTATATAGTCTACCTCTGTTATAAACTATTCGCTAGCTATATAAATCATTTCATAACTTGCCAGCTGGCAAGAACAAGCGGTATACTGGCCACATGCGCGAGCAACCAACACAACATTATATTGGCATTGATATTGGTACTAGTGTAGTGCGTTGTGTGGTGGGTATGCTCGAAGTTGGCGAACAAAATATTCTGTCAGTTATTGGCCATGGTAGCTCGCCCAACTTGGGTATGCGCAAGGGGATTGTTGTCCATGTAGAAGATGTGGCCGAAGCTGTAACTGCGGCTCTGACCGAAGCCGAGCGATTATCTGGGGTCAAGCTATCGCAGGGCACAATTAATATAAACGGGTCTCATGTTATGGGCATAAACTCGCGAGGAGTCATAGCCATTAGTGCTGCTAACCGCGAAATTAGCCAAGAAGATAGGCTGAGGGTGGAAGAAGCAGCTGCAATTGTTAAATTACCTCCTAACAGGGAAATAATTCAAGTTTTTGCAAAAAACTATCGGCTAGATGGCCAGGACAATATTAAAGATCCAATTGGTATGCAAGGTGTTCGTTTGGAGGTAGATACGCATATTGTAACGGCTTCCACGCCCAACTTGCGTAATTTAGACTTGGTTATGGAACGAATTGGCGCTCGAGCTCGTCATCACAGTGTTTCTAGTTTAGCGGCGGCAGAAGCGGTAATGACCCGTCAGCAGAAAGAATCAGGCGCTGTTCTAATTGATATAGGCGCTGGTACAACCAATATGGTGGTTCTAGAGGAGGGCGAGGTCCAGCATGTGGCAATTCTGCCTATTGGCGGCATGAATATTACCAACGATCTTGCGATTGGGTTAAAGACGGACCTAGATATAGCCGAGCAGGTCAAATTAGAACACGGCGGTTTGGGTAAGCACGTCAAAAACGGTCGCGTGTCGGTAATAGCCAATAAGGTTAGGCATGAATTTGAGGCCGATGATGTTGCGCTCATCATTGAAGCTAGAGTAGAGGAGCTACTAGACTACGTAGATAAGGAACTGAAGAAGATCCATCGGTCCAGAAAATTACCTGGTGGAGTGGTGTTGGTGGGTGGCGGCGCCAAATTACCTGGTCTTGCAGACTTTGCCAAAGAAAAGTTAGAGCTGCCAGCTAGGTTGGGCAAACTACAGCCTTTAGCGGGCCTTATGGATACCGTGCAAGATAGCGCTTATGCTACTGCAACTGGTCTTATGTTGCTAGATATGCTACTTGGAGCATCTTCTGGGCATGGCGATAGCGGTCAGCCGGTATCAAAAGCCGGCGGACTTATAGAGGGCATTCTACGGCAGCTAAAAATTCGCTAAAAAAAGTGTACAGACGATTTTGCATCAATAGTAGATTGCATTTTTCGTTGTTCGTTGCATCCTGCTTCATGGTGCAGTATACTGGATTTAGTAAATAAAGTAGTTCAAGGATTTATAACACCTTATGCCGCAAGTATCTCCAGCCATCGAAACGTTCGCTCGAATAAAAGTTATTGGTGTGGGTGGTGCTGGTGGCGCCGCCGTAAACCGTATGGTTGAGGCCGGCATAGAAAACGTTGAATTTATTGCTATCAATACCGATGCCCAAGCACTGCATCATTCTAAAGCCAGTTCCAAAATCCATATTGGTAAAGAAGCTACGCGCGGTTTGGGCGCTGGTGCCGACCCGGCAGTTGGGCAAAGAGCCGCCGAGGAATCTAAAGACGAGATTAAAAAAGCCATCGAGGGTGCTGACATGGTGTTTGTGACTATCGGCGCCGGTGGCGGAACAGGTAGCGGTGCCGGGCACGTAATTGCTAAAATTGCCAAGGAAATGGATATATTAGTAGTTGGTTTTGCCACCAAGCCGTTTGCCTTCGAGGGCGAAAAGCGCCGGCGCAATGCCGAACAGGCTATTGAACAACTACGCAGTACAGTAGACACCTTGATTGTTATTCCTAACGATCGTTTATTACAAACTATAGACCGTCAAACTCCACTTCTGGAAGCGTTTAAGGTGGCCGATGACGTACTAAGACAGGGCGTTCAGGGTATATCTGACCTTATAACTGTTCACGGTCTTATAAACTTAGACTTTGCCGATGTTAAAACGGTTATGAGCAATGCCGGCTCAGCTCTTATGGGTATTGGTAGGGCTAGCGGTGAAAACAGGGCTGTTCAGGCAGCTCAACAAGCTATCGAATCACCATTACTCGAGGTATCTATAGATGGTGCTCGTGGCATATTGTTCAACGTTATTGGTGGCCATGATATTTCTATGCACGAAATTAACACCGCAGCCGAAACTATTACGGCCGCCGCCGATTCCGATGCAAATATAATATTTGGCGCCACAATTAACCCAGATCTTGAGGGCGAGATCATTATTACTGTTGTAGCCACTGGTTTTGACGCTTCCTATTTTGCGACCCGCAATCCTGGCCGGCTGGCGGCTATTCATGACAACATTGGGTCGGCTGGCACGGGTGGTGAACAAGGCGATAGCCAACTATCCTCCGATAAAGCCGAGCTAACAAAATCTTCGTCAGGCTCCGCTGCCGACACCGACAGTGAAGTTCCTAACATAGATATGGACCTGGACCAGAAGCATCAAGAAGGTGGTGAAAACGATTTTCATAACGACCAAGTGCCCAATATATGGTCGCTCGATAGCCATAAAGAAGATGATTCTAGTCAGCCGGGCCAATCCGATGACAATAGTTTCTCTAATTCGGTTCAAGAAGACGAGATCGAAAAGCCTTCATTCTTGCGCCGTCTTAAAAAACGTCGTAACAGGGATGACGATAATTAATAACCGCGTTCGTATCTGTAAAATGGCCAAAGACGTGTTAAATATTACAGCGTTTTATGGGTTGCAAAGCGCTATGGATAGCGTTAAGATGGTTTGTACAGGCGCTATATATGGTACACCAAATATTGCCTAAATAGGCAGTAAGCATCATAGTTAGCACCAGTACCTTTTCAAAAAAAGCAGGAGTAGTAGCATGAAATGTGCTCAGTGTAACCAAACAGACACCAAGGTCATAGAATCGCGCGATGTAGCAGAAGGTCAGGCAGTCCGCCGCCGCCGTTGCTGCACTAAATGCCAACATAGGTTCACGACCTACGAGCGTGTCGAGCATCCACAGCTAATCGTTATCAAAAACGATGGCACTCGCGAACTATTTAATCGCGACAAGTTGCTGGCCGGTTTGCATAGGGCTTGCCAAAAAACATCCATAACCAGTATGCAGCTCGAAAAGCTGATTAATGGATTGGAACAAGAGCTTTATGGTTGCCCCGAGACGGAAGTTTCGTCTAACAAAATTGGTCAACTGGTCATGGATCAATTAGCTTTGCTGGACGAAGTAGCTTATGTGCGTTTTGCCAGTGTCTACAAGCGGTTTAGAAGCATAGCCGGTTTCGAAAAAGAGCTGTCTAGCATTCGTCAACGAAAGAAGCTGTAGAAACTACTACACTAATTTAGTGTTTGGACGTTACCCAATGCCTCGAACTAATATATAGTAGTACGTGGTAGTGGGGAGCGAATTTACGTCGCCAAGGCAAGTGATGCCTAAAATTAAGCATCATGCTGGCGGCGCCAAGCGTTCTAACAAAAATATCAAAATAACCATAATATAAGTGAGGGTAATATGGGACAAACAACAATCCTGGGCAGCAGGAGGCTTTTTACTCGGCCGGGTACGCGTGGTTATGACGCGCTCGATTGGGTAAAACGCGATTCAATTATTACTAATCCTTTTACGGGCAAGGCGGTTTTCGAGCAGCGCGATGTCGAGTTCCCGGAGGGCTGGTCGGTTAATGCCATTAATATTGTGGCCCAAAAATATTTTTCTGGTACGCCAGGTACCAAGGAGCGCGAAACCTCACTTCGTGACCTAATTGACCGAGTTGTCGACACTGTTGTTCGGCAAGGTTTGGCCGAGGGTTATTTTGAGTCCAACGAAGAGGCCGAAGATTACCGTGAGGAGCTAAAGTTTGTGTTGGCTACTCAGCGAGCGGCTTTTAATTCGCCGGTTTGGTTTAATATTGGCGCCAAAGACCGCGCCCAACAAGCTAGTGCTTGTTTTATTCTGGCGGTCGAAGACACTATGCCAGCTATTCTTAAGTGGTACACCGAAGAAGGTATGATATTTAAGGGCGGCTCTGGTTCGGGTCTAAACATAAGCACTATTAGGTCGTCGGTTGAACCGCTGGGCAAAAGCGCCGGTACTGCTTCGGGACCTCTAAGCTTTATGCGCGGGGCTGACGCTTCGGCAGGCGCTATAAAAAGCGGCGGCAAGACACGCCGTGCTGCCAAAATGGTCATAATGAACGCCGATCACCCCGATGTCGAAGCTTTTATTTGGTGCAAGGCCATCGAGGAACGCAAAGCTCGCGACCTAAAAGCGGCCGGTTGGGACATGGATCTGGACGGACGCGACTCATTCTCGGTTCAGTATCAAAATGCTAACAACTCGGTGCGGGTTACCGACAGTTTCATGCAAGCAGTCGAAAAAGATGGCGACTGGGACCTAAAAGCCGTTGCAACCGGTAAGACAGTCAAAACCATCAAGGCTCGCAAATTGTTTAGGCAATTTGCCGAAGCTGCTTGGGAGTGTGCCGATCCTGGAATGCAGTTCGACACCACCATCAATAAGTGGCACACCACCCCCAATGCTGGACGTATTAATGCTTCTAACCCCTGTAGCGAATACATGCATTTGGACAATTCGGCTTGTAACTTGGCATCGATCAACCTACTCAAATACCTAAACGATGATGGTAGTTTCGATATTGAATCGTTTAAGCATACAGTTGAATTGATGTTTACGGCTCAGGAAATTTTGGTTGGCTATAGCGAATATCCAACCGAAAGCATCACCAAAAATGCCAAGGCTTACCGTGAACTTGGTCTAGGTTATGCCAATCTGGGCGCTTTATTAATGGCCCAAGGATTGCCTTATGATTCCGACGAAGGTCGGGCACAGGCTGCGGCCATTACTTCTATAATGACCGGGCAGGCCTACGCCACTAGTGCCAGGATTGCCCGACGAGTCGGTCCATTTGCCGGCTTCACCAAAGATCAGGACAACATGCTTAAAGTTTTGCGCATGCACCGCCAAGCAGTGTCGGCTATCGACGCCAGCCTGGTATCGGAAGACCTGCTGAGCGCTGCGGCTACCGCTTGGGACGACGCCGTCGAGCTGGGCGAGCTTTACGGGGTACGCAACTCCCAGGCCTCAGTTCTAGCTCCAACAGGTACTATTGGGCTAATGATGGACTGCGACACTACTGGCATTGAGCCCGATCTTGGCCTAGTCAAACTTAAAAAACTGGTTGGCGGCGGAACAATGAGCATAGTCAACCAGACCGTGCCACGAGCTCTCAAAACTTTGGGTTACAGCCAGCCTCAAATTGAGGACATCATATCTTATATAGATATCGAAAAAACTATCACTTGTGCACCGCATCTAAAACCAGAACATAACGCAGTTTTTGCTTGCTCTATGGGTGATAACCCTATTCACTACCTTGGTCATGTCAAAATGATGTCGGCTGTGCAGCCATTTTTGTCCGGCGCTATTAGTAAAACTGTCAACATGCCGGAGTCGGCTACTGTAGAAGAAATTGAACAGCTACACATAGATTCCTGGAAAATGGGCCTCAAAGCAGTAGCAATTTACCGCGATAACTGTAAAGTGGGTCAGCCGCTTAGTATGGCTAAAAAAGATAGTGCACTTAGCCAAAATGAGTCCAGCGACAACAGTGCTAAAGACAACCAGCAAAAGGCTCCGGCCGCCGCTTCGGTGACGCAGGGAAATACCACAGATCTAGATGGTAAAATTTTGGTCAAAGGCACGGTGCGTCGCAAGCTACCACGCGTGCGTCATAGTAGGACCTACCGTTTTGTGGTTGCTGATCTAGAAGGATTCTTTACTGTAGGTGAGTACCAAGACGGCACTCCGGGTGAGCTATTTGTGACTGTTTCCAAGCAAGGGTCAACGCTAGCTGGTCTAATGGATTCGTTTGCGATTAGCGTTAGTCACGGCTTGCAATACGGCGTGCCTCTAAAAAGCTACGTCAAAACACTAAGGGGCACCACTTTTGCTCCATCTGGCATAACCGACGACGAAGATATCCGCCGAGCCAGCTCGGTAATCGACTACATATTCCGTCGCTTGGCTATAGACTATCTTTCGTTCGATGATCGCTTGGAGCTTGGACTGGCATCTATAGATGATATGCCTGCCGAGCAAACTAGCTTGCTTGAATCATCTGGGGCGGGCGTTAGCTCGAACAATGTTAGTACAGAGCCTAAGTCCGAAAATACCGGGGCAGTATCTAGTGATTTATTTGCACCAGCCAGTGAAAAACTAGAGAAAGACCGTGTCGATCAATCTCATACCAGCATCGAAGCTAATTCCGCCGAGCCAGCTGGCCAGTCTAACGACGATACGGCACCGCTTTGCTACAACTGTGGTAATCAAACTCAGCGTGCCGGTAGCTGCTATGTCTGTACCTCTTGTGGCTCGACCACTGGCTGCTCTTAGGAAGCTGCACTTTCGAGCGATTGTAGTAGTCTGTGCTCAAGCGGGCAAATGGAGTCCAATAGACTTCGTTTGCCCGGGCGGGCCGTCCATAAAGCTTAGCCCCAGATAAGCATATATTTATGCTAAACTATAGATATGAAAGTGTTTGTGCTCTATCATCCAACATCTCCAGAGGCTCGGTCGGTGGACGAGTTTGTACGTGAGTTTACGGTACGTACAGCCAAAAAAATCGAGGTACTCAGCCTAGAAACCAGAGAGGGTGCAGACCTTGCTAGGTTATATGACGTCGTTGCTTATCCGGCTATTGTGGCGGTGCGAGGCGACGGCCAGTTGTTGCGCTTGTGGCAAGGTGCGGTTTTGCCGTTGATTGACGAAGTGTCGTATTACGTATCGGCCGACTAGCAGCCGATATTTGCATAGATAGCTGAGCCTAATGTATAATTTGGCCTATAGGCGTTTTAGTTTTGCTCAGAAAACTCTTCTGGAACCAAACTAAAGAAGCGGTTATCACCCGCTAGCCGTAGGCAGAAATGGCTTGGTACTAGCATAGAATCGGGCTTTAGTAGATCCTACCGTGAAGCTGCGTAAAAGCCATAAGTAAGCGCTAAAAGAATCGTTTAAGGAACACCTCTTTTAGAAATCGGATGGTACCGTCCTGACTGAGCACTAAGCTCACAGGGATTCCGATAACTAAAACAGGTGTTTTTTATTTACAGAAAGGCTGGAAACGATGAGCATGAAGTTTAAGCATGGTACGCGGCGCAGGGCGCTGGAATACGAAAAAGATTGGGCAGAGCGTTGGAAGCAAGACAAAACCTTTGAAAAATCGGTGGAACAGCGCAGCAAAGACAGCGCCTATGTTTTTTACGACGGCCCACCGTTTATTAGCGGCAGTCCTCATCACGGCACGCTGTTGAGCAGCATCATAAAGGACATTATTCCACGCTACCAAACCATGAAAGGCAAGCGTGTTGAGCGTGTCTGGGGCTGGGATTGCCATGGCTTACCGGCAGAGCGTTTTACAGAGAAAAAACTTGGCATTAATTCTCGCCAGGAAGTCATTGATTACGGTATAGAAAAGTACATTGTGGCTTGCCGCAACAACATGGTGCAAACCAGCGGTGAGTGGAACAGCATCATCGACCGGATTGGCCGCTGGGTCGACATGGATAACGCCTACAAAACCATGGACAAAGAATACATGGAAAGCGTGTGGTGGGCGTTTAAGGAATTGTACGAAAAGGGCAAAATATACGAAGGCGAAAAAGTGCTAATGTATTGCACGCTCGACGCTACGCCGCTCAGTAAGGCTGAAGTTACCATGGACGCTGGCGCCTACCAGGACGTCACCGACCCCAGTGTTTTCGTAAAGTTTGAAGTTATGAATGCAAACAATCATAAGTTTAACTTGAGTATTGAGGATGATTTATTCCTACTAGCTTGGACAACAACCCCATGGACACTGCCTGCTAATATGGCGCTAGCAGTTAGCAAGGATATCGAGTACTCGCTAGTGCGAACAGGTGGTGATTATATGATTCTTGCGAAGTCACTTTTGGATAAAGTGTTTGTTGATGAAAAAAAGCAACCTATCGAATATGAAATAATAAAAGATGCTATTCCAGTCTCTGATTTGGTTGGTTTGGCATATGTGCCTCCATTGATGGGTAGGAGACGCATGAATCATAACCCTCAGCGTCCTGATTTTAATATCAACACATCTAACTACTATAAAGTATTCTTAGCTGATTTCGTAGGCGATGATACAGGTACGGGCATTGTGCATATTGCTCCGGCGTATGGCGAGGATGACTTTGAACTTGCCATGAAAAATAATATAGCTGTTCTGCATGTGGTTGATGAAAATGGCAATTATATCGAAGGCGATTGGCAGGGCCAAAACGTCTGGGAAATAAACAAACAGATCGCCAAAGACCTCAAAGAGCGCGGTGTAGTCTGGAAGATCGATTATATTCGCCATAGCTACCCGCACTGTCATCGTTGTGGTACTAAGCTGATGTACCGCGCACATCCCAGTTGGTTTATGGATATCGACGGGCAGCGCCAGCAGATGCTAGAAAACAATCAGCCCATCAACTGGTTCCCGCCATATGTTAAAAACGGCCGGTTTGCTAAGACAATCGAAACCGCTCCAGACTGGAACCTGAGCCGCGACCGTTTTTGGGCGACAGCTATGCCTGTCTGGAAGACTGAAACTGGCAAGGTAAAAGTAGTTGGTAGCTACGCCGAACTTAAACAACTGAGCGGTAGGGAACTGGACGATTACCACCGACCATGGGTCGACGACATCACCTTTGAAATCGACGGCGAAACCTACACTCGTATCGATAAGGTCATCGACTGCTGGTTCGAAAGCGGCAGTATGCCGTTCGCGCAGTTCCATTATCCGTTCGAAAACAAAGCCAAGTTTGAGGCAAACTTTCCGGGCGACTTTATTGTGGAATACGTCGGTCAGGTGCGCGCCTGGTTTTACTATGTGCACGCTGTGAGCACGGCACTATTTGGCACAAATGGCTTCAAAAACGTGATTGTAACCGGCAACGTGGCTGGTAGCGATGGCCGCAAAATGAGTAAAAGCTACGGCAATTATACCGACCCAAATGAGCTAATGGATAAGTTTAGTGCCGATTCTTTGCGGTTTTTGCTGGCTTCTAGCCCGCTGCTAAGCGGCGAGGATTTTGCGCTGCAAGACAAAGAAGTAGGCGACGTGGCACGCAAGCTGAGCATGATTTGGAATATGTACGACTTTTTCACAATGTACGCCGAGGTAGATGACTTCACATTTCCGTACTCTGCGGCGTCATCAGATGCGTTTCTCGTTCACGGTATGTCACATACCGCTCACTCCGATACTCCTGATTCCTTGCATAGCATCGCAAATGAGAAGTCATACCAGATAGATGTAGATGTATCCAAGCTAAAAAACCCCTTGGATATTTGGATCGTGTCTCGCTTGCATCAGTTGGTCGCCGAAGTAGAAAAGCACCTAGACGGCTACAATTTGCCAGATGCCATGAGTCCAATCCTGCCGTTTATCGATGACGCGAGCAACTGGTATGTGCGGCGTAGCCGGCGTCGGTTCTGGAAGAGCGACCAAACAGACGACAAAAACGATGCCTATAAGACACTGCACTATGTGTTGGTGCGCCTGGCTTATGTTTTGGCGCCGTTCACACCGTTTTTGGCCGAAGAACTCTACCACAATCTAACGGGCGACAAGCAGTCTATTCACCTAAAAGATTGGCTGCCAGCTGGTAATGTCGATCAATTAGTTACTAGCGAAATGGAAACCGTCCGCGACTACGTCAACCAAGGGCTCAGCATGCGCGCCAAGACCGGCTTAAAAGTTCGCCAGCCACTGGCCAGCATAACAGTGCCGAGCCTAGGTCAAAATATCGACTTCGAGTCAATCTTAACAGATGAGTTAAATGTTAAATCGGTAAAAGTTGGCCAGGAAATCGCCATAGACGATCAGCTAACGCCAGAACTCGAGCGCGAGGGACTAATGCGCGAGGTTATTAGGCACGTCCAGAATGCACGTAAAGAGGCTGGACTTAACATCGATGACCGCATAAAGCTTGGCTTGGTAGCCGATAATCTTCATCTTGAGCAGGCTATAGCTGACCATAAATCGACCATTAGCAACGAAACTTTAGCCGTCAGTCTAGATAGCGTAAGTGCCGGAGGAGCTCTTTTGGAGAAAAAAGTCGAAATAGAGGGTAGTAAACTGGCAATCAGTATTGATAAAGTATAATTACTATTATGCTGGCTCAATCGAACAAAAAACAAAGATTTTTTATAAGGCGCCTGGACGGTCGGGTCAACGCTGATATTTTTTTACTGGCAGGCATTATGACCATCATGGCTACCAGGTTGTATCTTGCTGCATCGCATTACCCGCAGCTGGGTGGTCGTAGTTTGCACATAGCTCACATGCTTTGGGGCGGCTTGCTTATGACCAGTGCGCTTGGCATGGGGTTGCTTTTTTTGGGTCGGCGATTGCAAAAATTAGTGGCTCTTATTGGTGGTATCGGATTCGGCCTATTTATAGATGAACTTGGTAAGTTTATAACTCGCGATCACAATTATTTTTTTCGGCCAACAATAGGATTGGTTTATATGATTTTTGTGGTTTTTTATCTGCTGGCTTTAGCTATTACTAGCAATGATTCTTCTACCGAAAATGGCAACAAGCATAATGCCGACATTTTTTTAGAAGAAATAATTCAAAAGGGCATGAATAAGTCGCATAAGAATAAGATAAAACATCTGCTGAGGCCATTAGTGGGTGATGAGTCTGTTGGTATGCTATATAAGCTGGTCGATAGCTTGCCTAATGATGAGGCACCAAAGAGGTTGTCGTTAATTTCGCGAATAAATTTAGGTTTACAAAATTGGTATGATCGGTTGTACCAGTCACCAAAGGTCGCCAATTGGGCTAGGCTAGTGTTTCTGCTAGGTATGGCTGCCGCCTTTTTTAGTTTAGATTATGTAAACAGCGTAAGTGACAATTCGCTTTTTTTGCCCAGCGGTGAGCTTGTGCATGAATGGGCTTTTTTTGCCCGCGGGCAGTATATATCAACATTTTTCACCGAGGCATTGCTATTAATAGGGTTGATTGTTGTTATAAAAAGCCGCCGCCTTGCACTGCGTTGTCTGTATTTTGCGGCACTTATCAATCTGTTATTTACTCAGTTTTTTCTGTTCGCCAGATTAAATTTTAAGGCATTGCCAATTTTTGGACTAAACTTATTGGGATTTGGGCTGGTTAAGTTTGCCATGTATCAGGAACGTCGGCGAACTGCTAAGGTTAGGGTTGTAGCTTCCCAAAATACCTAACCCACGCTATACTTACAACTATTACTAATGTGAGGTATTGTAATTATGGCTAAAAAACAACTAACTCCCGAGCAGGAGGAAACACGAGTTCAGTCTGAGCGAAACAAAAATGCTCATCCAGGTTTTTTCTTGCGAGCAGCTACTTGGTTGCTGGCGCGTTTCCCGCTGACAAAGAATAAATATCAAAATTGGACCAGTGGGCGTCGTATTTTGATAGGCTGGCTACTTTGGATAATCTGCTTGCCGATTATCCCAATCGTGGCCGCAGCAGTTTGGTACTTGCACGACCCCGAAGGCTTCAAGAAAAGTCCCTGGGCCAAGGCATTGGTCGCTTTAATAATAGTTTGGGCGGGTATGTTTGGCATCGTGGCGACTGAGCCGGCCCAGCTCGATCAGAACGGCAAGTATTCACCAGTACAAACCCAGGCTGATGGCGAAAAAGGCGATCCTTCTATTAAGCCTCAGGCTACTGCTAGCGAAGCCAGCAAGGCCAAAGTGGCCAAGCAATCAAAAAGTAACCCCAGTGACGGTAAAAAGTTCGAAAACTGCACAGAGGCCTTTGACAAAGGGGTGTTTAATATCAAGCGATCCGATCCAAGCTATCAGCCATACCTAGATCGCGACAGCGATGGCATAGCTTGCGAAAAATAGGCATCCAGGCATACTAATACTAGTATTATCCGGCTACAAACTAAATGCTAGCTATGATATTGGGAAGTTGATTGTTTTGACAGCAGGCGCTGGATCTGTTAATATCTATTATTAGTTAGGAACTAACGGCCAAACTTGCAAGATAAACAAAAATCTTAAAAAGTACTGTTCGTTAGGCCACATTCATTCAATACAAGTAAATAGGAAGCAAAAAGATTAATATGAAAAAAGCAGTTATTGCCACGGGCGGCAAACAGTATGTTGTGACCGAAGGCCAGACTTTAGAAATTGAATTATTAAAAGATGCTGCCGACAAAAAAACGGTCAGCTTTGACGCTTTGTTGGTTATAGACGACAAAGCTACTACTGTTGGTGCACCTATAGTTAAAGACGCCACTGTAAAAGCCAAAATTATAGACGAAATACGGGGCGACAAAGTTACTGCTATACGCTATAAAGCCAAAAAACGAGTTCACAAGGTTCGTGGTCATCGTCAAAAACTACTCTCTATCCAAATAGAAAAAATTAGCTAGCGAGCCAGCAGTAATCTACCAATATTTGCTGTCAAGTTTGCTCGGTTTACTTGTGTGGGCGGCCTAAAAATGGTAGCCTAAGACGTAGATTACAAGTGTAAAAGAGGGTAAAACTAAAACGTGGCAGACATTGTAGCTATCCTAAACCAAAAAGGTGGCGTTGGTAAAACGACCACGGCTATAAATGTAGGAGCTTATTTGGCCAAAAAAGGCCGTCGCGTTTTGGTAGCCGATCTGGATCCTCAGGGTAATGCGACTAGCGGGCTTGGCATAGATAAGCAGTCACTAGTAGCTACCACTTATGACGTACTATTTAACACTGCCGAGACCGACCGAGTGTTGCAAGCTGCCAACATAGCGAATTTGTGGGTTTTGCCGACCAATCAGCAGCTGGCTGCCGCAGAGGTGGACTTGGCCAACGAGGACCACCGCGAGTACAGGTTGCGTTCGGCTCTTACTAATTTGGACTACGATTATATACTTATAGATTGTCCGCCGGCGCTTAGTCTGCTAACAATAAACGCACTTTGTGCTGCCGATTTTGTGCTAATACCAGTTCAGACAGAATATTATGCCCTCGAAGGCTTGGGCCAGCTTTTAGATATTATCCAAAGGGTTAGGGGGGGTCTTAATCCCAGCCTAGATTTACTTGGCGTGGTAGCTACTATGCACGATGGTCGCACTTCTTTATCTGAGCAAGTTACCAGTGAGCTAAAGAAACATTTTGGGGACAAATTCTTTCGGACGATTATACCGCGCAATGTGCGCTTGGCGGAGGCCCCTAGTTATGGCAAGTCAATTGCCGAGCACGATAAATGGTCGCGCGGCGCTCGAGCTTATAAAAACTTGACCAAAGAAATAGAAGCGGCTATAAAACAGCAAAGGAAACAAACATGAGCACTCAACCAAAATCAAAATCTAGCCCAAAAACAAGTCCTAAAATTGGTCTTGGTAAGGGCTTTGAGTCGCTTTTGCCTCAAGACTTCGATACGAGCATTTTGGCAAAATCAGGTGAACAAGTTCGCCAAATTGCGCTGTCAAAATTGCTGCCTAACCCAAACCAGCCTCGCAAGACTTTTGATCAAATAGCGTTGGTTGAACTATCGATATCAATCGAACGACACGGTATTTTGCAGCCCTTAGTCTTGAGCCCTTACGGCGAAAAGTACTATGTTATTGCTGGTGAACGTCGTTGGCGGGCCGCCGAAATAGCTGGTCTTAAAACAGTGCCAGCTCTGGTGCGTACCACGCGAGAACTAGAGCGGGTCGAACTAGCCTTGGTCGAGAATATACAGCGGGTTAGCTTGCCGCCGCTAGAGTTAGCTGCCTCAATTGTGTATTTGCAAGAACAATTCAATGTTGATATTGGGACAATTGCCGATCAGCTGGGTAAGGCCGAAACTACACTAATCAATATAACTAGGCTGCTAAAGTTGGAGCCGGCTTCGCGTCAGGCATTGCAAGAAAAGCGCATCTCCGAAGGACATGCTCGGCAGTTGCTAGCCATAAAAGAGCCAAACGCCCAAAATACTTTTTTGCAGCTCATATTAAAGCACGGATGGTCAGTTCGGCAGGCCGAGCGTTATGTCAATGCTCAAAAGAAGCAGGGAATTAGCTCAGTCAAGAAGGCTGTTAACCATGTGCTATCTACGAATAGTCAGACCGAGAAATTAGGCAAGTACTTAGGTACAAGTGTGACTATCAGGCGTATGGCCAACGGGGGTCGTTTAGAGATTGCCTACCAGAACGAAGAAGATCTAGAGCGTATTATTAGATCCGTTGCTGGCAAATAATTAAAAACAATTAAGTAGTCTAATCGTATTTTTGGGCTTTATTAAATGGCCAAACCCGTAGGCCTAGTCGGCCTACTAAATCTTTTAAAGGCACTGGTCCAAAAGCTCGAGAATCTAGTGAATTTGGCCGGTTGTCGCCGCAAACAAAAATACTGTCGTTGGGCACTACCAAATCGAGTTCACCAGGAGTCGATACAATAACTTTGCCATAAGGTGCGTCGTCTGGCTTAAAGCCATTGGGATGCTGCTTGTTGTAAACAGTCAACACATTATTTTTTAACGTAACGCGCTCGCCGGGCAGGGCAATAACTCTTTTAATAAGCTGACGTTTGTTGCTGGTGCCAAATTCATAACCTTCGTCCCGCGAAAATATAACTATTTCTCCACGATCAGGCAGGTAAGGTCCGCCGATAAAATTACCGAGCGTTTTGGGTAGCTTATAAACAATTAGGCGATCGTGGTTCTGGAGCGTGGTTTCCATGCTGGGGCCATCTACCTCGTAAGACTGAAAAACAAAAGCAGTTAGCGATAGAGCAATCAACGGCGCAATTAATAAAATTGCTAGTGTAGAGAATATGCCTCGCTTGTTCTGGGAATTTTGCTCTTCTATAGCATAGGCTTCTTCTGGGTCGGGCGCCAGAGGATTGGTATTTTGGTAGTTATTGTTTGGATCCATGTCTTTATAATATACTGCACTCCAGCCATTACGACCAAACTTTAAGTGGTAAGTCGCATGCAACACTTTTTTTCAAAGGATTTTTCTAAGGGTTTTTAGTGCCGAGGCCAAGCGTAAAACTAGTCATGCTAAATCAAGCCAGACCTGCTATAATGTGCGGAGATTATGAAAACAATTGGGGCTAAAATAAAACCAAAGTCAGGTTTTGCGCATATATTCCATATTTTGCTGACTATTTTAATGCCTATTCTTATATTTGTTTTGGTCAGAATCCGGTTTTTTCAGGTGGCAGCACTCATAATTTTGCTTAGTAAATGGCGTATGTTTGCAGTTAAGCCGCGGCATTGGCCCGCCAACCTGCGAGCCAACGCCGTAGACCTAATAGTTGGCTTGTCCTTTTTGATATTTATGATTCACAGCGATTCACAAGCCTGGCAGGGTTTATGGGCGCTGCTTTATGCGGCTTGGCTGCTTTGGCTAAAGCCGCAATCGAGTGTTTTTGGCAATACTTTGCAGGCTTTGCTGGGTCAGCTTCTTGGGTTGGTTGCCATGTTTATTATGTGGGGAGGGCAGTCGCCGCTGGTGCTTGTGTTATTGTCTTGGGCGGTGTGTTACGCTACCGCTCGGCACTTTTTTGCCAACTTCGAAGATTCTATGGTGCGATTTTTATCCTACATTTGGGCTTTTATAGCTGCCTCTTTGGCCTGGGTGACTAGCCACTGGTTAATTTTTTATGGTCCAGTTTCGCAGCCAGCATTGCTGCTAACAGTTATCAGCTTTGGCCTGGGCAGTGCCTACTATCTGCAAAAAGCCGATCGCCTAACTTTGGGTATTCGGCGGCAGATCATGTTTGTTACAATTACGGTTGTGTTGATTATATTGTGGTTTTCGCAGTGGGGCGACAAAACAGTTTAGTTTTTTTAAGCCTGGCTTAAGCTGATCCATCGAAAATTGTTGTTTACAGAATTAAACATAAGAGGAGGGTAATTTGACAGATCTAACAGGAGCAAAATTGACAAAACGCCACTGGCGTGTGCCAAGCATAGCGGTTACAATTGCTACTATATTGGTTAGTGCGGCAGCCGGATTTTTGGGTGGTCATTATGGTGCCAGCCGCCAAAACAACCAATCAATTTCTAACGAATCAAGACAGCAAATTATTAGCAGCGAGAGCCAGCTGATTAGTGAAATAGCCAAGGATGTTGGTCCGGCAGTTGTGTCTATTGATGTGATGGGGCAAAGGCAGATGACCATTTTTGGCAGTATGCGCGGTGAGCAGAGTGCAGGCACGGGCTTTATTGTTAGTGCCGATGGAGTGATTGTAACAAACAGGCATGTAGTGGCTAGCGCTGGCAGTACGGTTAGCGTGACTTTGGCAGACGGCACCAAGTTTGACGACGTGACAGTTATCGGCCGGACTAACGAAAACGATTCCCTCGACGTAGCGTTTCTAAAAATAAAAGATACAAAAGGCAAGAAGCTGACGGTAGCAAAAATGGGTGATTCATCTAAAATGCAGGTTGGCGACAAAGTAGTGGCTATTGGCAATGCGCTTGGTGAGTTTAAAAATACTGTAACCTCGGGAATAATTTCTGGTTTTGGTCGCAGCGTTGAGGCTGGAGATAGTAACGGCGGTGGTGCCGAAACTCTGCAAAATCTTTTTCAAACCGATGCTGCCATTAATCAGGGTAATTCTGGTGGACCGCTAGTCAACGTCAACGGCGAAGTAATCGGTATTAATACAGCTGTTGCCGGCAATGCTCAAAATATAGGTTTTTCGATTCCAATTAATGATGTTCAGGGCTTGGTAAAGGGTGTGCTCGAAAAGGGAGTGCTGCAGCGTCCCTATTTGGGTGTTCGATACGTTAGCTTAAACGATGACTATGCTTATAGATTTAATTTGTCTGTTAAGCGAGGTGCGTATTTGGCGCCGCAGCAGGGAGGTTCGGCTGTAGTTAGCGGCAGCCCGGCCGAAAAAGCCGGTCTACGCGAAAAAGACATTATTGTAAAAATAGATTCTGTGAATATAGACGAGAACAATAATTTAACTTCGGTTCTTGGTCGTCGCTCTGTTGGCGATTTAGTTAACCTGACTATATCCCGGGACGGCAAAGAACAAAAGATCCAGGCCACGCTCGAGGCAGCCCCAGCCAACTAGCCTATGTTTTGACTGAATATGACTGACGTTTGAGCACAAACAACTGGGCAAGGCCGTGGGCTTGTTCTAATAGCCATCCGTAATTAGCCATTAGTTTAGCTAAATCATCGTGCTGAGAGATAAGTGATTCGGTTATCATGCTGATGTTTTTGGTCGATCCGCTTCGGTTGGTTTTGGCGAGTTGCTCGAGCAATTCTCGGTAATAGTCCAGGCCGTCGTGTCCACCGTAGAGCGCTAGTTTAGGCTCTTTTTGAGTGCCTATGGTTGGGTAGTCTGTAGGCACATAAGGTAGATTAGCTAATAAAATGGTGTTGCCACCAAGCTTTAAGCCACTGGCTAGGTTGGCTAGAACAAACTCAACCTTTGCCTCCAGTCTGTCGGCGTTTAATTGGGCAACTTTTAAACAATTAGGATCTATGTCGGTGGCCACTACGCTAGCTTTGGGCAGCTCTAGCGCGGCCGTAATTGCCAAGCAGCCGCTGCCAGTGCCAATGTCTATTACATGGTCTGGCAATTGTTTAATTAGTAAATCAACAATAGCTTCCGATTCGGCGCGCGGTACCAATACATGCCTATTGACCACAAAATCCCTGCCGTAGAATTCCTTACAACCAGTTATATAGGCCAATGGCCAACCGGCGAGCCTTTTTTTAAGCGCGGCGTCTAGTAGCCGGATCTTATAACTACTTAGCACCATATTGCCGTGCGCCAGCAGCCAAGCTCGGTCTCGTTGCATTAGATGCTCTACTATTAGCAGGCTGTCTAAACGACTGGTAGCAATATTATTGTTGGCCAAGCTATTGTTTGCACGTCTAAGCCACTGGTCAATAGTGGCATGGTCGTTGGCTTTAGTTTGTGCTGACACGGGTACGCCTTGCGCTTTATTGACTGCTACTGGCTAGTAGTTCATGTTCGGCTGATTGAAGTTTTTCGATTAGGTCATCGATGTCGCCGGCCAGAGCGCTTGGTATGTTGCTGCGGCTGTACCCAATTCGGTGGTCGGTGATTCGGTCTTGCGGAAAGTTATAGGTGCGGATTTTTTCGCTACGGTCACCGCTGCCAATTAATTTGCGCCGTGCTTCGCTGAGCTGTTTGGTTTCTTCATCGATTTTGGCTTGCAGCAGGCGGCTGCGCAAAACGCTCATGGCTTTTAGCTTGTTCTTAATTTGCGATTTTTCGTCCTGGTTAGTGACCACTAGGCCCGTTGGCAGGTGAGTGATGCGCACGGCGCTGTCGGTGGTGTTTACGCTTTGTCCACCGTGGCCACCGCTGCGAAAAACGTCTATGCGCAGGTCGCTGTCTTTAATTTCTATGTCGGTTTCTTCGGCTTCGGGCATTACCGAGACGGTTACGGTGCTGGTGTGGATTCGGCCCTGGCTTTCGGTAGCCGGCACGCGCTGGACGCGGTGGACGCCGGCCTCAAATTTAAGCTGTTTATATGCGTCGCTGCCTCGGACGGCAAAGACTATTTCTTTAAAACCACCGGCTTCGGAAGGGCTTTCGCTGATTAACTCTGGTTTAAAATTATGAGTCTCGGCCCAGCGAAAATACATGCGGTATAGCTCGCCAGCAAACAAGCTAGCCTCGTCGCCACCGGCAGCGGCTCGGATTTCTATAATAACATCGTGGTCATTGTTGGGGTCGCTGGGCGTAAGCAATTCGGTTAATTGGTCGGAAACATCGGCCAGCTCGGCCTTGTTTTGGGATACTTCGGCCGCGGCCAGCTCGGCTAGCTCTAGGTCTGCGCCAGCCGCCAAATCTTCGGCATCGGCCAACTGTCTGCGTAGGGCTGCTGCACGGTCGAACAAGCCAACAATCTCTTCCAGCTGGCTTTTGCGTTTGGCTAATTTGGGGTAAGAGGAGGAACTAAATACCGCCGGGTCCTCCAGCTTAACATCAATATTCGCCAGCTCCTGGCGCAGTTCGGCTTCTTTATTCATTATTAACAGTTTAGCGCATTTAGGCTAACACCTCAAACTCCAGTAACAAGTTGACTTATAGTTAAACTTCATGTTAAACTTTAATTATGACCACAATAACCGCAGTTGAACTCCGTAAAAACATGGGCGCCATTTTTAAGCGTGTCCAAAATGGCGAAAAAATCGCCGTCACTTACCGGGGCAGCCGACCAGTTGTGCTCGCTCAAGAGCTGCAAAAAAAGGATACCGCAGCTCAGTCTGGTCTGGACTTGTTGTTGAGCTTGCCGCGCCCAAAAAATAAACTCGATCCGAGTAAATCTGTAAAAGAGTTGTACCACGAAATTCTTGAACAAAAATATAATTATAATAAAAAATGATATTTTTTGATGCTAATGTTGTTATTGAAGCCATGCTGGTTAGACACAATTCACCAGCAGCAATAGCCAGTATAAAAAGAAGCATGAATGAGGCAGCCATCTCCGCCTTAACAGCTCACCAGATAGTATATTTTGGCAAGAAGGAGGGACTTAATATAGAATCTATACGAATGTATATTCAGGACTTTAAAATTCTACCATTAACTCAGCAGGATTTTGATTGGTCATATCTATACGCACTGGACCAGGACTTTGAGGATGCCTTGCAGCTGGCTGTAGCTATCCGCGGCGGCTGCACGCAGTTTGTAACTCTGGACAAAAAGCTTTACCAAAACTACAAAAACTTGCCACAAATTAAGGTAAAGTTAATCGGCTAATCGTCAACTAAACTGTTTGAACTATTTGGCGGTTGGCTTGGCAGTAGGTTTAGCTTTAGCTTTAGCCGTAGGGGCGCCAATTTTTTGTATATCGGCAGATGGTTTTTTGGCTCGTGGTTTGGCTGCTCGGGCAGTAGCGGCCTGTCGAGCTTTTTTGGCGGCTTCGGCACGCGCTTTAAACTTATCAACACGTCCTTCGATGTCGATCATCTTTTCCTGTCCGGTAAAGAACGGGTGACTGGCGCTACTAATGTGTATTTTGACCAACGGGTACTCGGTGCCATCAACCTTGATTGTTTCTTCGGTGGCGACCGTAGAGCGGGTGATAAAAGTTTGGTCGTTGTTGAGGTCTTGGAATACTACGGGGCGGTAGTTTCCGGGGTGTAGATCTTTTTTCATAAAATTTTAATCCTTGGCTAATTAGTTGACCGGTTAGCAATGAGCCGTGCATTGCAGCGGTTTTTACCGAGCTATTATATCTGTAAAACCCACAAAATGCAACCAGTTGAAAATACCGCTTAACAGTGGTACAATGTAGCTACAACTATTTAAGCAGCTAGCTAAAATAATCCTCCTGCCGCCGCTCGTGTAGAGTGCGGACAGGTAAATTGGCTAGCGAAGAGAAAGGATTTACCAATCATGGCAACAACTGCCAAAACAGAGGTGGATATTAAAAAATTACTTGAGGCTGGAGCCCACTTTGGCCACAAAACTAGTCGCTGGCACCCCAAAATGGCGCCTTATATTCATAGCAAACGCGACGGAACCCATATTATTGACCTAACCAAGACTGTCGAATCTTTGGACCTAGCCCTGGGTTTTATCCAAAAGACTGCCGCCGAAGGCAAGCAAATCCTACTAGTTGGAACTAAGCGTCAAGCCAAGGATATTATCAAGTCGGCCGCTGATGCCACTAAAATGCCTTATGTTGCTGAGCGCTGGTTGGGCGGTATGCTGACTAATTCTGCCACAATGAATGGCCGCATTAAGCACCTAAAAGACCTAGAACAAAAAATGGATAGCGGTGCTCTAGAGGCCAAGTACAACAAGCTAGAAGTACAGCGCTATCAGGAAGAAATCGACCAAATGAATTTCTTGTATGGCGGCATAAAACACCTAAATGGTAAGCCGGGCGCGGTTTTTGTAACTGACGTTTTGGCCGACGCTAACGCGCTTCGTGAAGCAGCTAAACTGGGTATTAAAACTATCGCTATTGTCGACACAAATGTCGATCCTACCAGCGTTGACTATCCTATTCCAGCCAACGATGATGCTATTAAAACATTGCAGCTAATTATTGGTTATGTTCAGCAAGCTATAGCCGATGGCCAAGCAGCCGGCGCCAAAAAGCAAGACAAAACCGAAGCTAACCAAGAATCAGAAGCTAAAAAGGAGGCAAAATAATGGCTGTAAACATTGAAGATGTTAAAAGGTTAAAGAATCTAACAGGTGTTGGTTTAACTGATGCCAAAAAAGCCCTCGAGGAAGCCAATGGCGAGTTTGACAAAGCGCTAGAGGCTATGCGCAAAAAAGGTCTAACTAAGGCCGAAAAACGTGGCGAGCGCGAGGCTCGCGCCGGTGTTGTGGGCACTTATAACCACGACGGCCGCATTGGCGTATTGGTAGAAGTCAACTGCGAGACCGATTTTGTGGCTCGTAACGAAATGTTTACCGACCTGGTAAAAGATTTGGCCATGCATATTGCGGCTAGCGCCCCCGAATTTGTTAGCGCCGACCAAATTCCCGCCAGCGTTACCGAAAAAGCCAAAGCCGATTTTACCGAAAAAGTCAAAGCCGAAGGCAAGCCCGACAATATGCTGCCACAAATTGTTGACGGCATGATCAAAAAGCATTTTGCTGAGCGCTGTTTGTTGGATCAGCCATTTGTTAAGAACCCCGACCATACAGTTGGCGAATTTGTAAAAGAGCACATCGCCAAACTGGGTGAGAACATCGTAGTTCGCCGCATGGCTCGTATCGAGCTCGGTCAAGTTAGCGACTAATAATTAAATAATTGAGGCTTATCGGCTAGGTCGTCTGGTGGCTTTGACCAATCGATATGCTTTAGAAAGTTTGGCAACAAGTTTATCGAGGCAGGTTTTACGAAGCAGCAGTCGTGAACTTCGCTAGCGCCGTGGCTGGTTTTTTGTATGTCGATGTCCAAAAAGTCCTTGGTGTTGGTTACGCTAAAGAAAAATTCTATATAGGGCTGGCTTAAATTGTCTATTTGCTTGTTGAACCGACCAATAAACAGCAGCTGACCAATGCTGGCTTGCACGCCAGTTTCCTCGAATAATTCGCGGGCCAGGCCATCGGTTAACGATTCGCCATCGTCCAAATGGCCTCCAGGAATGCACCAATAGTCGTGTATATTGCGGTCTCGGCCAATTAGCTGCTGGGCAAAAAGCTTGCCCTCGCTCACAATTACACCACGGACGGTGACCCGAAACTGCTGTATTGCCTCTGACATGAGGTCAATTATAGGGGTTTTAATTAATTTTTGCTACAATAGCAGAGTTATCAAGAAAGGACCATATGGATTTTCAAGTATACGAAGCCAAGTTTAAGCAGGCGCTAGATCGTTTAGCGGATGAGCTCAAAAAGGTTCGGACTGGGCGAGCGCACGCAAGCATGCTCGATGGTGTAAAAGTCGAAGTTTACGGTTCATCTATGCCGCTCAATCAGGTGGCCAATGTTACAGCTCCAGAGGCGCAGCTGCTGCAAATTACGCCGTTTGATCCAACCAATATGCAGGCTATTGCTAGCGCCATCCGCGACAATCCTAGCCTAGGGCTTAATCCATCTGACGATGGTCGTGTAGTGCGTGTGCCAATTCCGGCTTTGACCGAAGACCGACGTCGCGAATACGTAAAAGTGGTTGGTGGCAAGCTCGAAGAATGTATGATTGCGCTGCGCAACGTGCGGCATGAAGCAATGGATAAAATTGATGCTGCCAAAAAGGACAAGACTATTGGCGAGGACGAAGCTAAGCGCCAGGCTCATAACATAGAAGATGCCATGGCAAAGGTCAAGGCTACTGCCGAGGCTAGCGCCAAAGCTAAAGAGCAAGAAATAATGACCATTTAGCCTAGAGTTAAAACTAGTATGGGTCAAAATGAAAGCAGTAAAACCGACAGCCAAGATCAACTCCCAACGCACCTAGGGCTTATTTTGGATGGCAATAGGCGTTGGGCCAAGCAAGAGGGTCTACCTAGCCTAGAAGGCCATAAACGCGGTTACGAAAATCTCAAAACTATTTGTCGAGCAGCTCTTAACCGTCAAATTAAATATATCAGCGCTTATGCGTTTAGCACTGAGAACTGGAATCGTAGCGCCGAGGAAGTTAGTTATCTTATGAAGCTGTTGCTTTGGGTGGCCAAAAACGAGGTCAAAGATTTACATAAGGATGGAATAAGGGTGCGTTTTGCCGGAAGCAGGCAGCGCTTGTCGGCCGATATACTAAAAGCCATAGATGCAGCTGAGTTAAAAACAAAAGCTAATAAAAAAGGTACTTTGGTGCTGTGCATTAATTATGGTGGTCACCAAGAAATTGCCGATGCTTTTAACGGTATGCAAGCGGCGGGAGTCAAGGCCGCACAGCCGGCTGACATCGAACAATATTTGTATGCAGCCGATGTTCCGCCGATTGATCTGTTAATTCGTACTTCTGGCGAGCAAAGACTTAGTAATTTTATGTTATGGCGAGCTGCATATTCGGAGCTGTATTTTAGTCCCAAATTTTGGCCGGCTTTTACTGCACAGGACCTAGATATAGCTCTATCAGATTTTATAAATCGGCAGCGCCGTTTCGGCGAATAATAAACTAAGCGGCGTTGTGAATTAGTAGCTTCGTAGCCCAATTCTTGTTATTGGATTGTGCTTAAACGTTTTGGAATATATAATAATTTTTATATGTCAGTAGTTTTGTTAATTTTGGGTCTAGTACTTTTTGTCGGTTTAGTTGTGGTGCACGAATTTGGTCACTATTTGGCTGCGCGCCGCGGCGGAGTAGACGTCGAGGAGTTTGGCATAGGCTTTCCGCCGCGCGTTTGGAGCAAAAAGCTCAAAAATGGCGTGCTGTTTACCTTAAACCTGACGCCGCTTGGTGGGTTTGTGCGCCTAAAAGGCGAGAACGACGATGATACCGCCAAAGGCAGCTATGGCGCTGCTCGGCTAAGCACCAAAGTCAAAATTATGACGGCTGGTGTAGCGATGAATCTGGCTATAGCTTTCTTGTTGCTGACGGTTTTGGCTTGGGTTGGCATGCCCAAACTAATCGAAAACCAATATACAGTTGCTAGCGATACCAAAACCAGCCGTAACGCTGTGCTGATTGGCTACATAGAATCTGGCTCTCCGGCTGATAAGGCCGGCTTAAAGGTCCGTGACCAAATAATTAGTCTTAAGTCCAAAGACAAAGATCTAGCAATAACATCGGCCGAAGATTTGCCAAAAGCAACTTCCGAAATGGCAGGGCAGCAAGTAGTTGTAAAAGTTCAGCGCCAGGGTCAGTCATTGGACTTGCCGGTAGGTTTACGTACTGCGGATGAGGCTGCAGCCAGCAAAAAAACCGATAAACCCAAAGGCTATCTTGGACTTCAGCCGGCCGAATACACACTGCGGCAGTCTACTTGGTCAGCGCCGGTTGTAGCCGGCGGTCTAATTGGTCAATTTACTTCGGCTACCCTGAAAGGCCTGGGCCATTTGGTTGCAGGAATTTTTAAAGGACATGGTTCGGAGGCGACCAGTCAGGTGGCTGGTCCAGTCGGCATTTTTATGATCATAAAAGAGGGCAGTTTACTGGGCTATCAATCGGTGCTTATGATAATTGCTATTATATCGTTGACCTTGGCCATTATGAATGTGCTGCCCATACCGGCGCTAGACGGCGGGCGATTGTTCGTGACTCTGCTTTTTAGGGCGCTTGGCAAAAAGCTGACAAAAGAGACCGAAAACACCATCCACGGTGCCGGATTTTTGCTACTTATGCTTTTATTTGCAGTCATCACTGTCGTGGATATCAAGAGGTTCTTATGATATTGGCTGCCAACGGGCAGGAGATCGGTGTTGGTGCATTTGTAATATCAATTTTTGTGTTAACAACTTTATTTGGTTTGGCGGCCTTTCTCAGGCGACCCACTCACAATCTGGACCACGCTCCGGGCAAGGTTGGTTGGCGACCCTGGGAGTCTATAACCGTAACAGTTGCAATTTTTCTTTTAGGCCAAATGGCTGGCGGTCTTATAGCCTACATTATTGGTTTGTTGGCTATGGGTAGCCACGAGGCCGCATTAACCTGGCTCGAGAAAGATGCCTTTGGTCAATTCTTGGCCATAGCCATAATCGAAATAATTAGCTTGCTCATGCTCGGAGGTTTCCTTAAACGGCGGCATAACAAATGGGCCGATATTGGGCTTAAAGACAAACCTAAATGGCGTGATCTAGCTTATATAGCGATTGGTTTTGCGGTATATTTTGGCTTACTAATACTTACCACCTCTATTTTAAGCCAGGTATTTAGTGGTCTTGATACTAATCAAAAGCAAGAACTTGGGTTTGAGTCGGTCAGCGGGCTGCAGCTAATCTGGGTGTTTTTGAGTTTGGTGGTTTGGCCGCCGATTACCGAAGAGCTACTAGTACGTGGTTTTTTGTTTACTGGCCTTAGACGTTATTGGTCAGCTATTCCGGCCGCCTTGGTAGCTAGCTTACTCTTTGGGGCGGCTCATTTACAGCCAGGTTCCGACAAACCGCTGCTTTGGGTGGCAGCCATCGATACTTTTGTTTTGTCTTTGGTTTTGATATTTGTAAGAGTTCGAACCGGCAATTTGTGGGCGGCCATGGGCATACACGCCCTCAAGAACGGAGTCGCTTTTTTGGCATTATTTGTTTTTCATGTAGCCAAATAAAAAACAAAGTGATACAGTGTAGCTTGTGAATGTCTTGAGTCAACATAAACCAGTCGCAATTATTCTGCCGTTCCTTACTTAAGGACGGGGCTTGGCTTTTGCAAAATAACCAGTAAAATAGCAAACAACCACAAACGGCCCCCAGGCCGATTTTTTTATACAGCAGACAGATTTTAACAAATCACAGAAGGAAACCATGAAAAGAAGTCAACTATTTATCAAAACTCGCAAGGAAGTTCCCGCCGATGAGCAGGCCAAAAATGCTCAACTTTTAATTAGAGCTGGTTATGCGCACAAGCAAATGGCGGGCGCTTATGCTTATTTGCCCCTGGGGCTTAGAGTTTTGGACAATATCAAGCAGATTGTTCGTCAGGAAATGAACGCAGTTGGCGGGCAAGAGGTAGCCATGACGGTGTTGCAGCCAAAAGAGCTGTGGGAGCGCACTGACCGCTGGGACGACGCAAAGGTAGATAACTGGTTTAAAACCAAACTAGCCAATGGTTCGGAGCTTGGCGTTGGGCTAACGCATGAGGAGCCAATTGTTGATATGCTGACCGAACATGTCGATTCGCACAAGGATTTGCCACTTAATATTTACCAAATTCAGACTAAGTTCCGCAATGAACTGCGGGCCAAAAGCGGCTTGTTACGTGGCCGAGAATTTGTCATGAAGGATATGTACAGTTTTGCTCGCAATCAGGCCGAGCACGACCAAATTTATGAGCAGCTGGCCGATGCTTACCATCGTGTTTACAGACGGCTTGGCCTGGGCGACATAACTTATAGGGTGAGGGCCGATGGCGGCTATTTTACCGACCGTTTTAGTGACGAATTTCAGACTATTTCCGCCGTTGGCGAAGACACATTGTTTAAAGTGCCGGGCACCAATAATTACTATAACCAAGAGGTCGCGCCCAGCAAGGCACCAGAAATTAACTCCACAGAAGAGCCAGCCCCCATGCAAGAAGTGGAGGGCAAGGGGATTATAGGTGTGGCCGAACTAGCCAAGTTCTTAAAAATACCCGTCGATAAAACCACCAAAACCATGCTTTACCAGACCGACGACGGCCAGCTAGTGGCAGCGGCTGTGCGCGGTGGCTACGATATAAACGAAATCAAGCTACGCAAAGTTCTGGGCGTTAAAAACCTGCAACTGGCCAGTGAAGACGTTGTCCGCAAGGTCACCAATGCCGAAATCGGCTACGCTGGCTTATTAAATTTGCCGGCCGACGTCAAAATTATTGTCGATGAATCGTGCGCCAACCGAGTAAACTTCGAAATGGGTGCTAACCGGACCAACTACCACACTATCAACATCAACTGGGGCCGCGACCTACCCGCACCCGAAGAATTTTACGATATTAAACAGGCCAAACCCGGCGACCTAGACCCAGAAACTGGCCAAGTTTACGAAACTTGTCGCGCTGTTGAGGTGGGCAATATCTTTCCACTGGAATCTAAATACACCGATGCACTAGGTCTTTACTACACCGACACCGCCGGCAAAAAGCAGTCAATTATTATGGGCTGTTACGGCATTGGCATTAGCCGCCTGATTGGCGTTATAGCCGAACATTTTGCCGACGATCGCGGTTTGGTATGGCCGGCAGCCGTAGCACCATTTTTGGTCTATCTAATTAGCATTGGCGACGGCGAAGACAAAGAAGTAGCCAAACAAGCCCAGAACCTGTATGATAGCCTGGTGGCAAAAGGAATCGGCGTGCTGTGGGACGACCGCAACGAACGCCCGGGGGCCAAATTTGCCGATGCCGACCTTATGGGCATACCGTACCGAGTGGTCATTAGCGCCAAAACAATTGCTAACGGCCAGGTCGAACTAAAAGAGCGACAAAGTACCGACCCCCAAAACATAACCGAAGCCGAATTGTTAGACCGCCTAAGCAGCGTAGTTGGTGATTTAAAGAATAGTAATAACCCCCAAGCGGGCCAGAACCAAGGTAAGGAGTAGGAGTAGTCATGAAAAAGCAATTTTACTTAACCAAAAACGGCGTTGCCGAACTAGAAGCCGAATTAAAAGCCTTAATAAGCGAGCGTGGCCCAGTGGCCGAGCGAATCAAGGCCGCCCGTGAGTTTGGCGACCTAACCGAAAACGCCGAATACAGCTCGGCCCGAGCCGAGCAAGAAAACCTCGAAAACCGGGTATCCGAGATCGAGCACATACTACAAAACGTCGAGATCATCACCAAGCCAAAAGGCGACAGCAAAGTTCAGCTAGGCAGCACTGTTAAGCTCAAGGGCGAAGCTGGCCAGGCCAAAGCCTTTCAGGTGGTCGGCACCGTTGAAGCCGACCCACTAGATGGCAAAATTAGCGACGAATCGCCAATTGGCCAAGCCCTAATTGGCAAAAAAGTCGGCGACACCGTCGAAATCCAAACCCCTGTCGAAACCGCCTCCTACAAAATAACTAGTATAGAATAGGGTTATGGCGAATCTTAAAGAACTGCGTGATGAACGGCTGCGCAAGCTCGATGAGCTGAAGCAGCTTGGGTTCAATGCTTATCCGGCCAAGGCCGAGCGGACTCATATGGCGCAGGATATTGTTGATCGGTTTAGCGAGCTAGAAGGTCAGCCGGCGACAATTGCTGGGCGGATTGTCGGGATTCGCAAATTTGGCAAACTGGCGTTTATTGTGCTGCGTGATTATAGCGGTGAGTTGCAGTTGTTTATCAAGGCCGATTCTCTGGCCGCAACCGATAGTCAGGCCGGGATTATTGGTATTGAGCAGCTCAATTTGCTCGACACTGGCGATTTTGTCCAGGCTAGCGGCAATATTATCAAGACCAAAACCGGCGAGATTTCGCTCGACACCAACGCGCTGCGGCTGCTGACCAAGAGCCTACGGCCACTGCCGACCAAGCAAGAAGGCTTCACCAACAAAGAGGAGCGGCTGCGCCGGCGCTATGTCGATATGAATGTCAATCTGGACGTGCGCGACCGGTTTGTCCGCCGCAGTCACTTTTGGCAAGCGACGCGGGCGTATCTGTTGCAGCAGGGATTTGTCGAAATAAACATCCCGGTGCTGGAACAAACCGCTGGCGGGGCAGACGCCAATCCGTTTGTGACTCATATGGACGCCCTGGATCAGGACTTTTACCTGCGCATCAGCCACGAATTGCCCCTGAAGCGACTGCTGGGGGCAGGGTTCGAAAAGGTTTTTGACATTGGCCCGCGCTTTAGGAACGAAAACTACAGCGACGAGCACCTGCCGGAACATGTCGCCATGGAATGGTATTGGGCTTATGCCGACTGGAATGACGGCATGCGCCTGACGCAGGACATGGTTTGCTACATTGCCGACAAAACTTGGGGCAAGCGGCAGTTTAGGCTGGCCAACGGTCAGGAAATAGATTTGGGTACCGATGGCGCGGATTGGCCGCGGATTAGTTTTGTCGAGATAATGCAACAAAAATACGGCCTGGATGTGTTTGATTGTACGCTCGAGCAGGCGGTGGCGGAGCTGCGCAAGATTGGTGGCGAGGTCGAAAAAATCGACAACCGCTCCCGCGTCCTGGACAAGCTTTGGAAAAAGATCCGGGTTGATATCGCCGGACCGGCCTTTTTGGTCGATGTGCCAGCGTTTTTGCAGCCCTTGGCTAAGCTGCAGGCCGCCGACCCCCGGCTGACCGAACAGTTTAATCTGCTTTTGGGCGGCAGCGAAGCTTGCAAGGCCTACAGCGAACTAAACGATCCGATCGACCAATACAACAGGTTTGTAGCGCAACAACAGATGCGCGACGCTGGCGACGCCGAAGCAATGATGATGGACATCGACTTTGTCGAAATGTTGGAATACGGCATGCCGCCAGCTTGCGGCTACGGCCACAGCGAACGACTGTTTTGGATGCTAGAAGCCGTCACCGCCCGGGAAGGCGTGCCGTTCCCACAGCTCCGCGCCGACACCGACTTGGCGGCCAAAGCGTTCTATACAGAATTAGCTTAGCAAAAGTAATAGAAGAAGCGGAAATGTAAAGAATTGATATGTAAGTAAAGAATGTGCTATAATTCTTTACATGAGCACAACTAATACAATAATTGCCAAAGTTTCTTCAAAAGGTCAGGTGACTATACCCGCAGTTGCTCGTCGTAAGTACGGATTAAGGATAGGTCAACGTATTCAGTTCGACATGACCGGTGCCCGATTATCTGTCGTGCCAGAAAAGACTAACCAGCAGATTAGAGATTTGCTTAAGTCACAACCAACCCCAAATAAGCTTTCCGATCGCGAAACTGCTTTGTCGGAACGAGCCACAAAAGCATACAGACGCAAGCTGACAAAATCATGATAATCGACACCAATATATTGTTGGATTTGTTGGTTCGGGATGGACAACGAGGCGTAGATGAACTATTTGATAGCGCCAACAAGATAGTTATAACAGATACAATTTTAGCAGAGGCAGTATATGTTATGATTGGGCCGCAATTCAACTTTGCTAGGGACGATGTTGTTTCAGCCTTGTGCGCTGTATTAAAAAAGTCCAATGTTAAGCACTCTAGTCATGTAGGCGAGTCTTATTTACAGTTATATGCGCGCACTAATCTGGACTTGGCGGATTGTTATCTGATTGCGCTTGCGGTCAAAACCAAGCAGCCACTCAAAACGTTTGACCGTGCCATGCAACGCGCCTACCTGAAACAACTTAATGCTAAGTAATATTGTCGACTTTGTATTAAAATAAGCATATGGCTAATTGGCGAGGGCATTTGGCGGGCGGAGTGATTGTGGGCGCGGCCTATCAGGCGGCGATTATTACAGTGCCACTGGAGCGGTTTGCCGAGCAAGCCGGAGTGCTTGGTAGTTGGCAGGCGCGGGCGGCCGCGGCGGTGATTAGTCTGCTGTTCGCGCTTTTCCCAGATGTCGATACTAATTCTAAGGCACAAGACTTGTACTACGGCATTGCGTTTCCGCTGGATATTTTGCTGCTTTGGAAGGGCTATATCCAGGCTGCGGCTTATCTGGGCTTTATTGCGATGCTACCAATAATCGGCAAGCACCGTGGCTGGACGCATAGCAAGTGGGCGATGTTGATCATACCGTTGCCGGTTTTGGCGTTGCCGTATTTGTATAATCCCAAAATTTTAGCCGCAGCAGCCGTGTATTATGGCGCTGCAGTGGCAGGGTATTTTAGCCACTTGCTTTTTGATGGCTTGATTTGGCGAAGGTTTCGGGTCAAGAATTTCTAAACATTCGTTGCCGGTGGCATATAACTATGACACAATAGAAACATGAAAATCGTTCAACGATTGACTTTGGGTTTGGGCGGCCTGTTAGTGGCCGCACTCGGTATCCTGGTCGTTACTCAGCTAGCTTTAGGCCCAAAACTACAAGCCGCTGGTGTTGACGATTTTAATATAACGCGCTTTGACGTTCAGATGACACTGGGACGCGACGAGGCTAATCATTCCACACTCAAAACTGTCGAAACAATAACTGCAAACTTTCCTTTGTCGGATCAAAACCATGGCTTAGAGCGCAAACTGGTTGGGACTTACAACAAGCATACCACTGGTCTTAAAATAGAATCGGTCACCGATTCGGCCGGGCAAAACTTGCGCTACAGCGTAATAGGCAAGGATATTTTGCGCATTGGCGACCCTAACAAATATGTTCACGGCGAGCAAACCTATGTCATAACCTACTCGCAAAAAGACGTCACAAGATTTTACCAAGACACAGGTAAAGACGAGTTTTATTGGGATGTTATAGGCGTAGAGTGGCGAGTACCAATTTCTAACATAAACATTTCGCTTACACTCGATGATAAATTGGCCGAAGCCAAGCAGACCGAAGTTCTTTGCTACCAGGGTGCGACTGGTTCTAATCAGCGATGTGATGTTAGTGGGCAGGCATCTAGTTTTGTCGCCCGTGCTGAATCTTTGGCTTCGCGCCAGGGAATGACTGTTGCTGTAGGTTTTGCCCCCGGTACTTTTGTAGGCTATCAAAAGAGCCAAGCCGAGAAGCTGCTCGGCAATCTACTGGCGTTCGTCGGTATTAGTAATTTTACTATTGGTCCATTGGCTTTATTGGTAGGTTTGCCGTTTATGTTTGCGCGAGCAAATAAATTTAAAAAAAGCGATCCGATGGTTCAAAAAATCCAAGCCTTACCAACTATAACCGAGTTTTTGCCGCCCAAAGACCGAAGTGTACTTGAAAGTTCCGAGGTGCTAAATAATAGTCATAAAGGCAACAAAGTAGCGGCTCAGATAATTGATTGGGCCGTGCGGCATTATATAGAGATTCGTCAAACCGGCCAAAAAAGCCTCTTTAAATCGGCCAAATATGAGTTAAAAATTATTAAAAATTTCGATAGCCTGAGTCCTTATGAGCAGACTCTGGCCAACGATATATTCGCCGCTGGGTCATTAATTGCTGGCACAACGGTAAATAGCGAGGATTTTAGTAAATCGGCTACAAAAATTATGAGTTCCCTAAGTAGTATCGGCAAAGAAATAAAAAATGGGGACTTATACGACCTTAATTTGCCGGCTAAACAGTGGTTTAAAAAAGCCGCAATTGTTATGGCGCTGCTTGGGGTATTGCTTTTAAATATTCCATTGTTAGTCCTGTCGGCTGCTGGTCTTATAATGATGAGCTTAACCAAATACCCTAGCGGTAAGGGCGAGGAGTTAAAGCATTATCTTGAGGGTCTAAAGCAATACATTCAGGTGGCCGAAACGGAGCGCCTAAAAATGCTCCAAAGCCCAGAAGGGGCCGAAAAAGTCGGTAGTATTAACAACAGCGGTGCTTTAATTAAGCTTTACGAGAGAGTTTTGCCATACGCAGTGCTATTTGGTCAAGAAAAACAATGGAGCCAAGAATTAGGTAAATTATACGAAGATGCCGGTGTGCAACCAACTTGGTCGCCGGGCATGACTGCCTTTAATGCTGGTGCTTTTTCGGGTCTGGTTGATGGCGTTTCCAGCACCGTAGCCAGCAGTTACAGCGCCAGTAGTGGTGGCTCGGGAGGCGGCGGTTTCTCTGGCGGTGGCGGTGGTGGAGGCGGTGGCGGTGGTTGGTAGTAAGCCTCCAATGGCTATAGAGCTTAATAATGTTACTAAAATGTTTGGCAGTTTTGCGGCCCTAAAAAATGTTTCGCTTTGCGTTCAGTCTGGTCACGTACACGGGTTTTTAGGTCCCAATGGAGCCGGCAAAACGACCACCATAAAAATAATTATGGATTTTTTGCGGCCAACCGCCGGCTCAGTAAAAGTCTTTGGTCAAGATACTCACTTAAAAAGTGTTGATATAAAAAAACGAGTTGGCTTTTTGTCTGGGGACCTAGAGCTGTACGATAACTTGAACGGCGAGCAGTACCTAAGATTTATATCATCTCTAAGAGGTGGTGGTCGCTCCGTACTATCGCGTCAACGCGATTTATCTAAACAGTTGCAGCCTACCTTGAACCGCAAAATCGGCACTCTGTCGCGCGGCAACAAACAGAAAATCGCTCTAGTGTCGGCTTTAATGCACGATCCAGATTTGCTGATATTAGATGAGCCTACATCCGGTCTCGATCCGCTAATTCAGCAAAAGTTCTATGATGCTGTTCGGGCTCATGCCAAGCGAGGCAAAACTGTGTTTATGTCGTCTCATGTTTTAAGCGAAATTCAGCAGGTGTGTGACGTGGTTTCATTTATGCGCCAGGGAAGTGTAGTCGAAACAGTAGCAATCGACAGCCTACTGAGTCATAGTCAGCACCGAGTGATTATTGTTGCCAAAAAAGGTATGAAGCTTGGTTTACCGCCACCGAATTTGCAGGTTACGAACTTACATACTACTGACCATACTTTGAATTTTGATGTTACGAAAGTCACACCAGCTTTACTGCGCTGGATTGCGTCTCAGCCTATAAGCGACGTCACTATAACAGAAGCCAATTTAGACCAAGTCTTTTTGGGCATGTATAAACAGGAAGAAGCCTAATGTTTGACTCGATATTGACCAAAACTTTGTATGACAAACGCAATTTTTTGCTTGGCTGGCTAATTGGCGCCGTGGCTCTGCTGGCTTTAACTGCCGCCTTTTTTCCGACAATAAAAAACAGTAATATTAACCAATTATTCAAAAGTATCCCACCGGCATTGCAGAATATGGTTGGTAATGTTAACGACTACAACACTTTTAAGGGCTACGTCGGCACGGCCGTATTTGGGTTGCGCGCTCAAATGATTTTTATACCACTGGCAATAATTTTGGGTATTTCGCTGGGCCACGCCCCAGAAGCTAGTGGCAAATTGTATCAATTATTGGCGCAGCCGGTGTCGCGGCGCAGGGTAGCAGTGCAACAGTGGCTGGCTGGCATGGTCATAATATTAACTATAGTCGCGGTAGTGACTGCCAGCATGGTGCTGGTGGCGGCAGCAATTCATGAGCCTGTGCCATGGGGCGTGTTGGCTCGTCTTGGCATAATGTCGTTTTTGTTTACTTTTATGGTGTTTTCTATTACATATGGGCTGGGTATTGGTTTTGGCCGCAAAAGTTTGGCTATTTCGCTGCCAGTTGCTTGGGTCATAGCTAGCTTTTTGATCGATTCGCTTGCGCCTGAGCTTAACTGGGTGCGGCACTTAGAAAGTGCTTCTATGCTAACTTATTACCACACTTCATCACTGATACATGGTACAATAAACACCTGGCATGTGGTTGTTACGGCCGCAGTTTCTGGAGTGAGCTTAATTACTGGAATGATATTTTTTACTAGCCGTGACCTAAGAGAGGAAGATTGACTTAAATATTATGATCAAGGTGCAAGAACTCATTAAGATTTATGGTAAACAGCAGAATTCATTTGCAGCTTTATCGGGGGTGAATTTGGCGGTTGATGATGGCGCCACATTGGCAATAGTTGGCAAAAGTGGTTCGGGCAAATCCACGCTAATGCATATAATGAGTGGCCTAGACCACCCAACTAGTGGTACGGTTGTAGTTAACGGCCAGGATATACATAAATTAAAGTCCAAAAAGTTGGATGCTTTTAGGGCCAAAGAAATGAGCTTTATTTTTCAGGCTTTTTTTGTGGAGCCTAATCAGACGTGCTATCAAAACGTGGCATTGCCGCTCGAAATTGCCGGCGTTGCTTTGTCTCAAAGAAAAAAGTTGGTCGAGCAGGCACTACACAAAGTTGATTTGGCCGATAAAATTGATGCCAAAGCGGTTAATTTGAGTGGTGGTCAAAAGCAACGACTGGCCATAGCCCGAGCGATTGTTAATAAACCAAAACTAATTTTTGCCGACGAGCCTACGGGTAATCTCGATAGCACGACAGGCGAGACTATCATCCAGACTCTCTTCGAGCTTAATCGAAAGCTGGGTTCGACCCTAGTGATTGTGACGCATGACGATGAGTTGGCAAATCGATGCGATGTAGTGGTCAAATTAAAAGACGGTCAAGTAGTGGAAACTATAAATCATAAAAATTTACGGACTAAATCCAAAATAAGGGGCAAACAATGAAATTAATTGATGTCATGAAGCGGAGCGGACGCAGCATAAAGTCTGCAAAAATGCGCACACTTCTAACTACATTAGCAATTGCTGTTGGCGCCTTTGCGCTGACATTGACCTTAGCGGCTAGTAACGGCGCGCAGGCTTTTGTCTCCAAGGTCATTAGCGATAATTTTGATCCGGCCGAGTTAATTGTTGTCAAAGATCAGTCGGCCCTTGGTCGCCGGAGCAATGATCAGCCAATCGAATATGACGATACTTTGGGTATTGACCCAAACAGTGGTGGGATACAGCAGGTCAAACAGCTGACTGCCGATGATCTATCTATGCTCAGGGGCATGCCACAGATAGAAGAGGTAAGGGAAGGTCTAATTTTGAGCATAAAGTACATTACTGGGCCTGCCAACAAAAAGTTTGCCGCTACTGTAACGGCTTTAAACCCAGCCCAGAACCCTGGCATAGCAGCCGGAAGTCTTAATAAACCGCTAAAAACTGGCACTTTGATTTTGCCCGAGGCTTTTGTTGGCCCGCTTGGATTTGGTTCAAATAATGATGCGGTGGGCAAAAAAGTCCAGCTGGCTGTTCGCAAGCCCGTCGATACCGAAGCGCTAAAGGCGCAACTGGCTTCTGGCACATTAGACCGGTCTGCTATTGATAAATCAACTCAAGAAAGTACAGTGCTGCAAGATTTTACAGTGGCTGCCGTCGCTAAAAAGGCAGTTACTTCTCAGCCAGGAACCGAACTGGCGCTGTATGTTGGCCAGCAGGATGCTAATACATTAAACGATCTGGCTACCAAGGGTACTAACCAGTATCAAAAGTACACCTATGCTTATGCAAGAGTTAAGGATGGCACCGATCAGACCAAGCTAAATCAGGCGCAAGAGGCTATTAAATCTAAAGGGTTGAGTAGCCAGAGCGTAAAAGAAACTCAGGCTTTTTTGAACAACATTATTGGGGTGTTGCGGGGTATTGTAGTGGCCTTTGGGCTGATTGCGATTGTTTCGTCGGTTTTTGGAATAGTCAACACTATGTATATAAGTGTTTTGCAGCGTACGCGCGAAATTGGGCTGATGAAAGCCCTTGGTATGCGTAAACGCGATGTTGGTCGTCTTTTCCGTTTTGAAGCCGCATGGATAGGTTTTATAGGTGGTGCGCTTGGTGCTGCCGCTGCTTTTGCCTTGGGCATGTCGCTGAACCCCTGGATTACCAAGCAGCTAAAATTAGATGTCGATCAACGACTTTTGATCTTTAATTTTAAGCAAATTTTCTTACTGGTTGGTTTGCTTTCTGTAATTGCAGTTGTGGCTGGCTGGTTACCTTCGCGCAAGGCCGCCAAGCTAGATCCTATCGAGGCTCTGCGCACCGAATAGCTTGGCCTAGCATATTTGGCTATAGTTGTTTGGCTTCTACGACGTGACGTTTAGCTGTGCTACCGAGTGGTGTGCAGGTATAAAGCGTTAATTTTTTAGGTACCTGGGTGTCTGTGTCGCGAATATCTACTTGAGTCGGCCAGACATCGCGGGTATTGTAGACTTCGTATTTGTAAACCTTGTCATCCCATTTCACGAACAAAGCATCGCCATTTTTTAGTTCGGTGAGATGATAAAAATAGCCACCGTTAGTGGCGGTGTACAAAAATCGATGGGCAGCCAACACTAGGTTGCCATTGTCGGCTGGTGCCGATCCAGCTTCGTGCCAAGCTCCCTGGTTTTTGCCAATTACATAAATATTTTTGCCTTCTATGATTGGCGCATTCACACCTATACTGGGCATAATTAAACGGTTACCAGGAGCTGCTAATGGGTCATCTGGTTTGTCGACAGAGACTTTTTGACCCTGACTGGCAGCCTTGTCTAAGGTGTTGGTGGCAATAGTTGGCCGACGAACTTTAAAAATCAGGCCAGGGATGTAGGGCCAGGCCAAAATTAACGACCCAATAAGTACCAGCACAAAACTAGCCCAGTATGTTCGTTTTTTTCGGTACCAAGGTTTAGACCTGTTTTTGTTTATCGGAGTAGAAATAGAGCCGATAGCTGGACGGCCATTGTAAATGAGGTTTTTTTTATTTTTAGAAAAAAGCATAGGCGTTTATAAAAGTATAGCTTACTGTACAAAACCTGCCAACTCCTATATATTTTGAGTATGACAAAAGCCAATACAACTAAAAAAACTACAACCAAGCCCAAGCGTTTATCAGTATTTCGATTGGTTAGTCAATTGAACTTGTCGCAATGGTGCTCGGCCATGGCCGCTCTCTTTTTAGTATATGCGGTGGTTTTAGTTCAATCGGCTAATCATGCTCAGAGGTCAATTACAACCAGCTTTTTAACCCCCGACAATATAACCCACCAGATTACAGGCCAACCATCTTTTGCAACAGCCTCCAAGCAGCTTTGGAATTTGAACATGGCTCACTTGGGCGCAGCTTTTTTTGCGGCCATTGGCATTATTTATGTATTGGCGGCTATAATTTGGCGCCGTAACTCCTCGGTAACAATCTCTGGTAAGAGCCAGCCATTAAGTATTAATCATTTGAGCTGGCTGGATTTTGGCTTTAGCATCGTGGCAATAGCTACCATATTGGCGCTGATTAATGGAGTGAGCGATTTAAGCGCTTTGGTGATGTTGGCCGCCCTTGGTTTATGTTCTGTTATTTTTGGCCAGCAGTCTAGCGTGGCTGCAAATTATCGGTACGATTCGGCAGATAATTATATTTCGTGGGCAAACTGCCTTCGTATTTTGGCTGTGTCGTCTATGGCTCTGCTGTGGCTGGTTGTTGGGGCCAGCTTGCTTGGAACCTACGTTTTTGGCTTAGCTAAGTTGCCCTTAGCGGTCTATATCTTCATAGCTAGTATTGCGGTGTCGTCTATTGGGTCGTATTTTTATCTAATGCACTGTTATAAATCAGGGAAGGATGCCAGCGTGTCTAAGTCGTCTAGTAGAAACGATGTATCTTTGGTAAACGGATGGTATCGGCATCAAAGTGTCTTTTGGATACTTAGTATAGCTAGCAAAGTTTTGTTGTTCTGGTTACTTTTGGTCGGCAAGTTTTAGTAGGCGAGGATTTTTTGACCTACAATAAGCCCAATCAAGAACTACAAGAGGTACGTATAGATAAGTTAGTTCATGGCGGCCAAGGATTGGGGGTGTTGGCCGATGGTCGTAAGGTTTTTGTTTGGAATGCTCTACCGAATGAGCTAGTTATGGTGCGTTTATTACGCTCTAGGCGAGATTACGCTGAGGCTGTAGCCGAGCAGATACTGCAAGCGTCTCCTGTACGCCAACAGCCACGTGACGATGCTTATTTAAGCACCAGTCCTTGGCAAATTATGACCGACAAGGCAGAAATTATCGCCAAGCAGCAGATATTGACCGAATCTCTATCAAGGTCGGGCATTAAGTTGACAGACGATATACAAGTTATTACGACCGGTCCGACCTGGCACTATAGAAATAAAATGGAATACAGCTTTTGGGCAGACGATAGTGGCCTGCGGCTGGCCTTGTTTAATCGGGGTAGTCGTGGCAAGCGAGCCATTCAAGGTAGTAGTATAGCAAGACCCGAAATTGACAAAACTGCACAAAAAATGTGTTCAGCTTTAGAAGCTGCCGGCATTCGTGGTAGTCAGCTAAAAACAGGGTTAATTAGGTGTGATCAAGCGGGTAACGTAGTAGTAGCGTTGTTTGTAAAGGACCAAAATTTTCCTGATATTGATAGTCTGAAAGGTTTGTGCCAGGGTATTCAGGTTTGCTATTCTACACCCAAAAGTCCGGCCAGTGTTTTGACAAAAGTTTTATATACGGATGGTGACATATCTTTGCAGGATGAGGTTTTAGGAAACAAAATAAATTACAATGTGCACTCATTTTTTCAGGTAAATTTACCAATTTTTGAACTGGCCGTTGGCGAAATCAAGCATTATATTGCCCAGCAAAAGAAGGCCACGCAGAGCAACATGCCGATTATAGATCTTTATAGCGGGGTAGGTACTATTGGGCTTTGCGTTGGTGCCACCACTCTGGTAGAAAGCTCCTTAGAAAATGTGTTAGTAGCCAAAAATAGTGCGCCCAAAGCTACAACCGTAGTCCACGCAAGCAGCGAGCAAGCATTGGAGCACATAAGTCCCGACTGCTTGGTGATTGTTGATCCGCCTCGAGCTGGTCTGCACAGTAAGCTAATTAATCATCTGTTGGATGTGCGCCCGCTGAGGGTTGTTTATTTGTCATGCAACCCTAGCACACAGGCGCGCGACCTGAGTTTATTGCAGAAATCTTATGAGGTTAAGCGATTACAGGGTTACAATTTTTTCCCAAAGACGCCGCATATAGAGTCGCTGGCCATGCTAGAATTAATCGCATGAAGTTACATCGCTTTTTTGTAGGAAACAGTGTCCAATTAGATAACAAATTGTGGTTGCACGATTCAAGGCTGCTACATCAATGGCTGCGTGTACTGCGTTTTAATGTTGGCCGCGAGGTCGTTTTGTTTAACGGCCAAGGCCTAGATAAGCTTTATCGTATCAATAAACTGACTGCCGATGAGGCTGGTTTAGAATCTATAACCCAGCTGACTCCCAAGACACCCAAGCGGGACGTTTATTTACTTTGGAGCCTGATTAAAAAAGATAAAAACGATTGGGTGTTGCAAAAGTGCACCGAGCTAGGAGTAAGCCATTTTTTGCCAATTACTAGCGAACGCACCGAAAAAACTGGTTTTGATGTGGAGCGGGCTGAGCGCATCGTAATTGAAGCCGCCGAACAGTGTGGAAGGAGCGACATTCCGCACGTCCGGGCGCCTCTACAGCTTCATACGGCCATCACCGAACTCAAACCCAAGCTGCAATTATTGGTTGCCGAGCAATCTAGCGACCAGGCCCAATCGCACCCTCAACAGCCTGAATTGACCACAGAAGACAAGCCTTCGGTAGGGGTATTTATTGGGCCCGAAGGGGGCTGGACAGAAGCCGAGCTAGAATTTTTTGATCACGAGGGCTTAGAGCGACTAAATTTACACAATTTTACACTGCGAGCCGAAACGGCAGCCGTGGCAGCAGTCCATCTTCTGCTATACTAAAATGATGAGTTATATGAGGCAGCGGAGTCGGCCGTACATGCCCGGTCAGGCGGAGCCGTTTAAGGTTAGCCGCAGTAAAATCGAGCTTTTTATTCAGTGCCCGCGCTGTTTTTGGCTGGATGTACGCCATAAAATTACTCGCCCCAGTAGTCCGCCGTTTAACATCAACAAAACTATCGACGAATTATTTAAAAAAGAGTTCGATACTTACCGAGCGCAGGGCAAACCTCATCCATTAATGACTAAGTTCAAGGTCAAAGCTTTGCCGTATCAGCATCAAGATCTAGACACCTGGCGGCATAACTTTACAGGGGTGGTCCACGTACACGAACCAACAAATTTGCACGTATTTGGGGCTGTAGACGATGTTTGGGTTAACCCTAACGATGAACTAATTGTCGTCGACTACAAAGCGACTGCCAAGGCCAAGCCGGTTACGCAGTTAGGGCCGGTGGGTGGCTGGCAAGATATGTATCGCCGTCAGATGGAGGTCTACCAGTGGCTGCTGCGCGCCAATGGTTTTGCGGTTAGCGACACTGGCTATTTTGTTTATGCCACCGGCACGCAAGACCGGGCCGGCTTTAACGATGTGGTCGATTTTGAAACCCATGTTTTTCCGCATCATGGTAACAGCGATTGGGTAGAAAAAACCTTGCACGACATGAAGTCTTGCATGGAGTCTGATGTCATGCCACCAGTTGGCACAGCTGCCATGGGCGGCGAGTGCGAGCACTGCGCCTATGCTCGGGCGCGGACCGAACTAACTCTTATCTCACTCCGCAAGAAGTCAAAAGTTGTAGTACAATAGAACCATGATAGATATCCAGTTTGTACGAGACAATCCGGGGGTTGTCAAAACAAAAAGCGCCCAAAAAGGCTACAATATTGACGTCGATGGGTTTCTGCAACTAGACGGTCAGCGGCGTCAGCTTTTGCAACAGGTCGAGGCGCTGCGCGGCCAGCGCAACGATATTTCGGCCCAAATGAAGGACGGGCAGCCTAATCCTGACTTAATCGAGCAGGGCAAGCGGCTCAAAACCAAGCTAACCACGCAAGAAGAGCGTTTACAAAAAGTTGATGAGCAGTTCGAGGCGGCCTTAAAAACAATTCCTAATATGACGGCCGATGACGTTCCGGTGGGCGATGAGTCAAAAAGCGTGCAAGTGGCGGCTTTTGGTAATCAAACAACTGGCGCCAAGGACCATCAGGAACTGGCCACTAAACGTGGTTGGCTAGATTTTGAGCGCGGCGCAAAAGTAGCTGGTAGCAAATTTTATTTTCTAAAAGGTGATCTGGCTTTGCTCGAAAACGCCCTCACTCAATACGCATTAAATTTTATGCTGCAAAAAGGCTTTACCTACATGACTGTACCGCACATGGTCAATGCCCGTACTGCCACCGGCGCTGGTTTTGCGCCGCGCAGCAGCGACCAGTCCGACGAATACTTTATAGAAGGCGAGGACCTCAGCTTAATCGCCACTGCCGAGATGCCGCTAACCGGCTACCATGCAGACGAAATTATTAACGAGTCCGACATGCCGCTGCTTTATGTCGGCTATAGCCCATGTTACCGCAAAGAAGCAGGCACATACGGCAAACACACACGCGGTCTGTTCCGGGTTCATCAGTTTAACAAACTAGAAATGTACGCTTTTACCGTGTCCGAGCAAAGCACTGCCATGCTAGAAAAAATTCGGGCCATAGAAGAGGAGCTTTGGCAGAGCCTACAAATACCGTATCAAGTTATAAATATTGCTTCGGGCGACCTAGGCGCACCGGCGGCCAAAAAATATGACCTAGAATATTGGTCACCAGTAGATGGTTCTTACCGAGAATTAACTAGCTGCTCCAATTGCACCGATTTCCAGACGCGCAATCTTAACATACGTGTTCGCCGCCAAGACGGCAATATCGAACTGGCCCATTCGCTTAATGGAACAGTTGTAGCCCTGGCGCGTTCTTTGGTGGCTTTGCTTGAGCATTATCAAAATGCCGATGGCACAATTCGTGTGCCCAAGGTACTGCAACCGTATATGCAAAATAAGGAGGTAATATGATAAAAAAACTACAACTACAAGGTGTGCATTTTGACCTGGACGATGATTTGCGAAAATACGTTAAACGTAAAATTGGCCGGCTGGATTTGTATATGCCGCTGCATGCCCGCAAGTCGGTTAGTGCCTTAGTAACTCTTAAGGAACACAAAACCAAGACCAAAGACGAACGCATCTGCGAAGTAATCTTGTATTTGCCACACGAAACTATTAACACCAAAGAGGCCAACATTAATATGTACGCCGCCATTGATGTAGCCGAGGCGACGCTTAAGAATCGTCTCAAAAAGTACAAAGATACGCACAGCAGCCACGGCCTAAAACGCCGAGTGCTTGCAAAACTCAAGACATTTGCTGGCAATTGAGTTTTTGGTATGCAAAGGTGTCCAGAAGGGCGCTTAATAAGTGTTGGTAAAAATACGTCACTATTTAACCACTTTTGTAACTAAAATAAGGTACAATAATGTCAGCAAATGTATGCAAGACTTAGAGTGTGGGCTGTCTTGCTAGAGCAAATAACAACTGGAGCATAATTGGTCTATGAAAAAATCATTAAAAAGAGTTTTGGGAGACCCACAGGTCAAAACACTTAAGCGCCTAAAAAAACGAGTTCGCGATATCAACGCTTTGGCCGATAAATACGCCAAACTGAATGACACTCAACTAAAAAAACAGACTGATGAATTAAAAAAACGGCTAACTAAGCGAACCTCATTAGATAAGGCACTCGATGCCATTTTGCCGGACGCTTTTGCTGTGGTCCGCGAAGCAGCTACCCGTACGCTTGGCCAGCGTCATTTCGATGTTCAGCTAATTGGTGGCATGGCGCTGCACGAAGGCATGGTGGCCGAAATGAAAACTGGCGAAGGCAAAACTTTGGTGGCAACCTTGCCAGTGTACCTCAATAGCTTGTCTGGCATGGGCGTTCACGTAGTGACCGTCAACGATTATTTGGCCCAACGCGACGCTGGCTGGATGGGCCAGATATACACTTTTTTGGGCCTGTCGGTAGGGGTTATTATTGCCGACGAATCTTACATTTATGATGCCGATTTTACCAATAAAAAACATAACGACCCGCGGCTGGTGCACCTAAAACCGTGCACCAGGCAAGAGGCCTACGCCGCCGACATCACCTACGGCACTAACAACGAATTTGGGTTTGATTATTTGCGCGACAACATGGTCCGAGAAGTTGACCAGCTCCGCCAGCGCGACTTAAATTTTGCTATCGTCGACGAGGTGGACTCGATTTTAATCGACGAAGCTCGCACACCGCTGATTATTTCGGCGCCGGCCACTACTAGCGGTTCGGCTTACGGGCAATTTGCGCGTTTGGCGCGTCAGCTTAAACTCGAAGATTACGAAGTCGACGAAAAAAAGCGGGCTGTATCTTTAACCGAGGAAGGCGTTGACCATATAGAAAAGTTGCTTGGCATAGACAACCTGTACGGTAACGACCACATCCGCGACATTTATCACCTGGACCAAGCCATTAAAGCGCAGTTACTTTTTAAGCGCGACAAAGATTACGTTGTTACTGCCGATGGCGAAGTGGTGATTGTCGACGAGTTTACCGGCCGTCTGCTAAAGGGCCGCCGCTACAACGAAGGGCTCCATCAGGCAATAGAAGCCAAAGAGGGCGTCGAGGTGCAGGAAGAGTCCATGACACTGGCGACAATTAGTTTTCAGAATTATTTCCGCTTGTACAACAAACTTTCGGGCATGACCGGTACCGCTTCTACCGAGGCCGAAGAATTTCACCAAGTTTATAGTCTGGAGGTTCTAGAGATACCGTCTAACCGACCGCTGGCTCGCGTCGATAGGCCCGATAGAATTTACAAGACCGAGCAGGGCAAGTTCAAAGCTATCGCCAAGGAAGTCCGTCAGCTTCATATTAAGGGCCAGCCGGTTTTGATTGGTACTGTCTCGATAGAAAAAAATGAGCTGCTCAGCTCGATGTTAACTAAGCTGGGCGTGCCGCATCAGGTGTTAAACGCAAAAAATAACGAAAAAGAGGCTGCCATTGTTGCCAAAGCCGGTCAAGCTGGTGCTGTGACTCTGGCCACCAACATAGCTGGGCGTGGTACCGACATTGTGCTAGACGAGGATGTCAAAAAGTTGGGCGGTTTGTTTGTGCTTGGTAGTGAGCGGCACGAATCCCGTCGCATAGACAACCAGCTGCGGGGCCGTTCTGGGCGGCAGGGCGACCCGGGTGTGACTCAGTTTTTTGTTAGCACCGAAGACGACCTAATGCGAATTTTTGGCGGCGAACGAATTGCCGCCGTCATGGACCGGATGCGAGTTGATGACGAAACGCCTATAGAAAACCGAATAATTAGCAAAAGTTTAGAATCGGCCCAAGAAAAAGTCGAGGGTCACAACTTTGATAGTCGAAAAAGTGTGGTCCAATACGATGATGTCATGAATCGTCATCGAAAAGCCACTTATTCTATGCGCCGTGACATCTTGACCCAGCCAGATATCAGTAAACGAATCAAAGCACTAATAAAAGAGCAGGCTGCGGTCTTAGCAGCTTCACCACTAGCCGCTACCGATCAGTTCGAGGCCATGGTTAGCGACCTGTTTCCTTTTAGTGACCAAACCATGGACCAGCTGTTTGATACTTCGGTTGATAAATTCAAAACCAAATTGCAAGGTTCGGCACTAGATTTGTATCAGGAGCGCGAAAAAATGTTTGGTGCCGACGTAATGCGCAAAGTAGAGCGAGACATTTACTTGCAGCTGCTCGACAACCTATGGATGCAGCATCTCGAAAACATGGACCATTTGCGCGAAGGCATACATTGGTCTGGTGTTGGTCAGAGAGATCCACTGGTCGAATATCGCCGTCAGGGTCAGCATATGTTCGAAACCATGCAGGCGACACTGGGCCACAACTTGGTACAGGCATTATTTAGTGCTCAGCCGGTCGATGATTTGGAGCGACCCATCGAGACCGAATTAACCCGTGCAGCTAGGCAGTCAGTCGATAACTCCGATAAAATTATTGAAGCCGAAGAATTCCACGAAGAAGATTTTATTGTTCCCGCCGGCTCCTCCGTACGGGCTGGCAGCAAAAAGCATACCGCTGTTTCGGACCGCAAAAAGGCTCGCAAGGCAGAGCGTCAGAGACGGAAGAAAGGGAAGCGAAAAAACTGAAACACACAGTTCACGAGGTTAATCTTGGTAATGGCGCCAAGGGGCTACTTATTCATGTGCCCGGGGCCAGTGTAATGTCGTTTGAGCTTAACTTTAGGGCTGGCGACTATTTGGCAACGCGCGACAAATGGGAGACACCGCATCTAATGGAGCACGTCCTGTTGGGCGCCAATCAGCTTTTACCAAAAGCTCGTGATTTTCAGGCCGAATTCGAAAAAAATGGCGCATATTCCAACGCCTCTACAGGTCCATACGACGTTATCTATGAAGCAGAATGTGCCGATTTTGAATGGGACAGAATCTTAGGATTATTACTGGTCGCAATTACTAAGCCATTGTTTTTGGACGAAGAATTTGCGGCCGAATTTGGCAACGTGCGCGAAGAACTGACGGCTCGGTCCAATAATCATTTTCGTTATTTAAGCTTATCGCTGCGCGAAAAATATGGCTTTAGCGTTTTGACCGATCAAGAGCGGTTAAAGCTTATGGACAATGTCACCGTCGACGATGTTAAGCAACATTATCAGGCCACACATACCAGTAGTAACTTGCGTTTTGTTATCGCTGGCAATTTGCCAATAACGCGACGCAAAACTATCTCCAAAGTGCTAGAAAATATAGAGTTGCCGGCTGGAGACGGCCGCTATGAACTACCTAATGAGCGGCCTAGGTCTTTGGGTGCGCCACTTTACCTCAATAACGAAACTGTCGAAAACCTATATTTTTATATCGATACTTTCGCTCAGCGTAGCCTAAGTGAGGCAGAGCACGATAGCCTTATGTTAATCAATTCTATGTTAACCGAAACGCTATATTCCAAAATACTTGGAACGGCCAGAGAACAAGGATTACTGTATCATTTAAATTCTGGCATTGGGCAGTCTAAGCGTAGTACTAACTGGTGGTTTGGAACCCAGGTTATGCCTATGAACGCCGGAGCACTGTTTGGCATTATTGTTAACGAAATGTCTACAGTTTTTAAAGGCGACCTAGCTCCCAGCGACATAATAGCGGCTAAGCAATATGCTTTAGGTAAGCATCAGCAAAGTGGGCAAACCGTTAGCGGTACAGCCGCTGGTTATAGCAACCGCTATTTTTTTGACGAGCATATCGATGATTACTACAAAATCCCTCAACGCATAGATGCCATAACCAAAGAGGGTATTATTGATTCATCTAAAGCTATGTTTAGCGATCGAACTTGGGGTCTTGGTGTGCTGGGTAACTGTGGCCAACCATTTACTTTGCAGCTTTTTGACCAAATTACGCCACTTTGGCAGTAGCCCGGCTGCGTCATCGCAACTGTTTAGCGTATACTAAATAAGCGAGTCAAACAATGGAACAATTAAGCCAAAAATTCAAGAAAATCCAAGACGAAATCATCCAGGCTGCTAGCGTTATGAATTTAGATCAGCTAATGGCGGAGCGCGCCAAACTACAAAAACTTAGTCAGCAACCAGATTTTTGGCAAGACAACAAAGCGGCCCAAGAAGTGATGCAGAAATTATCAACACTAGACAAGCGACTTGAACCCTGGGAGTCTATTAGGCGCGATACCGAAGACGCTATTTTGCTTAGCAGTGAAAATGACCCAGCACTCCAGGAAGAGTTGCAGCAACAACTAACCACAATTGGCCAGCACTTAGACCGACTAAAACAGGATTTACGCTATAGCGGACCATATGACGACTATGACGCCATTATAACTTTAACCGCTGGGGCTGGTGGAACCGACGCTCAAGATTGGACACAAATTTTGTTCAGAATGTATAGCCGTTGGGCCGAGTCAAACAACTATAATTTAACAGAGTTAGAACACGCTGTTGGCGAAGAAGCCGGGCTCAAACGGGTCACCTTTGAGGTGTCTGGTAACTTGGCATACGGCAAACTCCGCGGTGAGCACGGCGTGCACCGGCTGGTGCGCCTTAGCCCCTTTAATAGCGACAATTTACGGCAGACTAGCTTTGCAAAAGTCGATGTCCTGCCCAAAATTATTAACGATCAAGAGCTAGCCATAGATCCCAAGGATATACGGGTTGATGTTTATCGAGCCGGCGGTCACGGCGGCCAGTCGGTTAATACTACCGATTCGGCTGTACGCGTAACTCATTTGCCGACAGGTATTACGGCGGCCATTCAAAACGAGCGTTCACAGTTACAAAATAAAGAGCTGGCATTAACTATTTTGCGATCACGTTTAGCTCAGTTGCAACAAGAACAGCATCAAGAAAAACTAGCCGAGATAAAAGGTCCTAACGAACAAGCAGCGTGGGGAAATCAGATCCGCAGCTACGTACTACACCCCTATAAGCAGGTTAAAGATTTGAGGTCCAAGTACGAAACTTCTGATGCTGCTGGTGTGCTCGACGGTAACTTGCAGCCATTTATAGAGTCATACTTAGACCAAGCCAAAAACTAACCAATTAGTCGGCCGGGCGGTTATGCTTTTGATCTAGTTTTGGTATAATGTGTCTATATGATCTTGTTGGACAGGGTAACCAAAAGTTATAGTAGGGGCGCTGGCGCTGCTTTAGATCGCATTAATTTGCACGTTGATTCTAAGGAGTTCGTCATAATTGTTGGCGCCAGTGGCGCTGGAAAATCGACTTTACTCAAACTGCTGACACGCGAGGAAAAGCCTAGCTCGGGCAAAATAATAGTTGGTGGCATAGACTACGAAACTCTAAAAGACCGCGAGATACCGCTGCTACGCCGTAAAATCGGAGTAGTTTTTCAGGATTTTAAGCTGCTTCCCAATAAAAATGTTTTCGAAAATGTGGCTTTTGCTTTAGAAATTGTTGGTTTGTCTAATCACGAAATTCGCCACACTGTGCCGCGGGTGTTAGATATTGTTGGTTTGCGCGGTAAAGAAAAGCGTATGCCACTGGAACTTTCTGGTGGTGAACGGCAGCGAGTAGCTATTGCTAGAGCAATTGTTCGCCAGCCGCGCATCTTGATTGCCGACGAGCCAACCGGCAATCTAGACCCCAAACATGCTTGGGACGTTATTAGAGTACTCGAAAAAATAAATCGTTTCGGAACGACTGTCATTTTAACCACTCACAACCAAGAAATAGTCAACAAACTGCGTCGCCGGGTCATTACCATTCAGGATGGCAAAGTTGTTAGCGATCGAGCAGGGGCGGTTTATAAATCATGAAGCGCAAACTAATTACACTGCGCCGGATCATTAGAACCGGACTGCTAAACTTTGTGCGTAATGCCTGGCTTGGCATTGCAGCGATTGCCGTTATGGTTATAACACTTACAATCGTGCTGTTTTTGGTTATCGCCAACGCCACATTTAGTAGCACAATTAGCCAAATTACCGACCGCATTGGCGTGTCGATGTACCTAAAAGACAGCGTTACCATTAAGCAGCGCGAGCAGCTTATTAACCAAGTCAGGGCATTAGATACCGTTAAGTCGGTTCGTTATATTTCCAAAGACGAGGCGCTAGAAGCTTACAAAAAACAGAATGCCAAAAATACAGATTTGTTGACGGCTATTTCTCAGACCGACAACCCGCTGCCGGCAAGTTTAGATATAAAACCTAATAATCCCAATAAAATAGACAGTATTAGGCAATTTTTGGAACAAAAAGACATAAAAGACTTGCAGTCCGATGAGCCTTCGTACTCAGGAGACCGCAAGGAAGCCATCGATAAAATTACTCGTGCCACCAACTTTTTCCGCGAGGCCGGACTGGCTGGTATTGTAGTTTTTGCCATAATCTCTATGTTAATTATTTTCAATACCATCCAGATGGCTATTTTTAACAGGCGCGATGAGCTAACTATCATGCGCTTACTAGGCGCTAGTACTAATTTTATTCGGGGGCCGTTTATTGTAGAGAGCATCCTTTATGGTTTGCTGTCTGGCATTATATCTATAGTCCTGATTCATACGTTGTTTGTGGTGTCATCATCGGCGCTCGAGGCCAGCAGTTTGGGTATTTTAGACATCAATTATGCCAATCAATATTTTGCCAGACACTATTGGCGACTCTTGGGTATTCAGCTAGCTATAGGCATATTAATTGGGGCGGTGTCGTCGTTTATTGCTACTCGTCGCTACTTAAAATTCAAAGCACCCCGCTAAACTTGCGTTGCCTACGGCAATGGTTTATTATAGTAGGTGCTTATGCTCAAAAATAGACAGTACCAAATAAATATTCTTTCAATAATTAACTGCAGCCGGCGGGTCGTTGTTGTATTGTCACTGAGCTTAATGTTGATATGTGCGGCATCCATCAGAGGTGGATCTAATATTGCCAGAGCTGAGTCGGTCCAAGACCAGATTAACGCTTTGCAAGCGCAGAATTCGCAATATCGCGACACGCTATCGAGGCTCCAAAACGAGGCTACCAGCTACGAAGATGCTATAAAAAAACTCCAGGCCTCTATTGATGCCTTGCAAATTCAGATTACCGCTAACACCAACGAACAAGATCGCTTGCAAAAAGAAATAACTGCTGCCGAGCAAGAACTAGATAAGCAAAAAAGGGTTTTGGGCGAAAATATCAAGGCCATGTATATGGATGGCCAGGTTTCTACTCTCGAAATGTTGGCTAGCAGCAAAGATCTGACCGAATTTGTCGACAAAGAGCAGTATCGAAGTTCTGTAAAAGACAAAATTGTGACAACACTCGATAAAATTAATGCTCTAAAGCATGAACTTATGGAAAAAAAGCAGGGTGTCGAGGCTTTGCTAAAGCAGCAAGAATTGCAACAGTCGCAGCTGGCCGACAGTCGGTCTCAGCAAGGTCAATTATTGACCTATAATCAAGGACAGCAAGCTGACTTTAATCAAAAAACCCGAGATAATCAGAGCAAAATCGATGCCCTGATTGCCTCTCAGCGAAGGGCCAACTTTAACCCGGACGGTGGTTATTATTTCTTGCGGTTTTCTGGGGCAGCGCGTGGCTTTGATCCCGGAGCCTACCCTTATCGCAATGCTGGTTTTGGCATGAGCCCGGGTCCTGGCTGTGTCGATAACGATGGACCAGACCCTTGGGGCTATTGTACTCGCCAGTGTGTATCTTATGCTGCTTGGGCGGTCTTGGCATCTGGTAGATCAGCACCATTTGGCTACGGTAATGCTCGTGACTGGGTGGCGGCCGCTTACGCCCGCGGAGTGACAGTTTCGCGTACACCACAAGCTGGCGATGTAGCCATAAGCACGGCCGGTTATTGGGGCCACGCTATGTACGTCGAAAGCGTCTCTGCGTCGGCCGGTACTTTTAATACTTCCGAGTACAATACCTACTTGGACGGCCGGTTAACTTACCAAACTCGACGCTACTAGTTGTTCAATTAGCCATTAAATTGATGGCCACAAAGCCTTTTAGGCTGTACAATTAATAGTGATTTGTGCCCAAAAATTGCGGCCAAAATAAAACAGGAGGGGTGCAGTAGATGAGTGATAACGACAAAATTTCGTCAGGCAAAGGTTCGGCAAGAAGCGGTAAAAATCCGCTATTTACGATGTTGCTGGTGGTTCTTATTTTTGCTGCCGGCTGGTCGGTAGGAGGCGGCAAGTTGCAGCTAGGAAACCTCAAAAGCCAAAACAGCCAATTGGCATCAAACCTAGATTATTCGACAGTAGAAAAAGTCTACGACACCCTAAAAGCAGATTTTGATGGCGAGCTCGATACCCAAAAATTACTTGACGGCGTAAAAACCGGCTTAGCCAAGGCCAGCGGTGACCCTTACACCGAATACATGCCGGCCGAAGAAGCCAAAGCCTTTGGCGAGCAGCTAGACGGCACGTTTAGTGGTATTGGGGCCGAATTGGGCAAGGCGACCGATAACAAGACTGTTATTATTGTGGCACCAATTGCTGGTTTCCCGGCCGAGAAAGCCGGCCTGCGTCCAAAGGACGCTATTGTTCAGATCAACGATCAGAATGCATACGACATGACTCTTAGCGAGGCTGTAGCCAAAATTCGTGGCCCAGTTGGCAGCAAGGTCAAGTTAAAAATTGTCCGCGATGGCCAGCCGCTGGACTTTGAGATAGCTCGCGACACCATTACCATACCAAGTGTTACTACCAAGACACTGGATGGCGGCATTCTTCAGATTATTGTTTCTCGTTACGGCAAAGATACCACTGAACTGGTTCAGCAAGCCGCCAAGCAGGCAAAGCAGAGTGGAGTTAAGGGCGTAATTTTGGATCTACGGGGTAACCCTGGCGGTGAGCTAGATGCGGCAGTTGGAGTTTCTAGTATTTGGCTTAAAAACAAAACCGTACTGCGCGAAAAGCGCGGCTCTACCGTCATTAAGACCTATCAATCAACTGGCGATCCAATATTAGAGGGCATGCCAACAGTTGTACTTATAAACGAAGGTAGCGCCAGCGCCAGCGAAATAACTGCTGGTGCCCTGCGAGACAATCAGGCGGCAACACTCATGGGAGTCAAAAGTTTTGGTAAGGGTAGCGTGCAAGAGGTCAACAAATTACCTGGAGGCGGAATACTAAAAGTAACCATAGCCCGTTGGTATACGCCAAACGATAAAAATATCGACAAATCAGGCCTAGAGCCAGATCAAAAAGTAGAACGAACTGACGAAGACATAAAAAACCAGCGTGATCCGCAGCTCGAAGCCGCCGCAGCCAAATTACGCTAAAAACCCTCATTAATTGTACTGTTAGTTTGCTGATTTAACCCAATATCTGCTACAATAATTAGCCATAAGGAGGCGTTGTGGCGAAGAAGCCAATTAAGTATGTGTTTGTAACTGGTGGTGTTCTTTCCGGACTCGGCAAGGGCATAACGGCCGCCTCAATTGGCAACACACTCAAAGCTCGTGGTCTAAAAGTCAACGCCCAAAAGTTAGATCCATACCTCAACGTCGACGCCGGCACGCTTAACCCTGCCGAGCACGGCGAATGTTTTGTGACTCATGATGGAGCCGAAACAGACCTAGATCTAGGCCATTACGAACGCTTTTTGGACATCGAACTAAGTAGCAACAGCTCTGTTATGAGCGGTAAAATAATCAGCAAGCTGATTGCCGACGAGCGGGCTGGTAAATTTTTGGGCAAAACGGTCCAGGTAGTGCCGCATTTAACCAATGCCATTCAGGAAGAAATCAAAAAAGCCGCTCAGGGTTTTGATGTACATATTGTCGAAATTGGCGGCACAGTGGGCGACTACGAAAGCCCGGCCTTTTTTGAAGCCATTCGCGAACTGGGCATAGCCAATGGTCGAGAAAACGCCATATATGTTCATGTTGTATACCTACCGTATTTATCGACCAGTAAGGAAATAAAAACTAAACCTGCCCAAAATGCTACTCGCGATTTACGCAGTTTAGGTATTATGCCAGACGTTTTGGTGGCTCGCAGCGAAGTTGCGGACACCAGCAACATACGGAAAAAGCTAAGTGCTTTTTGTGGCGTACCGCCCGAGGGTATTGCAGTTTTGCCTAACGCACGCACAGTCTACGAGGTGCCATTGACATTAGAATCACAAGGGATAGATAGCTACATTGTCAAAAAACTTGGCGTTGGCAGTCGACGTGCCAAGTCGCGGGCTTGGCACAAGATGGTCGACAAAATATTGAGCCCAGTTGACCGTAAATACACAGTCGGTGTAGTGGCCAAATATATGGATAACCAAGATACTTATATGTCGGTTTTCGAGGCGCTGCGAGCTGCCGGGTGGGCTGCCGAAGCAGAGCTGAACATTCGTTGGATAGATGCCGAAAAAATTGAAAAAACAAATGACCTGGACCAGATATTTAATTCGGTTGACGGAATTGTTATACCCGGTGGCTTTGGTAACCGTGGCGTTGCAGGCAAAATAGCCGCTGCCCAGTGGGCATTAAAAAATAAGCTACCATATTTGGGTTTGTGTTTAGGCCTTCAGGTAGCTGTGGTGGCGGCCGCGCGCAACAGTGGCCTGACGCTGGCTAACTCCAAAGAATGTCAACCAGATGGTCGAACTTTGGTTATTAGCACCATGGACGATCAAAAGGGCAAAGAGAATACCGGGGGCACAATGCGCCTAGGCAATTATCCTTGTCGTCTGCAAAAAGGTAGTTTAGCGCACAAACTGTACAAAAAAAATGACATCACGGAGCGACATCGACATCGTTATGAGTGCAACAACCAATACCGGGATCGCTACCAGGATTGGGGTATCGTGGCTTCTGGCACCTCCCCAGATGGCAAGCTGGTCGAAATGATCGAGGCCATTGACCATCCATTTTTTATCGCCAGTCAGTTTCATCCTGAATTTCGATCGCGTCCTAATCGGCCTCATCCAATGTTTAAGGGATTTGTCGATAGTTTGGTCCAAAAAAATCATCAATAATATAATTTATTGGCGTATAACTAGTAATTTTATTTGCAAAAACAATAGTTTTACAGTAGCATTATCATTATGAGCGATTCACTACCACCAACCAGCAACCAACAAAAAATCTTATTAGTCGAGGACGACGACGCCTTAGCTAGTGTTTATCAAACGCGTTTGCAGGCGGAGGGCCTGGACGTCAAGCGAGTCCCTAACGGCGAAGATGCCTTAGCGGCGGCATTACAGTATCACCCAGATTTAATTATTTTAGATGTTATGATGCCAAAGGTTAGTGGTTTTGATGTGCTAGATATTTTACGCAACACCCCAGAGACAACCAATATAAAAGTTGTCATGCTAACAGCTCTTAGCCAGGATAACGACAAGGAACGAGCCAAAACTCTTGGTGCCGACGACTATTTGGTAAAAAGCCAAGTGGTCATTGCAGATGTAGTAGATCGTATCAAGCACCATCTTGCCCAAAAATAAAAATAGACCAATAACATAGGCCATTAGGGCCCAACTAAAATAATAAAAACAAAAAGATAAGCAGATGCCAGTATCAACAGTTGATTCACCGCCATTGCAGCCTCAGGATTATGAATATGGTGCTGAGGCTGTTTTGCCACCCAGAGTTTTAAAGCCAGGCGAATTATTGGTATCCGCTGGCGAACAAGTTTTTTTATCTCCCTTTGATCGTTTGCAGTATGATTCAGGCGAGCCAGCACTTTGTACTTCTATTGGTCTGTCTCCTAAAAAGGATGGCAGTGGTCGGTGCGAAGTCGAGCTGTTAGTTTTGGATGTTGGTTTCGGGCCTAAAAAAGAGGGTGCGACCGAGCACGACTTAGATGGCTATGGCCACAAGCAACGTTTTGAACATCAATACGCGCTAGTGCGTCGTACCCGAGACGATAAGGGTAGACCAGTCAACTATTTGGTAGAATTTGACGCTGATCAGGAAATAGATTTGAGCCGGCATGGTGATTTTGCTGAAGCCCTTGGTTACGACGATAATAAATACATATCACGCCAGAACCATGCTAAGTTTTCTATAAACAAGGCTGGTGTAATTACACTTAGCCAAGCTGATGGCAAAAATCCAACCCTAGTCAGGGGCCTTCGTCAGAACCTTGACGCTGATCAGGACGATGGCCAATCGGCTTTTGACTACACAAAGAACATTGCTGATTATGTTAGTAATGCCAACCAGTCCAAGCAGCTTAATAAATCGGAAAATACCTATGGCGGTCGCCCGATTATTTCTAGAGATAAAGCCATAAACCAAGGAGTCTATCCAGTGGGCGGCACGGATGGCGAAGCGCTGGTGGTGGACGATAAAAAATATGGTGAAGTTTACCAGACAGTCTGGCAAGAGTTAGGGTCGCGGCTTGAGCGAATAAAATCGAGTCGAGTGACAGTTGGCGCACTTCAGCGCTTGGTCAGGAGCCGGGGCGGTGCTAACGAGACAATGCCAGTTCCGACTTCATCTAGCGATTCGATAAAATGGTCACTAGAGCAGGTATTTGATACGGTTCTTGATTTTATGGAGTACGATGCAGAAAAAGTTAATGATTTTAATCAACAGCAGGGAATTAATTATCATAAAATTGAGTTGACCGCCTATATTAAAGAGGGGGTTGGGGTGTGCCGCCATCAGGCACTGTTGGCCGCCTACTTAGTCGAACGATTGGTACGGGATGGTCATTCAGTACTGGCGGGTGGCAGGGTGTCTATAGACAGAAATGTCAAGAGGGAAGTCGACGGCAAGGGCTACGGGCATGCCTGGGCCAGATATATGGCGCCAAACGGCGAGGTTTTTATAATCGATCCGGCCCAAAAATTTGTTGGTACTCTAGCGGAATCGGTAAAAGATCAAAAAACATGGGATTATCGTCGAACCACTGATTTGATCAGACAATGTCCAAGAGAATAGACTGTACAGCTTAATGCCGGTGTATTTTATTCGACTGTTACTTCGGTGCGGGGGGCGCTTTTGCCAGTAAATAATTTGACGCGGCGGGTTTTGAACCCAACTATGCCATCTTTGGCAGCATGAATTGTGAAATTTCGGCTAATAACAGTGCCAGCCCCGGCACGCTTAGTCATACCAACTTGGCGTACAATAACTTGGCCGGTTTTGACTTTTTGGCCGCCAAAAACTTTAACCCCTAGGCGCTGGCCAGGGCTGTCGTGGATGTTCTTGCTAGAACCGCCTGCTTTGACATGTGACATATAAACTCTACTTTCTGGTTAATACTACTAGTTCACGGGCTACTTGTTGGCCGGGGCGGTGATAAATTAACTCCTCACTGCTAGCGTGAACAAATTCTCTACGAGTATACCCTAATTTCTCGAGAGAATCAAGCGTTTTAAGACGCAAAAAACCGTGCTCAGTCTTCCAGGCTGGCACAGCTAAACACAGCCTAAAGCCAGGATTTGTTTGATGAGCCACATTTTGCAGAAATTTTTTATGTATTTGATGCACATCTTCCATAACGCCTCGCAGCACATTTAATTGAGGCGTGCTAGAAAAGGGTCGTCCTAAGTACGTTTCGCAGGCAATAAAGTTGGGCTCAGGGCTCCAGTTATGAGAAGTGGCGTCGGCTTGTTCCAGCTGTGGTATTTTGCTCACTTGGTGCAGTTTTGAAGTTTGCTGACCTGTCTGCGGACCGTTATCGATGAGCCAGGCCATATTTCGGCTAGCATAATCTACCATTCTAGGATCCAGGTCGGATCCATAGGCTCCAAAACCCATCAACATGGCTTCTTGCAGAATGACGCCCGTGCCACAAAAAGGATCGAGGATTACGTCGTTAGACGAAGGCGGGGTTGCACCGACCGACAAATTAACAATTATTTGAGCCAATTTTGGAGGCAACATGCCAACTTGGGAGTCACGTGCCGGCCTGGCCTGGTCACGAGCAGCATAGGCAGTAATATTTTGTTCAAATATGGTTTGGGCAATAATAATCTGGGGACCATCTCTGGCCACTACAATTTCGGCACCTAAATTGGTGGTCAGCTGATTGTGCAATATTTGAGCACTGCCAAGTGTCACATCAGTATTAGGCACTATACGGACCGAGCGGTCATTTTGCCGCAGTGTTTTTTTGAGCTCCATGCCTAGGTGTGTTAATTGCCGAGATGTGACGTCTAGTTCGTAGGCGCTTAACCCAAGCTTAATTTTGCCTGGAGGCAATTTTAACAAATAGCTCGGCAGGTGATTTAACAGATGTTTTTCTATTTGACTCCAATTATAAATTGGCAAAGTATCAATAATTTTGGCTATTTTAGGACAGCCACCAAGCCGACTGGCTATATTTACAAGCGCGTCATTATCTAGCTGCGTATTTATTACAACCATTTTTTGGCCAACTGGGTGTAGGGAATCGGCGCCGAGTAAACTTTCTAGCTCGGCCAGAGCCAGAGCTGGCTGCCGACCCAGTATTGACAAAAAGCTATTAGTCTTAGCCGATTGATTGGTTTTGTTGTCGCTACTCATCAGATACAGTATAGCGATAAGAAGCTAATTAGGATATAGTGTAGTAATAATGAGCCGAAAGTTTAGGTCTAATTGGAAGATTATTTTAAACGCTGTAACTTTTATTGGCTTGTTCGCGATTATTTATGTGGCACGCCACCAAATTATAGATAGCATACATGCAGCGCGTGGCATAAGATGGTGGCTTTTGCTGCTTATTCCTGTCTGGCAGGCGCTTAATTACCACTGTTATGCTAAGGCTTATCAAGAAATGTTTTCTATTTTGGGCACACGTTTAAAATATCGATTTCTATATAAAATTTCGTTGGAATTAAACTGTGTGAATCTAATTTTACCTAGTGGCGGAGTGTCCGGCTTCTCTTATTTTGGTTTGCGCCTTAAGGACAAAAAAATTAGTGGTGCTCAAGCTACTTTAGTGCAGCTGATGCGCTTTATTTTGCTGTTTATATCGTTTCAGTTTGTATTGTTTTTTGCACTAATAATATTGAGTTTTAGCGGCCGAGTAAACCGGCTGGTTCTTTTGAGCGCTGGTTCTTTGTCGACATTAATTGCTGTTGGCACCTTGATTGTCGGTTATATAATTGGTAGTCGCGAGCGTATTCACGCTTTCTTTGGGTTTATTACTCGGGTTCTTAATCGCTTGATACACATTTTTAGGCGTAAGCACCCCGAGACAATTAATATAGCCCATGCTCAAGATGCCTTCGAGGCATTAAATAATAACTATTCGGTTTTTCGCTCAAACTTATGGGCACTAAAGTCGCCGTTTCTGTGGCTGCTGGGTGCCAATATGACCGAGATGGTCACTCTCTACACTGTCTATGTGGCGTTCGGCCATTGGGTCAACCCCGGGGCGGTGATTCTGGCTTATGCAGTGGCTAACTTTGCTGGTTTTATCTCGGTACTGCCAGCCGGAGTAGGCGTTTACGAAACGCTCATGACTGCCATATTGGCTGTTGGTGGTATAGAGCCGGCAGTCAGCCTGCCGGTAACAGTTATGTATCGTATATTTAGTATGATTACGCAAATCGCGCCCGGCTACTACCTATACCATAAGCATCTTAGTGGCGGCGATGACCCAAACGAGGACGTAATAGAAGAAATGAGTGATCGCCCTGGCAAACAAATCGGTAAGAAAACCTAAAGTATGTCTGCCGAAACAACGCCGACCGAAGTAATTTTTGGAGTTAGTGATTTTGTTGCTGCCCTAAATCAAACACTAGATTACGCCTATGGCCGGGTGTGCATAAAGGGGGAGATAGCTAATTTTAGAATCAGCAAAAATCGTTGGGTATACTTTAGTCTCAAAGATGAATCTTCCAGCGTAGCTTTTTTTGGTAGCATTTACCAAATGTCTATGCCGCTAGGCGACGGCATGCTAGTGCGGGTATGGGGCATGCCGCGTCTTCATAATCTTTATGGGTTTTCGGTGAGTTTTCAGCAAGTCCAGCCGATTGGTCAGGGCTCAATTAAAAAGTCTATGCTGCTGCTTAAGGCCAAACTAGAGGCCGAAGGTTTATTTGATGTATCGCGCAAAAGGCAGTTGCCTTGGGCGCCCAAAAGGATTGCGCTTATTACCTCTGCTAACTCGGCCGCCTATGCCGACTTTATAAAAATATTACAACAGCGCTGGGGAGGTGTAGAGGTGGGGCTGTACGACGTCCAGGTACAGGGCGAGGCCGCCATAGATCAAATTACTGCTGCACTAGCTGCTTGTAATTCGGCAGCCGAGCTGGCCGAAGTAGTAATTATGGTGCGAGGTGGTGGTAGTGCCGACGATCTGGCCGTGTTTAGCTGTGAACCGATAGTGCGTGCCGTAGCTAGTAGCCGTATACCGACTTTGGTGGCAATTGGTCACGAGATTGACACCAGCCTGGCCGAACTAGCGGCCGATGTTAAGGCTAGCACACCGAGTAACGCTGCTGAGCTGCTTGTGCCAGACAAAAAGCACGAATTACAGGCGCTACAAAATGCCAAACGCAGCCTTGATTCATCACTAGCTAGCCCTTTGTCTCAGCTGAATAATTGGCTATCTTTAGTAAAAAAACAGTTTAACCATTTTTTATTGACCAGCGCCGAGGCAACAGCTACGGCTTTAGGGCAGCGGGCCTCTCTTTTAAAAGCCCTGGATCCAGAGGCGCCCCTAAAACGCGGCTATGGGTTGGTGCGTTGGCACAAAACTGGCAAAATACTCAAATCAGTTTCGGGCGTGGAGCCGGGTTCTAATGTAGATATACAGTTGGTCGATGGAATATTAAATACTAGGGTACAATAAATAGCATGACTAAAATGACCAAACCAAAAACTAGCAGCAGTCAATCAATTGATTATACCGCGCTCAAGACAGAGCTAGATAATCTGCTGCAAGCATTACAATCGGGCGAGTTAGAATTAGACGAAGCCATAGCTACTCATAAACGCGGACAAGACATAATCAACCAGCTCGAAGCTTACCTTAAAACCGCTCAAAATAAGATAAAAAAGGTTGTATCGGCTAGCTAGCCCGTGCTACCATAACCATTATGAATGGGCGTAGTAATATAAGCACGATTTTAGCTGGTGTATTTGGTTGCTTATTTTTGGTCGCTGCTGGCTTTGGTGTCTGGGCTTTTATGGGTCGTCAAGATTATAAGAATAATGTTGACCAAAAAATCACTGCTGCCATTGCTGTGGCTCAGCAACAGACTAGCGACAAGAAAGATGCCGAATTCTTGGAGCGCGAAAAAACTCCCTTTAGAATATACGGCGGGCCTTCTGCTTATGGTAGCGTATCTATAACTTACCCAAAAACTTGGAGCGCCTATGTTGATGAAACGGGCAAGAGCAGCTTACCTGTCGATGGTTATTTTAACCCCGCGACTGTTCCTGGAATACAAAGCGGATCTAACTTTGCTATTCGTTTGCAAGTTATCAATCAACAGTATGCTCAAGAAATCCGTAGTCTAGACTCTGGCATAAAAGCTGGCAAGTCCAAGGCTAGTCCGTATGTGCCGCCCAAAGTGTCCACAGTAACAGGCATAAGAGTTGACGGCGAGGTGACACCCAACAAAAAGGGGTCAATGGTCATTTTGCCAATGTGCGATAAAACTCTAAAGGTTTGGGCTGAGTCTGATCGGTTTGTTGGTGATCTCGACAAAATTATATTGCCAAATCTTGTTTTTGTTCCCTAAAGTTTTTAATCCGATTAGTTATGTGCGGCTATATTTTTCTAGCATAAGCATTTTGTGTGCATAATTAGCAAATTCATTGCCCAATTTAGTACCAAGTAGTATACTATCTTATAGATAAGGGGCGATTAAGGGGCAGGGTCGGAAAAAATATGGCAGGGCAGCAGAACCAAGAAATTGAACAAAAAAAGTGTTCTGATCTGGCTCTTCATAATGCTATTATTTTGACTGCCGAAGAGCTAAAAATACCCCTGTTACAAATTAGCCATCAAGCAGAGCTGGGACATCAAGTGATACCTCACGAGACTCTCCAGATTATAAAATCTACAGCATCTCAATCACTAGAAGAATTAGACGATCTGCTAGACGCTCTTAGACTGCAGCAATCAATTTTGCAAGATGGATTAGTGCCAGTATCGGCAGGGGCAGCTTTGCAGGATGTAGCTCATGATCTATGGCCTCTCATGCAAGATAGCAACTCGCAGATAGAGCTAACAGGCACTATTCAGCAGCCAATTTTGGCGCATCCAAAGGCACTCCGGCTGGCTTTAAAAAGTTTGGGCAGAGAACTCATCAATTCTACCAACAATTATGGAGCGCATGGCTCACCGCAGACTCCAAGGCAGAGCAATGTTTTTCGGCTAGCGGCCCATAAAAGCCGTTGGGGAATTGTCATGGGCATGTACGTGTCATCGAGTGCTAATACAAATAACGCGAGCACTTCATTAAACACCAAAACACTTCGTCAAGCCTATGGCTCGAGCATGCAGAGCAGATGGCCGTTTAGGCAAATTGCGCCCAGCGGCGGTGCTGGCATAATGGTGGCAAACAGCCTTTTTGGTGCCATGCAAACTTCGGTGCATGTGTCTCGATTCCGGCGGCAAACCGGTTTTGCTGCTACGCTATCTCCCAGTCATCAATTAAGCCTAGTTTAGCTATTTTGGGGCATTATACGAATGAATATAATAGTTATCGAGCCTCATAAAACCATCCGACAGGCTTGTGTGTTGGCGCTTGAACGACGCGGCCACCAAGTTGCTGCCACAGAAAGTGCTCAAAGTGCCATTACAAGCATAGATAGCAATTTACCAGATTGCATAGTGCTAGAGCTGCTTTTGCCGACCCATAATGGCATAGAGTTTCTGTACGAATTACGGTCTTATGTAGATTGGCAGTCGGTGCCGGTAGTTATTTACTCGTTGGTGCCGGAAAATATTATGCACAATCGGGTAATTGCCTCATTTATGGGCGAGGTGTTTTATTTGTATAAACCCAAAACCTCGCTGGCTCAGCTTGTCCAGACCGTAGAAGATACCGCCCAAAAGACTAGTAGCAAAAGTAGCAGCGGCCAATAATTTAAATTTTTATGAAGTATATAACCACACCGGCAATAATATTGGCTCGGACTAATTGTGGCGAAGCCGACCGCATACTGACGGTTATTACCCCTAGTAACGGCAAGCTCAGAATCTACGCCAAAGGCGTCCGAAAATTAAAAAGCAAACTGGCTGCAGGGTTAGAGCTTTTAAGCATCAGCTCTTTGACTTTACTAAGAGGCAAAAGTGACTTACTAACAATAACTTCATCAAAATTAGATCATCATTTTGTAAATATTGTCGGTAACCTTGCACGGACTACTTTGGCCTACGAGGCGATCAAATTGGTTAATCGTAACACCGAAGATGTTGTGGAGCAGGAATATTTTGATTTGTTACACAATTTACTTAAATCTTTAGACGATACTTCAAATTCGACCGATATAATTTGGCTGTGGTTTTGCTGTCGTTTATTGGTAATATCGGGCCACGGCCTTAATCTTAGAACCGACACAGAGGGCAGATCTTTAGATTCTGATGCCCGATATAATCTAAGTTACGCCGACATGACTCTAGAATTATACCCAGAAGGTCTATTAGATGCCGACGATATAAAAGTTTTGCGTCTAGCTAGTGCTTGTGATCAGCCATCTGTTTTGGGCAGGGTAAGTATTGCATCAGAGCGGGTAAAAAACTTATCGGCTCTACTAGACAATATTACTCGCAGCACCCTTCGGTCGTAATTATAATTGTGTTATACTACCCCTTATGGACGACATAATAAGTTTATGCAAACGCCGGGGATTTGTTTACCCAGGTAGCGACATTTATGGCGGCGAAGCCGGTCTTTATGATTTTGGCCCGTACGGTGTAGAGCTGCTAAACAACATTAAAAAATCTTGGTGGCGGCGCAATGTCTACCAAAAAGAAAATTACGTTGGCTTAGACAGCGCCATGTTCAAAAATCCTAAAGTTTGGGAGGCAAGTGGCCATGTTGGTGGTTTTTCCGATCCTCTGGCCGAATGCAAGGAGTGCCAGACTCGTATCCGGGTCGACAAAGAATTAGCCAGCGTAGGTGTTAAGGCCGACGAAAAAATGCCGGAGGACGAGCTCAACCAACTTTTTGACACTAACCGCCCCAAAATAAAATGCCCAAATTGCGGCCAGCAAAATTTTGGCCCAGTTAAATCCTTTAACTTGCTGGTGCGCTCCAACCTGGGCGACTTTACCGGCGCCGACGAACGACCAGTTTATTTGCCGGGCGAAGCTTGCCAGGGCATTTACCTAAATTTTAATAACATTGTCGATTCTACACGCATGAAGGTTCCTTTTGGGGTGGCGCAAATTGGCAAAGCTTTTCGTAACGAAATCAGCCCGCGCAATTTTTTGTTTCGTACCAGAGAGTTCGAACAGGCCGACACCCAGTATTTTATTCGCCCCGGTCAAAACGACGAGGCTTACAAAGCAATTAAGCAGGATCGCTGGCAATGGTACGTAGACGACCTAGGCATTAACCAGGATAACCTGCGCTGGAGCCAGCACGACAATCTAGTTTTTTATGCCAAAGACGCTTGGGACATAGAGTATAATTTCCCAAGCTATGGCTTTGACGAGGTCGAAGGCATACACGACCGGACCGATTACGACCTTAGTCAACACATGAAGTTTTCGGGCACTAATCTAGAATACTTTGACCCGCAAACCAATCAAAAATATATACCCTGGGTAATCGAAACTTCTATGGGCATGGGCCGAATTTTCTTGGCCGTTTTGTGCGATGCCTACACGGTCGAGGATATGGGCGATGGCCAAAAACGTACATTACTCAAGCTCAAAGCCGATCTGGCGCCTGTTCGCTACGCTATTTTTCCGCTGCTTAAAAACAAGCCAGAACTGGTAGCTAAGGCTAGGGAGGTCTATGCCCAGCTAAGTCAACGCTACGTCTGCGAATGGGACGACAACGGCAATATCGGCAAGCGCTATCGCCGCCAGGACGAAATCGGCACCCCAGAGTGCATCGTCATTGACTTCCAGACACTAGAAGACGGTACAGTAACGGTCCGCGACCGCGACACAACCGAGCAGAAGCGCCAAAAAATAGAAGACTTAACCTAATAAATATAAACACACTATTGACAAAAAAGCATAAGTAGTGTAGAGTGTTGATCATGAACGATCAAAATCAAAATCCAAAAAATCAAAGTTTTATAGACCTAAACACTAGCAATCCTAGCGAGCAAATCCATCAATTAGCGTCACAGGCTGAGTCTATTGCTCAGCCCGAAGCAGCCGAACAGGCAGAAATACAGCGGCAAATGACCGATGTCACCGTCAATAGCAGTGGTGATGATTTAACTCGTTCGCTTGAGCGCCAGCGTCCTGCCCAAGATGATGAACCTGGTTTTGACACCAGCGTTGATCGGTCGCTAAATACACCCAACCATGACGAAATTTTTAACAAGCAGCGTGGCAATCAAACTGCCGTGGCGGCTGGTCACATAGTTAATTACGCTCTAAGGCCAGATGCCGATCCGGCTGAACGCCCAAAACAATAAACAAAAATATATAGTGCTTATGGTTGCAGCTAGAGTGTATATGGTGTAGTGTGCATTTATGTTTAAAGAAAGAGACGATTTTGGCCAAGCTAATGAATACATTACATCCGATTGGGCCGTAAATAATTTCGTGGATTTTTCTCTAAGCCCGGCAATTGACTTTTTAGCTGGAGACGAGGGCTTTGCTGGCACAGCACCAATTGGTGAATTTTTTGAACTAAGACGCACTTGGTCTCAGGCGGGCGAGTCACTAGAAGTTAGCGCATCTATCGAGGACGGTATTGATCCAGAAGACTCCGATGACTTTGAATATAAAATACCCGGGCGCTATTTGTACATCACGATTGCCCTAGGAGAAATTTGTACCGGAGATTTATCTGATGCACTAATCAAGCAAGCTGTCGAAACTATGGAAGGCGAAATGCGGAGTAGTGGCGACGGTACTCTAGATAGAGTCTTTTTAACCGACGAGGTAAAGGCTTGGTCGCTTAAACAATATTATTTTTCGACTCATCCAGAAGAAACATTTGACTGTTATCCAAAATTCATTGTTCAAGATTCGCTAGCTAACGAAATTTGGTGTGATACAGATTGCGCCGAATACGACTACTCAGATAACCAAACCGATATGAATTATATTTTTGAGGAGTTAACGGGCTCACTTGTTATGCCGACTAATGTTGATTTACAAAGAATAACACGTGCTTTAATTGAGGTCGGCGTGCCGGACTTTTTGCTGGATTGGCAATCCAGAACGTAGCCTATAAAACAACTGTTTATGCGCCGCCGTGGTGATATAATACGCTCAACAGTCAACATCAACACTAGATATAAATACCAGGCAAAGGAGAATTGATGGACGAAAAAACAGCGGTCGAGCTGGCCGACAAAGACAGTGCGCGCGGCGATGATGATGTTTTTTTGTGGGCCAATAACCTGGTTCCTCTAAAAGAGGACGCCCAAATTGACCTATTTTTGTTTAACAAAAACGGTGTTGTTTACCGCCCCAATGTCAGCAAAGATTTGCAGGGTCAATTGCCAGCCATGATGTTGGACGGCTTGCTAGAATATGTGCTCAGTGGCGCTGCAGAAGGTTTGGTTGTTCGCGAGTTCGAGGAAGCCGAAGACGAGGGTAATGTTTTGCAACGCACCGAACTTAGCAACGTCACGCGGGCTGTGGAGCTTTTAAATTGGCTAACTCATCAAGAGGCCGAAATAGAGCAATTCGTAGAAGAGGAGCACGATATCAAACGGGTTAGGGGTGTGGTGGCTCGTTGTAGCCATAGCGAACTATCAAAGCCATTTTACGTAATAAAATATGTACCCAGCAGCCACATTGTTAAAGGCACCAAAAGCTGGATGGTCAAAGGTGGCAAGTTTGTGCCGTTTACCGCCGATGGCAGTATACAAATACCGGCCGACAATCAACTTTTGGTTCTGGGCGACCAAATGTACGTTTTTAACCAAACGCGTCTGGAGCAATTGTTTGGCTACAATGCCAAAAAGTACGGCATCGCCGAAAAAAAGATGGCCGAAATAGAAGCAAATTTCAGTTTTAGTTTCGACACCGGTCTTAGTTGGCAAGAAATGTTCAAAGACCAAAAAACTCTGGTCAACAAATTACAAAAGTTGGAAATAGAGGGTGTTAACCAGGACGACCTAATGGACAGAGCCGAAGAGTTAGGGCTAGACTTAATGCGAGATAGCGATGGGTCCATAATAATTATGAGCCCCAAAGATTTGGCAAAGTTTATTAATTTACTTAACGACGACTATATGGAGTCGCCATTAACCGGCAAAAAATACGAAGTTCGCAGCAAAAAACCACTAAGGATTAAGCAGAGTGATGGCCAAGAGGTGGTATGATAAGTAAGCAATGCGAATAAGAAATTTTCGGCGTAAGCCACAGGCAGCTAAAGCTAACTTTGCGTTTATTGATAACCAAAATTTAAATTTGGGTATTCAAAAACAGGGTTGGAAAATGGACTGGCGCAAATTCCGCAAGCTGTTAGCAGAACAGTATAATGTGTCTAAGGCGTACATGTTTATTGGTCATATGCCAGAACACGAAGACATGTACATGCAGCTGCACGACGCTGGTTATTTAATTGTTCTTAAACCAACGTTTGATATGAGTCGGCCGCAAAAACCAGAAGCAGCTGTTGGCTCAAAGAGCAGCTCCCAAGAAGAAAAAAAGCCAGTAAAAGGAAATGTTGATGCTGAGCTTGTGCTGTGGGCAGTAAAAGAGTTGCCAAATTACGACAAAGCGGTGATTGTTTCGGGCGATGGTGACTTTTATAGTTTGGTGGAATACCTGGATAATCAAAAAAAATTGTTCAAGATACTGGCACCCAATATGCAATATTCTAGCCTTTATAGCCCCTACAAAGCCTATATTGATAGGCTAGATACCCTACGCAACCAGCTAGCCTACCGGCATGGGCGCAAGGCGGTCAAACCTACTTCGGCTACAGACAGAGGCAACTCTACCGCTAGCTAGGCTAGGGTAATTAAACATTAGCAGTTATAATAACTGCCATGAGTAGTCGGAATGTTTTTCCAAAAGATTTTTTTTGGGGTGTTAGTACAGCTAGCCATCAGGTAGAAGGTGGCACTGTTAACCAGTGGAGTGTTTGGGAGCTGGCTCATGCTAAACAGCTGGCCAAAACAGCGCATGAGCGTATAGGCTATATGCCGGCTTGGGACGATATTAAAGATCAGGCTCAGGATCCGCGTAATTATGTTTCGGGCAAGGGTGTCGATCATTACAACCGCTACGAAGAAGACTTTGGGATTGCCAAGAAACTTCAGTTTAACTCCTTTCGCTTTGGCATTGAATGGTCTAGGATAGAGCCCAAAGAAGGGCGTTGGGACGAAAAAGAGATTGACCATTACCGAGATTATATTGCCGCCATGCAGGCCAATGGGTTAGAGCCGTTTTTGAATTTATGGCATTGGACATTACCGACATGGTTTGACCAAAAAGGCGGCTTTAAGTCTAAGGCTAATCTAAAGTACTGGGATAGTTTTGTTCAGAAAATTGCCGACGAATTTGGCCAAGATGTCTACTATGTAATAACGCTTAATGAGCCTAATGTGTTTGCTAGTTTGGGCTATGCGGTGGGCGAATGGCCACCGCAAGAAAAAAGCTGGGTCGGCGCCTCTAAGGTTATATGGAACCTGGTTTTGGCACATAGGCGAGCATATAAAATTCTAAAGAAGGCTAATCCTAGGCTACAAATTGGCGTGGCTACTCAGCTAGCCAACATACAGCCTCGTCGCCCGCAGAGTATATCTGATGTTGTAATGACCAGGTGGATGAGATTTTTTTGGAATTGGTTCTTTTTGGATCGTATTAGAACTCAACAGGACTTTGTTGGGTTTAACTATTATTTTAGCGATTATTACCGCTTGCATCGTCGCGAAAACCCCAAAGCGCCCCTTAATGATTTGGGATGGTATATGGAGCCGGAAGGCTTGTACCCACTAATACGCCGCGTGTGGGATCATTACCACCTGCCAATTATAGTCACCGAAAATGGCGTCGCCGACCATAGGGATCAGTATCGACAATGGTGGATAGAAGGAACAATGGTTGCTATGGAGCGGGCTTTAAGCGATGGCATTGATTTGCGAGGCTATTTTCATTGGAGTTTGCTTGATAATTTTGAATGGAAGTATGGCTGGTGGCCCAAGTTTGGCCTGGTGGCGGTAGACCGCGAGCGCGGTATGAAGCGCACTATTAGACCAAGTGCCCGTTGGTTTGCCAAAAAAATTGTCTCTATGAAGCACGGTTCGCGGTCGACAAAGCGCTAGCGCCATAAAATATAGCGGAGCACCATATGTAGTGTTTTATCCACAGGCGGTATCGAGCCTGTGGATAACTCGCGTCATAAACGGCATTATAGTAAAAAAGTACTTGCATGTGGGTAACCGTGGGTAGTATGCTCTTGTTAGTGGGTAATCGTGGGTAGCCCGATAAAACCGCTAGAACAAAAATTATTTCTAGCAGTAGGGCCAACCGAGTAAACCGCGGCACATCGTTTTTTGGAAAACCAAAAAACAAACAAAACAAAAAATATTAATTAACGGGAAGGTGCGATGGCGACAGTCGACTACTTCGAGCGAAAGCTTGATGACAAACGACGGTTAACAATACCGTCTGAGTTGCGCTCAGAGTTTGCAAGTGGCGTGGTAGTGACTCGTGGCTTTGGTGCCTATATACACCTGTACCCCAAATCGGTTTGGGATGAGCAGGTCGAGCCGAAACTCCAAGGCAATATCTTGGATGAAAAGACGGCCGATTTGAACGTCCAGTTCCGTATGGGCAAGTGTGAAGGACCTCTGGATCAAAAACAGGGGCGAGTCACACTTGAACAGCATTTGCTGGATCATGCGCAAATCAAGCGCGAGGTTGTGGCAGTGCGAGCAGGGCGCTACTGGCGAATTTTAGCCAAGTAGGTTTTCCGTAATTAAAGTCAGTAGGTTCTTTAACAATTCGGTTTGGTCCAGCAATAAACAAATTGCAAGATTATGGTTTGTTGTAAAACCAAAAAACCGATAGCAACTTCAAGGTCAGCTATTCGGCAGCCAGCAAGTGGACGAGGGATTACCACTTTAAAAACCCTAGCACCTTCAATCAAAACACCTCCCAAAACTCCACCTCACACATAAGTCTCTCATTGGCCAAAGAGCTCAAACGGACATAAGCTTTACAGGGCAACCTGCAAAAACAAATTGTCCACTATCTCGGCTCTTTAGTCACAAACAAAAACAAAAATTTACATACAAAACAAAAAGCTGTCTGCTGAATAGGTGATCTTGAAACAAAAACAAAAAAGATGCACCAAAACAAAAATACATCACATCAACCAGTTCTGCTAGGCCAGGTACTTCATTATTTGGCACCGCAAACAGGTGAATCATACTTAGACTTAACGGCCGGTTATGGCGGTCATGCTGAGTCTATTATGCTTCGCGCAGGCGGCCGTAGCATATTGGTAGATCGTGATGACAATGCCACCGAATTTTTGGCCCAGCAATGGGGCGGCGATCAGGTGGCAATCCGGCACCAAGATTTTTTGACGGCCAGTCAAGAACTCGCAGCCACCGGCGAACGGTTCGATATGATATTAGCCGATTTAGGCGTATCATCACCGCACCTTAACATTGCAAGCCGAGGTTTTTCCATCTCCAGAGATGGTCCGCTGGATATGCGTATGGACAGGCAACAGTCTTTGACTGCTGCTAACATAGTCAACGAATATTCGGTCGAAGATATTGCGCAAATTTTGCTGCGTTACGGCGAAGAGCCAAAAGCCCGACAAATAGCTGTAGCCATTGTGGCTGCTAGACCGCTAGCAACAACCTCACAACTTGCAGAAATTGTTGCCAGAGCCTGGCGCAAAAAGGGAATGCACAAAGTGCATCCGGCGACCAGGACGTTTCAGGCGCTGCGCATAGCAGTTAACGATGAGCTTTCCCAGCTCGAGCAAGCTTTGCCGCTTTGGCATAAGCTATTGGCTCCTGGTGGGCGCTTGGCGGTAATAAGCTTCCATAGCCTAGAGGACAGGATAGTGAAGCAATATTTTGCCGAACATGCCGGAAATCGTTATGATGCTGATTTACGCCTGCTGACCAAGAAACCAGTTCAGGCAACAACCGAAGAAGTTATTTCTAATCCGCGGTCTCGAAGCGCTAAGCTTAGAGTCGCAGTGAAAATAAAAACAAAGAAAGGGGGACTTTGATGCCAATCCAGGTAAAAAGCACCTCTAGGGCTTACAAAGTACGCGTTCGCGTAATATAGCCCGAGCGGCGGCCGCCAAAAAAGCGGCCGCCACCAAAAAAATGCTATAAAATAAAATGTTTTAGCCTGTAGCTTAACCGTTTGATCAAAAATCGGTTGGGCCGCAGCCTAAAACTAAAAAAACAAAACAAAAAACAAAAAGGACAATAAAAATGACATACTCCAGCTCCTTAGCCGCTAGTCGACAACAGTATGCCGCGCGAGGCCAAAATACCAAAAGTTTTCGCACTAACGAAAGAGTAATTGGCCCAGTTAGCAATACGATTATCTTGATAGTATTAGCTTGTATTTTGGGCCTCTTATATCTGACTCAGGTGACAAAAATTAATGCCTATGGCTACAAGATTAATGATTTGCACAAGCAGCAAACAGAACTACAGCAAGAGCATGCCGAGCTGGAAGTGGCAGCAGCTCGCTTGCAAGCACTTAGCCGCGTGCGCGATAGTCAGCAGGCAAAAAGCTTGGTTTCGGTGGCTCCAACTGCTACCATAACCAATTAGATATGCTAACGCACAATAGTTTTCAAAATCAAACTTCGAAAATAGGCTCAACCCTTGGCAGGGTTCGTACATGGTATGGGCTAGTAATTTGTGTATTGGCAATTTTTGGCATACGGCTTTTTTATTTGCAAGTAATCCGTCATGACTTTTACAAAAAAGCCGCTTTGGCTGGTCAGTTAAAAGAATACCAAATACCGGCCGAACGGGGCATTCTAGAGGCGCATGATGGCGAAGCATTAATCCCGTTGGCACTTAACGAAAGACGCTATACTTTGTTTGCCGATCCAAAGTTTATTAAGGATCCAGCCAAAGTAGCTGGTGATGTTCAAAAAATTCTTGGCGGTAGTGCTAATGACTACGAATCTAAGATGAAGGCTAGTTCTAGGTATGCTGTTCTAGCTAAAAAGCTGCCAAAAGACCAGAAGCAGCGGCTGGATAAACTAAATGTAAAGGGACTAGGGACTAGGGATGAAATAGTCAGAATATACCCGCAAGGTGATTTAGCGGCTCAAGTTTTGGGGTTTGTCAATGACGAAGGCGAAGGTAAATATGGCGTAGAGCAGGCTCTAGATAAGGACCTAAAGGGCACTAACGGCTATCTAAAGGCTATTACGGACGCTGGTGGCGTGCCTTTGGTGGCTAACAGAGATAATATTATTAGCGAGGCTCATGCCGGCAAGAAGACTGTTCTTAGTCTCGACATATCGATGCAGCGGCAACTAGAAGACATACTAAAATCTGGTTTAGAAAAGTCCAGATCTGGCTCTGGTAGTGCGCTTATTTTGGATCCAAACACTGGCCAAGTAAAAGCCATGGCTAACTATCCAACATATAATCCGGCTGAGTTTTATAAGGTTGATGACGCTAGTGTTTTTAATAACGCAGCTGTCAGCTCACCGCTCGAGGTAGGGTCGATTATGAAGCCGTTAACGGCGGCCGCAGCGCTTGATCTGGGGGTGGTCAAGAAAGATACGACCTACTACGATCCAAGCCGGTTTAATATAGACGACGCTACGGTTACTAATATTGAGGAAGATGGCGGAGCTGGCACTCGCAGCGTGGCTGACATACTTCAGCTTTCCTTAAACACTGGTGCGACCTGGTTGCTAATGCAAATGGGCGACGGGCATATCAATCAGAAGGCCCGCGATTCGTGGCATAATTTTATGGTCGAACATTATCGCTTATCCAAGCCTACTGGAATAGAGCAGGGTTATGAGGCCGAAGGCACAGTTCCCAGCCCTAAGAATGAATCTGGAATTAATATTCAATATGCCAACACAGCTTTTGGGCAGGGTATGATGGCCACGCCGCTGCAAATGGGAGCCGCCTTGGCAGCGGTAATTAATGGCGGGACGTATTACAAACCGACGCTTTTGGATCAACAGGCCGGTGACGACGGTAAGCTCCATAAGTTGGGTCCAAAAGTGGTACGTTCAAACGTGGTTTCGGGCCAGGTAAGTCAGAGCATGGTTGAACTAATGCAGCATGTAGTCGACAAGAACTACGCTACTTATAGTATGTCAAAGCCATCACCAAATTACATGATTGGCGGCAAAACTGGTACGGCCGAGATAACTAAGCCTGGCGGTGGCTACTACTCGGATCGTTTTAATGGTACTTTTATGGGTTTTGTGGGAGGCAATAAGCCGCAGTATGTAATTGTGGTCAGGGTGAACGAGCCCAAAATAGGTGGTTATGCCGGGTCCAAGGCGGCCGCACCTATTTTTGGTAGCTTAAGTTCGATGTTGATTAATAATTTTGGCGTTACACCCAGACAATAGTAGCGATAATTGGCATCGAGGTAGTATAATAGTAAGATAACCGCGAAAGAGAAAAATTATTAACATGGCTCCAATTAGTATTTTGGTTGACACAACGATAGTAGTTAGGATTTTGCTTTTGGGCTCTTTAGGATTTTTCCTTGGCATGGCGCTGACGCCTTTATATACGTCACTGGCTTATAAATATGAATGGTGGAAAAAACCTCGGACCACTACTGTTACAGGGGAGCAGGCCAAGGTTTTTACCAAACTGCACGCGGCCAAACACCGACGACATATTCCCACCATGGCAGGCATAATTTTTGTTGTGGCCGTTGCGTTAATAACATTGTTTACCAATTTATCTAGGCCCGAAACCTGGCTGCCACTTGCTGCTTTTGCTGGTGCTGGTTTGGTCGGCTTGGTGGACGATATTATCAACGTTCGTGGTAATGGCCTAGGTGTAGCGGGACTGCCAGCAAAGGTTAAATTACTACTTATAACATTGATTGCTGTGGTAGGTGGTTGGTGGTTTTTTGCAAAGTTGGATGTTAATTCTATTCATGTGCCTTTTGTTGGAACATGGCATTTGGGCTGGTTGATTATACCTTTGTTCACTTTTGTGGTGGTGGCAACCGCTAACGCCGTCAATATAACTGATGGATTGGATGGATTGGCGGGTGGATTGGCGGTCATGGCTTATAGTGCCTATGCTGTGATTGCTTTTATGGAGCAGCGGTTTGGTATCGCCGGCTTTTGTCTAACTATTGTTGGAGCGCTGTTGTCTTATACCTGGTTCAATATTTTCCCGGCTAGGTTTTTTATGGGAGATGTGGGTTCATTTGCCTTGGGCACCGGGTTAGGGGTAATCGCCATGTTGACTAATACGGTTTTACTTTTGCCAATTATTGGTTTGGTTTTTGTGGCAGAGGCAGGTTCGGTTATTCTGCAAGTTATATCCAAAAAACTAAGGAACGGCAAAAAGATATTTAGAGTGTCGCCGCTGCATCATCATTTTGAGGCCAGTGGTTGGCCGGAAGCAAAAGTTACCATGCGTTTTTGGGTAATTGGCCAGGTTTGTGCCTTCTGCGGCCTGCTGCTATTTATACTGGGGAAGTACCTGTAATATGAATCAAAGGGTGGTGAGACGGCCAGTATTAAGGCCAGGTTCTACTCCCAGGCGGCATCAACCCGACTACATTTTGTTGTTGCTTAGTGTGGGGCTTATGACGATTGGCATGGTGGTGATTTATGCCATTAGTCCAGGTTTGGCGGCCCAAAAAAATGTTAGCGAAAACTACTACGCCAGCAAACAAATTATATCTGTTCTTATGGGTATCGCTGCCTTTATGATTACTTCGCACATACCGATATCGGTTTGGCAGAGATTCGAGCGTCCATTGCTTTATGTGGCGGCTATGGCAGCTGTGGTAGTGCGAGTTTTTGGCGAAGAAGTCAACGGGGCCTATAGGTGGATTCAGGTGGCAGGTGTGTCGTTTCAGGCTGCCGAGCTTATTAAGTTTGCACTACTGGTTTGGTTGGCCGGATTTTTAGCCCAACGGATTAAAAGCGGCCTAGTACGAGATTGGCAGGCAACACTAAAGCCGTTACTAGTAGTTTTAGCAATAATTGCCGTGGTGGTTGCTAAGGTGCAAAGTGACCTTGGATCGGCGGCGGTTATGACTGCTATGATTGCAGCTATGGTTTTTGTGTCTGGAGTTTCTATAAAAAAATTGGCAATGGTGGGCACAATTGTTTTAGTTGCCACGGCTATTTTAATTAGCACTACTAGTTATCGACGCAACCGATTAGCAACTTTTCTTAATCCATCGCGCGACTGCCAATCGACAGGCTACCAAGCATGCCAAGCCTTAATTGCGGTTGGATCGGGAGGTATGATTGGTCTAGGCTTGGGGCGCAGTGTACAGGCATATGGCTATTTGCCAGAGGCCTCCAACGACTCTATTTTTGCTATTATGGCCGAGAAATTTGGTTTTGTTGGTACGGCTTTAGTTCTGGGCATGTTTGGGCTGCTGTTTAGCCGGTTAAAAAATATTATTGAACGAACATCCGATACCTATAGTCGCTTACTAGTGGTAGGCGTTTTGGCCTGGTTGAGTACGCAAACTATCATTAACATTGGAGCCATGATCGGCATGTTGCCCCTAAAAGGCATAACATTGCCTTTGATCAGCTCGGGCGGTACAAGCTTAATCTTTATCTGTGGGGCTATTGGTATGGTTTTCCAGATTTCGCGGTATACTAATTACAGTGTTTTAAGTAACGACATAGATCAGGAGAATACATCCAATGACAATATTACTGGTAGGCGGCGGGTCAGGGGGGCATATCACCCCGGTATTGGCAGTCGCTGAGCAGCTAAAAGTATTGCAACCAGATTGTCGCTTAATTTATGTTATTGGTCACGATGATGCTCTAGTTGAATTGCCAAGAGATTCGGCGTTTATTGATGATGTATTCGGCATTTCTGCTGGAAAGTTTAGACGCTATCATGGAGAAGGCTGGCGTCAATTGCTTGATATAAACACAATGTTCAAAAATATCCGCGATTTATTTAGAGTAATGGTGGGCTTTTTTCAGTCGATAAAATTAATAAATCGTCAAAAACCGGCGGTTATTTTTATAAAGGGTGGATTTGTTGGCGTGCCTGTTGGTTTGGCGGCCGCGCTGTTGGGTGTGCCATACATTACTCACGACTCTGACGCAATTCCTGGACTGGCCAACCGGTTAATTGGCCGATGGGCTTTGGCTCATGCGGTAACCAGTGAATTGGGCAGCTACCCATATAAAAAGCACAAAATAGTCCACACTGGCGTGCCCGTAAACCCGCTATTTAGGACACCTAGCAGCAAGCAGCAACAGCTTTGGAGGCAAGAGTTAGGCATTGGTCCAAAAGATCCGGTTCTGTGCGTTACGGGAGGTGGTTTGGGCGCAACTCGTCTTAATAATCTGATAGTTGCTAGTGTTGCTAATTTGATGGCAGATTACCCTAAACTTTGGGTCTTGCATATGGCTGGACCTGGCAAAGAAAAAGATTTGGCGGCAGAGTACACGCAGGCGTTATCGAGCGGTGAGGCTGGCAGTAGTGGAGCCGGCAGGCAGATACCAGATGATTGGCAGGGCCGGGTGCTAATTCGAGGATTCGTACCCGATTTGTATCGATATAGCGGAGTAGCGGATGTAGTGGTGGCAAGGGCAGGGGCTAATAGCTTAGCCGATTTTGCCTTGCAGGGTAGGGCCTGCGTTATTGTGCCCAACCCCAATTTAACCGGTGGCCATCAAACAAAAAATGCCCAAATAATTGCCAAAAAACACGCTGTTATGGTGGTTGAAGAAAAAGAAATCGCTCAACATGGAGCGAGTGTTTTGACATCGGCAATAGATAAGCTTTTGTCGTCAGAAACAGAGCGCAACCGGCTTAGTGCTGCCTTTAAGTCCGAGTCTCAACCAGATGCAGCTAGGACGTTAACTCAATTAATTTTGGCACACATCAAGATTAACAAAGATTTTAATAAAAAATATGATGGGGTGGTAGATGATGCTGGGTCGGTTCAAGAAGAAGACTAGTAGTCAGTCTCGACAAATACGAGGCCAGATAGAGCGCTTTGGCAATAAGGGCTCAGCAGGTGCTTTTTCGTATCATGCCAGTCGACGAATACCTGACAGCAACGCACAAACGGGTCGTAGCAAGAGCCAAAGCCGACCGGTCAGGCGATTGCCCTGGGTCGGCTTGGTTGCGACTGCATCTATAGTATTACTGTTTCTGGGTTTTTTGTTGCCCCTGAATGCTAACAGCAAAATTGTAGTGGTTAAAAATAACGATAATCTAGTTATGGTTCGTGATGAGCAGGAATACAAAAAAGCTGCCGACCAGCTGTTAGGTCAATCAATCATTAGTCGAAATAAGATAACATTTGATCACCAGGCGTTTAGTAAAGCTATGTTGGATCGATTTCCGGAACTTTTGGCTGCCGATGTTGGTCTGCCAGTAGTCGGTCAAACTCCTACGATACGGCTGGTTGCGTCTCCATCTGTGCTTAGAATGCGGCTGGGTAACGGCGACCAAACTATTCTGCTCGATAAGCGCGGCCGTGTATTAATGCCAATTAGTGCAGTCATTGGGCGTAAGGATGAGTTGGAGCGGTTGCCTTTGGTAATTGATGATACTGCTTCTGCCCCAGCGGAAATGGGCAAGAATGTTATGTCTACGCAGAGTGTGCAGTTTATTAAATCTTTTACCGAACAACTAGCGGCCAAGAATATATCGGTTAATCTTGTTAAGATGACTGGTCAGGCTAGCGAAGTTCGTTTTGAGCCAACAGGGCAGAGGTACTTCGTTAAGGCCAGTTTAATGACCGACCCCAGGGTGGCAGCGGGGGAGTATATGGCAGTTAAGCAAAAGCTGTCGGCCGATAAAAAAGAGCCGACGGAATACATTGATGTGCGTGTAGAAGAAAGAGTTTTTGTTAAGTAATTGGTTGTTATCTACACTGCTATCCCCTAGCGTGTTCGCAAAATGTTCAGTTTTAAAAAAAATGATCATTGCTGAAAAACTATACTACAGCTAATAAACAACAAAAAGTCAAAAAAAACCTTTTTTAGATGGGCTGACGGGGGAAAGCTATTTTTTAGTATGAAAAACTAAAAAGTCAAAAAAATCAAATAATCACATGTGGAAAACTTAGCGGGAGCGTGAAATATTTTTGGGATACTGACGTAAATAGATCGCGATAAGGCTACTAATAAATTTGATCTATTGTAGGTGGCCACCCAAAAGGCCTTAAGTAGTATTTTTTGTAGGAAACTATGCGCAAGCAGGCCCATGCCAAGGCTATCTCCCCTGTAGGGGCGCAAGAGTATAGGTATGCGGTTAAGGCCAAGACCACATATATTCGAGTCGCACAATATACATTGTGCGACGTCGTGACTATATGTGCTTGTTGGGCTTGTGTTGTCGCGCCTGCCCCGACCAATGCGTAGTTTATGGATGAGTGCTTTATTAAATAAATCCTTGCCCTATTATTTTTTGATCGTACTTGCTTTTATTCTTGTTTTTGCCTTTTTTGCTGTTACTTTAAAATTATGCTGTAACACATAATTGTACTTTTATTGCCGCCTAACTAGCTAACGTGCCAAATAGCTGAAACAAGTGTTCGTAAAATGTTCGGTTAATCTACTTGACTACTTTTGTTTTGTTTTGGCCTTTGACAGGCTATTTGCTGGCGCTTGTTTTTGGCTACCTGCTTTGTTGGTTGCTGCTAATGATTCTGCTAAAGAATCCGCTAAAGAGTAAGTGGCTTTGGCGACTCTTTTAAATTGCGGCTTGCCTTGAAGGTTTAGCAGTATGGTAGTTTCTTTGACTTGGCGACTTTTTAACACGCGCTTAACGATTTCGTCTCTGTGTAATGGTTTTTTGGCTTTTTTAAGTACCTCGGTAATTATGTCGGAGACAGTGCCTTTTTCGTAGCCCCATTCTTTTAGCGCATAAATGCCGCGACCAATTAGTACAAAACGATGGTCTTTTATAAGCTCGTTGTGAATGGCTTGTGTGGTGACATCTTTGCGCTTAAAATCCGAAGCCTTTATGGCTTTTGCGATATCGTTAAAGTGCATTGATTTTTTGTTGTCGTGCAGAATTACGTAAATTTTATCGCGGATATTTTTGGGGTTTACTAGTGGCCAGCGCACCAATCCCCAGCGACCGCCAAGGGTGGCTAGGTGTTTGCTACTACTGGCAACCGACGCTACATGATTGCTGTTATCGTGCTTAATAGCAGTTGCTACGGCGTCGATTTTTATGGGTTGGCCAATCTTTTTTATGGCAATGATAATTTTGTCGACGAGTTCTTTGAATAATTTTTCGTCGTGAGCCTCTTTGATGCCGACTGAATGAAAGAAATGGTCGTTGTCGTCGATAACAATAAGCCGTGGGCATAATGTAGCGACAAAAGCTACCCTGGCCTGCTCGAGGCGGTCGTTGTTGCCAACCAGGCGGTTGGTGAGCTCGTTTAGACGAGCCACGTTGCCGCTGGCTTGTAGCTCGGTTAAAATAGCCTGCTCCATGTCGGTGATATGAGGCAGGTCCTTCCCTGTTTCTTTAAGCTTGGTAACTACAGCTTTTTCTAGCTGACGCACGCGTTCTCGGGTGATACCGAGTAGTTCGCCAATTTGCTCTAGTGTTTCGCGGCGATCGAACAAGCCAAAGCGACGAGAAACGATTTCTCGTTCACGGTCGCGTTCTATGGTGTCTAATATATCTTCTATTATCTGTTCTAAGGCCTGTTTGTTGGTGTGTGACATTTGTGCCTATCCTTTTCGGGTAGAAGCCTGTCTGCTTATCAAAAAGATTAGAGACGGCCAAATTACTGTAAACATCATATAACTATATAACCAAGCATAGAAAAAGTCAATGCCCTTTACTATGTTCTAGCCCCAACCCTCATGGTACCAATATGACTATTTTAGCAGGTTGTGGCTATTTTTGCATAAAAAGTGTATGTGAATATTACTGCAATATTTATTAGCAACAGATACAAATTTGTGGAAAAGACCTAGTTTTGTGGTTAATATTTGACATTAAATTAGTCGATTAACGATGTCTTTTTGGAACTGCAATATGCCATTATAGTCACTGGAGTAGTTTTTGGTTGGTGGAAATGAAGCATTATTGATGTGTTGCCAAACGGCCTTTATTGTCTGCGAAGTCTGCTCAAGGTCTTCTTTAGTGGGCTTCAGGCCGCGAATTAGCTCTTTGGCGCTGGCTGCCTCTAGGTAGATTATTTGAGTGTTGATTTCTTTGTTGGTCGCACGACCGCTGCTCTGTATTAATAATGCGTAAAAAAGTAATTGTTGCCTGTGCCGCCAGGCTTTGACTTGTTTGGTGCGATCTTTGGTGTACAGGCTAGTCAGGGGTTTACCGGTTTTGTAGTCGCTAATTGTTATAGATTCTTTTGTGCTATCGATGCGGTCTAATTTACCGCGTAAACGCACGCCGCCATCTAGCGTAGCACTAAAAGACTGCTCGGGCAGCCCACCTTTTGCTAGCCAGAAAGTGTCGCTAGAAAGCAAATGCTCTAGTAAGTCTTGGCCATGCTTTAGGTAGCGTAGATGGTCATTTTGGGGCAAAAATTGCTCCTTGAGACTAGTCTCAAAAGCGTCCAGAGCGCTGCTGATAACGGCCTTGGGCTTGGCCCCCTGGTTGGTGAATAATTGGGCAATTTCTAGAGCTCTATGCATGCTGTTACCAAAGGCCATATGGGTGGTGGTTGCGGTTGGTAAGCGCATTATGTGTCGCTCAAAAAAGTAGCTTGGGCCGCCGGCTGTAACGTCCAAAAAATCTAACAAACTGGTTGCTGTAAGATGAAAATTGTCTATTATAGCGCCCAAACTAGCTTTGGATACAGCTTGATCTAGCCGTGGCCAAGCTAGGCTTTCTTGCAAGACAGCTAACTTGGTGGGCAGGCTGTTTTTGTCGGCAAAATTGGGTTCAACTACACCGTGCATCAGCGGGCTTTCGGCGACTGGTTGCCCAGCTGTATCTTGACTAAAACTACTAAAGAACAAGTTGTGTTTGGCGCGGGTGGCTGCTACAAATAAAAGTCTGGCGTAATCATCGGCATTTTCGCCAGCTGGCTGAAGCGGTAAATTTAGTGGGGGCTTGCGGCCACCGGCCACCGGTTTCCAGCTGTTGTCGACGACATCAATTATATAAACTGTATCAAACTCTAGGCCTTTGGCCTTGTGAACTGTCATTAGGTGAACCGGCCGCTCGCCAGTAATAAACATAGATTCATCGGCAATTATTTGCTCGGAATCTAGGCACAGCTGTAAGAAATCAATAAAATTATCCAGGGTCGGTTGATTTGTGCGGCTATAGCTAACAGTCAATTCTTGTAAAAGCCTAATGGCCGAAAGCGCTCTTATGTGGTCGGAAGTTGTTTGTTTGTCGGGGTTTTGGGTTTGAGCGTAGTTTGCTATTGGGCTTGTTAGGTATTGACTTGCCCTAAGACCTAAAATGTATTCTAGTATGACTGGTGCTGGCTCGTACGCCGCAGTTTTGGTCAGCCAAAGTAGCCAATCAGCGATGTTCTTGAGTTGCTTGTTGGAACTTTTTAACATAAATTTAAGCCACTGCGGATTGTGCCGATTGGTTGATGCTAGCTCCCAAAGTGTGATTGCGGGTATATCCCAGGCCGGATGACGAAGGACTTGCGACAAAAGATGGTTGATTGTTGGCTCGTCGCCACAAGATATGGCTTGCGTCAATTGGCCGATATGTAGCACCAACTGCAGTGTAGAATGTTGCAAAACATTGTTTTGCTGCTCGTATGACAGCGGTATATTACGAGCCTGAAGTAGCTCGGCCATTTTGCGTAAGCTGGTGTGCGATCTGGCCAGCACGGCAATGTTGGCCGGTTGGTTGCCAACAGATTGCCATTGCTCGGCTATCTTGTCTGCAATAGCCGACAATTGGTGATCGGCGGTCGGATAAATTGTGTAACTTTGCTTATCGCTGGGCAGGCTTTTTATGGTGGCTTTTAGGTCTTTACTAAGCTCTGGCTGGCGCTTTACGAGCCTATCCTCGGCATGTTCAATAATATTTTGACTAATATTTAATATCTGTTGATTGGATCGATAGTTTTGACTTAGCACCACGGTTTTGGTTGTGGGATAGCTGTTTTTGAAAGATAACATGTTGTTTAGCTCGGCGCCATTGAACTTGTAAATTGCTTGGTCGTCGTCGCCAACGGCCATAAGGTTTGGCTTGCCTTCGGCTAATGGATGATCGGAAACTAATTGGGCTAGCCGCAATTGGGCGGCATTGGTGTCTTGAAATTCATCGATCAAAACGTACATAAACTGCTCCTGCACCATGGCTCGCATATCGCTATGATTTTCTAGTTGCGAAATTACCTCTATGATCATGTCGCTGTAGTCGTAATAGCCTTGTTGATGCAATTTGTTGCGGTAGGATTTATAAACATCGTTGAGGGCTAGCCACCATTCATTGCGCTGACGTTCGCTAAACATGCAGTGTTTGCCGTTTATATTTTGGACCAAAGATTTTTTCCATTTACCGGTGTTGGTAGTTTTGTTGCTACCACTGTCTCGGTCTATGGCTGCAGCTAATGAGTCTTTGATCACCTGCCCCATATCGCGTAGTGGTGCCATGGAATTATTAATTCCCTGGTTCGGTAGAGCGTTTACGGCCGTTTGGAGCTGTGTGAGTTTTTTATAGCTCAGTGGCTGAGCGCATATTTTTGCTAATTCTGGTTCGATGACGTCGATATAGGCCAGATTAGCCTGGACCAAAGCACGCAATTTTTCTGGCGATAGGCCGGCTTCTTTGACCAATTTCAGGCCCTTTTGCACATCACGGCCAGCCGTAAACGTGCCCGCAAACTTCAGGGCCAAGGGGTTTTTAAGAGGTAGTTTTTGAAGTATGTGTTGAATTATTTCTAACTGTGAGGCATCGGGAGCAATCGTTAGTCGGGCACCGTTCCAAAAATAGTCTGGGTATTGGTTGATAATTTCGGCTGCAAAACTATGAAAGGTTTTTATTGTTACGCTACTGGCCTTTTGTCCGACTAGTTTTAGTAATCGTTCTTGCATGTTGATGGCTGCCTTGTTGGTGAAAGTAAGGCACAAGATTGATGAGGCGTCGCTGTCGGTGCGGCGCAATATATTGGCTACTCGCAAACTAAGAAGCTGAGTTTTGCCGGTTCCTGGACCAGCCACAACCAGGAGTGGACCATCGATGGTATCGACAGCCTGTTTCTGCTCTGGGTTAAGCTTGGCGTACTCGAGCTGGTATTGTTTGTCTAAATCGGGTTTGGCGGGCATGTTAATAGTATAGTTGGTTTTGCTATACTAAGCATATGCTTATTACAGACATTCTAGCTAGACAAATTTTAGATTCTAGAGGTATGCCCACAGTCGAAGTTGATGTTTTTACCGATGAAGGCGCCGGAAGAGCCGCCGTGCCATCTGGCGCTTCTACTGGATCCAAAGAGGCCCTAGAAAAGCGTGACGGCGGTCAGGCTTATGGCGGCCAAGGAGTTAGTCAGGCTGTTAATGCCATTTTGGATATTATTAAACCGGTCCTGATTGGTCACTCGGCCGATGACCAATCGGGCATAGATAAAAAGCTTCAGGAGCTTGATGGTACCGATAGCAAATCAAACCTTGGTGCCAATGCTACTCTTGCTGTTAGTTTGGCGGCGGCTATAGCTGCTGCCGACTCTGAACATAAACCGCTGTATGCGTATTTGCAGAAGTATTTTTCTGGGGCCGACCCTAAACTACCTATGCCAATGTGCAACGTTATGAACGGCGGCAAGCATGCTTTGCTTGGTAGCGACATCCAGGAAATGATGATTGTGCCAATTTCGGCCAAAACATTTGGCCATGCTATGCAGATTGTGGTTGAAGTATACCAGCATCTCAAGAAAATACTGGCTCAAAAACGTCTAACTACTTTACTGGGCGATGAAGGTGGATTCGCACCCTCCCTGCCCTCTAATCGCGCGGCGCTAGACTTGTTGATGGAGGCTATATCTGGGGCTGGTTACCAGCCTGGCAAGGACGTTGCATTAGCCTTGGACGTGGCTGCTTCGGAGCTATTTGATGAACAAACTAAAACTTACAATTTTGCCCGCGATAAACAGCGCTATACAACCGATGGGTTGATAGCTTGGTATGCTCAGTTGCTAGATCAATACCCAATTGTATCTATAGAAGATGGGCTTGATGAGGCCGACTGGGATGGATGGCAGATTTTTACTAAACAATTGGGCGATAGAATTTCGTTGGTTGGTGACGACCTGCTTGTAACAAATCAGCAATTTTTGCAAAGGGCTATCGACCAGCATGTTGCTAATGCCGTGCTGATAAAGCCTAATCAGATTGGGACTTTGAGCGAGACCATAGCTACTATGAAATTGGCCCAACGCAACAGTTATAAACAAATTGTTTCGCATCGTTCTGGCGAGACCGAGGATGTTTTTATTGCCCATTTGGCTGTGGCTAGTGGCTGTGGTTTAATTAAAACCGGCGCTCCTGCTAGGGGTGAGCGAACTGCAAAATACAATGAATTGATTAGAATTGCAGAAGAACTAAATAATCAGCCTCTTGCTAACCCATTTGTCTAGCTTTGGTAAACCGCTTATGGCATACTATTAGCAATGGCTAATATTTATATTTTTGATGCCCACAGCTTGGATCAAAAGCAACTAACCGAATTACTAACTTTGGATGACCATCATGTTGTAAAATTTATACCAGAGAGTTTAACGTCCAAAAACGTGCCTAGTGACGCCGAAATAATCAGCATATTTGTGTCTAGTGTTGTTAGCGAGGAGATGTTGGTGGCAATGCCCCATTTGCGGTTGATTGCCTGCCGTTCGACCGGTTTTGACAACGTGGCCATGGCTGCGGCTACTGAGCGCGGAATCGTGGTTAGCAATGTGCCGTCTTATGGCGATCATACAGTTGCCGAGTATGCCTTTACCCTGTTGCTAGCCCTGGTGCGCAAACTACCGGCTGAGCTCGCAGAAACCAAGGCGGGCGACACCAGCTACGAGAATGTTATTGGCAATGATCTGAATGGCAAAACACTTGGTGTAATTGGTGCTGGCCGAATTGGCCAGCGAACACTAGCAATTGGTCGTGGTTTTGGTATGAAGCTACTGGCTTTTGACCCCTATAAAAACGACAATCTTGCTGAGCAGCTCGAATTCACTTATGCGGAGCTGGATGACCTTTTGAAGCAAGCTGATTTTATTAGCCTGCACGTACCAATGACGGCCGCCAACAAGCACCTGATTGATGCCGAAAAGCTAGCTCTAATGAAGCCTGGGGCGATTGTAATTAACACTGCTAGGGGCGAGCTTATAGATACCCAGGCGCTGATAGAGTCGTTACAGTCTGGCCACTTGGGGGGCGCCGCGTTGGACGTACTAGAAGGCGAGAAATTGCTTTCGGTGCAAGAATCGTTGGCGCTGATGCGCAATGAGCGTGCGCCAGAAGAACAGTTAGAACATCAGCTAAAAATTGATATTTTGCTAAAGATGCCCAATGTAATTTTGACTAGTCACAACGCATTCAACACCGCTGAGGCTATTTACAGGATAAATTCGACTACTGCTGATAATATTAAAAATTATCTTGCCGGCCGTTCTGGCAATGTTGTTAAAGCTCCATCTGCCGAAAACGGTACGCTTTATGTGGTGCGTCATGGTGAGTCGGAATGGAACGCTCTTGGTGTTTGGACCGGCTCTAGGGATGTTCATTTGTCCGAAAAAGGTTTTCATGAAGCTGCCCTTTTGGGCCGTGCTTTTGCGGACATCAAGATCGATCAGGCCTATACTTCGCAGCAAATTAGGGCTCTGGAGACACTAGAAGGTATTTTAGGGGCTTCGCAACAGTTCGATGTGCCATTTGAACGGTCAAAAGCTCTAAACGAGCGTGACTATGGCCAGTACACGGGCAAAAACAAGTGGCAGGTGCGCGACATGATTGGCGAAGAAGCATTTAACCATGTGCGACGAGATTGGGATTACCCGGTGCCAGGTGGCGAAACGCTAAAAATGGTTTCTGATCGAGTCGTGCCCTTTTACCAGAAAAAAATTGTGCCCAAATTGACCGAGGGCAAAACTGTCTTGATTGTTTCTCATGGCAATGCTATTCGCTCGCTCATGAAGCACATAGAAGGAGTTAGCGATAGCGGTATAGCAGAAATAGAAATGCCGATTGGCAATATAATTAAATATTCAATCGACAATGCCGGTCATTTAGTCGAAAAAGACGTCGTGACTATAGAAACTACGCCTTCCGCCGCCTAAAACCTATTTTATTATTTTTTATTCTTTGCTGCGCATTAACGCCCACAAAAGACGGCCTTGCAAAAGTAGGAATACAGCATAAAAAATTGTTTCGCCGTACAGTTCTATGTTATAGCCTTCGTTAAAGTTGAGTACAAAATAAGCCAGAGCCGTGGTCATATAGACAACCGCACTTAATACACTGGCGGTTATGAGGGCTGACTTGCTCCGCAGCAGCGATGCAGTAATAATTGGCAAGCCAAACAGAATTATTGCACGACTGGCCATGCCCCTCTGTAGGTAGATGTTGGTAGCTGCAAATGCAATGTCGGTTATTATTAATATCCAAACCCATGCCCTTTCGGTGCCTGGCCTGGCGAGGTTGCTGCGCGAAAAAAACCAGGCTACTATGCTAACAATTGTAAGAATGGCCACCGCCAAACCTCGTTTTAGGACAATGTCAGGCGTAATTAAGTGGCTCGAGTGGAAGGCAATAAGCTGAACCGTGTATGCAAACGCTAATATGAAGTGGATTTTGCACACCAGGGCCAGCGACGGCCTAAGTCGACTTAACTTTTTTGCTTTGGTCATGTCTATATTCAACCATAAGAGTTATGAGCTGGTCAATACGATGGCAAATTACTGGTAATGGGAGTTAGGCTTTTAGGTAAGATTTAAATATCTAGATATTTAAAAATATTTAAAAAATTTGTTTTGTTGTTTAACGCTAGATATTAAATTTTTGTAAAAACTTAGTTGCTCGTCAACTGGCATTATAAGAGGTTCTGGATGGATAGGCTTGGCAGAGGTAATAAATTTTGTGGCCAATTGGCAGTGCTTTATGCCCAACATTGCCAGCTCGATAATAATTTCAGGGGTCATTTCCCTACTCAACTTGCCTGGGTTGGCCGAATATATAATTGGCCAAGCGGATTTGCGCCGGGCGGTCAGCAGTTTTTGAATAACTATGGTGACACGACCGCGCTGCATATCTTGTTGCCAGTCTTTGAGGTCATCGCTTAGCTGCCGACAGATCAAGTAGTGATGAAAGTACTGCGTTACGTCAGCTATTTTATTGGTGGCACCGGCTGCTTCTAAAATCCCTATTGGAGCTAGGATGTGACCGTAAGAGCGCCAAGCCAAATGCGACAGATCACCGTAATTTGGCAGACTTTTTAAGTAAAATTTCTGACCCGGCAAGCTTTTGGCTTGGGCGTTTAATTGTTCCCAGGCATTTGCCTCGTCGGTTATGTTTAGCCAGCTGTCTAGCCTATTTTGGAAAAGCAAATTTTCTGGCAGAGCTTGCCTAAAATATTTATAAGCCAACCTAAGGGCGTAGTTTGCAACACTTAGCATGTATCGCTCAAGTGGCCTGTCGTTATCAATAAAATCATCGTATAGCATGTAAGCCAGCCAACCATTGATGCTGCCTAAGTTTAGGGCATCGACTGTGTTTTGCTCGACTTCAAGGCCAAAGGCATTTTTGATAATGTCAGCAATGGTGGCTATTTGATGTGATTGGTGGGTGCTTTGCAGCCTGGAAAGTGTCAATTGGTAGCCGGCTATCAGGTTATGCAAAGACCGGTCATGTGTTTGGCTGGCGATAATGTAGGGAGTCTGCTTTTTGGTTGTTTGCTTAATATACTTTGGTGTGTTTTGCGGATTTGATATTTTTTGTTTATGCCACGCGGCTAAATAATTTTTATGATTTTTATCATAAGACTGGCTACTGAGTAAACTAGTGTTTTTAATAGCTTGGTCCAAAAAACTGTTTAGCGGCAATAAGCTTACCCCTTGCCTATTGAGGTAGATTGCGATCAGGGCGTTTAGCTGCACGGTGGCTGGATCAAGCCAATCATTTAATGATGATTGGCGTCGAGCTAACCTGTATGGGCCACCTGGTTTTGCCTCGTTTTTAATAAGCCATTTGACTATTTGAGCTTGGGTTTGGGCACTATTGTGATGATTTGGGGAGTTTACCTGGAGTTCTAGTAGCTTGATTATGGTTAGATTGCTCATGATAATTTGGTGATCCATATAGTATGTCGGGCGTCATGGTTTTTGTTGACGATTTGATTGACATAGGATTTTGGCATAAATTAACAGTAAATCTGGTGCCATCAGATGGATTTGAAGTAACAGATATATTGCCAGCAAAATCTTGTTCGACAAATTGTTTTACAAGGTGTAGACCAATGCCCATATTGGGTTGAGCCGATTTTTTGGTGCTAAAAAACGGTTTAAATATCTGATCTAGCCGATCCTCGGGTATCCCCTGGCCCCAGTCACGAACTGCTATTTCTACAAAGCCAGGCATGGTTTTGTTAATTTTGGCCGTAATTTTTACCTGTCTTTTTTCGGTTTGTGGTTTTTGTTTTTTAGAATTAGGCTGAAGGCTGTAGGATTCTATGGCATTGGCAATAAGGTTGCCAATTAGCTGACAGAACTTTGCAGAATTACCTTTAATGGTTAAGTTTGTGGGTGATAGCGAAGTGTATATTAGTTTTACGTCTGCCGAACGGGCGCGATGTTCGATGATGTTTAGTATTTGTTTTATCTCTGCATCAATCCGGAATTTATGATGGTTGGCTTCTTGTTTAAGTTGGTGCCTTGCGGCACTTATGTATGATTCAATTGTTCTAAGACTAGCCACGGTTTGTGCTAAGGCTTGCTTTTTGTTTGTTGTGCGCCTGACCTGTCTAGATTGTAGGTGGTCAAGATTAATAGTGGCGGCGGCCAGCGGGTTAGCTATGTCGTGGATTAAGCCAGCACTTAATCTGCCAAATTCGGCAAACCGTTCAAGCTCCATAATCCTTAACAATTGGGCTTCTTCGAGTTCTTTGGTGCGCTTTTTGACTGTTAACTCAAGCTGGTCTCTTTGCTCCAATAATTTACGTTCTGATGTGCGGGCACGTTTTAGGGACTGGTCTATTTCTCGGTTAGCTAACCAACTTACGAGCGCAATAACGCTATAGACCAGCGCAAAACCTAAGGCATCGGCAGCTTCTAACTTGGCTCTTAGCCAACTATAGTTAGGGCTAAGATGCCCGTTGGCTTGCAACCAGGCAATGATACAAATTGCCATAGATTGCATTATTGCCACCAACAATCCAGACTTTGCACTGATTAGGACTCCGGCAATGACTATTGATAGACATAGTAGAAGCTGTGCCATTGGCAAGTTGAAGCTCCATTTTAGTACTAAATGAATACCGTAAGCTTCTAGGAGTGCAAATAGTGCTGTCGCAGCTATTTTGTAATGTCCTCGACGCGACAAATACCAGAAAAAGCATAGACTTGCAGTGAAGATGCAGAGTATACCAATGGAGCTTTCTGGATTTGGCACCGATTCGGTGAATCGGTTAATTGCCGATACGATGATGGCCATTATTCCGGCAGTTGTCAGCCCGGCTAATAGTAAGTTGGTTATTAGCTCGCGGCGGTAACAATCTGGATCTGATGCTGACCTGGGTGACAGTAGTTTCTGACGCAATTTTTGTCTCATTACTCCCTAGTATAGGGGGCGGATATATTAACTATCAATTGTTTATTCTTGGGACCAGGGTAAACTTTGCTCTAATAGGTTGTTAATTCCAGCCGCTTGCATTTGTTCGGTTGTACGCAATTCTGGCTGAAGAAGAATTTGTTCTAGTGCTTGGTTTTTCATGGCTACTCCTATTAATTATAGTTTTTACGTCATTCGAAAAGATCGGTTAGTAAGTTAGTGTTTTTTACTTATTGTTCTTGGCGGTAGCTCAATACGATATCCCATGCCATGGACCGTCTTTATGAGGTTACGGCCAAAAGGTCTGTCGACACGGTCCCTGAGATGTTTGATATGGACGTCTATGGTATGGAGGCCGGTGTCAGATTCGTCTGACCAAATATGGGCCGCCAAACTTGCTCTTGACACTACGATTCCAGCATTTTGCATCAGATACTCGAGTATATCGAATTCTTTGCGGCGCAATTCTATGGGGTTGCCGCTTCGCTCGACTTTGCGATTTGTGCTATCCAAGGTAAGATCGGCAATAGACATCCTGCTACGACAATAGCTGCTATCTCGGTTTCTAAGCATGGCTCTGAGCCTGGCTCTTAATTCGTCTAGACTGAATGGCTTTGTTAGGTAATCGTTGGCACCGCTATCTAGCAAAATAACCTTGCTAATTATTTTAGCTTCACCGCTGATGACTAGAATAGGCGTTTGAATGCCAAGACTTCGTAAGTGCTCGCAAACTTTGAGACCGGGCATATCTGGCAGATTGAGGTCTAGAAGGATGCCGTCGTAACTACTAGTTTCGGCTTTTTGTATGCCGGACATGGCCGACTGGGCAGTATCGAGCGCATAATTAGGCCCAAGCGCCCTATAAAGGGCTAGCGTTAAGCTCGTATCATCCTCGATAATAAGTATTTTCATTTTTTAACTAAGGCTCCTTTTGCTGGCCTTATTATAGCTAATCTGCGCAGTGTCTATAGTATGCCAGCCAAATGTTAAATAATTGTTAAATTTTGCCAAAAATCTTTTTCTAATGGTCGATCACTCATGAACGCATAATATAATTAGCCCCAAATTAGCCCCAAGATACTAAAAACATGTTAAAATATAGAACGTGTTTGGCAATTATTGATCAATTTTTGTTAATCATTTTAATAGGGCGTGGCCAAGTGGTAAGGCACTGGGTTTTGGTCCCAGCATTCGGGGGTTCGAATCCCTCCGCCCTAGCCAAAACTAAAATCACAAATATAAAAACTTAGCATAGAATTGTATAAACATATGCGTATAATCGAGCCTCGCAAGGTACCTGTTCGGAATCGTCGACGTTGGAGCCGATTAACGCAAGCATTGTGCGGCATTCTGGTCATGACCTTAATTGGCTACATTGGTGCTGGACTAGTCTTTTTTTTAGCTTTCCCGCCACTGGTTCGTCCAGAGGTGCGTTCGTTTAAGACTGCTCAGACGGTTCCGGCACTACCTTGGCCCGGTTACGGGCAGGCTGCTTTTGGATCATTGGATGAGGGGTTACTTGCAAAACAACCTGCGTCAGCTGAGCAGGCTCGTCCTATTGCTAGCGTCACCAAGCTCATAACAGCACTTACTATTTTAAAAAAACATCCTTTGGCTGCCGGTCAATCTGGGCCTAACATACCAATTACTCAGCAAGATTTAGATAGCTACCATGATTACTACTCCAGAGGCGGTTCAGTTGTGGCTGTGGCGCCAGGCATGCAACTAAACCAATACCAAGCCTTGCAAGGTTTGTTGCTACCATCGGGCAACAATATGTCTGACACACTGGCCGTATGGGCTTATGGTTCTATGAGTGATTATCTTAAAGCAGCCAACGACAATTTGCAGTCTTTGGGCATGACCAACTCCTCTGTGGCTGATGCTAGCGGGTTTTCCCCTAAAAGTCGGAGTACGGCGGCGGACCTTATAAAACTGGGCCAAGCTGTGTTGTCGCAACCAGTTTTAGCTGAGATTGTTGCTCAAAAACAAGCCATAGTGCCGGTTGCTGGCGAAATTGTTAATACTAATATTATTCTTGGCGCTGCCGATGATGACATCCAGATCAACGGTATCAAAACTGGCAATACAGACGAGGCCGGTGGTTGTTTTTTGGGGTCGGCTACCTACAAATACCCTGGCGGCTTAAAAACCACTGTTATAGCGGCAGTAGTTGGAGCGCCGCACCTAGATTCGGCGTTGCTATCGGCCCGAAAAATTTTGCATGATGGCAAGGCGCAGTTTGGCCAACGAACAGTTTTGCCTATGGGCAGTGTTGTAGCTGTTTACCGCTCGGCATGGGGTTCTGGTGCCGAAGCTGTGACCACCAAGGATTTGACAATTTTTGGTTGGCTCGGTCATAAACCGTCGGTTAACGTGCAACTTAATGATATCCCTGCCGGCTACCCTGCAACCAAAGATGTTGGACGGGTTAAATTATCTGGTGCGCAGCAGTCAAATAAGGCTGAATCATCTGTACGTTTAAGGTCTGCTATGGCAAAACCGTCACTCAACTGGCGAGTTAATCGGGTTCGTGAGCGACTCTATATGTAATTTCTACATCGTAAAGCCTTGCCAAACACCATCGTTTTAACGTACATTTTTATAATGGCCAGAACAAAAGATTTTAATCCCGCCGATTATATTGAGCCGCTGTGCATTAACGGCCTTGAGGGTCGGATGATGCGCGTGCCCGCTAAGGGCAAGAAAAAATCGCGCGAAATACTGTTTGTCTATGGTCATCATGCTAGTCTGGAGCGACAAGGTGGACTTATTCAGGTGCTTAATCGTTATGGGGCCGTAACTATGCCAGACCTACCGGGTTTTGGTGGCATGGACAGTCTTTATAAGATAGGTCAAAAACCGACTGTCGATAATCTGGCGGACTATTTGGCTACTTTTATTAAATGGCGCTATAAGCGTAAGCGCATTACAATTATTGGTTTTTCGTTTGGCTTTGCCGTCACAACCAGGATGTTGCAAAAATATCCTGAAGTAACCAAGAAAGTTGATATTTTGATCAGCGCAGTCGGCATGGTCAATCACGAAGAATTTAAATTTAGACGCCGAACTAGGTTGCTGCTAGGCGCTGGTTCTAGATTTTTTTCTGGTCGCCTGCCAGCTACTTGGGCTCGCTATGTGGCTTTGCATCCCTTTTTTATAAGACGGGCCTACTTGTCGGTGGCCGATAAGCACGCCAAGATGAAGGATGCTTCGCCCGCCGAAAGAGATAAAAGAATAGAGTTCGAAATAAACTTGTGGCATGCTAACGATGTGCGGACTTATATGTTTGTTGGTCGAGAAATGTTTAAAATGGATTTGTGCGCTCAGCAAGTGTCATTACCGGTTTATCATATTGCCGTTGAAGGAGATTTATATTTTGACAATCACCTCGTGGAGCAGCATTTGGCTGTTATTTACCAAAAAGTAACTATGGTTTATGCCAAACTAGATAAGCATGCCCCAACAGTGGTGGCTTCTGCCGAAGAAGCTGCTCCAATGATACCGCCTTTAATCCGACGAGTGCTAGCGCGGCAAGATTAGTGTAGGCTAAGCGGCCTTTTTAGGCTTACGGCTGCGGTTGCCGCTAGACTTTGTGGACTTTTTTGCTGTTTGTCTAGTTGTTCGGGCAGTTGATCGGACGCCACGAGCTGGTCGTTTGCGAGCTGGCGCTTCGGCCAATAATTTTTTAGCCTGCTCGGCATCAACGGTTTTGGCATCGACATCTTTAGGAATCTTGGCATTTTTGGTGCCATCGGTTACGTACGGCCCAAAACGCCCATTCAAGACTTTTAAGCCGTTACCAAAATCGGCAATGTTCTTGGCCGCTTCGGCAGCCAGCTTGGCATCGTATAGCTCTTGAGCTTTAGCCAGGCTAATCCGATGTGGGTCCTCTGGTTTAATGCTGACAAATAATTTGCCAACCTGAATATACGGCCCAAAACGCCCAATATTGGCTTTGATTTCTTGGCCATCTTTGGTTTGACCAACTAACCGTGGTAGTTCAAAAGCTTTAGTTGCTTGCTCCAATGTTACGGTATCTATTCGAGTGCCTTCCGGCAATGGTGCGAAGTGTGGCTTGGCGGCTTCGTCTTCGGTGGCTCCTAGCTGCAGCATGGGCCCAAAACGTCCGAATCGAGCAATAATTGGTTTGCCCGATTTGGGGTCGATGCCCACTTGTCGGCTCTCACCTACACTGCTTCGGTCTATGCTGCCCGACTGCTCTATTAACTTGTGAAATGGCTGATAAAAATTGTGGAGCATGGTGTTGCGCTCTAGCTTATCTTCGGCAATTTGATCAAAATCTTCTTCTACATGGGCGGTAAATCCATAATCGACGATGTTGGTAAAATGCTTGGTTAGGAAATCGCTAATGAGTTCTCCGCTAGGGGTCGGTACTAATTTGCCGCGGTCAGATCCTGATTTTTCTTGTTCGATGCTGCGTTCTACGACCTGGTTATTTGCTAATTTATTTTTGCTGCTTGGCGAGTAGCTAAGCACGATAATATCTCGCTCAACTCCTTCATTTTCGCCTCGTTGCACATAGCCACGAGTTTGAACGGTGTCGATAATCGTGGCGTATGTGCTGGGGCGGCCAATCCCCAGTTCCTCCAATTTTTTGACTAAGCTACCTTCGCTGTAGCGAGCTGGTGGTCGAGCAAAAACCTGTCGAGCCGTTGCTTGCTCTAAGGTTAGCGGATCTCCACTGGCTACTGGCGGTAGCAATATTAGGCTACTATCTTTTTTGGTGGCATTATAAACCTTAAGAAATCCGTCAAAAATAACTACTTCGCCTTTGGCTTCGAAGGAAGTGTTTGACTTGGTGTTAATGTTTTTATCTGAGTCTGAATTAACGGGTATGGTAATAACGGTCTTTTCGAGCTTGGCTGGTGACATCTGCGAAGCGAGTGTGCGACGGCGTATTAGATCGTATAATTTTTGGTTATAACTGTCGCTGCTAGCTTTTTGAAGAGCTATGTTGGTTGGCCTGATAGCTTCGTGAGCTTCTTGGGCGCTGGAATTTTTGGTGCGGAAATTACGGGTCTGAACGTATTGTTTGCCGTATTCTTTTTCTATAAAGCTGGCAGCGCTGGCAATTGCCTGTTGGCTTAAGTTGACGCTATCGGTACGCATGTAGGTGATCTTACCTTCTTGGTATAGCTTTTGAGCAGCTGCCATTGTGGCTTTGCTGCTAAAACCCAGTTTAGAGTTAGCTTCTTGTTGCAAAGTGCTGGTGGTAAACGGAGCCCCAGGGTTGCGAGTAGCTGGGCTTTGGGTTACAGAGGATACGACAAAATCTTGGTTGTTTAGGCCAGCCAAAAAAGCTGCTGCCTGCTGTTCGGTATCGAATCGTTGGGATAATTCTGCGCTAAAATCTTGTTTTTTGTGCAAAAAACTAGCCGTTACTTTGAACTGGCTAGAGCTTTGGTGAGCACGAATTTCCCGTTCGCGTTCAACCAATAACCTCACGGCTGGGCTCTGGACACGGCCGGCACTTTTGCCTCCTGGTACTTTTTGCCAGACAACTGGACTGAGCTCAAAGCCCACAATGCGGTCCAGAATTTGCCGGGCCTGCTGGGCCTTTACTAAGCTCATATCTACCGTACGCGGCTGCTTGATTGATTTTGTTATAGCATCTTTTGTTATTTCGTGAAAAACGATTCGTTTGGTGGTCTTTGGATCCAGCTTGAGGACTTCGCATAAATGCCAAGCAATTGCTTCACCTTCGCGGTCTTCATCGGTTGCTAGCCAAACTGCCTGAGCAGATTTTGCGGCTTTTTTGAGTTCGGCAATGACTTTCTTTTTTTCGGGGTCGATTTGGTAGGTGGTCTTAAAGCCATTACCTATATCTATTGGTGGCGAACCATCTGGATTTTTTTTGGCGATTGACCTAATATGGCCAATACTACTTAGGACATGAAAATCAGGACCCAGGTACTTTTCGATAGTTTTTGCCTTGGCCGGACTCTCTACTATTACTAAATTGGCGGGGTTTTTACTCATGTTTATACGAATCTTTATCTTAACGGCATTTGTGTGCAAATGCAACAGCGCCTTACCTTACACGATTAGCTACCTATTGGTCAAGTAGTAGTTGCCTTAGTTTTGGTAAATTTAGAGTGCCGACCATTGCCCAGGAGTTAAGCTTCTTATGTGGCCAGACAACTCTAGCATGGTTAAGGCTTGCTGCACTTGGCGCAGAGGTAACGCTGATTTTTCTAACAATTCGTTTGTATATATTATGCCAGAGCGAATTTGTTGGAGTAGTTTAGCCTGGACTTGGTCTTTGGGTAGCGGCAGTTCTTGAGCTGGCACGGCGTTTGGAACGATAATATCTAGAATATCTTGCAAGCTGGTGACGGGTATTGCTCCCTGCCTTATTAGCTTGTTGGTTCCTTGGCTAGTGGGACTGTTAATATTGCCAGGCACAGCAAAAACATCTATGCCAAGCTCCAGTGCAAACTCGGCTGTGTGCAAACTACCACTACGCTGAGCTGCTTCTGTAATGATTACTGCCTGGGCAAGGCCAGCTATAATACGGTTTCTAGCCACAAATTGCCAGCGGCCTGGGTTAGCTGACTCCCCTGGTCCGTACTCGCTTACTAGACTGCCCTTTTGCGACAGTATTTGATGAGCCAATGGTTGGTGGCTAGATGGATAAACATGCTCAATGCCACATGGCAATACGGCTATGGTATGACCACCGGCTGCAATAGCCGCCTGGTGCGCCAGCGAGTCGGCACCGATGGCTAGGCCACTAACAATAGTAACGCCTTTTAATGCTAGCCCACTCGCAATATAATTAGTTACCCATCGACCATAGCTACTAACTGCTCGACTGCCTACAATAGCAACTGTTGGGCCGCCTAGCAGACGGAGTGGATCTAGACCCATATACCACAGTTGTTTAACCGCTGGTTGGACCAGGTTTAATTGCCCCAAACTTGCCGGGTTTATAGGGTGGTACTGACTTTTTGCTGGTGATTTATTGATACTCATCATGCTTATGTGCCATGCAAGTAATGCCATGACATTGTATTGATTATTTAACAAAATTTATTTTTAGTATTGACATAAAGGCATTTATTTGCTAAAATCGCAAACTGTGATTCTGTATAAGCATTGCTTGCAGATACCACGTACCTTCTACCCCAAATTCTAACCGGCAGTTGTTAAATAATTGTTAAATTATCGTAATAATTGCTAAGTGTTAGATTGTTTTAGAGCGCGCGAGCCAAAGTTGTTACCCTCCACTTTTTTTCGCTGCCTCCGGTTAGCCGGATTGGGCAGCGCTCTAAGACAAACTAACCCCTTTAACCTGATGTCTGTTCCAGATTGCGTTTTCGCATTTTGGACCGACCCCAATCAGTGTGAGTACGTCAGTATGACCTCGTTTATCCTCGGATAAACCAGGCGGCGCGAGTCTTTATGGAGTTTTGGACATCGACGCTTCACCGGGTGGGTTGAAGGGTGGTTTATAGAGGTAATCCCGGCGGTGGGCCAACGAACCGGGGTATTTGCCTCTTGAAATGAGCCTCTAGCGGTGCCCACCCCCTCTAGAGGCTCTTTTTGTTGATTTTATGCGACAGTTTTATGACAGATAATTTACCCGACAACCTACTATCTCCAAAAGTGTATTTCGATAATGGTTTTGACAGTCTTTGCCATCAGGCGATTGAGCAATCAGTCGAGCACGGTGCGGCTAAAATTAATGGTTTCTTAGGAAAAACTTCTTTGGAGCGTTTACAAGAAAGGTGTCCATCTGACGCAGAACTTTTGGCCGCCAAGATACCGGAAATTGCTCAATTTATAACCTATTTATGCCACGACGCCAAAAACACCTGGAGTGTTTCGGCCGAAATTGCTTATGTACAAAATACTAGTGCCTATAATCAGACAATTGTGTCTCATCTTGATCCGCCTGCTTATGGCAAGGACGGACTTAGCCTGGTATTGCCTTTAACTGGGGCCAAAGCGCTGTTTGGAGCCGATGATGAGCGTTTTGGGGATTTAAACGGAGTGTGTACCAAGCGGCAATCATCTTATGTTACCGAATACGGGCCTGGCGACGCTATACTCCTGCGGCAAAACGTCGCCTCGGTCAACGCCCAGCCAAAGTTAAAGCTCCAATCTTGGCATTACGGTTTTGTAGTAGCTAAACCAGGTATGATGCCAACAGAATGGAACAGAAAAATACTATTAATTGACCTAGCTAATCCTGACGTTAGATATGCCGGCTAGTCGTGGCCAGGCCCTGTCCAGAAACAACAGCTTCGATCAACAAGGAGACAACCTCTTTTTTTATATCGGCTAAATTATTTTGTTCTGTGGTGTTAAATTTGGCTAGTACAAAATCGGCGCTGTCTATTTGTGGAGGATTTTTGGGGCCGATTCCGATCCGAATACGTCCAAAATCTGGCCCACAGTGTGAAATTATGGATTTTAGACCATTGTGCCCGGCACTGCCGCCACCAATTTGGCTGCGTAGCATGCCAAACGCTACGTCTAGCTCGTCGTGGACAATTATGGTAGCGCTGGAGGGTATTTTAAAGAAATGTTGCGTGGCGCCGACAGCTAGGCCACTGTCGTTCATGAAAGTGGTCGGTTTTATGGCTATAACTCGAGTGTTACCTATGGTGCCGCTGGCTAGTAGGCAGTTTAGATCTTTTTTGGTTATCCAGGGCTCGGCCTGGCCTTGGCTAAACTCGCTGTGGCTGGCTACAAGGCTGCTTAGACAGTCAAAGCCAATGTTGTGGCGTGTGCCGTCGTATTGGCGACCAGGATTGCCTAAACCGACCAGCAGCATGGTTTTTTGAACGCCAATTGTGTAAAGTGGCGCCTGGCTGGCGGGAACCGGTCGTTTTGCAAATAATCCCATTGGCTATAGTATAACCCAAAAAATTAGTAGCTGACGGTTTTGCGTGGTGGTCGGTTGCGATCGCCGTGTTTGTGGGTGTCGTGTTTTTCTATGAACCATAATTGGATTGGCGAGCCAGCGTAGTCGTATTGCTCGCGAAGGCATCTTTCTAGGTAGCGCCGGTAGCTCCAGTGAACAAAACGGGTATGGCTGCCAAAAATTTTGAAGGCTGGAATGGGGTTGTCGTCTTCCTGAACCATGTAGTTGAGTTTGGGGGCACGGTTTTTGAGGCCGGCTGGCGGGTGGCTGGCAACGACTTTACGTAGCCACCGGTTAAGATCGGCGGTTTGCAGACGCTGATTGCGGCGTTGGTCGATTTGCATGGTTAGTTCAAATATTTGGGCAACATTTTGGCCGGTTACCGAGCTAGTAACAATTACCGGCGCCCAAGGCACAAAGTCAAAATCCTGGCGCAGCTTGGCAGCCAGCTGATCGCGGCTGAACGGTGTTTTTTCGTCTAGACTGTCCCATTTGCTAATGACCAGTATTAGGCCCTTGCCGGCTTCTTTAATCATGCCGGCGATTTTTTGGTCGAGGGCTACCTGGAGCTCGTTGACATCCATGACCAGCAGGCAGACATCGGCTTGCTCGATGGCCGACAAGCTGCGGATAACGCTAAAGCGCTCAACGCCGGGGTTAATTTTGCCGCTGCGTCTTATGCCAGCGGTGTCTAGAAGTTCGATTTCGCGTTTTTGGAATTTTATGACTGTTCGGTTGATGTCGCGCGTGGTGCCAGCGCGGTCGGCGACGACCGCCTGCTGCTTTTTGGCTAGAGTATTAAACAGGCGCGATTTACCGACGTTGGGCCGGCCTAAAATGGCTAGGCGCAGGCGGTCGTCGGCGTCGTATTCGGTAACTTGAGGTATGACAGCGGCCAGTTCGTCGAGTAAAACACCTACCCCAAGGTTTTGCTTGGCAGCGGTTAGAATAATTGGCTTAATACCAAGGCGCTGGTAATCTTCTGGCTGAGCCCGCGGTGCTTTGTCGACTTTATTAACCACCAACATGACCGGTTTTTTGCTGCGCAGAGCCAGCTTGGTCACGCGGCGATCTTCTTCGGTGATGGCGGCCGGTGCCTCTATGACCACCCAGATGACATCGGCGCTGTCGGCGGCCTGGGTAATTTGCTCCTGAATAGTAAATTCAAAATCGTCTTCGGCGTCCTTCATGCCAGCGGTGTCTATAAGCCAGAAATCGTGACCGTCGTGGTTGGCCTTGGCCCAAACGCTGTCGCGCGTGGTGCCTGGCTCGTCGGCTACAATGGCTTCGCGGCGGCCTAAAATAGCGTTAAACAGGCTACTCTTGCCAACGTTGGCGCGGCCAACTATGGCCACAATGGGTAGACGTTTTTTACTCATAAGTGACTATTATAACAGAGGTAGACAAATTTGTAAAATAAAGCTTTTTATTATAAAGGATATTGACATAACAATGGCCGAAGCATTACCATATGCAGCAATATGGCAGAAATAATAGTTACCCATAAAGATTGTGGCGATATGGCCCTTAGATCTAGGGATATTATGATCGAAAATATTGTGACCGACGAGAATCGACTGCTACACGAGTCATATCGGTTTAGATGCCTTTTATGCAAAATTGTAGTTGTCAATAAGATAGATAGCTTTATAGATACAATCTTGCAGGACGCTGGAGTTTCGGTCCATAAAACCATCATAACCGAAGCTGTTTTGGCCGAAGGTCCTAATATGGTTGGAGCGCCGATCAGCGAAAAAGATGTTTCTTCGATGCACCATTTGCTAAAAACAAGTCCTGATGATATAATTACAAAGTTTTTTAATCAAGACTAAAACACGTAATTGTTATATAACAGGAAATAGTGGCAACAAAGGTGAGAGAACAACTTCGTAATACTAATTTGCGCTTGCGCAGTTTAGGCCCAATCGACAGGCTGATTTTAGGAGGCCTGACGCTGGGTCTTGCTGGCAGTGGCTTAGCACTGGCCTCTGAAGGTCTGGACGCGCTCCGTAGTCATGGCTGGGGCCAAGATATGTATGCTTGCCCTATTGGCTACGAAGGTCTGATAGTAGTCGAAGTGTCGTCAGATGCGGATCGTACACTTAGCCAACTTGGACAGGCGGCAATTAATAACAAGATACCAGACCCAACATCACAGAAAAAAGCCACTCCAGACTATGCCGATAAACCTGGCGAATTAGCTTGTGAAGTGCCTACGCATAGAGAGGAAACGGGTAGAGCCGTGCCTGTCTTTGATGTTCTAACCCCGGCTGGGATGGAAGCATTGGACATTAGTGTTTCGGGTGCCTTATTTCCAGGTAAAGACAGCCCGGCATTGCCAGCTGGCTTGCGCTGGCTCAAGCCCGAAGACTTTAATCGCTAAAGTTTGACCACTGCGACCACTGTAATTTTTGGATTATTTAGGCTGGATGTTTTAAAATTGTATGAGCACCAAAAGCTAAGTCGCCTAGTTTATAGCTGCCAAAACTGATTCTGTGCAAGGCGATTACTTTAAAGCCAACAGCTGCAAAGCTGCGGCGGATTTGTCGATTTCGCCCTTCGGTTAACTCGACCTCCCAGCGTTGATTGTTGGCATCTACTGGCCTAATTTTTATGCGACTGAGCCTAGGTTCGCCAATGTCTACCCCGCGGGCTAGTTTGGCTATAATTTGGGGGCTTAACGGCCTATCTAGGTTCACGACATACAGCTTGGACTTATTATGCGAGGGGTGGGCTAGTGACTGAAGTAGCTGGCCGTCGTTGGTCAAAAGCAGCAGACCGGAGCTGTCTTTATCTAGCCTGCCAACAGGGTTGAGATGCTGCAGGCTGCTGGGCAGCAGGCTATAAATGGTTTGGCTGCCCTGCCCGCTTCGCGAGCAAACGTAGCCAACTGGTTTGTTGAACATTACTAAGGTGTTTTTTGGTTGTTCTGGTAGCTCTGGTAATAAATGACCGTCCAGAATAATTTGGTCATCTGGTGCTACTTGCTGTCCGGCTGCTGGTGCTTGCCCGTTGACGCTTACCCGGCCATCGGCAATAGCGCTATCGGCCGCTCGCCTAGAAAGGTTGCTAACTCGAGCGATGTGGGCGTTGATGCGCATAAAGGCCTAATTACTAATTACTAATTACTAATTGGGGTTAGTTGGGTTAGGCGGGATGGTTTGTGGTTTGTCTATAACGGCTTGTTCGGAACTGGCTTCTTGCTCGCTGACTTGGTTGATCACTGCCTGAGCGGTAGGTACGGCCGCCGAAGTGGCAGCTTTGATTTTGGTTTCTTTGGCTTCTTCCTGTGCTATTAGAGCCTCCAAGTTACTGCCTTGTTGCGACAAGTCATTAATAGGTGTAATTACTTTGTTGTGAACACTAGTTTTGCTGTCGTCGGGTGTAGCGGCCGGTGCTGCTGTTGGGACGCTGGGCACAGCTGCAATCGAAGCACCAGCAGCATCGTTTGGCACGGGGGTGGGTGCTACAACTTGTTCGTTAACCACCGGTGCTGGGCTGACAGCAGCTACTGCGCTGGCCAGAACCTGATCGTTAGTAGGTGTTGGTGTTGGCGCCGGTGCGGCAGCATCCTGAGCCGCGGCTGGCTCGACAATAGTAGCGTTACTGACGCCATCTATGACTGGAGTTGGAGTTGGAGCATCTACAGAACTATCGGTTGGCGTAGGTATAGCGGTACTTATGCCGTCGTTGCTGGTAGCTGCTGGTGCGGCTACTGGAGCCGGAGCTGTTTGACCATCCAGGACCTGTTGGGCTACTTGGACGACATCTTCTAGTGTGACTTGGGACTTAACAAGGTAGCGGTCAGCACCCAGCTTGTCGGCCCGAGTTTTGTCCTCGGCCTGGCTAAGGGCGGTCATCATAATTACTTTGGTTTCTTTGGTTTCGGGGGTGCTGCGCAGTATGTCTAGCATGTCAAAACCACTAATTTTGGGCATCATGATGTCGCTGATGATTAGGTCGGGCTTTTCTTTAACAGCTAAGGCTAGAGCCTCTTCGCCGTCTTTGGCCGAGACAATTTCGTAGCCCTCTGCCAGTAGGCGCGCGCCGTAGATTTCTCGCAGATTATTGTCGTCTTCGACCAACATGATTTTTGCCATACTAGGTTAATCCTTCGTGCGCTTATGTTAACTTATTAGCATTATACCATGGTTTTTGGGCACTTTATCAACCAAAAATAAAGGGTTCAAAAAGCGCAATAATTAATTAGCCGACTGGGGCCGTATAATATTGGGTTCGGCGTTTGGTTGGCTAGTAGCAGCGGCATTTTTGGCAGTTTTTTGACTGGCCTCGACAAGCTGGCTGGACGATATTCTAGGCAAATCTATATAGAACGTGCTGCCCTTGTTTAATTCGCTTTCTACCCAGATGCGGCCGTTATAAAGCTCAATTATTTTGCGGCAGATAAAAAGCCCTAGGCCGGTGCCGCCAATTGTGCGGGTGGCACGGTTGTCGATGCGATAAAATTTTTGGAACAGATGAGGTATGTCTTCGGTGGCTATGCCAGCACCGGTGTCGCGAACGTAGATTTGGACAATATCGTCGTCGCCGGTTAGGCCAATCGATATGCCGCCTTGGTTGGTATATTTTACGGCATTGTCGAATAGGTTTATTATAATTTCGCGCAAGCGTTCAGGATCGACCATAACGTAGTACAGTGGTTTGAGCACCCTTGTGCTGCCGACTTCTTCGCCGTCATCGGTTGTTGGGAGTGGGGTTGCCCGCTGCTTATTGTCGCCCACAATATATTCGAGCCGCAGGTTTTTTTTCTGGGCGGCAAAACGCAAATCTTCTACTAATTTGTCCAAAAAACTGCTTATTTCGGTGGCAACTGGATGGTTACTAATACGCCCATCTTCTGCCCTGGCACTGGTTAGTAGGTCTTGGAATAATGTGCCAAGATGTTGCGTGGCTTCGTGGGCCCTTAGCAAATATTGTCGTCCGCGGTAGTCTATGGTGCTGACTTTTTCGTTTAGCGCCAGCGCCAAGTAGCCTTCGATGGCTGCCACCGGTGTGCGCATTTCGTGGCTGGCCGTGCTGATAAATTCGGCGCGCTGCCTTTCGGCTTGGCGCTCTTTGGTGATGTCTCTAAAAACTCCGACAAGTCCGGTGATTTCGTTGTCGTCGTTTATTAATGGTGCCAGGCTGATGGCGACATTAGGTGTTTTGTTGGATTTGGTCACTAAAAGCAGGCTATCTTCGCGCAATGGTTCGCCTTGTTCTAGCACTTTTTCGAACGGGTTATCTACGTCCTGACAGGGGTGTCCTTTGTGATCGGTCAGTTTTATGACGGTGTTGTAGGCCAGGCCGCTAACTTCTTGCGGCCAGCCAGTGATTTGAGCAGCAGCTGGGTTAAACATGCGAATAATTCGATCCGAGTCGACCACAATAACGCCGTCATTTATGGAGCTTAAAATAATGTCGGATTGAACTTTTTCGGCCTGCAATTGTTCATGCAGAAGGCCATTGTTAGCTGGCGCTTGGCCGGCGCTGCCGCCCTTTTGCCGTAACTTTTGTAAAAGTAAAGATATCCCGAACACTACTGCCGAGATAACTAGACCTATCCCACCGATAAAAAATAAAATACCCATTTAATTGCTTGTGGTTACTGATGTTAGTATATCAGACTGAGTACGGTGGTGACAGTAGTTTTTTTGTGTTATAATCGACTTTCTGTGATTGCCTGATATTTATCATGGCCGCATACTATAAGTATGAGACCATTTGCTCACAAGATAAAATTATACAAGTATAATTTGCACCTTACTCACTCATGGCCGCATCGTCTAACGGTTAGGACACCAGGTTCTCATCCTGGCAATCGGGGTTCGATTCCCCGTGCGGTCACCAAATTAAGATACCCACCACAGGTGGGTGTTTTAATTTGGTAGGTTTCGCTCTGGCGAAACCAGCGAACCCCGGTTCGAAGGCTAGAGCCACGCGCACAAGCTTGCTTGGAGTATGGCTCGCAAGCCGCAAGGCCAAAGGCCTTATTCCCCGTGCGGTCACCAAATTAATCGTTATTACGGATGATATGGTCGGTGGTGTATTCTAGGCTGCCGCCGACTTTTTTGCCGGGGTTAAATATGCCCATGGGGTCAAACAGCTCTTTGACTTGGGCAAACAAAGTGTACATGTCATTGCCAAAAAATTGGGGCAAGAATGGTGTCCGAATAATACCATCGTTATGATCGGCACTAATGGACCCGCCCATGGCGATGGCCAGATTGTTGACGCGGGTGGCTAATTCTAGGACGGTATCGGTGGCATTGGCTTTGGACATGTTTATTAGCGGCACTAGGCGGACGCTGCCGTCGCCAATGTGGCCGGCGTAGGTGTAGATTAATTTGTAGTCGTTTAGGATGGCTTCTAGGGCGCCCAGGTATTCGTCTAGCATATGAAGTGGCACAATGGTGTCCTCCAAAAAGGCCATGGCGCGGTGGTTTTTGTCGGGATTTTCTAGTAGCATGCGGAAACTTTTGCGGCGGATTAGCAAAAAGCTTTCGGCGACCTCTTGGTCATCTACCCACAGCACCTTACGGCCTATTTTTTCTAGGGCTGCCTGGGCTTTTTTGGTAACCGAATCGACATGTTGCTGACTGTCGCCGTCGAATATAACCATAACCACCATGTGCTTGCCTTTAGCTATGTGGGCTCGCTTGGCGTCATCCGGGTGGTATTTTTCGGCTAGTTCATATGTGTGATGGTCGAAGGTTTCGCAAGTTATTGGGTGATGATCCATTGCTACCTGAACGGTTTCGGCCAGGTCAGACAGTTGGTCGATGGGCACCACAATCATGCGCTTGTATTCGGACATTGGCACTAGCTTGAGCTCGGCCTCGGTTACAATGCCAAGTGTGCCCTGCGCGCCCACAAAAAGACGAGCTAGGTTAAAATACTGCTGTCTAGCGCCCCAAATTTCCCACAGTGGATAGCCGGCGGCGTTTTTGACTGTTCTGGGATGTTCGTAATCTATTAGGTGTTTATTTTTTTCGAGTAGGGCGTCCATTTCGCGGTATAGCCGACCTTCAAAAGTTGGCAGTTGCTTTTTGGCCTCTAGCTGCTTAACGGTGAGCGGGCCGAATTCGTAAATTTGGCCGTCGCTGAGGGCGACCTTGAGCTTGCCGACATTTTTGCTAGTGGCACCGTAGCGGACCGATTGCTCGCCAGAAGCGTTGTTGCCAATCATGCCGCCAATACCGCAAATGTCACGCGACGAAGTATACGGTGCAAACAGGAGTTTATGGGGGTGCGTGGCTTTTTCGATGTCGATATGCATGACGCCGCCCTGGACCCAGATGGTCCGAGCAGTTTTGTCTAGGTAGCCGATATTGTTAAAATGCCGCGACATGTCTAGGATATAGCTTTCGGTTAATGACCCGCCCGACATGCACGTGCCGCCGTTGCGAGCGGTTAGTGAGACATCGGCTCCTTCCCGGCGTCGTTGAGTGACATAGTTGATTAGTTTACGGATATCTCGATCGTTTTTAGGGTGAATAACGGCGCTAGGGGTGACTTCGAATATACTAGCATCTCGGCTATAAGCGCGGCGCGTAGCGGCCGAGCTGTCTACTTCGCCTTGTATAATATTTTTTAGATCGTTCATATGCTACAATTATACCAATAAACATAAGTATGATGAAAAAGAAAAGAATACTTGCAGTTGGCGGTGGTTTTGCTAGCGTAAAGCTAGCTCTTGAACTAGCCCATGATGAAAACTTTAGTGTCACATTAATGGCGCCCCATGACCAGATAGAATACCACGGAGCTTTGTATCGCAGCGCTACCGGCCGTTCGCCGCTAGAAGTCGTCATGCCCTTCCGCGAAGTTTTTGATAGCTCGCCTGACGTCAACGTGGTCAACGACTTGATGACCGAGCTAAGGGCATCGACCAAAGAAATTAAAGGCATGAGCGGCAAAACCTACGGCTATGATGCCTTGGTTTTGGGAATAGGTTACGAAAAGGAATATTTTGGCACGCGCGGTGCTCGTGAGCACACCGAATCGATGTACACTATTTATGACGCTATTGCTCTGCGCAGCAAATTGCTTAGGTTGTTTTTAAGACGTGCTGGTGGACATTGCGATGTGGTCATAGTTGGCGCTGGGCCAACTGGCGTAGAACTAGCTGGCGATATAGAAACTTTTGCCTCGATTGTTGCCGAACAATATGGTGTCAAGGCAGCCAGACCCAAGGTCATTATAGTTGACCGCTGCGAGCACGTTTTGCCAATGCTGAGCCCGCGGGCTTCGGCCGCCGCCGAAGAGCGTTTGAAAGAATTAGGCATTAAGTTTATTGGCCGACATGCAGTTGACCGCTGCACCTCGCGCCATATCGCACTAAAGGGTGGCCGCATATTGCCGGCCGATGTTATTGTTTGGACGGCTGGTAGTCGGGCTAATCCGTTTTTTGAGCGCTACCCCGATATATTTGCGCTTGATCCCAAAAAGCGTGTAGTCGTGGGCGAATATTTGCAGGCCAACAACCCCAATATATATGTGCTGGGCGATGCTGCCAGCACACCTTTTAGTGGCATGGCGCAGACGGCAATTAGCGATGCCTTGCAGCTGGCTGCCAACTTTAAACGCTATGTTAGGGGGCAGGATCTGGTGCCTTACCAGCCGCAAACACCGCTGGCGGTGGTGCCTATTGGACCCGAATGGGCGGTGGTCGACCAGGTGGATGCCAAAGGTCGCAAGCACTTATTAACTGGCAAAAAAGGCTGGCAGGTGCGCCGCGACGCCGACTATTTTGTACTGAGCAACTTTTTGCCACCGTCGCTAGCCAAAAAACACTGGGAACGCGGCCTACAAATTGCCCAAATAAAATGAAATAGCTAGTTGTTGGGGTTGGCCGCTTTGCAGATTGGCCGATTTGCGGTTTACAAAATTGTATAAATTACAGCAAAATTGCTATTGACCCGCCAGCCCAATGAGCGCACAATGTTTTTAGTCATGTAGACATGAGCGATTTGGGTTTTTGGCGGCTTGCCCGCCAGCACACCTAGCGACATCGTTTACAGGCTTTATATTTATAATTATGCAAGAACGGTATACTTCGGTCCCTGCCTTCTAAAATTATTTTAAGGTCTCGATAGCCCAGGTACGCAGGACGGCATACCAAACTTACGGCTGTCAGCCCTCCCCCGGATCGGTCGCTTTCTCGGCTAGATCTGACCCTTAAGCCCGTCCGCCTACGGATTACATCCGGATAGGCACTACTTTAATTTTTATGGGGGATCATTATGACAACTACTTTTTGTGCAACATCTGGGCGCTCGGTATCTGGCATGGGCCGCAAGACCATTAATCGTGAGGTAACGGTAACTGGTTACCATTTTGCCAATCGAGCGCGCCAGAGCTTTCCTAGCCAGATTGAGTTCGATAACCAGCGGGTAACTTTTGCCGAAGCTGGCATGCGGTATTTGGTCAAAAAAGGACGGACTTTTGTAAAGCTATTCGATGTTAGCGACGGCAGTACTACATATAGGCTACGCTACGATCCAGATCAGGTGATCTGGACATTAGTTCATACAACTCCAGAGCCAAGAGGAGCCGGGCTGTGAGCAGCCCGGCCATTCGGCCAGTCTCGGAAGAAGTCACTGTACTGGCCGAAGCTGGCGTCTCGGTGCACGACGGGTTTCCCAATGCGGGCTTCGATGGAGCGCTAACTGGCCTAGACATTACTAGGCTGCTAGTTCAGAGGCCATCTAGCACATTTTTTATGCGGGCCCAGGGCGACAGCGGCCAAGAGCATGGCATTTGCCATAATGACGTAATGGTTATAGACCGAGCGGCTCAGCCGTTAGATTCTGATTTGGTAGTTTGGTGGCGTGATGGCTTTAATGTTTCGACAGCAAAGGTGGCTGTCAAGTTGCGGCTAGATACGCCGATATGGGGCGTGGTAACGGCCACTATTCGTTTGCGTCGCCCGCCCGAGGGTTTTGTTGGTGAGCCACGTGGCAAATAATTTGGCTGCTCCGGCCATTGCCCTGGTCGATTGCGATAATTTCTTTGTATCTTGCGAGCGGCTATTTAGACCCGACCTGGAGGGCCGCCCAGTAGTTGTTCTTAGTAGCAACGATGGCTGCGTTGTTTCCCGGAGTCAAGAAGCCAAAGCCATAGGAATCCCCATGGGCGCGCCAGCTTTTCGTTACCGAGAGCTTTTTATTCGCCAACGAGTCGTGCAGTTTAGTGCCAATTTTGAGCTATATGGCGATGTATCACGTCGTATAGTTCGCATACTAACAGAGCATACCCCCCGCCTAGAAGTTTATTCTATAGATGAGTCGTTCCTAGACCTGGGCGAGCTAGGTAACAATATTTGTAAGACAACATATGTCAGGCAGTTACGGCAAAGGCTGCTTGGCGAAGTCGGCATACCGGTGTCGATTGGGGTGGCTACTACCAAAACACTGGCCAAGCTAAGTGCCGCAGTGGCCAAGCGGACCACCAATTTACAGGGCGTACTAGACACAACCACTTGTTCCAAGGATGCAATCAACAACTGGCGTCGTAAGTTGCCAGTTGAAGAAGTTTGGGGTGTCGGCAGGCGTTATGGGCCGCTGCTCAGGTCGCAAGGGCTGGCTACAGCCCAGGATATGGCAACGATGCGGCCACGGCTAGCTCGTAAATTAATGGGCGTTAGGGGCGAGCAGACCTCTCGCGAGCTAAGCGGCCAGCCTTGCCTGCGCTTGCAGCCAACCGACTCCCTGCCCAAAAGCATCATGCGCACTCGCACTTTTGGCCAAGATACCAGCAGCCTAGACGTTTTAGTGGCTGCTCTAGCACGTTTTGCTTCGGTAGCTACTCATCGATTGCGGGCTTCGGGCCAGCTTGCTACTACTGCCGGCTGGTTTACTACCAGCAGCCCGCATAAACCTGGCTATGGTTACTGGCAGCACAAAGTTAAGCTAACCGTGCCCACGGCCGATCCGGCCATTGTTTTAGACCTCATCCGTCCTTCGATTTTTGGGCAGCATAATTCTGGTCGAATCTATCATCGGGCTGGTTTTTGGTTGGCAGACTTCGTTCCTTCCAGGAGTCTACAGACAGACTTATTTGGTCAGCTAGACCCAGCTATAGTCGATAGCCGGCGGTTGCGTTGGCAAGCTATAGATATGCTCAACAATAGATACGGACGGCATACTATTCGTTTGGCGGCCGAAGATTTGGCTACAACTTGGCAGCCCAGCCCTAGGTGCCGTAGTCCAGCCTATACCACTAACTGGAGCGACATACCTATAGCTGCTTTCCAAGCTTTTTAGTTGGTCAAAGTACTATTCAAAGTACTATGGTTTAAAGGTTGCAGCGCCTTCATTAGAAACAACCGAAAACCATGTTTGGCCAGGGTTTAGTTCTATGGTTTTGCCAGCGGCATCTTTTAGGCTTATTTGTTCTGGTCCACTGCCCTTAGTCCAAGTGCCAGTGGTAGCAACACCATCCTGGAATACCGTTACTTTGTTGGAGCCAATATTTGCATAAACGCTATTGACCCCGTTTGGCGCAATGCCGTAGTTCATTACTAATGCAACAACTACTTTTGGAGCAATCTGAGTGCCTGACTTTTCGTCTACATGAGGTTTGCCGCCCTCGCTTCTTTTGTAGCAATTACAGCCAGCTTCGTAGTCGAAATGAGCATTGTACAGGTAGCTGCTAATAGCTAGGTCAATAGATCGGGCCGTGGGCGCAGCGCTGGCTTTTTCGGCCTTGCGTGGTAGGCTGGTGAAAGTGCTGCTGGTGTAGCCTTTGCGCTGGTTAACAGCGTCTAATTTAGACATGCTTGTGTACATATTATGAGGGGCGTATCTTGTATTGACGCGCCAGTAGGCGTCGGGGTTGGCAAATTGATCGAGGTCTTTTATGCCTTCGTCACGTATTTTGGCCAGTCCGTCAGCGCTACCTCCAACATGAGCTACCGCTGCATCAAAACCACGCAACCAGTCTATGTAGTATGGCCGTACGCTACGCACCGGTCCGATGTATTCTGGCTGGTCTTCTTGGTGGAGTGTCAAAAAGCGCGTGATGCCGCCTTCGGCAATAGCCTCAAAAACAATACCAGAGTCAATAAGTCCAGACTGAGGCCGGGCATCGGGACTGTTTTCGATCATAATGGCCGTAACTGGCCTTTTGTTGAGCTCTGTTTTTACCTCTACGCCGGTGAGCCGCGAAGGCTCGGTGGTTTTAACTGGTGCAGGCGGTGGCGGTGGCGCAACTACCGCTGGCTTGGGCTGTGGTTTTGGCCGTAAAAACCAATAGGCTACTCCTGCCACCCCTATTAATAGAGCTATAATACCCAGCACTACAGCAATCTGTTTTTTGGCGCTTAGGCCTTTAAACCAAGCCGCGGGACTGCGTCGGATCTTTTTGCTGCTTGGAGCATTGTCCTTAGAGCTATTATCTGCTGAGGTGCTGATGGTTGCCAAATTTGGAGCTTGTTCGGGCGACTCCTGAAGTTCATCCTGCTCTATGTCTTTATGCTGATCGCCGCTGTTTGGGCTAATAATTTGCGATGTTTGTTTTGCCTTGCGCCTCGGCAAGAATTCATTATTCATGTTTTTTATTGTACCCAGGCTTGCTGGTCGATGCAACCTGCTTATGCAAATTTTTTGAGTCGATCTATGGTCTCGGCCTTTCCGAGTAACGCTATAGTCTCGTCCAATTGCGGACTAAACGGCGCCCAAGTAAGGTGTATTCTGATTAAGCCAAACAAAATAGCCGGTTTTTGATTGGTCGATTCCAAAAGCTCGTTTAGCGCCTGCTGAATATTGGCTGGCGTCCAGTCCGACAGGTCCGCAAACTTAGCCACCGCTTCATTCAATAGCTCTTGTCTTTGGCTGTCGCCCAGTTTTTTAAGCTGTTTGTTATTGGCAATTAGCTGTAAGTTGGGTGTAGGTTTGGCAAAAAAATAACCAAAACTGCTCAGATCAGATAGCGTCTTGAGCCGGTCTTGAGCTAGGCCCAAAACTTGCTTTTTGTAGTTTGGATCGGCATCTTTAGCCTCTGCCGGCCAAAATTCTTTGGCCAATTCACCTAGCTCGTCAAGTGTTAGCCGACGAATAAACTGCCCGTTGACCCAAAGCAAGCGTTTTTCGTCAAAGCGGGCACCTGATTTTTGCACTCGGTTCAAACTAAATTTACTTATCAGCTCCGAGCGGCTAAAAAATTCTTGTGTTGTGCCGTCATTCCAGCCGAGGGTGGCAATAAAACTAACCAGTGCATCTGGCAAAAAACCACCGCGGACATAATCTAGGACATCTTTGGCGCCGTCACGTTTGCCTAACTTTTTGTTACCCTGCTCGTTCATAATGTGCGGCATAGTAGCCATGACTGGTGGTTTTAAACCCAGGGCTTCGTATAGGTTTAGGTAGCCAGGCGTGCTCGATACAAATTCTTGGCCGCGAATTATGTGGCTAATTTGCATTTCGGCATCGTCGACAATATGGGCAAAGTTATAGGTTGGATAACCATCTGACTTTATTAATATAAAATCGTCAATAACTTCAGGCCCAGTTTGCAGGTCGCCCATAACTGCATCCTGCCAGTTATAGCTTTTTGGGTCGGATTTAAAACGAAGCGGCTGGCTGCCATCCCACTTAGGCGGATTGGCTGGCCGGTGTTCGCGGTACAAAAAAGCTCGCTTATGGTTTTGGGCTTGCTCACGAAAAGCTTGAACTTCTTGCTGGCTGTATGGATCGGCGTAAGCGCGGCCAGCGTCAATTAATTTTTGAGCCCATTGCCGGTAAATGTCTAGTCTTTGGGACTGTTTGTATGGCCCAAACGGGCCGCCGGTATCTGGTCCTTCGTCGTAATCTAGACCGAGTATTTTGAGTGATCTGATAAGGTGCTCGGCCGATCCGGCTACCTCGCGTTTTTGGTCGGTGTCCTCTAGACGCAAAACAAATTGCCCGTTAGCCTGACGGGCAACAAGCCAGGCGAACAGAGCTGTACGAATACCGCCAACATGCAAAAAACCAGTTGGGCTGGGAGCAAAACGAGTCCGAACAGATGTCTTCATTACAACTATTATAACAGATAAAGATAGCTATAAACTATTGGCTATATGTACGACTTGCTCGCGACTCAGGTTGCTGTTGCCAATGTCTATGCGGTACTCCATGCCGTCTTTGATCCAGGCGGCGGCATTGGGCAGGAAGTATATTGTTTTGTTGCCGCTTTGCTGGCTTTCGGTGGATGTATAAGTACCACTGGGTAAGACGCTGTTGGTTACGGCTTGGCTAAGGCTAAATGAGCGGTCGTCGCTATGAGTGCCAAAACGTATCACGACCTTACCATTAGCAGCTTGTATGGGTCCGTTATGACCAAACCCGCTTGGTACGTAGCCGGGCATTTTAGCTTCAATTCCAGCGACATGTGACGCACTAGATAACCTCCAGGATTTTAAGCCTGAGTTAGTTAGGTAAGCTCCGACTACGGCCAAAGTAGCGGCAAGCGCTAAGGCGCGCCCAACGCTTAATTTTGATAATTTCTGGCTGCTTGCGCGTAAGCGTCTTTTTTTGGCAAGCCTTGGCTTGGTGTGACTATTGGCTTGGGCCATGGCCTGATAAAAAATTTGCTGACTGCTGGCGGTTTTGGCTCTGCTGGCTACAGTACTTTTGCCGGTCATTGATTCTATTGATGAAGCTATGGTTTTTGGTCGTTGGGCTACAGTTGCATTCGGACTGTATTTTTTCCCTGCGTAAGAATTACGTAGCTGGCCAAAATGGCTAACTTGTGCCACTTTGGCGATTTTTTTGGCATTTTCGGCTCTTTGGGCGCTTCGGCTACTCTGTTTTAGCACAATTTTGGGAACAGCAATAACTCGCTGAGTTGGTTTTTGGTGCTTTGCCCGTCCAACAGTTGGATGAACGACAGGCTTTTTGAGCAATTGACGCATTAGCGTCTGGGAGCGCTGCGTCCTGGTATGCAATTTTTTAGCCGAATAACGCTTATTGCCTATACTTTTAGCGTTAGAGCTGTGCTTTAATGCAGTTAATGCAGTTGTTGCCATTGGTTGATTCCTTGGTCTACCTCTTGAGTGTTTGCGTGTGGCGTATTTCTTGTTACTCTAATTTTCCAAGTCCAAGTAGCTTACGCTTTACTGATAGTAAGTGTACCATATTTGGCCTGAGGGTGTATAATATAGTCACGATTCTAGTCACGATTCCTCAAAAATCTTTTAAAACTTTATGGATTATCTAGACCCTGTCAAAAAACGAAAACACGCCCGGCGTTTGACGCTAGGCTATGTTTTGTTGGCTGTTGTCATACTAACTTCTTCGTTGATCGTCCTATTTCTAACCTTGGGCTACGACATCAACCGCAAAACTGGCGAAGTAATACAAAATGGATTGGTTTTTGTTAGCTCTCATCCAAATGGTGCGCAAGTGCTACTCGATGGCAAGTCGCAAGGTAGCGGCGAGATGCGCTTAACTATTCCGGCTGGCAAGCACAATTTAGACTTAAGGCTCGATGGCTATCATGGTTGGTCGCGGAGTTTTGATTTGGAGGGCTCAAGCGTAGAGCGCATGTCCTACCCTATACTATTCCCCGAAAAATTAGGCATTACCGAGCTGCAAACTTACGCCGCTCCGCCTGCGCTACAGCTGCAAAGCCCAGATCGCAGATGGTTGCTGTTGCAGCAGTCTGGAACACTGATTTTTGATCAGCTAGATACCAACAACCACATGCAGGCTGTAAAAAATATAGCTTTGCCCGATGGCCTACTGACCACAGCGGCCAAGCCAGAAGATGATCGCGGCCTAGCCTTGGTAGAGTGGTCTAGCGATAACCGGCATGTGTTATTGGCGCATAACTACGATGGCAAACAAGAGTATATTATTGTTGACCGCGAGGCGCCGGCCCAAAGTTTTAATGTCAACAAAACTTTTAGCGATGTAGTTTTTTCGCAGGTAACAATGCGCGACAAACGTTTCGATAGTTTGTACCTTCACGACAAAGTAAGCCAAAACTTGTACAGCGCCGATGTTAAGTCGCGTCAGACAAAAGCTTTACTATCTGGCGTGTTAAGCTACAAAAGCTACAAAGCCGATACCATATTGTTTGCAATTAAAGATCCGTCTGACCCGACCAAGATGCTGGTTCAGCTGCGCGAAGCAGAAAAAACATCCGATATATCTAGGCCTACTATGCAGGAAGGTCTTTTGCTAGATATGGCCGATTATGATGGTCAAAAGTATGTGGCGGTGACCGCTCCCAAAACTGGCCGGATGTATATTTACAAGAACCCAACTGACCAGCAACGTCAAACACCTTCTGTACGACCTGTTGTGGCCGCCGCACTAAACATTGCCGATGCCACCCAAATGGGCTTTTCGGCCAATACGCAATTTGTTATGGCCCGTAGCGGTAATAAATTTGCTGTATACGATTTGTTCAAAAACCGTCGTTACTTTTATGAAATTAAGGACCTGAGCGCCGAATCGCCTGTTATCTGGATGGATGGCCACCGATTGAATGGACTGGTGGGCGGTAAGCTGTCGGTTTGGGACTACGATGGTATTAACCAGCAGATCTTACTAGACGTCAATGCTGGTTCACGAGCCTTTTTTGACCGCGACTACAACCGATTATTTACTGTTGGGGTCTCTAGTGCTCAGCCAGGCAAATCCGCACTCCGCTACACTAGTCTAAGACTAGACCAAAAATAATTGACCGCTGACCCCTAGCGAAAAATAGAGACGATTCGGCTCCAAAGGCTAGGAGCATTGCTGGGTATGATTGACGGTTGCTGGTTGCCGTTAGCGCCAGATTTTACAGCTGTACTGGTTTTGTTGACTGCTGGATCGGGGCTAACCTGTTCGCCAATAACCACTAGCCTATTAAGAGACGTGCCTGGCGGATCACAGGTAATTAGAGTAGCCGTTGCTGGTTTTTCGGTTTTGTCTAAGACTCCGACTTCCGTTGGTTTAACAATTTTCTTTTCGTAAACACGGTAGCTATAACGAACCTTGTTTTTGGTTAAGTAAAAAGTATCGCCTGTTTCTAGCTTATTGAGCAGCACGAAGGCAAACTTATATTGACCCTTGTTTAATATGTTGTTGCTGGAGTGACCAAAAACCACAGCATTGCCCTGCTCGCCTGGCGACGGAGTTGTTGGGTAGTGCACCACGCCGCGCTCCAGGCCTTGTTCTATGACCGATTCTTCGATGCTGGGCATGTCGTAAACTGTTGGTATCTCGACATTAATTTTGGGAATTATAACCTTGGGCGTGGCGTCAACAGCGGCGGTGCTGTCGGCAATAATTGGTGTAGATGTGACGCTGCGGCTAGGGGTAATAAACGGCGCAATAAATCGTTCGTTAAAAAAGCTAAAAAGCATGATTAGCATAACCAAAGATCCTAGCCCAACGCCAAATAATGCCGACTGGAAATGCTCTTTTTTGCTGGCTTTGGTGCGAACTCGTCGCTCGGCTTTATCGACCAGCTGTTTTTTGAGCTGGCTAATAGTTTTTCTGTCTTTGGCAGATTTATTGCTTTTGGTAGTATGCGCGGTGTTGTCGGGCTGTTTATAATCTAGGCTTGGTTCTAATATGACTCGTGGCTGGTCCTTCTTGGGCTGCGGAATAATCAAGTTTGGGTTGGCACTAACCTCGGAACTGCTGACTAAACTACCGGTGTTTTTTTGATTAGCATAGAATTCTTGCCATACCTGGTGTTTTTCGGTGTCGTTAAGGTCTTGGTAGTATTTATGCCAGGCCGCTTGTATCTCGGCCAAAGACATGCCGGCGTCAGTTAGTTGCTGCATGTAGGCCTGGTGTTTTGATGCTGGCTGCGAAATTTGCTGGCCCGAAAATTGACCAGTCGCTCTAGGTTCGGGCTTGTTGGTGTCTGCCGGGCGGTCTATTTGCTCATAAATAGCCGAAATTTTTTGGCGCACCAAATCAGCTGCGGCGCTGGCACCAGTATCTGTAGTCGGTTCTTCACTGTTATTGGCCATAATTCTAATGTATTTAGTATAGCACTTTTAGGTTTGCCCAGTGCCGACGACTTTACAGGCCGGTGTCCCTGGGCAGATTAACCTGTTGGTGATATAATAATCAAGTTCCAAAAGCACTTTTTGGCTTGATTAGATGCCTCGAGTCCTGTCAGAGTGCGAGCTCCGTGCCGGAGTGGCGGAATTGGTATACGCGCGCGACTCAAAATCGCGTGCCTCACGGCTTGAGGGTTCGAGTCCCTCCTCCGGCACCACAATAATAGACCCTGCCGAAAGGTAGGGTCTATTATTTAATTAACGCACAGCAATACTTAGCGATAATAGATTGCACCAGTTGGCCGCTAGCGCTCATCGCGCATGTCGCGGATTGGATTGCGTTTTAGGTTGCTCAGCAGCGGAACCACAGAACTCAAACAAGCTCCGGCCAAAATTAGACCAACCAGAGTCAGCAGCTGACGGAAATTAACCCCAATCAGGCTAAACTTGCGGTCGAGGTTGGTCGCGTTAAACACTATTAGTGATTCGATCGTCATGTCTGCGGCAAGCTTCGACTGTGCCCAAGTCGCCAGCAACCAGCCAACCCCAAAGGCAAAGACCACCACGATCAGCCCCAGCATCACTGCATACAGCAGATAAATCTGGGCAATATCCAGTCGCTTGGCGCCAATCGCCCTAAACACCGCCGTCTCGCGGCGGCTATCAGCAATCACCTTGCCAATTGTACCCATCATAATGATTATCGAAATCGCCGATACAACCAGACCGGCTTTTTGAAACACATTCGCAAAAATTGTTTTGGCCTCGTCTATGGCTAGACTATTGCTGCCAAAACTACTAAGCATAAATGGTGTCCCTTTCTTTTGGCAATAACTCGTAACATCGCCTGTAGGAGGAGAAGAAAAATCTAGCTTGCAGCTTTTTTCGTCAGTAAATTTTTTGGCTTCGGCCGGACTGTTAAATTCTAAAAGTACATTTGACGAAAAGTCGACGACCTTACCGATATCTTCAAACGTAGTTTTGTATTCGGGCAAGCTGCCGGCAGATTCTAGCGGCACAAACCAGCCTGAGCCCAAATTAGAAGTCAACAGAGAAGTCACGATAGATTTGACCGTCGCTCCGCCAAGTTCAGGCGGGTCAGGCACAATACCGACAATCCTAAAGCTGACTAACCTCTGGGTTGGGGCCAATTTGCCAAACTTGGCGTCGAATGCGTCTTGTTTGTCGGCTAGTTTTTTGGCTTCGGCCGATCTGACATCCCTGGTGACTTTGACATCTTCGCAAGGTTTGTCAGACTTGGCGTACACCAGTTCGGGCATAACATAATCTTTGGTTGTTTTGCCCTGAGCAATAGCTGCCGCTTGCTGCTCGGCCTCGTCTTGTCGGCTTGTAGAAGCCGCATTTCGTACGCAAACTTGGAACTTCAGACCGGCGGCATTGGCACGAACCTGCTTGACCCTGTCCAACCTCGACGCCGCACTGCTGTTTGCCGGTAGCGGCGCATAACCCAGCGCTTCCTCGGCGGCGCTAAAGGGCGCAATCACCGCCACAGAACCATCAGACCCAACATCCAATGTCTGATTTGGCAGCAAAAAGGTACTAAGCAAGCCCGACTCTGCCGTCGACACATTCCGAGAAAAGTTTGCTAAACCTTTGGCCATATTATTGACCGAATTATTGACTGAGTTTTTGGAACTTTGGGCTTCTTTGCCGTCTTTAATAATATTTATGGTCGTCGTAGGGTTAGACGATTCTTGCATCGGTAACCCTGGGACAGTCAGATTAGTAAGGTTATAGCGCGCTTTAACGTTATAACTTTTTGCCGTCTGGTCTATTGACTGATAAAACCCCTTGGCCATTTCGATTCTTTTGGCTCTAAAGATTGCTGCAGTTTGAGCCGTCACAGACGCCATCGGTTTGCCGTCTTGGTCGTTGTTGCCTTCTTTGACAGATAGTTGTTCTGACTTTGCGTCATATTCGATGCCGAGTTTTTTGGCCTCGGCAGTTTTGGCGGCGATCCAATCTTTGTCCGCTTGTTTGGCTTGTGCAATAAATCCAGGATCAGAAGTAATTTTTATAGCGTCAGGCATCCCGGCATTTTCTATTTTGGTAATGTAGCGTTTACTGAGGCCATCACTACTGAAACGATCGATGCTGTCCATCATACCATTAAACACGAGCGAAATAAATGTCATGCCGACAAATAAAAGTCCGGCTACTACCACCGTAATCGCCAGCCGAGTTCGGCGACTTTTGAGCTTGGTCGTTGCCAGCAGTAGCGAATCGGTAATTCTAATCATACGATCTTGCCATCCTCTAGTTTTATAGTGCGATCGGCGCGAGCCGCCAGCTCTGGATCATGAGTCACCACGATAATAGTCGTGCCGAACTCATTCCGAACACTGTCCAGCAAATCAACGATCGCAAAGGCGTTTTTGCGATCAAGATTGCCGGTTGGTTCGTCGGCCAAGATGATTTTGGGGTTGTTTAGCAGCGCCCTAGCAATTGCCGCCCGTTGCATCTGACCACCCGAAAGCTCATTCGGTAGATGCTTCAGCCTATCGCTTAAGTCGACTCTTGCTGCCAATTCGGTGGCTTTTTGCCGGCGCAGTGCTGGTTTGGTTCGGGCAAATATACCCGGTACTTCCAGATTGCGCTTGAGGCTCAAAAATGGCTGCAAATAAAAAAACTGAAACACAAACCCAACCGTCTGGCCACGAAACACTGCCAGGTTGCTATCAGACAGCTTGCTGATATTTTTGCCACCAACCACCACATTACCACTGGTCGGTTTGTCTAGACCACCAATAGATTGCAGCAGCGTACTCTTGCCGGAACCGCTTGGACCAGTCAGCGCTACAAACTCGCCTTGACGGACTTGCAACGAAACCCCATTTAGCGCCGCGATGTTTTGTCGCCCAACCTTGTAGCTTTTGTACAGATCGGCAACCTCAACCAAAACGTCGCCGTATTGACGCTGCGGCTTTGGGACGCTTCTGCGCATGCGCTGCAGCTCCGCCAGCACCTGATTGATATTGTTCAGATCGCCAGCATACTTGCTCAACACTTGCTCTTCTATAGACTGTTCGGACAGATTAACCATTAGCTTTAATATACCTCAGGAGCCTATGCTGGCACAAAATTTTTATCCGAACAGTAACCAAATTTGCAATGCTAAAAAATCAAATTAGGCAATTGCTGCCCAAAATTTGTCTGTTCTTTGATCGAGTTCGGTGCTTATGGCTAAATTGCTGGGTGATGTTTCTCGGCCGGTTGCTTGAGTCGGATCATTGTTGGTGGCGGCCGCGTTGTAGCTTTCTATGAGGCACAAATCAATTATGGCGCTAGAAGGTGGCTGAGTCGAATTTCTGTGGTCATGTTTTTCGAATATATCGCCGTTTAAAAGGACGACTTTTATGTCGCTAGCGTATCGTTCGCGACCACTGCTTTTGCGAGCCGCTTTGACCTGAATTTTTGTGACTAAATTTGGTGCTACTGGCCGGTTGCTTGGCCCCATTTGCTCCAGGAGCGATATATCCCAGCTTTGATTACGGCTATTGCTTTTTGCAGACGGTCTATCTTGTCGCGGCAAGCTGGGTACAGGCAGTAAGTTTCTTGGCCGGCCGGCCCCGGCCAAACTGGACTGATCAGGGCTGAATCGTAGTTGATGCCGCATGGCAAGCATAATCAGCGATAGCTCGGCATTTAGACCAATCATAGCGTTAAATTCAGGGCCCAATTCGGGTCGCTTGCTAGGTATGACCTGGGTTGTTCGCTCCAGTGCGCTTTGCCCGATATTTAATAATGATCGGTAGATGCTGCTTTGCTCATGGCGATTGGGAAATTTTTTATCGATAATTACGCTGGCATAAATTGGTAGCATGGCTAGGCCTATTTGGCTGCGCAAACTCTGACTGGTAGGACCAAATATTTCTCCCAAATGCTCGGCTTTCTGCCATTTGTCTTGAGCTTTGGCTAGCCAGTCTTGAACAGTTAGGGGGTTGTTGTGCTCGACAGCCGCCTCCAAAGCTACAGCGCCCGCCAGATATCGCCCGGTTGGGCTAGATATTTTGTCAAGCCTACTATATATGTTGTCGGACACTTGCTCGTCGAAGTTGGCTGGGTCTAAATTGGCGTAATCAATAATTAGTTTGATTGCTCCTTGATGATCACGACTAGATAGCAGATTTCTATAAGGCTCTGGAGCAGTATCTTTGAGGTGCTTAGGCCTGTCAAAAGGCACAGCATTTTGTTCTGACATCACAGTATAATACCAGAAAAGTGAGTAAAAAGCAAGTACAAGTGTTATTGCATTGTGGGATTAATCAGACTAGTTGTAAGGGCTGCAAAAATATTGTTTGGGTTTTGCATTTGCCACACAGCTGCCTTGGCTGCTAGCTCTGGACCAATTGTGGCATCAATTTTAGTGGTGCTAATTTGGCCGCCGTGGGCAACCACTAGGCTATTTTGATGCTCGGCAACAATACTAATGGGGTGCTGGGTGGTTAGGTTATGTAGCGCTTTGACCAAAGTCAATAAGTCGGTAGACGAGGTAATGGCAGTTGTTAATTTGGCGGCAGTGGCCAGTTTTTGTAACTGATTTTGGGTGGCAACTACGGTAATGCCATTTGGTTTTAAGTTCGGTGCTGGGGTGGCTAGTAGGTAGTCTAGGGCGTCGCCAGATAGTATTGTTGGCTGCGCAGTTTTTTGCAAAAAAGATTCCAAAACTATGGCGGTCTCGCTGTTGCGACCCAGATCGCCTGGCAAAAGTACGGCATCGGCCCAAGCTGCCTGATGCAGCCATTCGTCCAGAGCGCGTCGAGCAAAACTGCCGCTGGGAGTGCTCGGAGCAAAATCGGCGGTTTGCAGGGCAGCTTTGATTGACCTTGGCAAGGCGTCTGGCAACAGTACTCGCACGCTGCCGGCTCCCGCCTGGGTGGCGGCGTTGTAGCTTTTGGCGGTGTCGGCAAACCCTTGGGCATGGCCGCCAATAATTAGCAGCTTGCCGGCTTGGGTCCGGGTTTCGGGCCTGCTCCATAGCAGATCTGGAAAAAGCGGTTGGCTTCCCTGTTTGTGCCAGAAGTTTAGAGCACTATCATGGGCATTTTGAGTACTTTGCATAAGCCATTTTAGGTTATTTCTATGCTTACTGGGCAGTGGTCTGAGCCCATCTGGCTAGGGTGAATCGCCGGATTTTTGACACTGCTGGCAATGCCGGCGCTAGCTAGCCAGTAGTCGATGCGCCAACCAACATTGCGGGCCCGGGCATTGGCCCAATGGGTCCACCAACTGTAGGCATCGGCTAGGTCTGGATTAGCGGCTCTAAAAGTGTCGACAAAGCCGGCGGCCAGAAAGTCGCCAAAACGCTCGCGCTCTTGGTTGGTAAAGCCGTGTTTACCGACGTTGGGCTTGGGGTTGGCTAGGTCTATCTCGTTATGGGCAACGTTAAGGTCGCCGCAAAATAAAACTGGTTTTTTGGATCCTTTGTCATCGATATTCTGCCCGCCAAATTTGCCGGCTTCTAGACCGCGGACGTAGGCTAGGAAGGCTGGGTCCCAGTGTTTGTAGCGCAGATCGAGCCGGCTTAGGTCGCCCTTGCTGTTGGGGGTGTAGACGTTGACCACCCAAAAGTCGGCAAATTCGGCGGCTATGACTCGGCCTTCGGCATTGGGGTCGCCGTAGGTGTCGCCAGTTAATTTGTACTGGCCGATAATGGCTTTTGGGAAGCCGTCGTGGTAGCGTAGCGCCGGTGTTTTGCTAAAAATTGCCGTGCCGCTGTAGCCGCGTTTCACGGCGCTATTCCAATGTTCGGTGTAGTCTGGCAGGTCTATTTCGACCTGGTCGCGGGCCGCTTTGGTTTCTTGCAAGCACAAAATATCTGGATTATGCTGGGCAATAAACTTGGTAAACTCACCCTTGTTAATAACGGCGCGAATTCCATTGACGTTCCAGCTATATAACTTCATAAAGCATAGTATAACAGATGAGATCTACTATTAGTTTAGGGTATCCTCATCAGGACGGCGGTGGTGTCGTCGGCCTTGGCGCGGCTAAGTTGATTTATGCCCTGCCGAGCGGTGTCGCCGAATATTCGGGCTCTGTTAACCAATTGCTCGGTGGCTTTGCCGGGGTCCGAGGACTCTTGAACAATTCGTCTAATTTGATCGGTGGTTAGATTGTCGTGAACGCCGTCGCTAGTAAGCAGAATTATGTCGCCTGGCCCGACTGGCTCTATGTAGGTGTCGACATACTTGGCTGGTGCTTGGCCTAAGTTGCTGCTAATTACATTTCTGGTAGCAAATATTGCTTTTTCTTCGTCTGTTAGGCTGTTTGCATCTTGAGCGTTGGCCATTTTTTGTTGCAGGGACATGGCTGTTTGGAAGGTAGGATTATTTTCTTGCTGGTCTTCGGCACTTGTTATTGGCTGAACCGGAGATGCTTTTACGTATTGCTTGTCGTGGTCGAGGGTTATTATTTTGATTTCTAGTTCGCCATCCAACCCAGTTGACAATTTATAGGCCCGACAATCGCCAATATTGCCAATGGCCATGTATTGACCCTGTTCGTCGGCATACAGTTTGGCAATTAAAGCTGTGGTGCCACTACCAAATTCTAGTGGTATGTCATGCACTGCGGCGGCGGCTTCGTCCAGATACTCGGTCATTAGTTCTCTGGCTGCTTGCCGGGTGGCTGGTGGCTCTTGGTCGGCGTCGGCTAGTAAATCGCTTAATACTTCGCTAGCGGTTTGAGCGGCGGTTTCGGAGGTAGCGTAGTTGCCAATGCCGTCAAAAACACCAGCCGTGCCAATTGTTTCGTCGGCAAAAGCAACATCTTTATTATGGCCTTCTACTTTGGGTAGGCTGTGACTGTAGCAATCTACCAGGGTGTCTCGCCACTGTTCGGGCCCATTTGGCTGGTCGGTTGGGTCAACGGATATGGCCGGAAACTCGGCCGTGTCGTTAATGTCTACAATTGGTACCTCACCTGTGGCCATGGGGTCGTTATTTGCTTGGTTCTGGTCTGGCTGAGGTGGTCTAATGCTATCGTTGTTCATGCTAGTATTTTAGCATGAATGTTTTTTAGGTTCGATATTGGGCAAAAATAAAAGTTGTGGTTCAAAGCTGGCGGAGGAGACAGGATTTGAACCTGCGAGAGACTTGCGCCTCAACACGCTTTCCAGGCGTGCGCCTTAAACCACTCGGCCACTCCTCCAGGCAGCAATATTGTAGCATAGCTGCAGATCGGACCGACCGGTTCGATTATTTTGCCAGCAAAAAGTCGTATGCACTTTTTACTACATTTTTATCTTGCCCTTAGCTATAGTGGTAGCGTAGAATATAATAATAATATCAAAATATCAATAGGCCTCACGCTATGTCCATTATTAGTCTTAAAGACATAAGTAAATTGTATGGTTTTGGAAATGCCACCACAGTAGCATTAGACGAAGTTAGTCTAGACATTGAAGCTGGCGAGTTTGTGGCGGTGATGGGACCCAGCGGATCTGGCAAGTCCACTCTTATGCATATAATTGCTTTGCTAGACAAGCCAACACATGGCCATTATTTATTTGACGGCAAAAAAAGTTCTCACTTATTTAGCAATCAGCGAGCCAAAATTCGCCGCGATCAGATTGGCTTTGTGTTTCAGTCGTTCAACTTACTTCCTAAGTTAACGGTCATAGAAAACGTTGCCCTACCCTTGTTCTATAAGGGGCTTAGTCGGACTAAAAGTTTGCGCCAGGCGGCGACTGTTTTAGAACAAGTTGGACTTAGCGACAGGGCTTATTTTTTGCCGCACCAGCTGAGCGGCGGCCAGGTGCAGCGGGCGGCTATTGCTCGAGCACTTATCAACAGTCCGTCTATTATTATTGCCGACGAGCCCACCGGCAACCTAGACAGTGCCTCTAGCCTGGTTATTATGGAGCTTTTGAGTGAGCTGCATAAAACTGGTCACACTATTTTGATGGTTACCCATAACCCTGGTTTGACTCGGTTTGCTGACCGGGTGGTTTATATGCACGACGGTAGTATCGTGCACGACCAGCAAACAAAAGTTGGTGAACTGCCTGATTTTGCGCGCCAGCGGATGATGGTTTTCCCACGGCGGCGCAGCGAAGATGATCAAGCCCGCGGCGTGTCGGAGCTCATGAAAGCCATACCACAGAACTTAAGTCGGCCGACTTCCAGTAAGACAAGGTCTAGGGTGGGCAAAAAGTCGGTGTCGGTCCGTGGCCCACGTCGGGCTAGCCGACGTAGTCGGGTTAAGCAACGTGAGGCATCACGATGACACGCGGCAATTTACGCCTGGCTGTGCGGTCGCTACGTCAAAGCCGTTCGCGTAGCATCATGACCATGTTTGGGGTTATTATTGGTGTTTCGGCGGTTATTACTACCATGGCTCTCGGCGAAGGCCTAAAGCGGCAAGTTGTGGGACAAATTTCACAGCTAGGACGCGACCTAATAACTATCAGGCCTGGTAGGCTTGTCGAACGTGATGATTCTGGCGCCATCCGCAAGGTTAACATTGCGGCAACTTATGGCGCCGGAGCCGGCAGTTTAAGCGAGCAAGATCTAGCCACAATTAAAGGTACGGCCGGCATAAAAATACAATCGCCAGTTAGTGTCATGCAAAGCTCAGCTCAGTTATCGGATGGGCGTTCACAAGCGGTGTCGGTGTTGGGTGTCAACGAAAAACTGCCCGAACTCATAGGCCAAAAGGTCGAAGTAGGCAGCTTTTTTGATGCCGCCGAGCAAAATCGGCACGTGGCGGTTATTGGCAAAACTGTCGCCGATGAACTATTCAGAGAAACAGCTCCTATTGGCATGACTCTTACTATACGCGGTCAGGACTACATTGTTAGAGGCGTTTTTGAAACCTTCGATACTACTCCGTTTGGTCCGGCTATAGATATGAATCGGTCCATTTATGTGCCGTCCGGCGTGCTTAAAGAAGCGTCGGCCAATAATGTGCAAATTTTGCAGGTTTTGCTGCGCCCAACTGAACCGGCTCAAACTGACCGTTTGGTGGCGTCGCTGAACAAAAGTTTACTAGCAGCTCATGGTGGGCAGTCAGATGTTACGGTGCTTAAACAAGACGAAAACTTGCTAGTAGCCAACAAAGTCTTGCAAATTATTACTATGTTTGTGGCCAGTGTGGCTGGCATTGCCCTGCTGGTGGGCGGAGTCGGCATTATGAACATCATGCTGGCGGCAGTTAGCGAGCGAACCCACGAAATCGGCATTAGAAAAGCCGTTGGCGCCACTAACCAACAAATTTTGCGACAGTTCTTAACCGAAGCCAGTGTGCTTAGCGTAGTTGGCGGTCTGCTTGGTGTTTTGGTGGCCACAGCGGCAGTTTTCTTGATTCGCGTAACTACCAATCTTAAGCCAGTAATCAGCTGGCAAGTGTGCGTTGTAGCCGTGTCGGTATCGATAGCCATTGGGTTGATTTTTGGTATTGTGCCGGCCATTAAGGCGGCTCGCAAAGACCCGATAGATTCTTTGCGCCGAGCTTAAAGCCAATCAAAGCCAAATCGGCTAGCTTTTTCTTTTTTATTGGGCTTATGCTATGATTGCTAATAGAATGGCCAGTCAAAAAGATCTTTTTACGAAAACTGTCGAGGTACCGGCAGAGCTGCTAGACTCAGCCGTAGAAGCAGGCATAAAGCTCAAAAATAATGCTCAGCACATGCCTGTGCCCAATGTTGTAAAAAAGACTAGCGGTTATTGGAATATGCTGGGGCCCGGCTTAACCACTGGCGCATCCGACGACGACCCATCGGGAATTGCTACCTATTCGCAAGCTGGGGCTGCCTATGGGTTTCAGTTTTTGTGGATGGCTTTATTTACCTTTCCGCTAATGGCTATAGTGCAAGAAATGTGCGCCCGTATAGGGCTAGTCACCGGCCGTGGATTAGCAGGAAATATACGTCTTCACTTTTCGAAACGTTTGCTCAAGATATGCACATTGCTGCTTTTTATGGCCAATGCCTTTAATATTGGCGCCGATTTAGGAGCTATGGCCCAAGGAGTGCAACTGCTGAGGCCTAGTCTGTCATTTAGCTGGCTGGTTGTTGGCTTTGCTGTGCTATGTTTGATGATGCAAGTTTTTACGCCCTATTCTCGTTATGCCAAGTACCTTAAATGGCTGGCGATGATACTGCTGGCCTACATTTTTTCGGCTATTTTGGCGCGCCTTAACTGGGGCGAAGTATTAAAAGCCACCATTACCCCAGATGTTCACTTTACCAGAGACCAGCTGCTACTAGTTTGTGCAATATTGGGCACTACTATCTCCCCGTATTTGTTTTTTTGGCAAACATCGCAAGAGATTGAGCAGCAAATTGTTCAAGGCAAAACATCTATAGCCTCGCGCAAAGGCAGCGATGCTGCCGAAATTCACCATATGAGAGTCGATGTTTGGTCCGGCATGATTCTGTCTAATGTGGTGATGTTTTTTATTTTGGCCGCCTGTGGCGCTGTGCTTTACAAAAATGGCATAACTAACATAGCCACTGCCGCCCAAGCTGCCGAAGCGCTTCGGCCCTTTGCTGGCGGCGCAACTTATTACCTTTTTGCACTAGGTATTATTGGTACGGGTATGTTGGCAATTCCGGTACTGGCTGGCTCTAGCTCATACGCTATTGCCGAAACGCTCGGTTGGCGCGGCGGTCTAAACAGCAAACTGCGGCAGGCTCGGGCTTTTTATGGTGTTATTATTATTTCTATGCTGGTGGGTCTAGGCATGAATTTTGTTGGCATCGACCCTATAAAAGCGTTAATATACTCCGCAGTCGGCAATGGTATTGTGGCTCCTCTGGTTCTTTTGCCGATAGTGCTGATTAGCAGCAATCGCAAGATTATGGGTGAATGGGTTAACCGGCCAATAGTTACGGTATTTGGTTGGGTGGTGATTATTATCATGACAGTGGCTGGTATTGGCGCTATCGCTTCGCTGTTCATGTCATAACCATGCGATGTCATTATACGCTGGGGTGTGACATAATATAGGCATGCAATACCGGCCCCTAAAACCACGCAAACCAGATGACGACGTCAACAACACTGCGCCGGTGCGCGACCGAGCGGCCACTAGCCAGCCGCTTGATCCAAACCTTTTCAGCGAACGTTTGTATCAGTGGCTTAATAACGACCAGCCAAAGACACTGGCCGAGCTGGACAACCTCTTCGGCGAAAAAAGTTTTGCGGTGGCATTTATGCTTTTGCTGTTTTTTCCGGCCCTGCCTTTGCCCACTGGCGGCATCAGCCATGTAACAGAAATATTGGCCATAATTTTGGCTTTGCAGATGATTATTGGCCGTCGTTCCCTTTGGCTGCCCCAGAAATTGCTCCACCGGTCACTGGGCGAGACCACCGAAAAAAAAGTATTGCCGTTTATGGTTAAACGAATTCGGTGGTTTCAGCAATTTTCACGGCCCCGACTCGGCGGTATATTAAAATTACGCTTAACACGCATTTTTATTGGCTTAATAATAATAATTTTTAGCTTAGCAGCCTTTTTTGCCGTCCCCTTTTCGGGCCTAGATACTTTGCCTTCGGTCGGCGTAGTGGTAATAGCTTTGGCCATGCTTTTAGACGACATTGTTTTATTTTTGGCTGGACTGGGTATTGGGGCTATTGGCACCAGCCTAGTTATTGGCAGCGGGGCCGCGCTTGGCTCTGTTCTGCGCTATTTCTTTCAGGCCTAATTAGGTATCCTGCCCAAGGGGCGTGTATACTAGCATTAAAGTGCTAACCCTAATTTTAAGGATTCTAGTCAGTGATAAAAATTGTTCGTAGTAGCGCCAAATCACCGGAATTAACACCACTTGATAGCGTACAAAGTGGCGCCTGGCTTTTAGTAGAGTCTCCAACCAAGGCCGAGCTAGAGCATGTCGCAGCAGTTTGCCATATAGACATCGATCTGCTGCTTGATAGTATCGACCCCAATGAGTCGCCTCGCATAGAACGAGACGGCGAAACAGTTTATATTTTTACTCGCTATTGCTTGCCCGAGCAAGAAAAATTAACTACTGCTCCTATGCTTATTGTTTATGGCCACGGTATTGTGGCGCTTATTAGCTCTCGTCCTCTACCCAGTCCTGAGCAAATTTTGGGAAGCAGCAGCGTCATGACCAGCAAACGAGCCCAGCTAATACTGCAAATACTGAGCTTTATAAATAGCGGTTTTAAACGAAGAATAAATTTGGCTAGTCGCCGAATTTGGCAACTTAGAACTCAGCTTAATAAAGAGCATATCGCCAACGAAGATTTTATTGCTTTTATAGATATAGAGGAGGATCTTAATGACATGCTATTGGTGCTGGAGCCAATGGGTGGTGTGTTGCAGACCTTGCTAAACGGCCGTTTTATGCGTTTGTACGAAGAAGACCGCGACCTGGTTGAGGATCTGTCGCTTGGCACGAAAGAGCTAACAATATTGGCCAATTCACGACTGAGCACCCTGAGAAATATTCGCGAAGCTTACAGCACAATTACAGCCAACAACCTAAACCGTATTTTTAAACTAATGACGAGTATTACAATTTTAATGAGCATTTTTGGTACAATGACCGGCATTTACAGTATGAACTTATATGTGCCTTTCCAGAATCGGCAAATTGCTTTTTGGGCAGTTATGGGAATCACTTTTTCGCTTATAACTGTTGCCGCCTTTATTTTTCGGCACAAACGTTGGCTATAAAATAGCGGAGTAGACGCTAGTTTTATTTGCTATCTATGCGGTAATGTTCCTGCATGTAAAGCAGATCTTTGACGAATCTATCTAGGCTGTCGTGAATAGTTTGATTGTCGTGTTCATCTATTAGTTTATCTAGGCTTGTGGCTAATGTGGCAAAGTATTCGCCTGACCTTACTTGTAAATGAAGATCTGAACGATTAGGGTCTAGGTGCTGGCTAAAGCTACTACTGTCTTGGTAGTCTTGCCTGTCATGCAAATAATTGGTTGTCTGGCCGTCGTGGCTTGTAGCTGGTGCAGTGGGTATTAGTTTATAGTCTTGGACTGGATCTTGAGTTATTTTGTCAGTTGGCATCGGCTGTGTCCTGTTTAGTTGATATGTCGTTTAATACACTTCGAAAGGCATCGTCGGCAATTATAAGGTGGTCTAGTAGTTCTATGCCTAGTATTTGGCCGGCCTTCATTAGTTGCTTAGTTACACTTATGTCGGCTTCGGTTGGCGTTAGATTTCCAGAAGGATGGTTGTGCCCAATAATAATTGCTACGGCGCCCTGCTCTATTGCTGGGCTAAATACTTCGCGTGGGTGCACAATATTGGCCGTTAACGATCCGACGGATATAACCTCGTCATGTATGACTTCGTGGCGACTGTTTAAATACAAACCACGGAGCTGTTCTTTGTTGCTTAATGATATACCTTTGATATGGTCGAATGCTTGTCTAGCAGTTCGCACAAAAACTGGCCGGCCGGATCGTTTTTCGAAAAAACGTCGCCCCAATTCAAAACCAGCTATCAATTGGCAAGCCTTGGCGGTGGGTATATTTAGGGTTTGAGCTAATTTTACTGGGTCGGTTTCGTGCATTATGGCGGTTTCGCCGTATTCTTTTAAGACACGGTGCGCCATGTTCATGACATCTTCTTTTTTGGTACCAACTCCCCATAAAACCGATACAATTTCGGCCATAGACAGATTGGAGGGGCCATATTCTATGAGGCGTTCACGGGGTCGTTGGTCGTCCGGCAGGTCGCGGACACGAAGTACATATCGGGTGTCTTCGCCAACTATAACTCCGTAGTCTGTTAGCTTGTAAGCGGTGGGTTTATAATTTACTGGGAACTTTGAATGTGATGATTGTTTGGTCGGCATGTCTTTAGTATAACAAGTAGTGCCTCGATACAAACCCTTAGTTTGGACTTTTTTAGAAATATTTAACAAGTATTTAACAACTGTGGATAATTAAATATTTTTACCAACGGTCGTGTTCTATTGTGACAGAAGCCACTAGAGTTTTGGGTAAATCCTGATTGGCATTATCTACGTCCATTTGTGTTATGAATTCATCTATGCCTAACGAAACTGCTCCCAGGTTAACTACGCATATATTAACTGGCAAAACGCCAAATTCTTTTGGGGAAACTTCTATTAATTTTTTGTTTTTAGTTTCGCCAATATTGTATGGTTCTGGTAATTCGGGCGGCCTATTCACTTCAAAACCGTTAAATGGATTAGTGTCGTAACCTAAGGCCAAGGGTGTGGAAAAGTCCTGAACGCCACTAAAGCTGCTCACCGACAATAGGTCTAGATTGCTGCTATCTCGGTAGAGCCGAGTAGCTCTAGAGCCAACAATGTATAAGCTCCAAAAGTTTTGCCTGCAACCAGCCAGGTTGCTGCCGACCGTGTTGTTGGCTTGCTCGATCATCACCCGAACCATTCCGCTTACTAGCTCTCTGTTAGGACTGGGTAAACGCATAAAGGCATCCAGGCGGCGCAACGACTTTTTAGCTTCTTGATGAACCGATCCCAAAAGCGGTAAGTCTGATAAATTATTAAAATCAGAGCGCGGCAGCGATTTGTTGAAATGATAATGGAAGGTCTCTTTATCCTGTGCGATATTTTTCATAGGTTTTATATAAATTAATTTTTTAGGCCCGCATTGATTATGCCAAAATTTGGTATTTTTTCCAAAAAAATGACCATTATTATTTGACTGGCTTGACTGGCTGGCGCAGAATAGTTCGAAGTTTGGCTGGCGCAGTTTTACGAGGGTCCGATAGATAGATTTCGTGATGGTCAAGGCTTTCTGCGACGCCGCTGCTAGGAATAACTTCTTGATGGAGCGCGGCAAGCTTTGGCGCTTCATCATCGTAACTACCTACATGGAGGCATTGAAAAGCTTGACCTTCGCTGTAGGTTTTAAGCCGCACTTGGTCGTAAGGAGCGCTTGGCCTTTTTTGGCTGGCTACTAGCTTGGCTTGCTTGAGCATGGCAGGCGTTATCCAATCTGGTTGCATTAGCATCATTGTCCATTTGTAAGAATCCTTGTCGGCTTTTTGGAATACGCTCATGTCATCGGCATACCAGAGACCTTCGAGTGGTGGAATAACGTAGTCTTTGCCGGCAGATTTGCTCATAAATTTTAGCGGATAAGCTAGCGAATACAGTGCTTCGATGGCCCCGGCGTAGACCGGTGAAGTGTTTGGATTACCGGCTCCATCGATCATTAAATACTGCATCGGCGGCACATTTATGAGCTGCCAGTCGCTGTTTTTGGGCGAGTAAAGTTCTTTTAGAGTCTTTTTAAAATCAATTTTGGGCATTATATTCCTCCGTAGGCTTAAGCTTGGGTTTTATAAACTTTGACACAAAAGGATTGTTGGCTATAAAGTAGCGTCTATGAACGGCTTGGGCTTTGGAAATACCAATACGCGGTGAGGTGGCGATTTTTTCGTCGGCTCGTAAACTGCCGGCTAACAACTTTAGTGGTTGATGTCGTAAATCGTGACCATTTAGCGATAAGTCTATACCTAACGCCTGACATAATTTAGCTGGGCCATTAGTGACGCTTGTGCCCCGAACGCCTCGTCGTTGTTCCAATAATTCGTGGCCGATAATTGGCTCGGCGGCTCGAATTAAGCAGCCGGAACCATAGCCGGCGTGACCGGTTACGATATTGGCGCAATAGTGCATGCCGTATGTAAAATAAACATACAAGTGGCCGGACGAGCCGAACATGGTTGCGTTGCGGGCGCGCTGACCGCCAAAAGCGTGGCTGGCTGGATCTTCTTGGGAGTAGGCTTCGGTTTCGACAATTCTTACCCGCACTATGTTGCCTTCTAGCTCGCGCTCGAGTACACAGCCGAGCAGCTGCTGCGCCGCTTTTTCTACTGGCAGATTCAGAAAGTTAGGAAATTTATTCTTCAAGGTTTTTGCTCAGATATTTGCCAGTCGCACTAAGTGCCAACGACCATAGTTAATATATACCACTTGGACCTAACTGATATTATACTCGTCTTGTTTGGTAGTGCGCCAGTATTGTCAGCATTGTCAGTATCGGCTAAAAGTTCTGCTACAATATCTGTTATGGATCAATCTAAAATACCCGAAGGCACTGTTCATAAACTGCCGGCTGACTTGCGACAAGCTTTGCTTGATGATCCCAAAACATTAGCCATTTGGCGCCAAAAAACTCAGCTAGGCCGCAATGAATTTATTTGCTGGGTCGAGGATGCAAAAAAGCCACAAACGCGCGAGCGTCGTATAAGGCGAACGCTTGAAGAGCTGAACGAGGGCAAAGGTCGACCATGCTGCTGGATAGGCTGCATTCATCGAACCGACAAAGAAATCAGCCCATCCATTAAAGGCATACTCGCCAAGCGATCTAAAAAACCTTAGCAGCTACACAAACCAATTTTTATTTTTCCCAGGGCAGTTCGGAGTGACCAAAGTGCCCATAACGAGCAGTCTGTTCGTAAATTGGCCTTTTTAGGTCCAGTTGTTTTATGATTCCTAGCGGTGTCAAATCGTAACCTGTCACGGTTTGCTGTTTGCCATCTATGGTCACGGTGGCCTCTAGCGGTTGGTCATAGCCAATGGCATAGGCCAAGTGGCAAAAAACTTCTTTGGCGCCAGATTTTTGCAGATAGTCGCGGGCAATTTTGCGGGCCATGTAGGCGGCCGAACGGTCGACTTTGCTGGGGTCTTTACCGCTAAAACAGCCGCCACCAATCGGTATGCTGGGGCCATAGTTGTCTACGACTAGCTTGCGACCAGTTAGGCCAGCGTCGGCGTCGAACCCGCCCTGGTTCCAGTCACCTGCTGGGTTGATATGCAACTGCAATTGGTCGCCCGATGCTTTGTTGGGTTGAGCCGCCAGCCAGGTTTTAACCTGGTCTGTTAGCTCGGCAGTTGGTGCGCTCTGAAAGCTGGCCACAACCGCCACAATCAGGCCATCTTTTAATGTAACCTGAGTTTTGCCATCGGTAGTCCAGTATTTGTCGGTCTTAAGGCCGCCGTCGGTTTTGCCCCGGTACAAAAACTGATTTAAACTACGCGACAAGACCGTCTCTAGCGGCAAAAGCTCTGGCGTTTCGGCGCAGGCATAGCCAACCATAATCCCCTGGTCGCCGGCTCCGCCGCTGTCTACGCCCTGAGCAATTTCGGGGCTTTGTTTTACTAGATGCACTATTAGCTCGACATCTCCAGCCAGGCGCTTAACAATTAGCTCGATGCCGGGATGAGCCTGGCTGGTAACTTCGCCAGTAATAAATACTTTGCCATGCCCACCGACTGTTTCTACTGCTACTCGGGCGTTGGGGTCCGCGCCCAAATAAGCGTCCAATATGGCGTCCGAAATTTGGTCGCATAGTTTGTCGGGGTGTTTTGGCGAAACACTCTCGGCTGTTTTGTAATTTGACATAAAAATAACTCCTTTCATGTCGTTTTAGCGACGCATCTCCTGCCCGCAGGCAGAAGACAAAAGGAGCTCTGAATGTTCTAAGATAATCAGGACCTATTTTCCGCTAGGGCTAGAAGGGGCACCGTTTGGTGGTTGGGTTTTGCCGCCCCGCCAATGGTTGCCAGTGGGTCATTGAGCTAGTTCTCTCGCCACATTCTTAATACGTCAAATTGTTAATGTAGTTAAATTTTAGCATAAGTTTGGCGTACAGCAAATTAATTGTGGGTTATGACCTGGGTGCCAATGTCGGCCCAGCCGTAAAGCCAGGCGGCGTCGGTGTTAGTTACTCCAATGCAGCCGTGCGAGCTATTGATATTGCCAAAGTAGCTGGTTGGTCGCCAATAATTGCCATGAATAGCGTAGTCACGGTAGAAATAGTTTACATAGCGCACGTTTGGTTGATTGTATCGGCTGCCGTCGGCATTGCGTCCGGTCATGGTTTGCACCGGAAACTTGCTAAAAATCTGAAATTGGCCGGTAACGGTGGGTGTGGCCGGTGCACCAGCACTAATCAAGAAGCTGTTAACAAGTTCGCTGTGCTCGTAGGCGTACATGCGTTTTGTGGTTAAGTCGGCAATCAGCATTTTGGGGTAATCGCCGGCGTTGACGACGCCGTGGGTTTGGTAAGCGACTGGCAGTTCTACACTCACCTGGCCATTACCGCTCGATAGCTGCTTAACAAGATCGGCGGCAATTTTGTCTTTGCCAGGTATATCGAGACCATTTTTGCCAGCAATTAGGACCGAAACACTACCATCGGAGTTGGTCATATTAACCTGACTAACTGGCGGGCTAGTATAACGACGACTAACAGCATTTATATAAGCGGCAACATTGCCACTATTTAGGCTGATATCTATAGTGTGTTTTTCGGGGACAGGGTTTATGTCTACCCAGTTTACGATGTCCGATGACTGGGGCGAGACTGATTGCCCGGCAATGTTTAAAACAATTGGCCGATTTATAAGAGATTCAACGTTTTGTTTGGCCGACTCGGCTTCTTTGATGGTTATGGCTGGCTGAACAGTTTGAGGCGTCAATGTCAGTGTCGCCGGATCTAAACGAGCTAATTTTTGTTGTAAATAATTACCGCCGCCTGGAATACTATAATTTGAGCCAACTTTATGCTCCACAACCACTGGTTTGCCGCTAGATAAGTCTAGCGAGGCGTCGGACGCTGGTTGGTTAGCAGTGCTAGCGGCACTATTTATAAACTCATCTAGTTTTTGCTGGTCGGTCTTAAGCGCAAGCGTATATTGCATTGGTCGCCACCAAGCTAAACGACGCGGTCCGGCCAAGCGTAATCGACGATTGATATCGCTTAAGCTGGCAGCCTCATTAACACTAATACCAGCATCTTCCATATGGAAAGTTTTTGTGCTTTTATCGGGATAATTGATGGTAAACTGATACGCTTTAGCCGCATCTTTAATTGAAGCGGTACTATGGTTGGGCCTAAAACCGGTTGGCACCCTGGCTGTGCCAGCGTATATCGGTGCTAGCGACAAGGTAGTGCCGTACAATATAAAACCAACAACTGCTGCCATAAATGCCGTTATACTGGCAGCTATTAAGCGGTGCTTTTGGAGATGTAGACCGTGTGCATGAGCAGGTTTATGATCTGGCTCGACTGATTTATCTTTGGATTTGGCGGTGGTTTTTTCGGTCATAATACCCTGGTTAGCTTAAGCGTTACAAACATATTATACTAATGTTGAGGCACATAACATAGCTAGGAGCATAAACGTGAACTTACAGGACAAAGTTATTGCGGTAACTGGTGCGGGTGGCGGTATTGGCGCCGAAATTGTCAAAGCCCTAATTGCCCAGGGCGCACGGGTATTGGCGCTGGACATAAAAGCCGAATCCATGCAAAAACTGGTAAGTAATGGCGAAAGTAGTCTAGTCACTTGGGCAGTGGATATTACCGATCGAACCGCTGTCGAGGCCCTGCCCGACCAAGCTATCAAGCAGCTGGGCCAAATAGATGGCATAATTAACTGCGCCGGTGTTATCCAGCCTTTTGTAAAAATAAATGACCTCGATTATGATGCTATTGAGCGGGTCATGAACATTAATTTTTATGGAACGCTCTATATGGTCAAAGCTTTTTTGCCGCATTTACTAGATCGGCCCGAGGCCTGCGTTGTTAATGTGTCTAGCATGGGCGGCTTTTTGCCAGTACCCGGCCAAGGTGTATATGGTGCTTCAAAAGCAGCAGTTAAGCTACTAACCGAAGCGCTGTACGCCGAGCTTATGGGGACTAATGTGCACGTTTCGGTGGTTTTTCCGGGCGGCACGCAAACCGATATCACCAAAAATTCTGGTGTTACCATGAAGAGTCTGTCGCCAGAAGATGCCAAAAAAGTTCCTATGTTATCGCCTGCCGCGGTAGCGGACCTAATTGTCAGAGGTATCCAAAAGAACCAGCCACAAATTTATACTGGCAAAGACTCGCGAAGTATGAACTTGCTGTATCGGCTAGCGCCAGTTTTTGCAACCAAATTTATTGCCAAAAAAATGGGTGCTCTTTTAGGCTGAGCCTAATGTGCCGAAAAATAATTTGGCAAACTTAGCTAGGCCCAATTAATGAGCTGATAAGCAATTGTGCAAATACATAGCATCGTTCCCAAAACTGGAACAATCAACGGTACGGTAATATAGCCTTTATGCTTATGGCTGCGCCTTTTGATAATAATTAACGAGGCGTTGACTAGCGTAAAGATAGTTAAAACCAACAAACTACTAATTTGCGCCAACGAAACGAGCGGCAACAGGATGGTCCCGGCCATCATAGCCGCGACTACCAACAATGTAGCAGTCACCGGTGTTTGATGCTTGCTGTGAACCTGCGCCAATTTACGGCTGATCCAGCCCTGTTTTGCTAGGCCATACAGTACTCTTGAGCCCATAATAATTTGCACTATTATGCCGTTGACCGCTGCCACCATGCCAATGGCGCTTAATACCCAGGCGGCCTTAACTCCGCTTTGTTTAAAAACCAGTGTTAGAGGAGCGTTACTGTTGGCCAGTTCGGCAGAACTGACCAAATTGGTCGACACAATAACCACTAACAAATAAAGCACTGTAGCGGCCACAAGAGCAATTAAAATAGCCAGAGGCATGGTTCTTTTGGGATTTTTGGCTTCTTCGGCGACATTTACCATATCTTCAAAACCAATAAAAGCGTAAAAAGCCAAAAACGAGCCGGCCACTACGCCACCAAATCCGACTGCCGGGTCGATGGTAAAAACTGTGCTTAGGCCCGCTGGGCTCAACGCATTTCTGCCAAACCAGATAATTAATAAAAGCCCGATAACTTCTACGGCGGTAAATAAAGCGGCGGTTTTGGCGGATTCGCCGATGCCTTTTAGGGCAATTGCGCCCAAAACAAGTAGCAAAACAACGCTAGCGACAATTTTAGGAATGTGTACGAAGGAACCTAGATAACCAGCAAAACCCTGGGCCAAGGCTGCCGCCGAAGCAACGCCTCCGGCAATCATTATTAAACCTATAACGACGGATAGCCGCTGTTTACCAAAGGCCTTGTGCAAGTAAACCGACACACTGGCGCTAACGGGGTAGCGGCCAGCAAGCTCCATGTATGAAAAAGCTGTAAAGGCGGCAATAACCATGGCAATCAAAAACGCCAAGGTAGTGCTGGAGCCGGCGTAACCAGCAACCTTGCCTATTAGCACGTATATACCAGCGCCAAGAATGTTGCCCAGCCCATAAAGAGTCACAAGCGGTAGTCCCAGCGACCGTTTTAGTTTTGGGTTAGGGCTCATGCTTGTGAGTAGCTTTTTTGAGGCTCCAGCCTTCGCCGCGCATTTCGGATTCTAGAGTAATGCCCAGGACTATTCTGATTGCTACAATGCCAGCCAGGACCGCCACGCCTTCCAGGGTGAGCGCGCCAGTGACTGTTCGGATGATGTCGCCAGCCACCAAAAACTCTAGACCAATCAATATAGATTGCGCCAGATGGCGCCGGTAGCTAATAAACAAACTTTGTTTGGGGGGCGCTTGTAGCTCTACTTTTTGGATTGCCATAATGGTCGAGGCCACAAATCCGACTACAATAGATATCACCCCAATAAATTCCAGCGAAAGACCGATGACATAAATTATTTCGTGCATAGATTCTTGCATATGCTTATACTTTATAAGAGCTTAACTTTTTTAGCAACGAAATAAACCCCAAACACAAAAAACCCGCTCAGCCCCATAACGGCAAAATAAGCCCATTCCTCGTGCATAAACGGTAGAGCAATGTTCATGCCATACATGCCAAAAAACACGTTGGGCAGCGCCACCAATAGTGTTAGAACGGTCAATATACGCATGCGTTGGTTTAGGGTGTTGTTGGCTACTGTGCCATAAGCTCGGTCAATACTGTTGATGGCCTGAGCGTGGCTGCCTATTTCTACCAACAGCTGTTTTATAAAAAGTCTGATGTCGTCGATGTGTTCCTTGTCTGTTTTATTGGACGATAGGTCAAATAATTTTTCGGCCACCACTAGCAGGCCGTCCAAGCTCATGCGGCTGCGGTTGAGGCTACCCTCTATGGTTACGAAGCTAAAGAAGTCTTTGTTGGTGGCTTCGTGGCTGCGCATTAGCTTTTCGGTTTTTTCGATTCGCGAGCCAATAACATCAATTAACGCTTCGTAGTGTTTAATAATTTCCATAAGACTGGTAATTAATAGCTCGCCCGGAGCAATTTTGGTGGCATAAGACACCGGTTTGGTCAAGGCATCTGGCAAGTTATTGTGCGCCGAAATGCAGGCGAACAGCGTTTTGCTGGCTATAAACAACATCGGTCGTGATACTATTTTGTCGCCGTTCATCTCTGGCGACCTAGCAAAAACATAGTTAATATCATCTACCACTTCTACGCGAGGCAGTTCATTGGCGTCAAAAACATCGGTAAGCAAATGGTGTGGTAACTCAAAATCTGCTGCTAACTTCTTGGCCTCTGGGGCACTTAGACGCTCACCATAAATTAAGCACGGTTGGTCATGGTCTGGCTGAGTGGTCTGGGCAAGCTGGGAATTGTTTGACTGGTAATACGTTAGCATTACGACCAGTATAGCAAAAATTAAAATAGCAGCAATCTCCTGCAAAGGTGATACTATAGGGTTATGAATAATAATGCCGGTCTCAAAAATATCATAATAGCAGTACTAATTGTGGTTTTGGCGGGATTAGGCTATCTGTACTTTGTAAAAGAAAAATCTGCCCCATCGACTGCCGATGGGAACGGTTCTGCTAGCGCTAATGCTAGTAGTGGATCGGCCCAAAACTCGCCCGTTAAATCCGAGCAAAGTCAGTCAGCTGATAGCAATAAAAACAGTGTTAGAACCATTAATTTGTCTGGCAAGGGGTTGACGGAGTTGTCAAAAAAATTGCTGGACGATAGCTCGGTCACTGCGCTTGATGTTAGTGGCAACCAGCTTAGTGGTGCGTTGCCGGCCGAAATCCGCAAACTTAGTAGCCTAGAGGTACTTAATGCGTCGAACAACAAAATGACCGGTATCCCGGCCGAAATCGGCCAACTCAGCAAACTTCGGGTTGCGAATTTTGCAAACAACCAGCTGTCGGGCTTGCCAATGGAAATTGGCAATCTCAAAAATTTGCAGACTTTGGATTTGCGTGGCAATGCCAATATTTCTAAACAAGACCTTAGCCAAATCCAGTCCAAAATCCCCAATGCCAAAATCTTGACTGATTAACACAGGTTAACTCGATTATTTGCTGGTTTTTTGGTTTGCTTGGTTTGACCAGTAGGCCTCGCCTTCGGCCTCCATTTTGGCTAACCGAGTGTAATAATCTGGGATTTCCTTAAGGTGCGCCCAGGCGATTTTGCCTGCCAAGCTTGGGTCATCGTTGATGACATTGGTTTCTGGGTCGTGACTGCCGTGTTCTAGCTCGACGGTCAGGCCTTGGACGAACTCAGATATGTCGATTTTGTCCCAGTCTATCCCAATTGCTTGGCCAATTGCCCTAGCCTCTTGTTCGGTGAATGTTCGTTTTGCCATAACTATATTATATACCAGAATTACCAATAGATAATCTGCTAAATTTATTAACTAATTGCCAGTGCGTCTTAGATTGAAAGGTTTTTATTGAAATGACCATAACGCTTATGTATAATGCAGATAGATCTTTAACTTAAGGGGGACGTATGGGTAATCTAGTGGGCGACTATTTTGTGCCTTTATTCTTTGTGATGGGCACTGGAGCGATGTGGTTTTTGGCTTATAAATTCTTGCTAGCCAAAGATGCTACTTATCGTCATTTTGGTGCTGGGCTTGGGCTTTACGGCCTGGCTTTTGCTATATGGACCGTCCTGGTTTTTACCAAACCCGAAAATCTCGAAGTTCTTACAACCTTGGGTGTCATTCCGTTTGCGCTGGCTCACTTGTTCTTTCTGATGTCTAGTACAGAAAGCCTCAAGGCCAAAAACCGTTCCCTGATTATTATGAGCGGCGTTGTTTATCTGGCTGCACTATTTTTGCTCAGAACTTTTGTTTATCCATCGCACCCCGGATTTTCCGAAAACGGCTTGTTTTATTTTAACGCCCAACCACCGGTTGTTGCCTTTTACATCGGTGCTTTCGCGGCTTCTTTGGTACCAGCTATTTATTCGGTTAGTCAAAAAATGAAAGACGAAACGCTAAAGTACGTCACACAAATAGGATTTACCATTGCCGCAATTGGCGGAATAGTGCTGGTTACTAGCCTAGACGATAATTTGCAGACCATTAACGGCTGGGTTATGGGATTTACCTACGCCGTACTACTTTGGACCTACTCCGTTAAAAAAATCAAGTAGTCAAACAGAAGACTTTTTAGCTCGCTTTAAACTTATAACTATAAGTACGGTGCTGATAATAGCAAGTAAAATAGCTACTGGACTGAAGATTATACCAAAAAGTTGAATAAACGGTATTACATTTAGGACAATAATAAAATTCCTGACTCCTATAAGACACGCGACAACTTTGTCCATATTGCTTGTTGGGGTGTCTTTTAATTTACTGCCAGCCCACCGTTCAAACAGAAAGCAGCAGATAAAAAAGCCAACAGCAATTAGCATGAGAATAAAGAACGTTGATAGGGCCGGATTCTTTAAAAGTATTGGCAGATCTACGACAATTAGTATACCCAAGCATAAGCCTAAACAGATTAGATTAATAGTTTTTATCCAAGATGACCATACATTATTAACAGCTGGCGGATTACTAGCGGGCAAAGTTACCTCCGGGGGCACTGCAGTAGCTGTGGTAGCTGTGGTTGCGAGTTCGGGTTCTGATATATTATTAGGTTCTTGATTTGGTTGTTGATTTGGTTGCATACTGCGTAGTATAGCTTATATTTAGTAAATAATTTAGTGGTTATTTTATCATCACCGGCAAAGTATTTAAACATGTATAATTACCTGTATTATGAGCATGGTAAATCTTCTAGATACTATTTTTAGTCAGGTAGAGGGCGTGCGTTTTGATATTGATCTGTGGAATGGCCAAAGCCTGCAATATGGCAGTGGTCGCAGCAAAGCGTTTACGCTAGTTTTTAAAGACGAATGGACGGCCAAGCGTCTTTTGTCGCAGGGCGCGCTGGGGTTTGGCGAATCTTACATGGAGGGCAAGCTGCTTGTTGAGGGCGATTTGGAGGCATACCTTAGTCTGCGGCATCAGTTTAAAAAAATTAAACTTTCGCCCCGGATGATGGCTGCCGCTTATTTGTCTACCAGAAGCGTGCCCAAAAATACCAAAGAGCAAATCTCTTACCACTACGATATTGGCAATGATTTTTTTGGCCTAATATTAGACCAAAAGTCGATGTCATATTCGTGCGGGCTTTACGACAAAGGGGTCGAAAGCCTTGCCGCTGCCCAACAAAACAAAATAAAACTGGTCTGCGATTGGCTAGACTTGCCCGCTGGCGCGAATGTGCTGGATCTTGGTTGTGGCTGGGGCGGGTTTGCCGTTTACGCTGCCCAAAAACATAACTGGAAAATCACTGCCTGTACGCTCAGCAAACAGCAGTACAAATATTGCCAAAAATTGGTTAAAGCGAATGCGTTGCACAAAAAAGTTAGCTTAAAGTGCCAAGACATGCTAAAAGATTTGCCCGCAGGCGAGTTCGACGCAATAGTGATGATCGAATCAATCGAACACGTTGGCAAATCCAATTTAGAAGATTTTATTAACAAATTGTATGACAAATTAAGGCCTGGCGGAGTTCTCTATATCCAGACAACTGGCAAATATAAACCCAAAATGCCAGATAAGTGGACGCTCAAATATGTTTTTCCGGGTGGATATTTGCCGTCGCAGCAGGAGCTGGTCGACGCCGCCTCCGGCGCCGGATTTGAGCTCCAAAAGTTTATAGACGACACGCCAAGTTATGTACTAACGCTAAAGGAATGGATTAAAAACCTCGAGTCAAATCGCTCAAAAATAGAGCAGATGTTTGACCCGAAATTCTACCGCCTGTGGGAGCTGTGGATGCACGGCGCTAAAGTGGCATTTGAGGTTAATTCGATGGGCTTGTTTCGCATAAAATTGCGAAAACCCTTAAGGCTTGGTGCGGAGCCAGCAAACAATAAGCGGTAGAACTAGCTTAATTTAACTATTTTTTTCATGACCCGCCTGGCCGCCGTTTCGCAGGCTCTTTGGCTACTCTTGGTTATTGAGCTGCTCGGTTCGTTAAAAATATCTTGCGCAAATATTGGCTCGCCAAATGTTATGGTCAACTTCGGTCTGCGCTTTAGGTAATCTTTGAACGAAGTTTGTCTGTTTATGCCTTTTATGTGCATAGGAATTATTGGCAAACCAGTTTTTGCTGCCAAGTAGGCTACGCCACCCCTGGCTTCTAGGTAGTCGCCGTCATTATGTATCCGGCCAACCGGAAAAATGCACACAGAAAACCCTTTTTTTATGGCTTTTAGGTGGTTGGCTAGTGCCTTTTGGTAGTTGTTTAGGCCGCTATGCGCCTCGTAGCCGCCAATAATATTAAAGAAAAATCCCCCATAAAAAATTTTGCGTAGACCTGTCCAGTTGGATGCGTAAAAGCCCTTGCCTTTTACCACATAAATCAGCGGTATTATGTCAGAAAAAAATGGCAAACACGACACTATTATAAGCGGGTCAAGCTCGCTAACATGATTGCTAGCAATAATGACGTTACCTTTTGTGGCTTTAATATTATCCAGGCCGTTAATTTTGGCCGAACCGCCAACAAGTATTAGCAGCCTAATTGGCAGCCAAATAATACGCTGAAAAAAACTAGGCCAGCTGAATTTTGTTGTCACGGGCCAGGCATCCTCTTGGTCAATAAAAATAGTGCTAACCCTGGAACTAATGGTAGCAAGACATGCTCCGTGGTTTGATGCGGCAAGTAGTTTTTGCTTGCAAAATAAACCAGCAAAGTCAGTATCGAGCAGTTGCCTATTTGGGCCGTGACCTTAATTAGCCGTAACTGATCGGACATTTTTTTTGTTGCTGCCAGCTTGCTTAGTAGCCACAGTACAATAATATTACCCAAGGCCAACGAAACTAGTGCTCCCGGCGAAAAATTTATGGCTACTGCAATAAATACCAGCGAAGCAAAGGCACAAATTCCGCTAACTATGCAAGTTGCTTTGCTGCCAAAACGTATTAAAAAAGTTTGTTTGCCAAATTTTTTGTCGCCTTTTACGTCGCGGAAATCTTTTAGCAAAATTCGGGCAATAAAACCAAAATAAATGCCAATTGCCAGTAACCACGTGTAGTAACTGGGGCGATTAGCCGAAAAATAGCCAACTATAAAGGGCTGGAATGTGTAAGTGGCAGGTAGTGTTAGCGGCGACAAAATGGTTTTGTCGGTGATCCGCAGTGGGCTCAGCGAATAAGCGTAGCTGTAGGTAGCCACAATGATGGTGGCAGCTCCGGCAATGGGACCCAATAAAAATGACAAACCAACTGCTGCTAGTCCGCAGACTGCCTGAAGGATCCAGAGCTGCCGCCGGGTGATATCTTGGCTCAAAAGTGGCCGGTCACTCGCGTTTTTTAAATTAATTTTGTCTATACTGTAATCTGCCAGGTCGTTTATGGCGTTGCCGTGGACTAATAGCAGCACTATAACTAACACGGCCACGACAATGCTAGGAGCTATGCCACCAGAGGCCAGGCTGCCCAAAACGGCGATGCTACAGCAAGATACAACAATAGGGATTCTGGCCAACTTGCGAGCAGCCGTTAACATGCCGACTAACATGCTTGCATCTTTTTGATTCCTGAAATCCACAACTGCTAGTATACTTTAATTAATGTCTAAAGCAGAACCAAGCCGACTTGATAAGATTTACAAACAGAGCAAATTAAAGCCGCCATACAAAGACTGGCCTTTTGTTAAACGTTTCTGGGTATTCCAGAATGAGCGGGCACCTATTATTGCATTGTTTGTTGTTGGTCTGGCGCTGGCGGCTGCGGTTTCTCGTATTAGCGGTGGCCCTAATTGGCTCCGAGTGCTAATTGCCGCCTCGATGTCTGCCCTGTATTTTTTGCAGATCAGACTGGCCGACGAGCCCAAGGACTTTGAGCACGACAACCAGTTTCACCCCAACCGACCAGTGCAAAGAGGCTTAATTACTCTATCAGAGCTTAATACGGTCAAAAAGATATGTATTTTTTTGTTTTTGGCGCTGGCTTGTCTGACTAAGTCGCCACTAATTATTGCTTTAGCGCTAGTGCAGCAATGCTACTCGTTTTTAACCCGCAAAGAGTTTTTTATTCGCGATTGGCTAAGGCAGCACTTTTTTATTTACCAATATTCGCATTATGCTCAGCTGTTAATTTTGAGCTGGCTAAGCGTAACGGTTTTAGGAATCCAGGGCTTGCATGAGCAGCTGATATATTTTGGATTTTTCCTGAGCATGATTGCCCCGGTCGAAGCTTCCAGAACAATTGGTGGCAGCGACGGTAAACAGGCCGATGATCGGTTTTCTTTTAAAATGGGCGTTGGCGTAGCGCTTATGAGCTTTTTGCTGGTTACTGCTATTGCAATTGCCTACGCCGTATTTTTATTGGCGCATACGGGCAAAAACCTCAATCCGATAATGCTTGGGCTTGGCCTGCTTGTAGTCGCCGCCGCCGCGATTCGCTACGAGCACGACCCGGTGACCAAAAACGCCCAAATATTAAATGTTTCGTCGCTAGTGATGTACTTGTGTATTGCCGGCACTCTGTTGATAGGCTAGCCAAATTATGCACGGTAATAAAGCAAATAACCTACAATCCGTTGGCAAGCTGGGATTGCCCGTACCCGAATTTTATGTTGTAGACGCTGAGTCCTTGAGTAAAATATGCCAAAAAAAAGCTGCGGCAAAATTGGCAACAATAACAGAGGCAAAGCTACTCAAAAGTTTTAGGTACTGGTGCCAGCAAAATGATATTAAAGAAGTGGCAGTAAGGTCGTCGGCAGAGGCCGAAGATTCTAAAGACCAATCTTTTGCCGGACAATTTGCCAGTGTTATGAAGGTGTCTACAGATGAGCAATTTATAAAAGCGCTGAAAGAAGTTTTTTTGAGTCGCCCCCAGAACGGATACGGCAAAAAAACTAATCACAAGGTGCACGCCATTGTGCAGCGGTATGTCGAACCAAACGCTGCTGGCGTTTTGTTTACGGTTAACCCTGCTAACGGTTTGTCCGAAATGCTAATAAATGCCAGCGCTGGTCATGGCGGCAAAGTTGTCGATGGCAGCGAAGCACAGTCATTTTATGTCGATAGAATTTCTGGCGATATCCGCACCGAAAAAACTGCCAACTTTGGCCTGTTGCCTCAGGCTCAAATTACCGAATTAACAAGCATGGGCCTAATGATTGAGCAGCATTTTGGATCGCCCCAGGATATTGAGTGGGCGGTTGCCGCTGGCAAAATATACATTTTACAATCAAGGCCAATTACTAACATTAACTACCTAAAAGTGTGGGACAACGCCAATATTGGCGAGAGTTTTCCTGGGATTGTTATGCCCCTGACTTTTTCGATTGCCCGTCGGGGCTACGAGCTGGTGTATAAATCGCAAGCTTTCGAAGGCGGCATGAGCTGGTATCAGCTGGAAGCAAATCATCGGATATTTCATGATATGGTTGGTTTGTTTGGTGGTCGTATGTACTACAATTTGGCCAGCTGGTATCAGTTTATTGGCCTCTTCCCTAGCAATCGGCGAAATCAGAAATTTTTGGATGATCAGTTGCAGACTGTCGGCGACGTTGTCTACTTGCCACCTAGCTCGTATCCGGCGCGCCAGAAAATTGGTTTTTATGCCAGGGCACTTAGGCGCACGCTGCTGTTTGAGCAAGAAAAGCAGCGATACTGGGATCGGCTGGATGATGCTTTTGCAAAGTACCAGATGCTGCCACAAGGTCAGTCGTTGCCGCTACTGCTTAAGCGATATGTGTTTGTCGAACAAATGATTGTGCCGCATATGGGCCGCAGCGCCGACAACGATTTTTTTGTTATGACTTATCATGGCCTGCTAAAACGCTACTTACGCAAGTGGTTGGGCGACAGTCAGGACTCATCCGCTAATTTTTTGGGAGCTTTAAACGACGTTATTAGTGCCCGCCAAGCCGAGCTGCTAACCATCATTGCTAGTAAAATTAACAACGACCAAAAAGCCAGCCAGTACTTGGCCCGTGGCAACTTTAAGCAGCTAGACAACCATTTAACGACTGGCGCAGCCGCACCCTTTATAAACGAATATCGAGCCAAATTTTTGCATCGCTTTGCTGGCGACCAAAAAATTGAATCCACCAACCCGCTGCTAAGTTTGGACGGATTTTACAGCTTAATTAAAACCTACTGCCAGCTGGATTCGCAAGCCGCCGAATTGAGGCGCTCCCAAGCCATCAAGGCCGATCATGACCGCCGCCGCCAGGTCATGAAGCAGCTGAATCAGTTGCAAAAAATACTCTACAAAGTGCTACTAAAGCGCCTTAAGCATCATTTACGAATTCGTGAGCACAATCGTTTGACCAGAGGTAAAGCTTACGCTTTGCTACGCGAGCTTTTTCCTTTGGTTGGCAAGGAGCTGACAGAGCTGGGCATTATAGTCGCCGCCAGCGACGTTTATTATCTTGATATCGAGGAAATTCTGCGCTACGTTAACGGTACTGGCTATGGTGATGATGCTAGGCAAACGGTTGCGGCTCGCAAGCTTCGGTATAAGTCTTACAAAAAAACCAAAGTTCCTAGCCGTTTTATTACAACTATGCTGGCCGATAAATTGCCTGATGCTGCCGCGCCGCCCACCGACCGGTCAATTATTGCGGCCAAATCACTGCCTGGTGCGTTGTCGTCACCAGGCGACGCCAGAGGTAAAGTTATAGTTTTGGACGAGCCGATATTGCCCAAAGAGCCGTTCGAAATACTGGTGGTGTCGCACACCGATCCTGGTTGGACGCCGCTGATTGCGCTTGCCAAGGGAGTTATTGTGGAGCACGGCGGAGTATTGTCGCATGCAGCAATTGTTACCCGCGAACTAGGGATCCCTAGCATTATTGGCGTCAAGGACGCTACTCAGGTATTAAAAAATGGCATGGAAGTTAACATTAACGCAGCCAAAAGTAGCGTCGACATTATTAAGCACAAGCAAGAATTATGAGTAAAAACCCAAAACCAACACAAAACCCAAGTGCAAAACCCGGGCACCTACTGGCCGAACTATCTCGGGCAGATTTTGTGACGCTGGCAGCCGTTTTGGCAATTGTTAATTCTTTTTGGCTGCTTTGGCACGGCTTGACCGAACTGGCCGTCGCTTTGGCATTTGTCTCTACATTTTTGGACTATTTGGATGGAGTGGTAGCCAGGCGGCACGGTAGCTCGCCTTACGGCAAGGTGCTGGACTCACTTTATGATGTTTTGGGTTGGGTGCTTTTTCCGGCGCTGGTGGTTAATATTCGGACTCATTGGGCTTGGTGGTCGATTGTGGTAACGACCATTTTTTGCCTGTTTGCTATTTTGCGGCTTGGTCGTTTTACGATTGGCGGCTACGAAGAATCCGTGGCACCTAACAAGCTGCACTACACCGGTTTGCCGGTTTTATTTAGCAAGTATGCCCTGCTGTTGGCTTTTGTCGCCAATGGAGCGCTGGCTGTGGCTACACTGGCAATAATGACTCCGCTTATGGTGTCTAATCGGCGTATACCAAAGCCACATAAAATAACGGCCCAAATCGAACTAATATATGCTTTAATTTTTGTTTGGTTGTATTTTTATCATGGTTAGCAGGCGCTCGCTTAAAACTAGTCTAAATGCCCTGGTGGAAATTACCAATAAAACGCACAAAACAGATATTGCACCAATTGCCAATGCCATTTGGCGTAAGCAGTTGCAGTACAATAACCCTCTCTGGAAACATGTCGATGCCCAGGCTTTTATGGTGCAGCACAAGGACGGCTCGACGGCACACGTAATGGCCATGGTAGACCAGCGTTTACCTAAGCTTGGCCTGGTTGGATTTTTTGGTGCCACCAACGTCGAGCTTGGTGTCGAAGTTCTGCAACAAGCCTGCGAATGGCTCAAGAACCGGCACGGCATTAAAGATGTTTACGGACCAATTAACGGCACTATTACTTGCAGCTATCGGTTTAATTTGGACAACGATTATGCCATACCCGGCGAGCCGGTTAACCCGGTGTGGTACGTGGAAGTTTTTAAGCAGGCCGGTTTTAATGTTTTTAACCGATACGTTTCGGGTGTGGCCAAGCATGCCATGCTCTACATTAAATTTGTCACCCGCAAAAAACCTGCTAAGGGCTATCGGCACATAATTTTACAGCCTTTTGCGGCAGAAAATTCGGCGATGGCCGGCAAACCAAGCCCAAATTTAAAAATTTATCATCAGTTAATGAATGACATCTTTCCGCTAAATAGTATCTATTGTCCGGTGATTTCGTTGGAGGAGCGGGCCTATAATATGGCGGGTTCCGAACACACTTTTGACCCGCGGTATTGTTTTTTTGCTTACGATGGCAAGCGGCCGGTCGGGTTCATTGTGGCCTTTGCACACAACGGCAATTTGGTGTTAAAGACCGTTGGGCTGTTGCCTGAGTATCGTGGCAAAAAGCTGTCCGACTTGCTGGTGCGCCGCGTTCATGAACAGGCCAAAAAAGATGGCCTAAAATCTGCAGTTTACTCTACCATCAGAACCACTACCCAAGTTTACAAAATGAAACGACCTGGGGTAAGAGTTTTTAGACGCTACATCACCATGCACAAGGCCATATAAAAACTATTGCAGATTTATATAATAATTTTGTCGAGTATGGCAGTAACGTCGCTTGCCTGGACGACGCGCGGATTGTTTTTTAAGCGTTCGGCGCCAACCGACCGAGCAATCAGCTGTTTGGCTTGCTGTTTGTGCCGAACTTTTATGTTTGGGCGCAGGCCAATCGCGCTGGCTATAGATTCAATTTTTTGACTAGCCTCCGTCCCATCGGACGCACCAAGCATTTGCGCGATTTCTTGAACACGCTTTTTTACCAGCCCAGCGCCTCGCGGGTCTTGGCAGGTTGCCGTACTTATAGCCGCGTTAAAAAGCATAAAAAATGGCAGCGTTAAGCCAACGGCTTCCCCGTGGTCAATGCCGTAGTGAGCCGTAAAACCATAGGATAGCGCATGTGGCCCAGTTGTTTGCGCAATCTGGATTGATCGACCTGCCAAATTTGCGCCTTCGAGCATGGCCTTTCTTGTTTCGACCGTCGGGGCATCAACAGCTTGCTTAATGTTAGGGATTAATTTTTGCAGCGCGCCGCGACTATAACGGCGCGACTGGTCGGTGGATTTTATTGACCAATAAGCCTCAATGGCTTGGGCTATAGCATCCATGCCAGCCGAAGCGGTAACCTGCCTGGGCAGGCTGTATGTTAAAGCCGGGTCCAGCACAACAAACTTAGCAAGCGCCAAAGGGTGCGACAAAGAATACTTGCGCTTATCTATATAAATAGCCGAGAAATGGGTCGACTCTGCACCGCTGCCCGCCGTGGTTGGTACGGCAATAAATATAGCTATCGGGGCTTTAGTTGCAGAATTATTTTTAATTATTTGTTCGATTTCGCCATCTTGCGGCGACAGCGGCGACAAAATTAAGGCGGCCTTGGCCGTATCAATTGAGCTACCACCGCCAATAGCGATAATAGTATCGGCCTGATGATTGCGGCACAAGCGCACGATCTTTTTAATGTCCGCCAGTTTGGGGTTTGGCCTAGCTTTAAAGTGAGCGACGCGGTAGTTTTTCGGCAGTAGCTGCAGCAGCTCGGCGATGCCTGGCTGCTGGTACGAATGCTCCCCCGTTACAAACAAAATATTTTTAGCGCCGCTACTTTTAAGAACGCCATCTATTTTTTTAATGTTGTTAAGGAATTGCTGCATAAATATATTGTTATAATTCTGCTGATCAGAGACTGGCCTTAGGCCTTAGTATTTTTAGTATCATCCAGCCTTTGACTCAACTTGCGCTGCAACAAAGTGCTAGAAATTCCGCTGGTGTAATCGGGCTCTACCAATTGTCCGTCCCATCGAGCCAGGGTGTCAATAACCTGTTGCCGCGTTTGCTTTTGAATACCGTGCTGCCAATCGGTGCCATGCACAACATAATTTGGTTTTAATTTAATTAAATTTGGCCGATAGTCCAAAGTCTCTTGGGCAACAACTTTTGTCACTCCTTTTATGTTACTTACAATTTCTAGCCGATGCCGGTAGTTAATTAACGGCGTGCGCTTATAGCTGGCAATTGCCTGGTCGGTCAGTAGCCCAACAATAACATCACCCAATTTTTGGCCCTGTTTTATTATGTTAATATGGCCCGGATGCACGATGTCGGCACACATCGCAATGTAGACTGTTTTTTTATTTGTCAGTTTACTGGGCATAGGCATTACGATGTGGCATGTTTGATAGTGTCGTGGACCATGTGCATGTAGGTGTCTTTGGCGCTTTTGGCTTTTTGGAGGAATTCACAGCGATCTACCCACGCGTAAGACGAGTGTTCCTGACTTAATGCGATTTTAGGATAGGATTTAAGGTTGGCGATAAAAAGAACATAATGCGTATTGTCTGCCGAATATTCTGCCCCCGAATATATCTCGCGCGTATCATGGGCGTCAATAACCACTCCGGACTCCTCTCGAACTTTGCGTAGCATTGTCTGCAGTGGCATCTCTGCACCTTCCGACGAGCCGCCCGGTATATCCGGATCGTCGCCAAACTTAGGGTGTTTGTTTCGGTGCATTATAAGAAATTTGCCGTCAGGGTTAATCATTACCAGTTTTGCAGCTTTTTTCATTACTTTTAGTATAGCAAGTTCGGACGGTTATGGCGCTTCTTGAGTGCCGCAAGCGCCGCTAGCTAAATTCCAGCATTAGCGGCAAATGGTCCGAGACCACATCTGGCAGCACCTCAAATTTTTTGACCGGCAAATCTTTGGAAACAATGGCGTAGTCGGCGAACTTATTGGGCCATTTGTACAAGTGGCTGCGGGTTGAGGTTATGCCGTTTTCGGCAATAAGGTTGCGCATGTCTACCTCTAAAATTGCCATGCTTTGAGTGTGCGGCTCCAGATTAAAATCGCCAATTAGAATTACTTTGCCACTGGCTTTTGTTGCTATAAAGTCCCGTATTTTTTCGGATTGTTCGATTCTGTCTGGTGTGTCGTTTTTGCCTTTGCCATTCCAAAGTCCGTGAAAGTTAACGACTGTATATTCCTGCCTGCCGGCCATTAGGCGAGCATATTGTATGTTGCGGCCAAGCGTGGAGCCGTCGTTATTTTTTAGAGCGTTTAAATGGCGGTGCACAAAAACGCTGCCCACATCGTTAATTTTAATATGCGGTTTTATGTTTATAAATAGCGCCAAGCCTTCGTCATGGTCCTGGGATGGTGCGTAAAAACCTTTGTGGTTTGGCAGCAGACCGGTCAGTGTTTTGTACAGATTGATGTCAATTTTGCCGCCATCAAGTGCAGCGACTCGCGGGTTATCGGCGTTGTCAAAAACCTCCTGAAAACAAAAAATGTCGGTCGTTCCGGCCTGCGCTTTTATAAACTCGTGCAGCTGTTTTTTACTATGTCACCACAAGTATTTAAGGATATTAGTTTCATGGTTTTATTTTACTTGGTTGTTTTTGGGGAGTCTAGCAAAGGGGATGTCATTTATTTTACTTTGGTTTGTCCAAGCACACATTATTTAAGGTCAAACAGTATATTATACTCTAAATATGAACGCAAATCTTAGGTACATCAAGAAGAATGACAAAAAACTTGTTAAGAAACTTGCTAAAGAGTTGAAGCCTGCTCTTATTTCTCTTTCTGAAAAGTAGATGGTTATCTACCCTCAACTATTGCTATTTCTTCCTCTGTAAGACCGTATAGTTCGTACACTAGCTGATCAATCATTTTGTCTGTCTGCTGTATCTCTTTGTCTATAGATTGCAGTTCGCTACGATACTTATCAAAGAGTTGCAATAGCTCATCTTTTTGTTGCAAAGTTAAATTAACTTTCAAAAGATTAGTAAACTCGATGTAGTCAAGAGACCACCATTGAAGTAATTTTGTTGGTAGTTTATCAATATTAAACTCACTTTGTAAAAGCTTTTGGAAATTATAATTCTTAGTCTTTAGGCGGGCTAATTTATCCCTAAATTGGTCATGCAGAGCCGCAAACTTATTACTTTGAATGGAATTAGGCGTAACTATAGGTAATTGTTCTAACGTGGATTTGTTAATTGCCAAATAGCCGCCTGCAAGATGTTTATCGGCAAACTCTTTTAGTAAGTAATGCGTCATAAACCTGCTATTTAGAATGGCAGTTAGTGCCTTAGGATTTTGTCCCGCATAGTCGTATATAGCATATACGCCAACCCCTAGAGCAAGAGGTTTTGGTGCATAGACTGCTTCGATTCTTTTGGTCATTCCTGCAATAACGATTTTTTCGTTGTTCCAAAATCTGTATTTTGATTCTGATACTTCTTGGCGGTAACTATAAATATATGGATGTGAATACCTTGATTTCATGTAAGGGACAAGGGTCGTGTCAATTGTGTATGGATCTATACTCCCGCTAACCGCAAAAGGTATGCCATCATTATTCTCGTTTAGTAGTGGTTTTATTTTCTGCGCTTCAAAGCCGGTTGTGCCAGAATTAATTTTAATACCAACACTAGCTAAACTTTCGAATCTTTTTAAAGGATTGTCTTTTGCTTGATACTCTTCAACACTATTTAAATGTTCTGGATTAGTGATGTCATAGCGGATTGAACCAGATTCTTTGCGATTAAGACTGCCAATAACTATTATCGGGTATACTCCGACACCGTTAAAAACGGATAATTTTGATACATTAACTACCATTTTCAGTGATTTATTTTCAAGTGTTCTTAAAACTTTTTTGGCGTAGTCGGCTATCAGCAACTTGTTAGGTATGATCCAACCGTATCGACCGGTTTGTTTTAGTAAATCGTGTGCTTTAAGCAAGAATGCAGCATAGAGGTCGTAGGATCCTTGCAATGCTTTATACTTTTCATTAAGATATTTTCTATCAATTATATCCATATTGCGAGCGTTCACATAAGGCGGATTACCTACCACTACATCAAAGCCTCCGTCTTTAAAAATGTCGGGAAATTCTTTGTGCCAGCCAAAGGCTTTGTTGCCCGCAACCGAAGGGTCATCGATTAGGCTGTTGCCGCATTTGATATTTGCGTCGAGGGCGGTTAATTTTTTGCCCTTTTGGGCGGTTTTGAGCCACAAAGATAATTTGGTAATTTCTACTGACTCCTCGTTGAGGTCGACCCCATAAATATTGTTACGCAATATGTCCTTAACATATGCTTCGGAGCTAAATAAATCGTTGCCAAGAATCTCGCCCACCCGTTTGTTTTCGGCCAGCAAATAGTCAAAAACGTACACCAAAAAGGCGCCGCTACCGCAAGCAGGGTCTACCACCTTTATATTTTGCAAAAAGGTTTGGTAGTGTCGGTATGCCTGCTTTTCGCGCTTTTCGTATGTTTTGTCTTGTATGCCTTCGTGCAGCTTAAATTCATCTTTGAGCTGCTCTTCGCGTTCGCGCAAATAAGCGCCAAGCGAATTATCGACAATGTAGCGCACAATGTAGTCTGGCGTGTAAAATATGCCATCTTTTTTGCGTCTACTTATTGCCAGCGTCTCTAAATTGTTTGTTTGGTTAACTTTTTGCTTAATTTCTTCGATATCACTGATTGACTGCTCAAATATGTGACCTAAAATGTTTACGCTCAGATCTTCTGCAAAGTTGTAGTTACTAAGCTCTAGTACTGAACGCAACGGTGCTTCGTTTACTTTAAGGTTATTAAGTACTTCGTCGTGGGCAAACAGTCCGCCGTTATAACCTTCGGGGATTTCGAGCTTGTCGCTGCCAGCATCGATGGCCTCAAAAAATCCTTTTAGTGTATTCCATAAGCTGCCGCCAAAGACCGAACTGTCGGCCGCCCGCACAACTTTGGCAAGCGTGTTGTCGGGGAGTAGACCCCTGTCTTCGGCAAAGCAAGCAAAAACAATCCGGTCAATTACTTTTTGAGCTTTTTCGACGCCGACATCAATGTTTTTTCGTATGTGAGCATTGTTGGCGTAAATATCGCGCAGTAGTTCCAACCGCACCTGCTTATAAACTTTGTAAAACTTTTTACCAATTTCCTCTTGATCTATACGTATGTCGGTAAGGAGCTGCTCTGTTTTGCTGGGGCCTGTTTGGCTAATAAAATTTTGCCGCTTCAGCAGCGAATACCACATTTTAAACTGAATATAATCGTCATTAGGGTCGACAAGATCATCGAGCGTCCATGCTTCGTAGTCGAGCAGGTTGTCGTGGTATAGGCGGAATTCGTAAAAGTTACTAACAATTACAAACGGACAATTACGGTACTGCGTTTTGTACTTGAAGCCCTGCTGCACGGGGCTCATATTGCCTTCGCGTCGTTGCGGGCGATCGAGCGGCGTGCTTGCACTTTTGAGCTCTATAACAGCCGACACATTTTTGCCGTTATAGCTTATGACCGCGTCCGGCAACTGCCCTTTTTGGGTGGTAGCTTTTGGCTCAAAACAATAAACTGTTGCCGGTTTTTCGCGGTAGCCTAAAATGTTTAAGAAAAAATCACGGTTGTATTGCTGCTCACGAGACGTTTCTTTATCGAATTTTAGAGTACCGTGGTGGTAGTCGTTGTGCCACTTTTTGGCAATTTCGATGAAGCTTGCGATTTGGTCGTCGCTAACTTTGCTTGCAATTTCTCTTAGTCTGTTTTTTCCAAATAAGCTTGCCATCTTGTATTTATCTTACAATAAAAACAGGCACAAAGCACATGTGGAATGTGGTTTAGTATCTATTTAATAAATAAATACCATTTAAAAGTGCGTTTTTTCTTTTTAATTTTTTTACCTGTTTTTGGATCTATTTCGTACTGATCATCATCATGATTGTGTTCGCTGTGCAGTTCATCGCCGTGGCTGTGTTTATTATCTGCCTTATGGCTGTCCATAAAACCAGAAATTGCTTCACTGCCCAGCATAGATTGACTTAGCGAATGATCGTGATTGCATATCATTTCCATTTGGGCTGCCATCTGTCTAAAGTCAACAAAGTCATTATAAACTGGGCTAACGCTCTCGCTTACAATAACTTCCATACGGCGTACCTTTTCTTCTAGAGCCAGCTCGGAATCACTTACTACGCTCGAAATAGCTTCCAAGAAAGCAGCGTTTATATCAAATTCTGCGATTGTGCCAAATTTTTCTATATCAAAACTGGGAAATTCTTGATATAGCGGCATTTTCTCTAATGAATTCATGAAATCAATCTTTTTAAGTTGTCAATTGCTTGTGGGCTACTTTTTCTAAGTGCTTCAAAGCCCAATCCCTGGATGACTACTAAGGCACCGTCTTTTGTCGCTGTTTCTGGTAGTCCATTATGCTCGGCCCTCATGCTTTCGTGCCATAAAATCATTGCTTGACCATTTTCAACCTGCTGCCTTTTTATTGTTAGTGTTGTTTGGGGCACTTCTGTGCCAAAAAGGCGTCTATTGACCTCGGATGTAACCGAATTGTTAGTTTGCTTACGCCACAAATGGTTAATATGCTGACCAGATTTCCATGCTCTTTGCACATTAGCATCATTGCCGGCAGCTAGTAGAGTTGCGAAATGTTCAGCCTCGATGCTGTCACTGCCTTTTCTGCCATGCTCGCCAATGCCTTTGGTTTCCGACTGGCCGGCGGCCGATAAAACCATAGATACGCCATAACGAACTTGCTGTCTGTAGGGCTGCTTTAATACATGCAAACGTAAACCATCGGTTTTTATGCCATCTTCACTGACTACCGCAGGATAGAATGAGGATGTCCCCTGATCTATTAATGCTGATGGAACAAGCACCATATAGCCTGGCAGCACTGTAGTTGCCTCGGTGTAGCTATTAGCATTAAATTTACTTAATGGTACATACAAGCCATCTAGCTTAGGGTGCGGTATTGAAGTTAATAAAGCTTCCGCGCGATCTTTAACTGCTTCAACCTGTTCCGCAACTTGGCGGCTTGCAAAATCACCATCAATTCTTGAGTTGCGCTCTGTTGCTAAAAAGGCGTTTGTATTAGAGATGGCATCTTCAACTCTTGATTGGGTAATAATTTCTGACATACCACCAGCTTAGTCAATCATACTAATTTTTGCAATTTTGTTGCAATTATACTTATTAATGCAACATTTCATACGGAGCGAACTAGTAACCGGCTAGCCAGACCCGTTTAGAAAATTCGGAAAGTTACTTACGATGCTGATTTATCTGTTGGGTAGGTAATGTTGGTGCCGCTAACTACGGCGAATGGCGTGAGTTTGTGTGGCTTAGCACTGGTTTTGCTCATGATGTCTAGCACCGTGACGCCACGCACAAGCAAAGCGTCGCCTACTAGTGAGCGGTGGCAGCGCCAGGGCACAGCTTCGGCACACATAATGCTAACTTGCTGCTTCTTGGCCAGTTGTATTAGTCCGTCCAAAGCGGCCGCGAACTCGGGCGTTTGCATGTAGTCGGCGTAGTTGCGGAACGATTGGTTGTGCAAGCCGGCATTGACGGAATCTTTGACTTTTGGTCGCAGACCGCCGAGGTTTTTCATATATGTATAGTCAATGCCGCTTTTGGGCAGCGATTTTTGTAGCGCCGTTTGTTCGAACTGAGGGTTATGGCGCGAACGCAGCACGGTGCGGATGTCGACCAGCTGCTGCACACCATTGGCCTGCAAAAGCTCCACAAACTCCTCAATAGGGTGCGTCGAATGCCCAATAGTATAAATGGTCATAGTTATAGTATACCTCTTCATATCTCTTCGCAGGATTGTCTGCCCGGCGCAACGCCTAGATTTAGCGTCGTTTTTGCTTGTAGATCATTGCTCCCAACAATATCGATACTAAAGCAACGATGCCGTAAATGCCAGCATGTTGTTTGGCTAGCCCCGTATTTGGCGTGGCAGCAGGGTTAGCCGGGGCGGCCGCTGCAGCTGCTTGGGCTGGGTTTGGTGACTGTATGTTAGTTGGTACCTGGGTGGCAGTGCCTAAGTAAGTTATGGTGACATCATTACCATCTCCGCCAACGTAGCTAATCTTGTAGCTGTGACCATTCGAACTAAAGCTGGCGCCCTCGGCAAGGCCATTGAATGTGCCAGATACCGCATCTGAGCCATCATTGGTAATGATAGTGTAGACAGAGTTAACACTCGGAACGTAAGAATTGTATAATGGAACGTCTAGGGTCGCGTTGTTGAGTGTCAGGCTACCGGTCACCTGCAATTGGTCGTAGCCAGAACAAGCGGTGGTGCCACCTAGTTCTGCTGTTAAGGTTCCAGAATAGGTAGTACTGCCAGCGCTCATACATCCAGGCGAATTGCCGGGCAGTACTTCGCCACCACTCATAACCGTTAGTGTCCCTGTAATGCGTCCGGTGCCTCGCAGTTTTGACCCTTTGTAGACAATAACATTGCCAGTGGAGCCATTCTGCCCAATGGTAAGGTCAGTGTTACGTATAGGGTAGTTGTAAGAGTTTAGTGATTCGTTAATAGTATAGTTTTTGGCTGTTGCATTGTCTATGGTTGTTACAGGAAATGCTATTGGCGAAACACTGCCTTTAAAGATTGGGCTGTCAGTCTGTGCGGTTTCTACAATGGCTCCATTATTGCCCTGGGTGATGCCATATATACTGTCTGTGCCCCGCTCGATTCGACTTGATCCCTCTGTAAAATACACCTTGGTTGTATCGTAATTGGCAAAGAAGTTGCCATAATATAGCAAGTTGGTCGTCGAGGAATTGGTGATGTTAATAGTGCTGCCAGAAAGCGTACCTTGCTTGATGTGCGCAGTGCCGCCAGTAAGTGTAAAGTAAGTTATTTTGGTGCCACCAGCAGATAGCACATAACTATATTTGTTATTAACTACTGAGTCGTTAACCATAGTCGGAGTATTGTTGGTTGCAGTGTCGACTATAAAATACTCGGTACGGGTATTGGTGTCATCAAGTGCTCTAAATAAAACCTTGGTTGAATCGTCGACAAAGGTAGGGTAAGTTGCATTATAGTCAGTGTTGCCAGTAGGTCGTGAAACTACCTCTCGCATATTGGTACCATCCGAATTCACCATGGTTAGACCACATTCTTTTGCAAATATGATCTTGGTACCGTCTGGAGAAAACGCTGGACTTTGAGTTGGTGTGTAGCATGTGGTGTTTAATGTCTCGGAGTTGGGAATAGCGGTTAAATTGGAGCCATCGCTATTAACCACGTATATACGATTTTTAGAATTGGTAACCGAATTGTAGGCCGCAAAGGCAATTTTAGACTCGTCTGGGGACACTGCAATTGCGCTAGCGTTCATTAAGCTTATGGTATCGTCTGCCAATTTGCGCTCGTCGCTACCATCAGTATTGGAAGAGTAAAGTACTTGCGTAAAAGTAGTGTCATTATATTTTGCATAGTACATCCTCCCTACCATAATGGCCGCGCTTGCGGGGGAGCTCCTTAAGAAAATAGCAGCTACCAATAAACCGGACAGCACTAAGATTGATGCTGTTTTTATGTTCTTTTTTATTGTCATATTATTGTATCTTACTAACTGCTTATTATACTTGGTATATTAGCGTAAGCCTATTACATTGTAAACCACAATTTGTTAGATTATTTTGCTACTGGTATGTAGTGTAATTGAGACATTAATGATGTTATTGCTGCTGGATCTGCTGCATCCATAGCACTGACCTGATTAGCCCACCCATTAAAGGCATACTGGCCAAGCGCAAAAAGCCCCAAAGCTAAAACTATTGCTAAAATAGTCTATGATTTTTTGTTCAAATATTTGCCAGCTACGCTCAGCGCAAACGATGGCAATATTATGAAAACGGTGGCAAACAGACAGCGTATAAGCACATGTGTGAGTGGAGTGTCGGGTGTATCTGGTCCGCCAGCGGTCATGACTATTAGTATACCAATAACACCAAAGGTGATCGAGGCGTAACTGAATACTTTGGTGGCGAACTTCTGCATGTCTATACTATACTACTTTTAAACATAAAAAGGCGTTAATTAAGCCGATAATGGCATTAACAAAGACCATGTTATGGCCAAGTTTAGCTAGTTTTGTAGCGCAGCTTTGACGATGATACGGTCGGCAAACTGCTCGGTTTTTTTATCGAAGCTGCCGCCACAGGTTATTAGAGTCAGTAGTGCTTTGCCTCCATCTGCCGATTCGTCAAATATAGCCGCTTGGGATTGAGCTTCTGGTACTTGCTGTACGCTGACAACGCTGTAAATGTGGATCGTGGATTCGTCGCCCATTTGGATATCGATAGTTTGGCCTCTTTGAACTTTTTGTAAATTTTTAAAGATAGCGTCGGCGTAGCGCCCAGATACATGGCCATCAATAATGCTATTGCCCTTTTGGCCCGGTGGCGAGCTGCTCACAAACCAGCCGGCAAAGTGAATATTGTTTGGCACGGCAATTCGCTTTTCTGGTGTGGTGCCCACCAGCTGGATATAGCCCTCTACATTTACGCCTGGGATGCTGATTTTGCGTGGTTTGTCGGCTGCAACTTTGTAGGTTACGTTTGGATCCGGCTTTTGCTCAGACGGGGTGTCGGTGTCGTGATTGACCACTTGGCTAGCGTTTGGAAGTTGCTGTGTGGTCTGCCTGGCGCGCCAAAACGGCACTAAATTGTACACGGCAAACACGACTGCTACTATACATAGGGCTGACAGCAGCCAGGTCGTAACTGACGACGATACTTTGACTTTGTTCCGTTTATTTTTTACCAACACGTATTAGGCTTAAGTGGCGATTAACAATTACGAGGCACCCAACTAGGCCGACAATAACAACGGCGCTGTAGACAGAGGTGCTCTTTTGCCACAGACCAGTATTTGGCGCATTGTTTTTGCCATTGGCGTTAGTGATGCTGTTGGGTGTAGTAGCGTTTGGTGTAACATCTGCCGGCAAAACAGTCAGCGTTACATCTGCGCTAGCGGTGTAGTTGATGCGGTATTTGGTATTGCCGACTTTGAACACAGCCCCGTCCGTAAGGCCGTTGAAGGTGCCGGTCAGGCTAGCCCCGTCTATAATGGTAAAGACAGTTCCAACTACAGGGTCAAAGCCAGATAACTGAGATATGTTCAGGGTAGCGCCACCTAGGTCTACTGCACCGGTGACTGTCGCCTGGTCGTAGCCAGAACAAGCAGTGTCGGTATTGATTTCTTGGCTGTAGTTAGAGCCTGAACTTAGTGTTAATGATGCGAATGTCATACAGCCAGGTGATGTGCCAACTGCAATTGTTCCGCCAGATAATGCCTTAACAGCACCGACTGAGCCAGTCCCTTTTAGCGTGCCGGTGCCGCCAATTTCGATACGAGCGTTAGCAAGTGACGCCAGAACAACTAAATCGCCATTATTGATTGTTAGTTTGCCATCGGCCGACACGGGAAGTGATGCTCCAGATGCAATCGTCCATGTACCATTACCACTTTTAATGACTTCGGTGCTAGTGCCGCCGCTAAACTGTACTGTTCCGGTAAAGTTTCCTGGGGTATTGCCGCTTAGCGTTATGCCTGCACCATTGCCGGCAATGACCACCGTACCGTTACCGGCCACTGAACCAACTATCTCTGTTTTATCGTAGGCAGATAGGGTTGCTTGCTTTGCGCCATTAGTGAGTGTTATCACGGCATTATCGGCAATCTGATTGCTGGCGCCAGTGTTGTAGAATACCGCAAGAGATCCCGCCAGTTGTGCGCCAGTTATGGTCAAGTTGCCTGGAACGGCTATGGTTTGGTTCGCTTTTTGCAGGTAGAGTGCACCACCACTCTGAATATAGGTTGTGCCTGTGTAGGTGTTTGGGCTGCTGCCTGTCAGAGATATTTTGCCACTTGAGTTTGTTAGATCATCGCTGCGAAAAGTTGGAGAGTATGCCCCAGATATCACGCCCGAAAGCGTTAACCCATTTGCGCCTGCCGGAACGGAGGCAAAGGTAGCGTCGTCCGTCATTATGATATTCCCGCTGAGAGTTATGTTACTTGACCCCAAGCGTCGAATAGCTCCTTTGCCTCCAATGCCATTGCCGGCCACGTTGAAGTTCTCAGAAAAAGTTGTGTCTGCGGCTAGATCGAACTCTAGTGCTCCACCAGACTGTACGGTAGTAGTTCCGGTGGTGTTGCCTAGCGCTGCAGCGTTTTTAACGACCAGTGTTGCGCCGCTGCCAGCGGTAAAACTAGAACTAGCTGAGGCACTGGCTGCAGTTAAAATTACCGACCGGCCAACAGATGACCCCCCGCCACCTTGTGTAACAATAGAATGGCTAGAAAACCCAAACGAGCCACTAATCGTTAGGGCGGTATTGTCGGTATCCCCCGCGATGTATAGCGAGCCGGTTCCGCTGGTGGCGATAGCCGAACTAATGGTGTTATTACCAGAAAAGGTAATATAGCTATTGTCATTAAGGGCCATTTGCAACGTATCAAGCCCCAGAGTACTGTCACTACCAGTAAAGGTTATATATTTGTTTATTCCGCCAATATTCTTGCCCGACACACCTATATAGTTGCCAGTTATGGCGTAGCCGCTGCCGACCGAGACATGACTAAAAGACCTGCCAAAAATACCGTTAACTAACGTTTTTTTGGTAGCGTTATCTGGGAATACAATCTCGTCTCCGGGTTCTGGCACGTTGCCGTTGTCGCAACCTGTCCAGCTAGCAGCATTGTTGAGGTTGTTAGTGCCGTTGCCTGTCCAGGTACAGGTGTCAACGGCGGCATGCGCTCGCCCAGTATTAGCAAACAAAACAACGCCGCAAAAAGCCAATAAAAATAAGCTAACCTTAACAAAACTATTGATTTTCCTCATAAAGTCCCCTCTCCTGGTAACGTTAAATTACTCCGCTTATGCCTAATTATACATTTACAAGATAATTAGTTCAACAGCTTTTTAGTTTTTTACAGGTACTGTTCTATATCCCCGCGAATAGATACTGGAGAGGTTGTGGGCGCATAGCGCCTGATTTTTTTGCCATCTGTACTTACTAAAAATTTGGTAAAGTTCCACTTAATGTCTTTGCCTAAGCGCGAACGACTGTTGTTTTTAAGATATTCAAAAATTGGATGAGCATGCGGCCCATTGACATTAATTTTTTGGCTCAGCGCAAACGTGACACCAAAGTTCACTTGACAAACACCTGCCATGTTATCGTTGGTCTCGGGCTCTTGTCCACCAAACTGGTCGCATGGGAAGCCGATCACGACCAATCCTTTGTCTTTATAGTCCTGATAGATTTGCTCTAGCTGCGTAAACTGTGGTGCCAGCCCGCACTTTGTGGCCGTGTTCACTAGCAACAGCAACTTGCCTTTGTAGTCTGCGAGACTGACTTCGGCTCCATCACTGCGGTTAAATAAGTGGCTGTATATATTTTCCATGAAGGCAAGCTACAAATTGTTTTTTACTGCTTCGTAAATTTTTAGAGTGGTATCTTTTTTGGCAGTGGCTGGGTTGGCCCTGTCTAGCTGGCTAATAATGTACCAATTGTCGTTTTTAAGCACACTTAGTTGACCCAGTGTCGGGTTCCAGTAGGCTTTGTCGCCTACTCCAGATACATCTTCTACGCCAGCTGGCTTTTGATCCCCAAACATATCGGCGTTAGATTTTTTGCCGTCGGTGTCGAGCGCGCTGCGCGCCAGTAGGTTCATCGTAGTGTACGGCTGTCCGCTGGTAATATAATTGCACGATGACACCTTAATGCTGTCGGTTGAGGCATTAGAATTTTGGCCATCGCCTTTTTGGATGCCGGGCACCAATTGAGCGGCAATTTCTGGTGTTAGGATGGCGCAGGCCTCTTTGCCGGCTTTGGGTGCGCTGCTTGATTGCGAACTAGCACTACTTGATGGAGCGGCTGCGTTATTGACCTTTTTATTTGTAATTGCAAAGTAGCCACCGGCCAAGATAATGACAACTGCAATTGCGCCTATGATTACGTTTTTATTCATAATTAGCCTCCGAAAGTATTAAATAATCTCCCTAGCAGTTTACTATATTTTAATTACTCAATCTATAAACAATATTTAAGCATTCTGCCGAGGTGGCCCAGCAGCAACAATTCTGATTGACTGATAATAATTAAACTCGTAAAATCATAAGCACTACATGAAGAAGACTAGATGATTATATACAGAAATGTAATCTTAAGGAAGGCCATAAGCTCGTTTGTCCGGATGTTGGCTGCATTAGTCTTTGTGACAATATTTAGCACTGGTAATCTTTTGGCCGCAGGCAACAATCAAGCGAACTTTACTGTCAGCAGTCAAGGCAGTAGACAATATGTGGGGATGTTTGGGTCGGCCGGCACCGACAACGGAGAGTTTAATGTTCCAGGATATATAGCCATAAATTCCTTGCAACAAATCTATGTCGCCGATCACGACAACAACCGCATCCAAAAGTTCGACAGTAACGATTAGTACTTAAGTCAGTTTGGTAGCGAGGGTAGCGGCAGTGGGCAGCTGGAATCTCCTTACGAAATTGTTATTGACGCTCAGGATAATATTTATGTAGCCGATGCTCTTAATCATCGTATCCAGAAATTTGACAGTAATGGCCAGTATCTAAGTCAATTCGGTTCATATGGCACCGGCAACGGACAGTTTCAAATTGTCCCTAGCGTAGCGTTAGACAAACAAGGTTATATTTATGCTGGTGATGCCGAGGATTGTCGTGTGCAAAAGTTTAATAGCGCCGGCCAGTACCTAAGCCAAATTGGCGGCACGTGCGGAAATGGTAATTCAGAATTTGGCGCCTGGGTTGATTTAGCCGTAGATGCAGACAATAACGTAATTGTTTCAGATTTGAATAATTGTCTTATTAAAATATTTAATAGAGCCGGTAATTACTTGAGCCAAATTGGGACTACCTGTGGGAGTGATGCTTCGCAGTTTGATACCGTGTATAGTTTGCATGTAGATAATAAGAACAACATGTTCATTGCAGATGCTTTCAACGATCGTGTCAAAATCTATTCGTCTGCCAAGACCGCCAGCTACAACACTCAACCCGCAGGAATTGAAACTAGCGCTCCAGTCTTGAATGTACCTGCAACTGTAGTTGACATTAGTGCATACACCACTAAACCAGAATCGGCCATGGCTGCTCAAGATAGTAGTTATAACTACCCTGCCGGTATAACCAACTTCAGGCTGTCTGCCATGGCGGGCTCTACCCAAACAGTTTCTTTGACATATAAAACTAACCTTAAGCCTAGCGAAGTCACTCCGCGTAAATACAATTCCACCGCCAAAACCTACTCTACCCTATCGGGCAATAATCTAACCATAACCGAAACCACTGCAGACGGCCAAACAGCCCTAAAAATATCTTACGATGTCACCGACGGTGGCTCGCTAGACGAAGACGGCGCCGTTAACGGTAGTATTACCGACCCAGTTGGTCTTGGTGTGGTTCAGGGGGCATCTACGGCTAGCTCCGTCGCCGGATCTCCTAAGACTGGCATAAAGCGCCACGCTATTTATGGCGCTATTTTACCTTTAATAATTGTTACGGCCATCACAGGTATATGCCTAGTGCGCCGCTATTTACTTGCATAGATCGACGAGCTTGTTGACTGTATTGGCGTTACGAATTGTTACAAACCGGTACGCTTTGGTGCCGACAATTTTACTGTAGCGAGTCCTGCTAAACGTCTTGATTGGTGCTGACCAGAAAATGATCGGGTGGTAGGCGACGACGTGTTCGTATTCTGGCTTCGTCTCGCCTATATCCGCCATTATCTGGTCGACGCGCTTTGGAGCGATCACAAATATGGCATTGTGTTTGGCATCGCCATTGTTCCACCACGGCGGGGCATGCTTTATTGCGTCGAGTAGTTCATCGGCAGACACTACCGCGCAAATGACGTGAAACCCAAACTGTTCTTCTATGGCCTTTTCGCAGATTGCCACAAGCTTAGCAGCATCTGTTTGTACAGATTCAAAAATAACGTTGCCTGAGTTAATATAGGTTACCACATTGGTGAAGCCAGCTTTTTCAAAGCAAGCTTTAAGATCGGCCATTGCTACCTTATTGTTGCCACCGACGTTAATTCCGCGTAAGAGTGCGACAAACTTCATGTAAACATCATAGCAGAAAAGTTATTGTTATTTATGCCACAAGCGTTATAATAGGGGCATCAATAACTAACGTAAATTATGAAACAAAACAAAAAGTTTAATAGCAAAATACTTCTAACAGCTACTTTAGTAGCAGCATTTATCGTCGTTTCTGGTCTATCAACAGTCAATGCCCTAACAACCGACGGCGCCATAACTACAACAGATGATTTTTATCAGGTATCTGACTACCCGAGTGTTGATGGCCTAGCGGGTACCAATACTAGTGATATTGCAGCCGACAAAGACAAAAACACATATATTGGAACAGATGGCGTTGTTCGAGTGTATGCACCATCGGGAAGCTTAATCAGGCAAATAGGCGACGGTGTGAGCGGTTGTCATGTTGAAGACGACCCCTGTATCGGATACGGCCCGTTGACCGTGGTTGATTCGCAAGGGATTACGTACATAATGAGCTCGCTGAGCGATCCTGTGAGCCGGAGGACTATCAAAAAGTTCTCTGCCGACGGAACGTTTCTTGGGGCATTACCGCAGCCCGGCAGCGGGTCAATGGCTGCGACATTATTCATTGATAACAGCGATAACTTGTACTATCTGTATACGACAGAACTTTATAAGTTAGCCCCAGGGTCTACTAACCCTACCCGAATAGACATTGACGGCGGCATTTATACTCTTGAGAAAGTGGTGGTATCAAAAAACGGAGATATATACTGTGCTGGAATGTACAGGCCTGAGTATACCTATAGTGTTCTTCACTATTCAAGTTCGGGTACATATGTAAATAATTTTTTTGACACCGGAAACTCCGACATCATCAACAAGATCGCACTAGATGATAGCGGGAACATGTACCTTAGTATGCGTTCAAGCGTGCGCAAAATCAATTCGTCTGGCACAGAGGTAGATAGCTATCCGTTTACGTCAGACTATCAAAATGTTGGTCTTGACCCATATGGCAGCCTGTATTCCACGAATGGTGGTGGCTTTACCAAGCTGGCCAAGCAAAAGCAATACAAAAAGACTTACAAAACAGGCAAACAAAACGCTTTATCTATCCCCGCTGTTGCCAATTTCTCTACTGTTAAAACCTACGATGAAGCAGACAACACCAGCCAAGATTCTAGCCATGATTACCTCCAGGGCATGATAGATTTCGCTATTGATGTCCCTAGCGGCTCGACCCAAAGTATAGACGCTATATTTGAAACCGATCTGCCGCTTTCGCAGATTAAAGCGCGCAAATACAATGCTACTACAAAAACCTACAGTGATATTTCCGGAGCGTCTGTAACAGAGACTACGCTTGACGGCAAGCGAGCCGTGATGGTGTCATATGTGGCTACAGATGGAGGTCTTAACGACGACGACGGCACGGCAAACGGTGTAATCGTGGACCCAGTTGGCATAGGTACGGCGGTTTCTGCAGCGTCTTCTGCGCCATCTTCAATACCTTCGAGCTCTGCTAGTCCTGCTATGCCAGCAGCTGCTAAAGCTCCTAATACTGGACTGCGCTACCAAGGTCAAAATTTGGCTATATTCGGCACATTGGCGATAGTGTGTCTAGGAATTATGGCTTTTTTAGCCAGACGATTCGGCTTTAAAAGGTTTAAATAGCGGCTCGGGAGGCCGGACAGCGCACGTTCGCGTCCGTTCTCGAAGCAAGCTTCTGCGAGCGAGCTTAACGACCGAACCGGCAACCTTACCCGAGCAAAGCTCGGCTGGTTGCCTAGACTCAGGCGCGACTCCAGAAAATAAAAAACACCAGTCGAAAAACTGGTATTTTTTATTGGCTCGGGAGGCCGGACTCGAACCGGCAACCTCGAAGTTAACAGCTTCTTGCTCCACCATTGAGCTACTCCCGAATATCGACAATTATACCAAAAATGAACGGTTTTTCGCAAGCGCGCCGGCTTGTCGGGCGGCGTCTTTGGCGGCCAAAGCCTGCCTTTTGTCGTAGTTGCGCCGGCCGCGGCCAGCGGCGATGCGTAATTTTATGAATCGGCCGCCAGTCAAAAGTTCGACTGGCACAATGGTCCTACCCTGTTTCTTGGCGGCAATCAGCTCGTCTATCTGGCGCCTTTTGGCCAGTAATTTGCGCGTTCGGGCTACTTGGTCTTCGGCAATAAAAATGCCAGCACCCCCGTTAATTTGGGCGCCCAGCAGCCAGATTTCGTCGTCTTTGACCGTAACGTAAGCACCGCGCAGTTGGCCGTGTCCGCGGCGCAGCGCCTTGGTTTCGGCGCCGGTCAGTTGGATGCCAACAACCAAATCGTCGTTTAGCTCGTAGTCGTATGAGGCTCGGCGATTAACGATTTTCTTGGGCGCTTTTTGCGCTTTGGCGGATTTGTTTTTCTTGGCCATGGTAGTTTATAGTTTATCACAAGCGAGTGCGCCGCTTGCGAACACTATTTAAAAGTTGTAATATATCTTCATGAAGAGTATTGAAGTGTCTACAGCCGAGCGTTTAAACAAATATTATCCGTTTGACGAGGTCGTGGTAGCTACAGTTGCCGAAACTGCAGCTCAGCAGCATTTGGGCGAAAAATACTGGCAGTTTATTGAATCCAATGGCTACCGCGGCAAGACTGAGATTATCGGTGCAAACGGTCACTGGTCGGAGTTGGTTGATATGCGCCGCGACGACGAGGCCGAGACTCTTGTGTATCATCTGCCGATGGCAAACCCAATTGATCCAAACCAACTTTATCAGATGGCGACGATTGCTGCAGTTTTGCCTAATCATCGATTAATTGCGGTTGGTAACCCAAGCGGATTGTCTTGGATCAATGGCGGGCTGAGTTTTGACCAGCGACGCCGGGTGGCGCACGGCGATTTTGCTCCGCTCGTAGCTGTCGAGTCAAAGTATTTGGAGCAAAGCAAGATCGAAAAAGTCAGTCAAGTTGGGCTGAGCTACGGCGCAGACAAAGCGGCCGAACTAGCGAATTACCACGAAACAGGGTCGCTGGTGGCGATTGAGCCAGTTATTGGGCCTAGGTCGTTGTTTGGTCTGGCTCGTGATTTTGGGTCAACTGCCAAGCAGCTTCAGCGCTACTTGGACGCCTCTGGCACACCAGAGTTTGATAAGGCACGCCAAGACAGCATATCGGTTTCACAGTACGCGCTGGGCTTGACTCGTTTGTCGAACTTTGCCATTGCCCGAGGATTAACCGATGGCGCATTTTTGAGTCGTCTTAAAAATGCTATTGTTATATGGCCCGAGATGTCAGTAACTTATACCTATGGTACAAGCACGGAGTTATCAAAGCAGCCAACATTTGAGAATTCAAATCTGCAGGTTATTGGCTTGGAGGGTCAATATCATGCCTTAATAAACGATATTCACTTGCAGGCAGCTATTGTAATGCAAGGTTTGCGCAGTGTTGTCGCCGGTAGGTCTGGGTCTACGGTTTCTGCTGAGTAGCCTTTTGGACGGCTTGCCACGGTGCCGGGTCTTTATGCACCGTCGCTCGCCAATACCACCATTCGCCGCCCCACAAGTCGATTGGCCACAGGCCTGTCTGCTGGGCCAGCTGCAAATTGCGCTCAATCTGCTCTACCGACATCGAGTGGTCTTGCTCGGAGCAAGTCATTTCCCAGATATTTTTGGGCCCCAAGGTTCGCATTGGAGCTCGTGAATAAAACTTTGCCGATGCCAAAGTATGCGTATGGCTAGAGCGCGCAGTCTGTCCAGCCACGGCCGATGAAAAGACAATGTGTAGTCATTTTTTTGGCTGCTGTAAAGCATTTGATAAAAGCTAAAGCCAACAATGTCTGGCAGCGGCCGGCGCAGCGGTATACCCCAAGAGGTGCTGGTGGTCATAATAATTGGCCGGTGTGGGTCCAGTTGCTTGACTAGTTTGAACTCGCGGCGCAAACGGGCTCGGTCGGTATCGGGTCGTTCGCCAAAATTGGTTAGTAGCGCCTCATTTTCTAGCTGATAGCTAATAACGGCTGAGTTGCTGCGGTACCGCCTAACTACCCGGCCAATGAAGCGACTAAGATGCTTGTTGCGCTCTGCGGGTGGTAGCTGCCAGGCCCAATCTGGCCAGTGGTTTTCTGGCCAGCGTGGCTGCCTTGCGCCTAGGCACAGCGTTACTATCCCGCCACTTTTGGCAATGGTCTTAACTTGGCGGTCTAGTTCGGTAAAATCAAAAGTGCCTGGCTCGGGCTGACATTGGTCCCAGTAGCTCATTAAGCGAAAACGGCGCCAGCCTTGATCTATTAGCCAGTCTAAAACGGCAACTGGCGACTGGCTAAAATTGGCGCATTGTTTGGCCGAAAAACTGACCCCAAAATGGTCTGGGTTTATAATTTTTGTGGTTGGGTTTATGGCTCGGCGCATTCGGTGCACTGCCTATTGCTAAGTGATTTTTTGACGGCGTTCCACAGGCTACTATCGCCCTGTTTTACCTTGCGCCAATACCACATTTCGGATCCCCACAGGTAAATTTCGCGCATGCCGGTGGCTTCGCCGTAGCTAATTCTGTCGCTGAGACGGTGGGCATCTAGGGATTTGTTTTGCTCGACAATCGAGGCATCTTTAACGCCAATGTCGGGCGGCCAAGGTTCGGCCTGCAATTCATGAATGATCATATTTTTGCCAGTTAAAAGCTCGCCCCAACCGGCCAGTGAGGCGTAGAACCAGGCTGGATGCGGATATTCGACGTAGCGTTTGGTCAGGGTTTTGTCCCAAACTCGTTTGTAAACCGATATGGCAAAAGTGTCGGGCCGTGGCTGTCCAACCGGCACCCCGCCCCAGTTATTGCTTCGGCTAATAATTAATTTGTGGTCGGGGTCAATGCGTCTAACCAGAGCGGCTTCGTCTATTAGGCGGTCGCGGCTAAAATCGGTGCACTCGCCAAATACACTCATAAAATACTCGTTTTCTAGCTGGTAACTGCGTAGTGCCGGGCTGGTTTTGTAGCGCTCCATAACTTTTTGCATAAAGGCGGTTAGCTTGGGGTACCACTGATCTTTGGTGTCGCCGTGGGCCCAGCTTGGCATGTGGCATTCCGGCCAACGCGGTTGCCGAAGGCCGATGGACAAACTGACCGTACCGTTAACCTGCTCTATTTGTTTAAACTGCCAGTCTAGCTCGGTAAAATCGTATTGGCCAGGTGATTTTTCGATTTCGTCCCAGTAGCTAACCAGGCGGAAATGCCGAATGCCGAGGTCGCTAATTATGGCGTGAAGCGTGGTCTCGGGGTCGAGGTCGTAGTAACGGGCATAGCTAGGAATAAAAGTAGTGCCTATTAGTAGCGGTTCGTGAGCATGGCGAGCAATGTACCAACGAGCAACGGCATAAGAAGACCCTGTTGTAAAAATTACCAATGCCAAGACTACCGAAAGTATTTTCGACAACACCCCTTGTCTGCGCCACCAAATCCCCGGCTTTTCTATTCTTAGCCGGCGTAATAATCTCTGTCGCCGTCGCTCCTCTTTGCTACCAAGACGACTGTTAAGTAGCCTGCGCTCGGCTTGTGATTGCCGAGCAGATAATCGTTTTATAAAAGCTGGCAATGAGCGTTTAAATTTTTTGGTTGGCTTGGTGGCTTGGCGTTTCATTGGTGGCTTTTTAGGGTTATGAATGGTTTTGATAGCATGGTTTTGATAGTATGAATGGTATTGGTTAATTATGGCCGCAAAAGCACAAACACTTTCGATTATTATACCAGTTTATAATGAACAGGACTATATCGGCCTGTGTTTAGAGGCAATTTCTAAGCAATCGGTTATGCCCGACAAGGTTTTTGTAGTCGACAATAATTGCCACGATCAAACAGTTGCTATTGCCCGTCGCTACCCTTTTGTTAGCATACTGCGCGAAAAAAAACCTGGCCAAAGCTGGGCTCGTAACAAAGGTTTTGATGCATCCAAGACTGACCTGCTAGCCAGAATTGACGCCGACACTATTTTAACGCCCGATTGGGTAAAAACAGTCAAACAAATTTTTGATGAGGATAAGGAATTGGCTGCTGTCACTGGTCCTGGCAATACGGCTTTGTTGCCGGGTTTGCCGTGGCCGCGCGGCTACATCGGCAGCTGGCTGTACTTTTTATGGTCGGTAGCCTACTACGGTAATGAGACACTTTGGGGTTCTAACATGGCGCTTCGCAAAACGGCCTGGCATAGCGTAAAGTCCAAAACAGCAACCAATGATCATAAGTATCACGAAGATATAGACTTGGCCCTGTTGCTGCTTAAATATGGCTTTGCAGTCAAGCGTTCCAGTAGGCTTAGAGTCAGCCTATCTCGGCAGTCTTATTTGTACCTTCCACAGGTTTTGCATTATATGAAAAAGGCCGTGGCAACAAAAAAACGTTTGCAAAAAGACAAGCTGATGCCTAGCCCCAGCTATAATTTGCCATATAGAATACTGTTACTATGTGGTCTTATCATACCGGCGATTATTTTTTATTGCCTTTGTTTGCTGGCATGGCCGATTATGGAGCTGCCGGCCTATATACGCAAGCGTGCTTAGCCAAGAAGATTCTCTCCTGCTATGGTTGACCTATGGTTGGCCACTGTTAACGTATCCGTTTGATTCGATGATTGGTACGCAGCTACCCCATAAACCACGGCCGCTGGTGCGGGCCTCTTTTTCTAAATTGCGGAATTCGTCGGCTCGAGTAAATGGGAAGTTAGTGTAGGCGAACGCGTATCCCTGTTTGAGCAGCTCGCTGTTAACAAATGTGCCATCTGGTAAATAAACGTAGCGCAGCAGACGATTGTAACGATCACGGTTGGTGCTCAAGCCATCCGACTCTAGCCTGACTCGGTTATTGCCGATTAAGCTTTTAGTAAAACTAGCAGCATTTTGGCCAAAGCACTGGACAGTTTTACGGGGGTCATGTGTCTCTGGTGTGTCAACTCCAATAAAACGAATTTTTTCTGGATTGCCGTTCATGTCGATTGTTATGGTGTCGCCATCGGCAAAACTTATGACTCGGTATAATCCAGGCTGGGCTTTTTGGGCGGCATCTAAAGCTGGTTTTAAATAGCCGTGCTGCTGGGCAATGGCCAGACCCAGGGTCAATATTATCCCGGCTAGACGCCAATATTTTTTTAGCCGCCGTCGGCTTAAGCGCTTAGGCATTGTTGTTGAGTCTTAGGCGTTCGGCGATATAGGAATCGCTTAAGCGAGTGCCATCAAAAATAATAAAATTTTCGTTTTTGCGCGGCGGTTCAATTTGTTTTATTAACCTATCAAAATTTTGCTGGCTCATATTGCCATATGGTCGGTTGGGGTCTCTGCTGGCCTGCAAGGTAGCCCTGGTCCTGGCCAGTGGGGTTGGTGCTTGCACCCAAATGAGTACCGGCTCTATTGCCATGTCGCGGCAAATTTTGTATTTTTCCTCCCTGTGAATAAACCGGTTGAGGTTAGCATCGTATATAACGCTATGACCTTGCTTTAGCAGACTTATGGCTCGATTGTTGATTTGGTCGTAGAGCTGTTTGTGTTCTGACTGGCTAAAAACTGGCTGTTTGAACATCGATAAACGGATTTCGTCCGACGAAAGACGCACAGCGCCGGTTAATTGGGCAATGATTTTAGCGGCAGTAGTTTTGCCGGCGCCAGGGTAGCCTAATAACAAATAAAGCTTGGGTTGTGATGCGTGTGCCATGCATTTAGCCTAGCATAAGGCTGCGACCGCGCAACGCTAAAATTGGCAAAATTTAACAATTATTTAACAATTTTATTGTTTAATAATCTATACCAGGGTTCGCCAGGTATTTGTTGTCAAAATGGTGTTTGATTTTTTCCATATTGGTGGCAATATCTACTTTGTCGAGTAGCTCTGGTGGAAAATCGCGCCCGGTTAAACAGAGGCTAGTTTTTGGGTGCTTATTGACCAGTAGCTTTTTTAAAGCACTCTTAGTAATTAGTCCATCGTTGACAGCGTTATTAATTTCATCGCAAATTACTAGGTTCCACTTACCACTGGTAGCGTGTTCATAGGCTATGTTGTAGGTTGCGGCAGCTGCTTCTTTGTGTTGTTTGGTTGTAATGTCTGGAGCGCTGATGTCCCCTGCTTTGTAAAAGCCTTTGCCACCCTTAAAAAAATGCAAGGAGTCTTGGTAAATGCTTGCTATATCACGAATAAAAACGTGCTCGCCGACGCCCCAGTATTTAACAAATTGTATATAGCTAACGCGCCAACCGCTGCCCAGTGCCCTGACCATAAGTCCTAGGCTGGCACTGGTTTTGCCCTTGCCATCACCAGTATAGACAATGGTCACCGACGGTTTTGTTTGGTAGTCTTCGAAGGCCATTGGCAGATTAGATTATTAACAGCCTGCCTATTTGTCGGCTTTTTTGGTTGTTTTTAAGTCTTTCGCCTTTTTTAACAGGTGAGCAATAGTTTCGCGGTCAAAACCAACCACAAATGATCCATCAATTTCTGTAACCGGTACGGCCAATTGCCCGGTTTGTTGTTGTACCCAAGCAGCGGCAGTAGGATTTTCGCTGATGTCTACCTCTTTGAACGTGACTTTATGTTGTTTTAGGTAGTCGCGCGCCATGTGACAATAGGCGCAAGTTGGTGTCGAATAGAGCTTTATCATGGTCTAAATTATATCACAAAGAGCCGCGGCTGTTAGTAATTAGCATATAAATTTTCGCAGGAATTTTCCGGGATTTTAAATCATGAAATGCAACATAAATTCTTGACTCTTGACCAGTAGGACTCCCCCCTGTTATACTTGGCCCGAATGAGGAAAAAAGACGCCGCGCATCAGACGACGATTATTGCTCACCGTGATTTTACAGCGGTGATTGGTTTTTGGCTAGCCTCCAGGGAGGCTATTAAATGCTAGGCGCAAAGGGTTTTGCCAATTTCTTGTCTTTTTTTGCCAGCGAGGCAGCGCACGATGGCCCGCATATTGCCCTAACCCCCGAAAAAATTACTTCGATAGGTGGTTTCGATATAACCAACTCAGTTATTTACGGCATGGTTTGCGCTGTTTTGTTGGCGGCCATATTGTTAAGCGCCCGGTTTAAAATACATCAAAAAGCAGCTCGTGGTTTTGCCCAGCTCATAGAAATATTGGCAGAATTCATCATTGGGCTGGTCGAAGGGCCGCTAGGCAGTCGTAAAAAGGCCGTCCAGTATGCACCTATTTTTGGAACATTTTTTTTGTTTATTATTTTTAGCAACCTAATGGGCCTGTTGCCCATAGTCGGCCCTGGGGTTTTTGCTCATACCACCGAAGGTAACGCGCCGCTTTTTAGGCCGCTGACGGCCGACCTAAATGGCACACTCGCTTTGTCGATTATTGCCATTGTAACTGTCCAATATTTATCTATTAAGGAGTCGGGGTTTATGGGTCACCTTAAGCACTATTTTACCGACAAGCCGCTTAACCCAATCAATTTGTTTATTGGTATTTTAGAAGTTTTTGGCGAATTCACTCGCGTGGTTAGCCTGTCGCTGCGACTGTTTTTAAACACGGCAGTTGGCGAAATATTGATTAGCGTTTTTACCTATATTGGCCGAGATTTTCGGTCGTTTACAATTCTGCCAATCGCTATGTTTGAGATGCTTGTGGCGGGCATCCAGGCTTATGTATTTACAGTACTTTGCGCCACATATCTGGGTTTGGCTATAAGCCATGCCCATGACGATGAACATCCAACACATGAGCCTGACCCGGTGGTTGCGGCAATTGAGGGGGATGTTAGCCATTAACTAAAATAATCCCTGCTTTAGTTCGAGGGGTCTAGCGTTGCAACGGCATCACTAGATCAAGCGGGCGGGTATGGTACAAAGTAAAAAAGGAGTAAAAAATGGCACCATTAGTAACACGTTTCGCGGCCGACGCTGTAGAGGTAGCTCAGCGCGGTGGTTGGAACCCAACAGCTAGCAAAGCTTTTATGCTAGGCATTGCCTTTGCAGCTGCAGCCGGTGGCCTAGGTATGCTGGGCGCAAATTATATGAAGGCTTTAGGCCGTAACCCAGAAGCCGGTAAAGCTGCTGGCCAAATTGTGATCATCGCCGCTATGATCGAGGTCACCGCGCTGTTGGCCTTTTTGGGCGCGTTAATCATCAAATAGGAACCGTTTGCATGAAAATTACATTGCATCCCCAGAATCTGCGATCCGCACTCATTGTACCTACAAGTCCGATTGTTTTGCGGTGCTCGGTTCTGGGGCGCAGTGTAGTTGCTCATATATTCGGCTCTTCATTAGCATGCCAGCATGGAACCAGGCGGTTCGGCGGTGTTTTGTGGCAAGGGCTAAACTTTCAAAATGAATCAAGGAGATCGGCGTGAACATAATGACAATTGTGCAAGTGGCCAGTGCTGCTGCTGAAGGCGGCGAGAAGTCTGGTATTGCAGTTCTTGGCATAGATCCCAAAGCTGTTATTTTGCAGGCGGGCACTTTTTTACTGCTCTTTTTAATTGTCAAAAAATTTGCCCTACGCGGTATTATTGACACTCTAGAGCAGCGGCGCTTAACCATCGACAAAGGTGTTGAGCTGGGCCAAGAAATGGAAAAAAAGAAGATCGAGTTTGATGCTGAGGTCGACAAACTGCGTCGACAAGCTCGATCGGCTGCCGACGATATTATTGCGGCCGCTCACAAGGATGCCGGGCAAATTATCAAAGATGGCGAAGCCTCGGCGGCTCAGAAGGTTCAGTCTATGCTCGATGATGCCGAAGCAAGGATTGGCCGCGAAATGGCTAAGGCTCGGACTGAGCTCAGGGCCGAGATGCAAAATTTAGTGGCCGACGCGACAGAGGTGATAATTCACGAAAAGCTCGATGCCAAAAAAGATGCAAGTTTACTCGCCAGGGCGCTGTCGTCACTTAACTCCCTGAAGGGGGCCAACTAATGCCCAGGCACTCTAACGCCGATATTGCCAAAATTGTCCAACAAAGGCTAATATCTGGTGCCGCGACAGCCGATGTAGCTAGCTCATTGGCTGCCTATTTGTTGGTTGAGCGTCGCACTAAAGACGCAAAAGCCATCGTCCAGGAAGTTGCCCGTTTGCAGGCGGCTGCCGGCACTAAAGAGGTGGTCATAACATCGGCATTTCCGCTGGATAGCCAGCTGCAAAAGCAGTTAGCCGGCCTGTTCCCTGCACCCAAGCATGAAATTGTAAATATAACTGACCCGTCTGTAATTGGCGGCGTGTTGGTCGAATCGGGCGACGAGCAGCTCGACTGGACTATACGCCGACGATTACAGCGGCTAAGAAAGATTGGAGTATAAAATAATGGCTGATATTTCTGTCAAAGCCCTTTCGGCTGATATCCGTGAGGCAATCGAACAACTCAAGACTAATGGCTCAACAGAGACCGTTGGTGTAGTAACTCGTGTTGGCGACGGCATTGTTTGGATATACGGATTGAGATCTACCGGTTACAGCGAAATGCTTGAAATAGAAAGCAGTGACGGGACTTTGGTGCCGGCATTTGCCCTCAACCTGATGGAGGACGAGATTGGTGCTGTGCTAATGGGCGACGACATAAAAATTAAAGCTGGTGCCAAGGTTCGGCTAACTGGCGAGGTTTTGTCGGTGCCAATTGGACCAGAGCTAATCGGGCGAATTGTTGACCCCCTGGGCCGACCTATCGATGGTGGCGGGCCTATCAAAACTAAGCAACGTGGCCTGATCGAGCAATCTGCTCCTGGTGTTTTGGATCGTAAAAGTGTTAACGAACCACTGATGACCGGTTTGTTATCTATTGATGCCATGGTGCCAATTGGCCGTGGTCAACGAGAGCTGATTATTGGCGACCGTCAGACCGGTAAAACCGCTTTGGCGCTCGATACCATGATTAACCAGCACCGCCAAAAAACTGGCGTTATTAATATATATGTAGCAATTGGCCAAAAACTTAGCAAAGTGTCGCGTTTGGTGGAACGTCTCAAGCGCGAAGGTGTTATGGATCAAACTATTGTGGTGGCCACTAGCGCCAGCGATCCGGCCAGTTTGCAGTACCTGGCCCCTTATGCCGGTGCTGCCATGGGTGAGTATTTCCGCGACAACAAAGGCCACGCACTAATTATTTACGACGACCTTACTAAGCACGCGGTGGCTTATCGCCAAATGTCGCTACTGCTGCGCCGTCCACCCGGCCGCGAAGCCTACCCTGGCGATGTTTTTTACCTGCATTCGCGTTTGTTGGAACGGGCCGCAAAATTAAGCGACGAATTAGGCGGTGGTTCCTTAACTGCCCTGCCAATTATCGAAACCCAGGCTGGCGATATTAGCGCCTACATTCCAACCAACGTCATTTCTATTACCGACGGCCAAATTTTTATGGAAACCAATTTGTTCTACCAAGGTATCCGTCCAGCTGTGTCGGTTGGCTTGAGTGTTAGCCGTGTCGGTGGCGCTGCCCAAACCAAGGCTGTTAAAAGCGTGGCTGGCAGCTTGCGCCTGGACCTAGCTCAGTTCCGTGAACTGGCGGCTTTTGCTCAGTTTAGTACCGACCTGGACCCGGAGACAAAGGCTAAGATTGCCCGTGGTCAGCGTTTGACCGAGCTGCTCAAGCAGCCGCAATATAGCCCCTTGAGCGTCTGGCAGCAAACTGCTAGCCTGCTGGCGGCTACCGAGGGGGCCTTTGACCATGTTCCAGTCGACAAGGTTAAAGAAGCGCAAGGTTTGTTGCTGCACGAGCTCGGCAGCCAGCACAAAAACGTCATGACCGAGCTAGACAAGGGCGACAAGCCGTCGGATAAAACTAAGGAAATAATTTTGTCGGTAGCTAAAGATATTACTAAAGGCTTAGAGGCGTAAAAGAGCAATAAATTATGGCATCGCAACAGCAAATCAAGCAGCGAATTGGCAGTGTTAAGAACACTAGACAAATCACCAAGGCTATGGAGTTGGTTAGTGCCAGCAAAATGCGGCGGGCCCAAGAGGCAGTTATGCGAGGCCGCGATTATAGTCGCATGGCAGCTAAATTACTGACTCGGTTACGAGAATTAACTGACGTTAATAAGAACGAATTGTTCGCACTCAGGCCTCAGCCCAAGGCGCGGCTGCATATAGTCATTACTAGCGATCGTGGTCTGGCTGGTGCTTACAATAGCAGTGTTCTGAGGGCGTTTGCGCAAGCAGTTCAGAATGATCGCAACCATAACTTGGCCAGCTACGTTATTACAATTGGTCGGCAAGGCAGCAACTTTGCTGGTAAGTTGGAGTATGTGCAAAGTTTGGGCGCTTACACCGACTTCCCTGACCGTCCTACGGCTAATGACCTAAGCCCAATTTTGGACACTGCACTAAGCGCTTTTATTAAAGGCGGACGCCAGCCTATCAGCGACGAGGAAATTGCTGTCTTGGCCGAAAAAGCTGACCAAAAAATATCGGCTGATGGTAAAACAGATCCAAGCGTGGGGCAGCCGCTGCCCAAAGCTCAAGAGCTTGCCGAGGAATTAGTCGTGCCTGGTGTAGACTATGTCGACGTTATTTTTACTGATTATAAATCAAGCATAGTGCAAGAAGTCTCGACCCTCTGTTTGCTGCCAGCTGCTTTTGTCGAAGAGCCGGTTGATAGCGACCTGGAACTAGCCGTATTTGAGCCCAGTGCTAGCGCAGTGCTAGATAGCGTCGCTCAGCGCTTGGTCGAGTCACAATTGTATCAGGCCCTGCTGGAAAGTTCTGCCAGCGAGCAGTCTTCGCGCATGATGGCCATGAAAAACGCTAGCGACAACGCCGGTGATATTATCGACGATCTGACATTGGCATTCAATACCGCCCGGCAAGCTAGCATTACCCAAGAGTTGGCCGAAATAACCGGTGGTGCCGAGGCCATAAGCTAGCGCAATTACCAATAAATAAGCATTAAACTGGAGAAATATTATGAGCAAAACAAGCAAACAACTAGAGGGTCAAGTCAGCCAGATAGTCGGTGTGGTGGTTGATGTCGATTTTCCCGAAGGACATTTGCCGGCGATTTATAATGCGCTAGAAGTTAAATCTGCTGGCCAGACTAGCCAGACCGACAAGGCCGTAATTTTAGAGGTAGCTCAGCACCTCAGCGAAACTAGTGTTCGGGCCATAGCCCTAAGCACTACCGATGGTTTGCAGCGAGGAGCAAGGGTTATCGATACAGGAGCACCTATTAGCGTGCCAATCGGTAAAGAAACCATGGGTCGAATGTTCAATGTTATTGGCCAGCCAATTGACGGCAAAAAAGACGACTTTAAAAACCGGGCACCTATTCACCGCACTCCGCCAAGTCTAGAGGAGCAATCTGGCAAAACCGAAATACTCGAAACTGGCATTAAAGTGATCGACCTGATTTGCCCCATTACCAAGGGTGGTAAAGTTGGCTTGTTTGGTGGTGCTGGCGTGGGCAAAACCGTGCTGATTACCGAGCTAATTAACAACATCGCCAAAGAACATGGCGGCACCAGCGTCTTTGCTGGCGTAGGCGAGCGTACCCGCGAAGGCAACGACCTTTACTACGAAATGGAAGAATCTGGCGTGCTAGACAAAACCAGCCTAGTGTTTGGCCAGATGAACGAACCGCCTGGAGCTCGTTTGCGTGTGGCACTAAGCGGTCTTACTATTGCCGAAGGCTTCCGTGACGAAGGCAAAGATGTACTGCTGTTTGTCGACAACATCTTCCGCTTTACCCAGGCTGGCGCCGAGGTCTCTGCCTTGCTTGGCCGTTTGCCTAGCGCTGTTGGCTATCAACCCAACTTGGCTCAAGAAATGGGCGCTCTGCAGGAGCGTATTACTAGCACCAAGACCGGCTCGGTGACATCCGTCCAGGCTGTTTATGTGCCGGCCGACGACCTCACCGATCCGGCTCCGGCTACCACTTTTGCTCACCTTGACTCAACAATTGTGCTAAACCGCGCTCTAACCGAGCTGGGTTTGTACCCGGCCGTTGATCCACTAGACAGTAGCTCAACTATTTTAGATCCAGAAATTGTTGGCCAGGAGCATTACAGCGTAGCGCGCGAAGTGCAGCGAATTTTGCAGCGCTACAAAGATCTCCAGGATATTATTGCTATTTTGGGCATGGAAGAACTCAGCGACGAAGACAAAAAAACCGTTGCTCGTGCTCGCCGTATCCAGCGATTTTTGACGCAGCCATTCCACGTCGCCGAAGTATTTAGCGGCATCCCCGGCACCTATGTGCCGCTAAAAGACACCGTGGCAGCCTTCCGCGAGATTTTGGACGGTAAGCACGACGACAAACCAGAGAGCGCTTTTTACATGAAGGGCAAAATTGGCGAGGTTAAGGAGACCAAATAGTGATAACTTTTGAGCTGGTAACACTAGACGGCACAAAATTTGGCGAGCAAGTCGCCGAAGTCGTGCTGCCTACCCCGGACGGCTTGATTGCTGTTTTTCCGGATCACATGCCGCTAGTTAGCCTGGCAGTTCCAGGCGTAATTAGCGTTCGCCGCCGATCTGGTGACTCCGATAGCAAGTTAGAATATTTTGCTACCAATGGTGGAGTCATAGAAATAACTGGCGACACGGTGCGGGTGCTGGTGGACGAGGCTGATCGAGAAGACGAAGTCAACGAGCAAGAGGCTCAGGAAGCATTTGAACGAGCTATTGTTGCCCAGCGTAGCGCTCGGGACCGAGTCAGCTTAGAGCATGCGCAGGCCATGGTAGATCGCCAGGCCTCACGCTTGCGAGTTGCCGAACTTCGGCGTCGCAAACAGCGACGAATATAGCGACGCATACAGCTTGGCTGCCTTAGCTGCAAAAAAACTTGCGTATATCGTCAATAGTCGCTAGAATCTTTCTGTTATCACAAAATATAAATAAGGGAAAGTACGCATGAGAGACATTTTTCGCATGTCCCCGGAATCTGAGAGGATGCCCACTATGACCACACAAATTATTGATTTAGGCCCCGGTAACCAGGGAGCAATTGGCCCCAAATCGCCAGAAGAGCAAAACCAAGTTGAAGCGCGCGTGAATAGCCCAGAATACGTGTCGGCAGTCGATAAATTTTGTGTATGCTGTATAGATGGTCGTTTTAAGGCCGAAGATAGGGGGGGGCTTTATCCGATGCAAATCGCTGGCAGCGAACCGGTGTCGCGCATGGCGGCCGATTTAATGCTGCACGGCGCCCAAGCTGAATCCATAAGTAAGCTAGCGGCTACTCGCACTAAAGCGGCAGTCGATCATGGTGTAACTGTTTTTGTTCATGGAGACGATCATGCTGGCGAATCTGGCTGTGCGGCCAACGCCAAACTGCGACAGATACTCACTAGCGCCGCAGATAACGCCGATACTATATCGGCTCTAACGGCTGGAGTAGCCGAGGCAATAGGCTTGCCGGTTAGCGACAGCGTTAATTCGGATGTTCATGATCTAATTGTTAATGGTGCTAAGGCCGCCGATAAAGACAGTATTTGGGATGCCACTCCAGCGCAGCTGGCAGCAGTTATGCTTAAAAATGGCGCCAATTATCAAGAGTTTGAGGGCGCACATTTAGAGGACGTAATTGCTTTAACCACCGATCCGGACACTACGTTTAATGGTACGCTCTATTCAGTTGCCAGGCAGGCCGAGGCTGAGTCTGCGCAGGCATTTGTGGTGTCTATGGGGGCTTTTGCGCAAAGCATGATAGAGCGAGATCAAAAAGCTGGCCATGATGAGTCGGCTGTTATGAGCGAAGTTTTGGCAGTAATTGCCTTTCAGGTGGCTGCTGGCAAGTTCTTGGGCAATAAAAACTTGCAAGTTGCTTTATTGAAAAAGTAGTAAATCCTACTACAATATCTTGCATTTTTTGTGCCAACGTATTATGGTTAGTGTATTAACAGTTCTTAAGGAGGGTCCTATGGTATTACGAGAAAGGCTTGCCCAGGTGGTAGCCGAGTTTTTGGGTACCGCAGTTTTGGTAATTGCGGTCTATTCTATAGCAGCGCGGACATCGTTTCCGCTGTTTAGTGCAATTGCTGCCGCCATGGCAGTCGGTATTGGTATTCTAACAGTTGGCGCCACATCTGGCGGGCATTTTAATCCGGCGGTCACTTTTGGACTTTGGACTATTCGCAAAGTGCGAACAATGCCAGCAATATTAAACATTGCGGCTCAGTTTTTGGGCGCTTATGCAGCTTTGGCACTGCTAAAATATTTTTTGGGTCATTCGCTAGAAAGTCTGGCGGCCAAGAACTTTGAATGGAAAGTTTTTTGGGCTGAGCTAATTGGTACGGCAGTATTTGTCTTTGGCATTGCGGCTGCAATTTACCAAAGATATGAGGGCGGTCGTTTAGCCACAGCTATTGCTGGATCATTGCTAATCGCTATATTGGTTGCCTCAATGGCATCTAATGGAGTACTGAACCCGGCGGTAGCTTATGGTATGCAGTCTTGGAACATGACCTATGCCATTGCCCCACTAGTTGGTGGTTTGATAGGTGCTAACCTTTACTCACTGTTGTTTGCCGCTGATTTTCCAACTGTAAGAATTGTCAGCGCATCTGATTTGTCGCGCAGCAAAAATACAATTGTGCGTTCTAGCTCTAGTAGCCATAAAAAAATCGTCAAAGGTAACAAAAAATCACGTTAAGCTCAAGTGGCTTAAGGCAGCCTGTCTAACAAGTTGCTTTAAGGCGCGGCATCTAGCAGCACCTCGCAGTTTGCGGGGTGTTGTTATTTTGTGCTTTATCCATCATTTAACACCTTGGAGCGTGCTATAATAAACTTATGCGAATTGGTTTGGTGTGTCCATATAATTACTTTCGACCAGGCGGTGTGCAGTTGTGCATAGCCGAGCTCGACAAGTACCTAACTGCTCGTGGTCATTATGTCAAAATTATTGCTCCCAGACCCGCCGCCGACAAAACACCCCAAAAAATACCCAAGAATATAATTCTGCTTGGTAGGTCTACCGAGCTTAACACCCCTTTTCATACCAAGGCCGACATAAACATTGCTCGCGACATCGAAGCTATAGACGGTATGTTTGCCCGCGAGCAATTTGATGTAGTTCATTTTCATGAGCCTGGTATCCCTGCCCTTTCGGTACAGCTGCTTAACCGTTCGCCGGCGGCTAATGTGGGCACTATGCACTCTAGCCTGCCCGAAGGCATGGTCGCTAAATCTTTTCAAAAATTAATGGCTCCGTTTGCTCAGTATATTGAACTGCGTCTAGACGCCGTAACTGCCGTCTCGGAGGCGGCACTTGAGACGGCCATGGGCTACGTGCAAACAGAGGCTCATGACGTTAAAATTATACCTAATGGTGTAGACGTGGCTCGTTTTCGCAAACCCACCAAGCTATCGGCCGATATAGCACAGCAGATAGATCCGACCAAAAAGATAATTTTGTCTATTGGGCGTTTAGAAAAACGCAAAGGCCCCAGTTATTTGCTGCGAGCCTATCACCAACTGCGCTCTCGTCGCGATGACATCCAGTTATTAATAGTTGGCGAAGGCCATAAACGGGCTAATTTGGAGCAATACATCGAACGCCACGAAGTACCAGATGTGGCTTTTTTGGGGTTTGTAAGCGAAGACGACAAAGTGGCATTACTGCACAAAGCCGATGTTTATACTAGCCCGGCTCTTTTTGGCGAAAGCTTTGGTATTGTGCTGCTCGAGGCTATGGCAGCTGGCTGCGTTACTGTGGCCGGCGATAACCCAGGCTACACCGCTGTTATGCAGGAAACTGGCAAATTGAGCTTAGTCAACCCGCGCGACACCAGGCATTTCTCTGAGCGATTAGAGATAATGCTTTTTGATGAGCAAGTGCGCAAGCTTTGGCTCAAATGGGCTAGCCAGTACGTTGAGCAATTTGACTTTAGCCATGTGGTAGATCAGTACGAAGCAATATATCGCAGTGTTATAAAAAAGCCTGTTAAGGAGTAGCCGACATTGCCCAAACAGCATACTAAAACTATTTTAAATAAGTACTCGATGCCTGGTTCGCTAGACCAGTTAAAAAGCCAGTCTAAAGCGCCACTTTGTATTGGTTTGCTGCTTGATGATTCTCTGGATAGTTCCGATGGCGTCCAGCAATATGTGCTGACACTTGGTAGCTGGCTAACGCAACAGGGTCACGATGTTCATTATATTTGTGGGCAAACAAAACGGAATGATCTGGCTAATCTACATCCGCTAAGTCGCAACACTAGGGTACGTTTTAACAAAAATGTTTTGTCGATACCGCGTGGTGCTTCTAGGACTGCTATTCGACTTTTGCTTGACCGCTATAAGTTCGACGTTTTGCATGTACAGATGCCTTTTAGCCCGTTGTTGGCCGGACGAGTTATTAACGCTGCGCCGTCAACCACCAAAATAATTGGCACTTTTCATATTTTGCCAGCGTCGCGCGGCGCAGCAATTGGCACGCGCTTGCTGGGTCATATCACGCGCCGTCAGCTCAAGCGTTTCGACAGCTGCATTAGCGTTTCCGAGCCAGCTCGTTTGTACATGAAGCAAGCATTTAAACTAGACAGTGTGGTTATACCAAATGCCATAGAGGTTGCAAAATTTGCAGCTGGCAATGGGCCCAAGCAGTTGTCTGTTGGAGCTGCTGCCAGCGAAAAAAAGATTGTTTTTTTGGGCCGCTTAGTGCCGCGCAAAGGCGCCAGGTATTTATTAGAAGCCTTTGCCCATTTGTCGCCCGACCATAACGCAAAACTCATTATTGGCGGCACAGGAAATTTGCTGAGCAGTCTGGTAGCCAGATCAATGCAGTTAGGCCTGGAAGGCAGGGTTAGATTTGTTGGCTATGTCGATGAGCCTCACAAAAGCCGCTTTTTGGCCGACGCCGATATAGCAGTATTTCCGAGCACCAGCGGCGAAAGTTTTGGCATTATACTGCTCGAAGCCATGGCGGCCGGCGCCGGTGTAGTTTTGGGCGGTAATAATCCTGGTTATGCTTCGGTTTTAACTGACAAGTCTATGGTATTTGATCCCAAAGATACTGCCGGTTTGGCCGCCCGCCTAGACGGGCTGCTGAGCTATCCGGTAGTAGCCCAAAAAATGCACAATGTGCAACAAGCAATGGTCAAAAAGTATGACATTGGCGTTGTTGGCCCGCAGATACTATCTGTTTACCAGGCTGTTGACGGCCAGTAGCATTAGTTAGCTATTTTTTGAGTATTCGGCTCCAAATTGGACCGTTTGGCGTGTCGCTGATTTCTATATTTTGTTGTTTTAGTCGGTCGCGTAGTCGGTCGGACTCTGCCCAGTTTTTGGCTTGGCGGGCCGCCTCGCGCTCGGCAATCATTGCCTTTTGTTTACCGGTTATATCTGGCAGTAGTAAATTTATGCCCAGCAACTCGTTAATATAACGCAAGTTGGATTCCAAATGGGCAGCGTAATCTTTGTCGCCATCCATCGTAGCACTCAAGGTTTGGTCAATATATGCCAAAGCGCCCGGTGTGTCGAGGTCGTTCTGCAAAAGTTGCAGTAGCTCTTGCTCAAAAACGTCGCCGCGTTTTATGGAGGAGTCCGACTGGTTTTGCCAGCGCATGTCGGCTACGGCTTGCCAGCGCTCCAGGCGATTTTGCGCCGCCTCCAAAATCTCCCAGGTGAAGTTGCCCTCGGTGCGGTAATGTTTGCTCAAAACCAACAGCTTAAAAGCTCGCAAATCATAACCGCGGTCAATAATGTCCTGCAGAGTATAAATATTGCCCAGTGATTTACTCATTTTGGTGCCATCAACCTTAATGTGGTTGGCATGAATCCAAAAGTTAGCAAACTTTTGGCCAGTAATGGCTTCGGTTTGGGCGATTTCGTTGGTGTGGTGCACCGGTATATGGTCAATCCCGCCAGTGTGAATATCGATCTGGTCGCCCAAAAGCTGGCGTGCCATGACCGAGCATTCTAGGTGCCAGCCTGGGAATCCCATGCGGCCGTCGTCGGTTGGGCTCGGCCACTCCATGTCGCGCTTTTCGCTTGCGTCAGAAAACTTCCAAACCGCAAAATCGGTTGGGTTTTTTTTGCCACTGTCCTCGACGCGAGCGCCAAACTGCAGCCCATCAATATCTAGCCGCGCCAGCTGGCCGTAATCTGTCAGTTTAGAGGTGTCGAAATAAATTCCGTCAGCGATTTCGTATGTGTAGCCTTTTTGGGCTAACTGTCGCACAAAATCGGCTTGTTGCTCGATGTAATCGGTCGCTCGCGGCATGTGGTTTGGACGCGTCAACTCTAGCAGTTCGTAAGCTTCTTTGTCGGCAACGGCAATGTATTTGTCGGCTACTTGCCAAGCGCTCAGGCCTTCCTGGAGCGCGCCTTTGAGCATTTTGTCCTCGCCAGCGTCCTCGTCGCTAGTTAGGTGACCGACATCGGTAATATTTTGCACATGAGTTACTTTGTAGCCGCTAGCTCGCAAAGTTCGAACCAAAACATCCCAGTAAATATAAGCCACCCAGTTGCCAATATGCGGCTGGCTATAGACAGTTAATCCACAGGCGTACAGGCGTACTTTGCCTGGCTCCACCGGCGTAAATTCGTCAACTTTTCTGGTGAGTGTGTTGTATAGTTTCATGATTACTTAGTAGAGTTGTTTAGTAAATCGGTAGTTTGCTTAATAACCTCAGTTTTAAGGTCGCTGTAATGCCAATCGTGAGTTTTAAAGCCGGCCGCGTGAGCGTGGCCACCGCCGCCGAAGGCGGCGGCTAGGTCGCCGGCCAGCGGTCGGTCGTCGGTGTTATTGCTGCGAATTTTGGCGGTTATTTTGCCGTCTGGGTAGGTTTTGAGCGCCACGCTTATTAGCACGCCTTCGGCGTTGCGCAGTTCCTCGAGTGCTAATACGCTAGGGTTGTAATGCGGGCTTATTTGCTGGATATCGGGCCATGGAATATGCACCAAAGCCAGCTGGCCATCGCAGGCGTATTCTATAGTTTGCAGCAGCTTGCCTTTGTAATTGATGACTTCGGGCGTTTTTTGCAAGAATTTGCGGCGGCGGGCGTCAATTTCGGCCAGATTAGCGCCCAAATCAAGCATTTTGGCCACCACCCTTAAGGTATCGCCCTGGACAACCTCGGTGCTTAAGCCCAAAGTGTCGGCCAACATCGACTCCACAATGTGAGTCGCCGCTGTCTTATTAATCGTCCAACCATTTTGCTCTGCCAAAAAGTAAACAATTTCGCCGGTAGAAACCGGCTGACCGGGTTCGCTAAAGTATTCGGCTTGGGGCAGAGGCAGGTCACTTTGCACTGGATGATGATCGAGCACCAAAACTGGTTTGTTTTTTACGGCAGTCAACTTGCCGCCAACCAGGGTTTTTTCTAGCAAGCTAAGGTTAACAGTGTCGACAATAATAGTTATGTCAAAAGTGGCCGGAAAATCGGCCACAATTCGGTCGGCGCCGCTTATATAATTTAAATATCCGGGTACTTGAACGTAGCTGTAAATTATAACTTGCTTGCCTAAATCTCCAAAAATTTCTTCTAGTGCCAGGGCCGATGCTACGCTGTCGCCATCTGGGTTTTCGGGCTGCAAAATGAGCACAGTATTTACTTTGTCCCATTCAATGCTGCTATTCATGCAAATAGTATAGCCTATTAGTATTGGTTATAACAGTGGTGAGCTAAAAAACAGCAATATTTGCTAGGTCGGACATTAGATTTAGGATATAATGAAATAATAGGCTACTTTTATGCTTCCAGTTCGAATCGTTTTTTTTGAAAAGCAGAAACAGCCACAGCGTAATATATAGGATAAACGAGGGTAAAAATGTCGCGGATAATTAGACGCATAACTGCATTAGCTACTGCTACTTTTTTTTGGTTAATTTTGGTGCTGGCTTCCGGTGCTGTGCCAGTTAGTGCTTTAGCAGTAACAATAACCAGCCCTACAGCTAATCAAGAATTATCGGGCAAAAATGTTAGTATTACTGGCACAACTTCGCCAAAAACCACTGTAGTTTTATATAACGGGTCAACAGCTTTTGCTCAAACGGTCTCCGATGCTTCGGGTCAATGGTCTGTTACTACGCCCTTGCCCCCAGGCACACTGCATATTACCGCTAAAGCCACCCAGAACCCTCAATTTGGTTATTTTACTAGTATATTGTCAAATGGCGAAACAAAATTCAATCAAATAAGATATAGCGATTCTGTTATTAATCCCACGGCTGGCTGGCCAATTGCCATAGGTCCAGAGGGCATGATTTTTAGGTCTTCACCAACCCAGAATGTTTTATATAGTGGTAACCCTTTTGGTTTTGGCTCACCAAGTGGTAAAACTATGAAGATAGATCTTAACAATCCGTTTTCGCCACAGCTTGCTACCGGTTATGCACCAAGTTCTACGGCCATGACTGGCGCCTATAGCTTGGACGGTGCCAAGTATTATGCTCCTGTAAACAATACTGCAACAGTTAATGTAATCAATGTTGCAACCAACGCTTACATAAAGACTATAGATTTAAATAACTCATCGTTTAGTCAAGGTGCTTGGACATCCCCTTCCAGTGGTAAAATATATATCCCAATGACCGATAGCCACATTGGCGTTATTAATGCCAATAACGACACGGTTGATAAAACTATTACCGTGCCCTGCAACGCTACGACTGTTTTCTATACTGTCGAATTTTCGCAAGATGCTGCCTACCCATACTATTTTGTAAAGTGCAAGGAAGACAAGGTGGTGCATCGTTATAAAGTAGCTGATGATTCGCATGATGCTCAATTTTCTATCGACAAAGATCTTAACGTTGGTATGCTATCGCTAGATAATTCTAGGGTATTCTACGGCAGCTTTCCGGAAGGAGCTAGTGGCTGGGTATATGTTTACGATACCAAAAACTTCAATTTGTTAAAGACAATTGATCTTTCGGGTATGTCTATCGGATTTTTGCCTAGTGCTGACCAGCAGCGCATTTACGTATCCGTACAAGGTCAAGGTTTTGATCAAACTAAAATTGACATCATAGACATGGAGACGCAATCTGTTGTATCGACTGTTAATACTCCGGGTGTGCCGCTACCACTAGAGCGTAGTCTTACCGAGGTGGCAACCGCCACGACCGATGTAACCTTTGTGCTATCTGCCGAGACTAATGCAGGTACTACGGGTGCTGGTGCTATATCTGGTGGTGTTGCTCAGCTGGCAGATACTGGTGCAGCTACTTTGGTGCTTTCTATTTTAGCGGCTGTCTTGCTGCTAATAACTCTTGCATACACCTACCGCGACTATCGCAAACATCGCAAGGCACTAGAGGTGGCAGCCGGCCAGTCTGTAGGTGCTTATACTTATTGGCATCACCTAAGAGTTGTTTCTATACCGCTAGCTCGCTACAGGGTATCGTTTCGTCTAGAAAAACTAAACCCAGATAAATCCAACAAAATTCGTCACATCTAGGCTGGCAGGCTAATTTAGGTTAGTGCGGTGCTCTAGAGCGCGTGCCAGAGTTATTTGGTCGGCGTACTCTATATCTACACCTGCTGGCAGACCACGGGCTAAACGAGTAATTTTAACATTAGATTCAAGCAGTTCTTGTTGCAGGTAAAGAGCTGTTGACTCACCTTCTACCCCACTGCTAATAGCTAATATTAGCTCTGTAACATTATCTTCTTGAACGCGTTTAATTAGTTCTGCAATATGTAGCTGCTCTGGCCCAAGGCCATCCAGCGGCGATATTAGCCCCCCAAGCACATGATAAGTGCCATGGTATTGACCGGTTTTTTCTATTGCCATTATGTCAAATGGCTCGGCGACTACGGCGACGATTTTTTTATTGCGCTCAGGGCTAGTGTAGAGTGGACTAAGGTCTTGACCCTTTTCGATTAGGGCAAATGTTTTAGGGCAAAAGCCAATATTATTTGGAATGTCCAATATACTTTGGCCCAATTTGGAGGCTTGAGCCTGATCTGCCCTTAGCAAATAATTAGCGTATCGTTCGGCCGTGCGAGGTCCTACACCGGGTAAGTTGCCTAGTTGTTCAATTAAATTTTGTAATGATTTCGGCAGAAGGCTCATGAATAAGCTACGGGTTAAAGGCCCAGATCACCCAATGCGCCCATCATGGGCTGCATTTTTTCGGCCGCCAACTTTTGGCTTTCGGCAATAGCTGTTTTAACTGCATCTTCGATCCAGCGCTCTAGCTCGCGAATGTCGTCTAAATCTACGCAGTCTGGGTCAATATGTATGCGCTTTATTTTTTGTTCGCCAGTGATTTCTACGCGAACTGCACCATCGCCTTCCTCGACTTCAATAATTTGTTTTTGCAATTCTTTTTGTAGTTTTTTTACCTTCATAAGCATTTTAGCCTGATCGAATCGACTCATAATTGTTGTCCCCTTGCCAAATTACAGATTGAATTAACTATTTTATTATAACATGGCAATCCCGAGTAACAAAAATTGGCAGCTTACTCATTGGCTGAAAAAACCTGCTTTGTGGCTGGAGCCTGCGGCCAAGCCACAAAATAACTACTAAGATTATAATAGGTTACAACTGCTGTGGTTATAGTTAGGAGCGCAATCAAAAGCCCAAATGCAAATGGATTACGCGGGAAAACTCGTAGCCAATTTGTAAAAATATAAGCAATACCGCCGCCGACCAACAAGTAAATAAACGGCAATAATATGGTCAGGCTAATTACCCCACAACTGATCAGTAAAATGGCAAAAATCATACCACCCAGCACGATTTTGCTGCGGTCTAGATTGATGTGTTTTATGTAGTTATATAGACCGAGCAGCCCCAGACCAGCCGAACAATAATCGAGCAGTGGCAACCGGCCTAGCCATAGCTGTGGATTATCTGGCCCATGCCAGAATAGCCTTACAAATACTAGGCCAATTGCTTTAGGCACTGCTGATAGCATGGCTAAACTAGCTGGTAAACCTAGGTAACTATGAACTAGTTCGGGTTTTAGCACAAAGGCTCTAGCTAGCGGCAGTATACAAAGCAAAACAAAAAATGTTGCCAGTAAAGCGCCACTACGATTGCGCTTAATGGTCGACAGAATACGGCGGCGACCAATGATGAATGCAAAGACTACAATCCAAATCATCCCAGGCGTGTATAAAAGATACAAAAAGGCCGCCAATAAAGCTGGCAGCTCCCAGTGAAGTGGTCGATTTTTTTGGCTCCAGATGCCAAAGGCAATGGCCCCCAATATGCAGGTATGGGCAATGTCTGGCATGGCCATGCGCCCAACATGCAAAAACCAGCTGCTACAAACATAAAGTATGGTCGTGATAAAAGCCACGCGGTCACTGTGCCATTTGCGAATAATATAAAAGAGTAAAATTGCGCTTACCAAAGCAGTTAGTACCGAGCCTAGTCTGGCCCAGCCAATGTTACCCGGAGCAATTTTTTGAGCTATCCAAAGCAGAATCGAGTGCGGTGCATAAAGTGGGTTATCTAGAATATTCCGCAAAGAACTGCTGGCTGCCATAGCTTTGTGCTCGCCAGGACTAGTGCCAGCCACTAGGCTACTAAGCTTAAACAAAAGCAAGCCGCTTATCAAAGACAGCCCTAAAATAGCCTCAATTAGTACGTGCCAGTAATAATTAACAAAGCGCTTAAGCTGGAATGATTTAGTCATAATGCAGACTCTGGGTTGATTGACATGAACTTAACGTCCTTCTATGATCTAAGATCGTTGTTTAGTAACATACTTATGGCTTGTATTATACTCGTTTTTTGGACTGCTAGGCAAGTATTGCGCACGGAGGCTGGTTGGTGCTAGCTGCATTTAGCTAAAAGGATCATGCTGGCGTGATTCTATGGAGCGAAAGCGTTGTTTCTCGCGGTCAAAATAGAGCTCAACGGCTCCAGTCGGTCCATTACGATGTTTTTTGATTAGTATATCTATGATGTTTTTGCGCTCGGATTCGGGATTGTAGTAATCTTCGCGGTACAAAAAAGCCACCACATCGGCATCTTGCTCGATGCTGCCCGATTCTCGCAAGTCCTGCAATTGTGGAATTTGTGGATTTCGACTTTCGACACTTCGGCTAAGCTGACTCAGGGCAATTAGCGGCACGTTTAGTTCGCGGGCGATGCCTTTTAGGCCGCGGGAAATTTCGGAAATCTCCTGAACGCGGTTACCGTCGCCGCCAAATTTGGCTCCACCGCTCATTAGTTGTAGATAGTCAACGATGATTAGACCTAAAGGGTGGGTGTGAGCTTCGCGTCGAGCTTTGGTGCGTAAGTCGCTAACGGTTATACCGGGAGTGTCATCTATGTAGACCGAGGCTTCACTGAGCGCACCCATGGCCTGACCAATTTTTTCGAAGTCAGCATCGGTAAGGTTGCCGGTACGCAGTGCCCAGGCATCAACGCCAGATTCCATGGCAAGCATACGATCGACCAACTGTTCTTTGCTCATTTCTAGGCTAAAAATTAAAACTGGTACCTTTGCTTGCAGCGCAATGTTATGAGCAAGCGCTAACGAAAAAGCGGTTTTACCCATGCTGGGCCGAGCCGCCAATATAAACAAGTCCGACTTTTGCAAGCCAGCCAAAATTTTGTCTAGATCGACAAAGCCCGTAGGTACGCCGCGGATCTTGCCTTTGTCTTTGTGCAAGTCATCAAGTCGGTCAAAGCTGTCTGCTAGGATGCTTTCCAGGCTGGTTATATCTTGTTTGACATGTTGTTGGCTGACCTCAAATAATTTTGTTTCTGCCGACTCTATCAGATGCGCTAAATTTTGCTCCTCTTGATATCCCAGCTTTATGATGTCCTGCGAAGCTTTAATCAGCCGTCGTCTCATAGATTTTTGAGCGACAATTTCGGCGTATTGCTCCACATGAGCAGCCGTTGGCACAAAATTGGTCAACTGAGTTAGATACGCCGGCCCGCCGATATAGTCTAGGTAACCGGTGTTTTTGAGCTGATCGGACAAGGTGAGCACATCGATTGGGCTATGTTTTTCGTAAAGCTGGGCAATCGATTCGTAAATGCGACCGTGACGTTGGTCGTAAAAATCTCCAGGTTGAATTAGATCGGCAATTTTAACAATGGCATCGCTGTCAATTAGTATAGCCCCTAGTAAACTAGCTTCGGCATCGGTGTTCTGAGGGGGCATTATTGCCTGGCTGGGTTGATTCATGTTAGTCATCCGTCTTTAGTTGGCCGAACAGTTTACTCTAGCGATTGTAGCACTTCCCCGCCACCAAAAATATTGCTTACGTTATCTATAGGTGATGCTTTTGACTCTTTAATGTCTTTGACTTCTTTATCTTTGGCCGCGTCGCAAATTATGGCCACAGGCTGCCCGGCTAGCTCTTTGGCAATTCCAGCAATAATATTACGGTTATTTTTTTGATTGATTTGTTTTTGATGAAAAGCGTATCTGAAGTGCAGATGAATCGTTTGTTCATCTGGCACGACCTCGGCCTGAGCCATCCGTAAAATACCATATAAGGTGTTGTGCTGCTGTTTTATGCGGGCCAACACTAATGGCCAGGTAGATTGCGATAATTCTCCGGCAATTTCCGATTTGGTGCTATTTGGTTGGGCTGGTTTGTTAGGCGCTTTAGCGCTAGGAGCTTTGCTGGAATTGACGGCGGCTAATTTTGGTTTTGTGCTGGATTGGTCGGCATGAGCGGCAGATTTTTTTTCGACTGGTTTTGCGGGTTGATTGGGTTGTCGCTCAAGCGTGTGCCGCAGGATAACTACCTCCAGCAATGCTGCTGGCTGAGAGCTGGCCGGAATATCCAGTAGGCTTTGAGCTAAATCTAGCCACCAGATATCTGGCGTGTTGGAACTAAGCAGCCGCTTGCGGGCGTCTCTGCCCAATTGTGTCGCCAGTTGAGCCGGCTGATTGCCATTATTAAAAAAATCTTGTAATTGAGCTAGGACTTGATCGGCCTGACCGCTCTGCACGGAATCGAGCAATTTTGCTACTGCTTGGTTGTTTGCTATGCCGAGTAAACGGTTTATATGGTCGATGTCTATTTGGTTGGCACTATGCTGAGCTTGATCAAGCAAACTGATACTGTCGCGAAAACTGCCGTTACCATGCTGAGCGATCAGCTCCAGCGCGTCACCAGAAATATTAATTTTTTCCAAATCGGCTATCTGCCGGAGATGGCTAACTAAATGCTCGGTGTCGATAGGCCTAAAAGCGTAGTGCTGAGTCCGACTAATTATTGTTTCGGGCAGCTTGTGAGCTTCGGTGGTGGCCAGAATAAAAATAACGTGAGCCGGCGGTTCTTCGAGCGTTTTGAGCAGTGCATTAAATGCCTCTTTAGTAAGCATATGCACTTCATCGATTATATAAACTTTATAACGTGCGCTGGTTGGCATGATATGGACTTTATCGCGCAGGTCTCGTATTTCGTCGATGCGCCGATTGCTGGCCGCATCAATCTCGATAATGTCTATATGGGAGCCGTCTTCGTCGTATGGCAGATTATTGGCGGCGTAGGCCAAGATACGAGCAATACTGGTTTTGCCTACACCTCGTGGACCGGTCAACAAATAGGCGTGACTAAGCTTGTTGTTGTCGAGGGCATTTTGCAGGGCCGTCGTAATATGATCCTGGCCGACAACTTCGGCCAGAGACTTCGAACGATACTTTCTATAAAAAGCCTTCCCCATACTTATGTATAGTATAGTTCAAAAGTAGCTCTAGTAGCTACAAAAAGTGTCTTTTACAACATGTTTTTGAGGCTAAAGAGCGGCTTCTAGGGCTGCCCACTCGGCGTTTTCATCGTCTTCGGGTACATTTACGCTAACTTGGTCGCCCGGCTTGGCTTTAAAATAAGTTACGCTGGCCAACAAAACTCGGTAAGCTCGTCCGCTAACATTTACAGTGTAGTGGCCATCTTGTAGTTCCAAAACACCGACAAGCTGCTTACGAACTATCGGCCCAATTTGTTTGTATAAAAATGTGCCATCACCGGCAATTGTTAATTTTAAAATATCGCCTTGGACTAACTTAGATTTACTAGCGTAATTAGCTGGTACGGGGTAAGTTTTGCCATCGCTACCCATCATATTTTGGCCGTCAAAAACACCCTCTATAATTTTGCCTAGGCCATCGTCTTTGACAGCGGCAGTTATTACGGGGTCATCGCCAACTAAGCTAGTTAGCAGCTCTTTGGCGGCAGCTAAATTTGTTTCTGCCTCTTGAATAAGGCTTTTTAGCCTCTTGATTTGCTTTTCCGGAACGTCTGCCATCTAGGCTCTCCTATACTCCAATGTGTTTGTCTTAAGTACACCTACTGGCTTAAACGTAGCACGATGTGTAGGCTGTGTCAAAATTTTAATGTGTTTGCCTGTGGAAAACTGCCGAGTTGTTTTAGTTCTGGTCGCAGTAATTCTATTATAGTATTTCTTATATGTTTTAACCGTCTTGATATAGTGACAATGCTTACGTTTCTCTCGTCGGCTAGTAGCTTATACTTTGGCGGCTCATCGTCTAGCGCATTAAGTCCGGTGCTTTGATAAAAAAGATCAAAATCTTCGGGGTCAAGAACGCGCTTAATGTGATTAATTAAGATATCAAAATCAAGCCGATCTTCGACGTGCTCTATCTCGTGCGAATCGACTACTGGCAGGAGGTCGGTCAAGGTGGTGGTTGTATCGTCAAAATTTATTACGGGTTCGTCTAGCGAAATAGGTCGTCGCTGAGCCAAGTAAGCCTGTCTGACCGAATCGAGCTGGCGGACATTAATGTTGATTGTTGCTTGAATTGCCATCATTGACATGCCCTGCTCTTTAAGCTGCCTATAAGTTCTAAACAATTGCTGATTTTTAACATGCTCAGGCACATGAACACTGCTATTGTTGGCTCGCCAGCGCTTTATTGACTGACATATCCAGGGCGTGGCATAAGTGGTCAAACGAGTGGCGCGGTCGAGGTCGTATTTTCGGATGGCATGTTCTAGGCCAATATTACCGCTGGATACATGCTCCATTAGCTCCTCTGGATCATGCGGGTCTAGCCTATAGCGAGAAGCTACATGGAGTACATAGGGTTGCATAGCCGACATTATTATTTGTTTTGCAGCTCGCCCACGTACAATAATTTCTTTGACTTCGGGGTCCTGAGACGCTTGGTCGTAGTCGGGTGTGGACTGGAGTGCTTGAGCATCTTTTACTTGCCCAAGATAGAGCAGTTCTTGCTCGGCATTTAAACGGCGTGACTCTTCGGTTATTCTTTGCTTATAAAGAGCCACTACATCAGGCACACTGGTGGCGTCTGGGATGTCAGGAATATTAAGCGTATCAGGGATCCTCCCCTGTCGATTACTACTAGTCATAGCCTCATATTAACTTTCGCCGGATTATACTGCAAGCATAACCAATTAATAATTTTTGTGTTTAAAAAACAATCACTCGCCCCTTGGTTGAGGCGAGTGATGTTTGCTTTTAGCCCGCGGGCTAGTTATGAGCTAGCAGTTAATCTACAGGAATCAGAAGATTAGGCTAGTTCTACTGTAGCGCCAGCTGCTTCTAGAGCTTTTTTGGCTGCTTCGGCATCCTCGGTCTTAGCTTTTTCTAGGACAGTCTTAGGCGCTCCGTCAACTATAGCCTTGGCCTCGCCAAGACCCAAGTTGGTCAGTTCTTTTACAGCTTTAATAACTGCAACTTTTTGAGCACCGGCATCTTTTAGGATGACGTCGTATTCGCTTTTGCCTTCGTCGGCAGCAGCGGCATCGCCACCACCAGCTGGAGCAGCAACGGCCACAGCAGCGGCTGCGGGCTCAATACCGTATTCGTCTTTTAGTATAGTTCCTAGTTCGTTAACTTCTAGAACACTTAGGTTTACTAGCTCTTCGGCTAATTTTTTTAAATCTTTGGCCATGATTTCTCCTTAATAATTTGTAAATTAAACTTAAATTTATGATCGAAGCCCGGGTGGCTTAGCTACTTAGGCAGCCTTAGTTGCAATTGCGTCCAAAAGACCATGCAAATTGCCGCCCAGGGCGCTCATTGCGCCTCGCAGTGGTGACTGCAAAGTATTTACTACACCAGCAATTAGTTGAGTCTTGCTTGGTAGTTGCGACAATGTCTTAACTTCGTCGGCTGACATAAACTGACCTTCGGCGGTGATAGCACCTACAAACTCAAGCGTTGGCTGATTTTTGGCAAACTCGGCTATAGTTTGAGCTGGAGCAACTTCGTCGTCATTGTTAAAAGCATACAAAAGCATGCCTTTTAAGGCACTAGCGTCTGCGTCTTTTAGGTCCTTGTTGGCCTGGACTGCTTTAATAACTAGGCGGTTTTTGATGACTTTTAGGGTGGTGCCATTTTGATAGCCCGACTGGCGCAAGGCTTGCATAGCCTTGACGGGTGTGCCTTGGTATTGGGCGACAACTGTCATGCGCGACTTTTCGAGCAGCTCAGATACTTCTGCTACCACATCATTTTTTTGTTGTTTGGTTAAAGCCATAATGGATTCTCCCTAGATTGTTGATTGATTTGGCCAGCCGATCGACCATTTAGCGGCCTTGCCAAAGTACCAAAAAAACCTCTGTTGTTACCAGAGGTTTGTGAGTTGTGCAAAAAATTAAAATAAAAGCTTGCACCTAGGCGACATAATTAAGGTTTGGCTTGGCATTGATTTTGCCGAGCTATTCCCGTCGCTGTCTTTGGTAACTGGGGTAATTATACTACAGCCAACCGTTCAAGGTCAAGTTTAGGCCTTGACTGAAGCGCTTGATTCGAGTATAAAGAATCTTTATGTATGCGTGTCGGTGGACACAGTAAATAACAAAAGTGACCACATATATGAATCAGTCAACTGTCTTTCGGCCTGTACCGCCACTAGTAGATCTAGAGGCTTTTTCGTTGAGAAGCGATCCGGGTAAGACATTAGCCGAGGCCGTTGATCAGATTGATCCACAAGATGACAGCGGCGATAAGCTGATGTCGATTGCCGGTTTGGTGCGCGATTGCGCTGATTTTGAGCCTGAGGCACGTTATTGGCACGGCGAAACAACCAGGGCTGATTGTATAGGCTTTACTTATGTAGTTGACGCGGCGGTTGAACGTATAGGGCTGGATTCGCGAATAGCTTTTTGTAATTCGCACGCTTTTAATTTAGTAGTCGATAAATCTACTGAGGAAATTCATATGGTTAATACTGAGTCACAAAGTTTGTGGCGAACAGATATCGCTCGCAATCTAACGACATTTGGCATGTTAGCTCCCTCGGAATTCGATGACATATTAGAAACTGATCGTGACATTAGCTATTATTCCCTGCAAACCCACCGCGTGATGGTTGAGCAGCACCGTTTGCCTTGGCTGAGGAATAATTTTCCGGTGTTGGCGGTCATGCAGGCAGAGATTGGTCGTCGAGCGTTGTATTCTTTTTTGCATTTTTCAACGCAGCTATCTTGTGGGAGCGCCGAATCAATACAGGTATCAATAGATAACTTGCATGGTTGTAATCCGCAAATAGAAACACGGCCTCGGGTAAATGGTAATTTAAGGCAGTTTATTAGGCGGATTGATGCTTGGTCTAATGACGACTCTATGGAGACCGAGCAAATAACAAATACTATTAATGCTTATGACGAAATCATGCCATATAAAACTAAAAGCTGGTCGGTTTTTATTGGCGATTGCCTTAGGCGTATAGGTGCGGTGCGAGCTGAAGTGCCCTTGCTTGACGCGGCGCTCGATAATTATAGAACAGCCCAAGAGCGAAGTCGCAGTCTTGATGATCATACCTTGGCTGGCAAGGTTCAAAAAACTTACCGAGAACTTATGCGCTGTCGAAGTTATGGATAGATTCGGTGCCACCCATTTGGTTTAGCTTAAATTGGGTGTAGCGCTCGGCAGCCAGCCGGCTAAGTTCTGGGTCTTCGCTTTGGTTTACAAAACGCATAGATGAGCCAATTAGCGGATGGACCTGGCACAGTTTATTGTGCATTTCTTGAACTAATTTTCGATAACCAGGATGGCCCTGAGGACTGGTGCGGAGTTCGTGAAGATGAAAGGCTTCGCGGGCATTGTATGTGACTTTCCAGCGCATTTTGTGGCCCAGCAGCACCGCGTACTGTGCTTCTAGAGGATACTTTTGTGACTGCAAGTCACTATATAGCCGCAAGCTGATGTCAAAACATTTTTGAAATTTTTCCGTTAGGCCAGCTTGTTCTATGAGTTCTGGCATATCGTAACCATAGCGCGGCGTTAGCTGTTGCCATTCAAGGTCATCGACCATACGATGTCGTTGCAGGTCTCGGAATATACCGTAGTCACACACCAAATCCCAGCTGTAGTGAGCTTTTTCTAGTGCTCTACCCGGTTTATGGCGACGGTTTAGCCGCTCACCCATGTAGGTAGCAAATGCTTGGCTTTTAGTCTTGTAGCTAAGCTGATCTGTATGTTTGGTTATTTCTTGGAGCGACAAATGGCTATGCTCGTAAAGCATGTCTGGTAGCAATTCTAGCTCGTTGCGCGGCCAAACGCTTGTTAAGCGTACTGCTTCCTGATATTGACCATAATCTGGCGGCAAAATAGTATCGGTCAGCTTTTGCATGTCTGACGCCGTTTGAGCTCGATAAGCAATAATAGCACCACCTCTATCTGGCTTGTCGGCGCGTTCCAAAAATGTTGGAATGACTTTTCTGGCTTGTTCTAATAAGGCTTTTCCGGTATCGATAGCCTCCGGCAAAGTGTCGCTTAGAAGGTGCATAATAAGACTTTCTAAGGCTTGCCCAGAAGCATATATACCAACCGTAGATTGAGTGGCCACTGGCAAAACTGCCCTGACTGCGTCGCAAGCTTGAGCCCGTGTTGCACCTTGCCAAGCGATATCTTGCTCCTCTTTTGGTACCGACGATTGCTGTCTTACATAAGCGGTTAATTGATGGACCATATCAGAATATAAATCGAATATAGAATCCATGGCTGATGTGTACTTGGCTTTTAAATCGCTCGGCAGGTAGTTAGGCACATGGTATTTGTAGTGGCCATTATTGTCTTTTTGGTCGAAGTATATGTAGCGAGTTGACTGCTCCAAGTATGATGCTAGGCGACCCCATTCTAGCTTTTTGGTTAACAGGTTGCTGGCCTGCTCGACCACCACATGCAAGCCAACCAGTTGCTGAACCGAATCATCGCCGTAGGCGGTTATAACCCTTTGCAGTAGCGCTTGGTCTTTGTCGGCCGCTGCCGCAAATTCGTCTAAGATGGTTATTCGCATGTCGTCGCCCCGGCGACTTAGTCTGGCCATAGCGGCTGCCACTGTGGTAGCGCTGAGCTCGTTAGTAAAAGCATAAACATTACTGCCAGAGCTGGTGACAGTTTTATTTAGGAATTCCAAGCCAGCGTCGGTTATGGTTATTTGAGACTTGGACTTGCCGGTTTGTGAATTATCCGATATAGATTTTACAATGTAGGGATTTGATTGGCTGGCTTTTTGAGGGGTTGGTGGGGCACTTTTTTTGGCAGGCAACAACGGTTGGATTGTTTCCCAGAGCATATCATTGACAACTGGTATAGGTAGTAGCTGTTGGTTGCGGACGCAATCGACTTGCTGGAAGTCTTTCGGAAACAGCTGGCAGAGATTGTCGTAAACCTCGACTGAGCGTTTAAGGTGATTAAGGTCTGCCTCGTGAAGATCGCGTTTTTTTGTGGTGTAGCTACGTTCGGCCTTTTGGTCGACCAAAGATTGGGCTACATCGGCCGGTACTCGCAGGACAATGCTCTTGGTTGGCCGGGGGACGCCCAGAAGCATGAATTCTAAGTTATCGAGCCATATAAAATAGCCACGTCTTTCGTCGGGGTGGTTAAATTTGGTGCCCTGGTGGGCCATATTACTGCCAGTAAAACGGTTGCATAGCACAACCTTGCCCTGCTCCAGAGCTTGACGAATAGCTGGAGCTGCTTCATAGCGATCTAGGGCGTAAAAAAGTGAGCCGGTATAAGGCCCTACTTGCTCGGCACTGCCATAATTGCCGTTTAGATATTGCCGAACAAAATAACTGCTCGGTTGGTCATACTGCGGGAAGTCAAAAACTACTACATCGTATCCATCGGCCACTAGACGATTGTGTAATAGTTTAAATTGGGTGCCTTTGCCCGAACCATCGGTGCCCTCCAGGACTATAAAGGCGCCACTGTATTCTTGAGTGTTTGGCAGGTTTGGCTTTTTCATCGGGCTTTTAAACCTTGTATTACCTCCGGCAAGTGCCGCTTGTCTTTGTAGGCTTTGGGCAACATTTGCTCTGGCGTCCAATTGGCAATTAGCTCGCCTAGCGAAGTGCCACTTTGGTATTTACCGCTCATGCCATCATCGCGTCCCTCGCCGTAGTTGCCCTCTACCTCGCCAGTTTCTAGAAAAATAGCTTGAGCAATACGCTCGCCCACTGGCAGTAGGATTGTTTCGTGTTCGTTGAGGTTATAGATTTCGAGTGTTAGACGATTAATATACCCTGGGTCGACCCAGCCAGCATCAAAACAAACTGCAATACCATTGCGACCCCAACTGCTACGTGATTTTACCTCGTAAGCACCGGGTGGAATAATCCCAAAAAATTCATGGGTATGCGCTAGTATCCGTTCGCCGGGTTTGAGTGGAATGACTGGATGCTCCAGTGGAATTCCGGCTAGCGGTTTAACGCCGTTTATGTTGCACCAATCTCGATGGACTACGGCTTGCTGAACTTCGCCAAAATAGCGCCTAACATCAACTTCATCAAATGGGTTGTATACAAAGCCTCTGGTTGTTTGCCCGGTTCGGTAATAATAGTGGCCAAGTGTGACGTCAAGACTGGCGTGACTGATATGCCTGGGGTTAAAGGGGGTGCAAACAATGTGCCCGTCTTTGATTGCTTGCCGAATTTGTTTGTTGCTATAGACGCCCACTAACCAATACCCTCCATGGATTTACCTTGGTATTAGCGTTGACCCCACCATCGCCGCTTATAACACTATTGTAGCATAGGTTCTAGGGCCGATTAAAGCCAAAAACCCAATTTTTAGAAACGACTAATTGACACTTAAGCGGATGCTTGGGCCCATACTAGTTGTTAGGAATATCGATTTAATGTAGACACCCTTAACTCCCGCTGGCTTGTTGGCGCGTATGCTGGCCATAACAGCGTCGACGTTGGCTTGTAGTTTTTCTACCCCAAAGCTGACCTTACCTACTCCTAGGTGGACAATACCGGTGCTATCGACTCGGTATTCGACTCGACCAGCCTTGGCCTCGGTGACGGCTTTGGCTACATCGGTAGTGACTGTGCCGCTTTTAGGATTGGGCATGAGGCCTTTAGGACCAAGTACACGAGCATATTTACCAAGTTTGGCCATCATGGCTGGGGTGGCAATTAATACATCAAAATCGGTTTGGCCTTTGTCTAGCAGCTTTATGACCGAATCGGTACCAGCTAGATCCGCCCCGGCTTTGGTGGCGGCTGCGGCATCATCGTTGTCGGCAAAAACCGCAATTTTAATTTTTTTACCCGTACCGCTTGGCAAAGTTAGGTTGTCGCGAATATTTTGGTCAGCATGGCGCGGGTCTACGTTAAGACGTACGTGCAGCTCTACGGTGGCATCAAATTTTACAGGGCTAGTTTTTACGACTAGCTCCAGGCCTTCTTTTAAATTGTGGTCTTTTTGGCTGTCGACCAATTTGGCGACTTGTTTAAACTTTTTGCCGCGCCGCTCCAGCAGACTGCGTGTTTTAGGCGCTGGCTTGGCTTTGGTGGCAGCTTCGGGGTCGTCGGCTGTAGCTTTGCGATCTTCTCTGGCTTGCTTTTCGGCCGATTCTCTTAAAGATTTCGTGCTTCTTTTGCCGGCTTTGGCTACTTTACCGCTAGCAGCTTTTAATGGCGATTCAGCAACCGATTCCATTTTAGGCTCGGCCTTGGACTCGGCTACTTCTGCTTGATTACTTGTTTGACTCTTAGGCCGATTATTTTCTTTAGTAGTCCCATCTTTTTGGGCCTCCTGTTTTACTTTTGTTGAAGCTACTGTTTCTTTACTGGCTTTTTTGGCTTCTGCCATAAATATTCCTTTCGTGGTCCAAGCGGCAATTCTGGTTGCCTCCCACAATAATTAAATTATTCTATTCTACCTCTACACCCATGCTGCGCGCCGTGCCAGCTACCATTTTTTTGACGGAATCGACTTTGTCGGTGTTCATGTCTTTGGCTTTGGCCTCGGCAATTTCGGTTAGTGCTTGCTGACTAAGTTTTTTGGCGATTTTTTCGCTGTTTGGCTTGCCCGAGCCCTTTTTGATGCCTAATTTTGCCCTAATAAGGTCGTCTGTTGGTGCACCAACAACTCTAAATTCCATAGAACGATCATCATAAACTGTAATGTGAGCCGTAACTGTGGCGCCCTGCATGTCTTTGGTGGCTTCGTTAAAAGGATTGATAAAATCCATCATATTAACGCCATACTGACCCAGCGTGCTACCAACTGGTGGTGCGGCACTGGCGCGGCCCGCTGGAATGCGCATTTTGAGGTTTGCTTTGACCTGTTTTTTACTTGCCATATTTTCTATACTCCTGGTAACTAGTAAGATTGCTTGTGTGATGCCGGGGAAGCAAGCCGGCCGCACGTGCGTAACTTATACATTATATAACAGCTAGACCATTTTGTCACGCTCATTGATGCGTTTTAAAGCGCGGCTTAAACACGCTTTACTTGCAGGCTGTCTAGCTCGACTGGAGTTTCGCGGCCAAACATATTGACCAGTACTTTAAGCTTGCCTTTTTGTAGGTCTATTTCGTTGATTGTGCCATCGAAGCTTTTGAATGGTCCGTCGATAATGTTAACCACATCGCCAATTTTGTAGTCGATCTTGTGCTTGGGCTGTTCAAGGCCCATTCGCTTGTTGATTTTGTCCATTTCCTCCTGGCTGACCGGAGTTGGATCACTGCCGGTACCAACAAAACCGGTCACGCTTGGCGTGTTGCGGACAATATACCAGGCGTCTTCGCTGAGTTTCATTTCGACCAGTACATAACCTTGGAAAATGCGTTTTTCGACAACTTTGCGCTTGCCGTTTTTAATTTCGATCATTTTTTCTTTGGGCACGAGGACTTTAAAAATTTTGTCCTTCATGTCTAAGCTGTCGGCTCTTTGACGGATAGATTCGGCCACCTTTTCTTCGTAGCCACTGTAAGTGTGGATTGCGTACCAGTGGCGAGTTGTGTCGTATCTTTTGGTCATAAAATTCGCTCCTTATTTTTGCTTTACTTGAGAATGAATTGTTTAAATAGTTTGTCCAGGCCGTAGTCGACAACGGCAATTAACAGGCCAAAAACAATCGCAAAGGCAAAAACTGCCAAAGTTAGCTGGCGAGTCTCGCGGCGGTCTGGCCAAGTGACGTCTTTGAGCTCTTGCCAGGCACTTATAAAGTAGTTAATTAGCAAAACTTTTGCCAAAAATCTGCCAACTGCTCGCAGGGCACGTGTTCTTAGCGGCCAAGTTACGATGCGCGCTACAGGTTTAAATGGTCTAAACACAGCTTTTACAAATCTTAATAGGTAGCGCCAAATTGTCATTGGCACAGTTGCGCTTGCCCTTAGGTGGCGCCTTTTGGGGCGAGCGTTGCCTTTTGACCGCTCGCGGACTGTTAAATCAGATTTCTTTGTCTTCTTCTGAGTTTGGTTCATTTTATACTTCTTGTAAGTGTTGATTGATCTTTGTAGAAAATTCAACTTTTAAATAAAAAAGAACTATCAAATGAGATAGTTCCGACACCTGTCAATATAACGTAAAAACGCGCATCAGTCAAGCGCTAACCCGTAGAGAGCCTTTTGCTGGCCTTTTTTAGCGGGCTGATCGTTGAATGTTGGGGACGTATATGCTAAAGCACGAGCCCTCATTTAGCTGGCTTTCTATTTCTACTCTGGCTTTTATGATGCGCGAAAGTTTGGCGGTTACGTATAGCCCTAGTCCTGTACCACCAGTGGTGCGAGTCCGGTAGTCCTCGCTTCTAAAAAACTTTTCGAAGACCTTTTTTTGGTCAGCTTTACTTATGCCTATGCCTGTGTCACGAACAAAAATGGCTGCCCCGCCGCTGAACGGCTTGGCTTCTATGGTGACGCTGCCTTTTAGAGTGTATTTAATGCTATTGGTTACAAAGTTTTGCAGAATTTCGCGAAGGTACAGTTCGCTGGTGTGCAAAAGCTCAAGTTTACGACTAACACTAGTAAATAGCTGCAAACCCTTTTTGGCAGCAACCGGCTCGTACTCGCTTTGCAGGCGATGAATCAGATCATGCAGGTTGATATCGGTGGTTTCTAGCGCCAATTGCCCACGTTCTGCGCGCGATAGCATAGATAAGTCGTTAATCATGCCAGACAAAAAAGCTATTTGGTCATGGGCTTGTTTTATGGTGTTTTTTATTGCCTCAATATCCTGGTTTTTTTCGGCAATAAATAAGGCATTGCCCAGATTGCCCTCAGCAATAGCTACCGGTGTGCGCAGCTCATGGCTGACCACACTTATAAACTCATCACGCTCTTCTTCGAGTGACTTTTCGTGAGTTATGTCGCGCAGCACAACAACAAATCCTTGATTGGCACTTTTTCCGTAACCGGTATGCACCGGAGCAACACTTATATGTATATTAATAGCGCTACCGTCGGGATAGTTAAGCACGTAATCGCGCGACACCCAGGCCACCCGTATATTGCGAACTATTTTTTTGAGATCAAGTTTTTTGTTGTTATTGTCTACAAGATTAAGAACTTCGGTGATGGCAACGCCAGCTCTTAATATGTTGGTGTTTAGTATGTTAAGCGCCGATCCGTTATAAATAATCACTTTTAGCTTATCGTCAAGTGCAATTACTCCGGCTGTCATGCTGTTGATTAGGCTAGTAAGCCGTTCGCGCTCCAGGCTTGCGGCATCGTAGCTGTCGGAAGATTTCTTGGAGCTATTGATAGTAGCTTGTTTTGCCATGAGCACAGTATGTCATAACGTCAACCAAACTTCTATACCATAAAAGGAATCAAGCTAATTTTGCTACAGATCGGGTGCGGCAAAAATGTTGGGCCTAAACTGTTTTAAGCGTTTTTTTAAGTTTTTAGAGTCTGGGCAGGCTATTTCTAGGCGTTCCCAAAAATCTGCATGGTGATGCATATGTTCGGTGTGGGTTAATTCATGGAGCAAAACATAATCAATTAATCCCCAGGGCAGCTGAAGCAAAAAAATATTAATTGTTATGTGCTTTTTGCTGTCACAACTGCCCCACCTGGTCTTGAGTTTGCGCACTGAACTGCTATTAAAACTAAAGCCATGCTGGGCGGCTAAACTACTCAAACGTGGTCGCAAGACAATATTGCTTTCTTTTTGCAGGATTTTTTCGGCAGCTTTTAGGGCGGTCGCCTGAACTGCCGGGCTGCTTGGAGCTTGGTTTTTGGGAACATTAATATTAAGTAAATTACCCGAAGCTCGGCTAGTTGGCTGGATGACTGATTTGCCTTCGGCAAAGTTCAGCCTGTGAAGTTTGCCAATAGGCATGCCGGTTTTTAGTAGTTGAGTAATTGGTCGTTTTTGGGTTATCCATTGTTTTTGGCTTAGCACAAACTGCCTAGCAAAAATTAACGGTACCAGTGGCGGTAATGTGACGCGTAGCGAGCCATCGGGTCCAATACTAATACAGGCATGCTTGGCTCGGACGTTGTGTCTAACCAAAACCTGGCCAATGCCTTCGATATCGATATATTTTTTGGCCATAAAATTACTGCCAGATGTTTTTAGTAAACGCTATTAACGAATCATAATGTTGCGCCGAGACTGATCGACCCGACCCGCCATAGGAGTCGGCACCAAATTAACCATGCCCGGCTTAACAACATTAGCAGTGGTAGCGGCAGTATTAATAATGCCTAGCTCATAAAGTTTTTTGATTATGGCGCTGCGCTGGGTGTTAAAGGTGTGCTTGCCGCTAATAACCATAAAGTCTTCGTCGTGCGGGTTTTGCATGTAGCCAATTGCGCTATCAAAGCCAGCTCTATCATAGTTACGCGCATATTTATCTTCGGTGCGGCGTCGGTCTCGCTTTCCAAGCCGCGCGAAAGCACTATCAACATCTATTTGCAGCCAAACAAGCAGAGGCTGGGCTTTGCTTTTATGGGCAAGATTACGTAGCTCGCGGCGGACTGCTAATCGGTCGGTGTTGGTGTCAAAAATTACGCTCAAGCCAGCTCGCATAAATTCCTCGGCCATATAGACCATCAAATGATCAACCACTCTATCTTCTTCTTGGTCAAAACGGGGTTCATTAAATAATTCACCGCGCAAGCGGTCACTACTAAGGTGCGCGGCGGCAATGGTGTCGGCCAGCTGCTTGGCAACGTGTGTTTTACCTGCACCGGGGTAGCCGTAGAGCATAATAAAAACAGGTTTGGTGGTTGTTATGGGGTACTTTGTCATAACGTCTTACTATTGTATATCAGATTATGGCAAAAATGAAAACTTTGTTTTTATGACAGGCTGCAAAATTATAGTGACAATAGTTTTGTATACAAGTATAATGTACGTCAATAGGGGTGTAGCTCAGTTGGCTAGAGCGTCGGTCTCCAAAACCGAAGGTCGCGGGTTCGAGCCCCTCCACCCCTGCCATAACGACTGTGAAGCGTGCTGATAGATAGTATCCAACGGCTTTAACAGGTTAAAAGTATCTGTAGCTTACGTTGGTGGAAAACAAAATCGGCTTCCTATTTTTTTAAATTGTAGGTATTCTTCCTGAGTAATGACCTGCAACTCGGCTAGTAATCGTGCTAAGTAATATAAAAAAGAGACAGTGAGTTAGACCTTTTGCTAACTGTGTTATAGAATTAGACCATTACTAACGTGGTGGGTTGGAGGTATCAAAATGGCGGAATTACCAGCCCGAGAACGTATCATTTTAGCGATTGACACGTCTCGTGAAGAAGACGCAGAGCGACTTGCTACTGTTGCCCAAGAAGCAGGAGCACGCTTTGTAAAACTGGGTTTGGAATTATCAAGTGCCACTAGCTGGCGCTATTGTTCGGAGCTTGCTGCGTCGCACGGTTTAGACTGGGTTGCTGACGCAAAGCTAGACGACATACCCAATACAGTCGTTGGAGCAGTAAAGAACATTAAAGGACTAGAGCACCCGCCCTTTGGTATCACTATGCACACTACATCAGGCATTGAAGCTATGCGTGCCGCCCAAGAAGAAGCCGAAGGTATTAAAATGCTAGGTGTTACCGTATTAACCTCTATCAAAGAAGATGAGGTAGAAAAGCTATACCGAGTGCCTGTAGGTCAGAAAGTTATGGAGCTTGCTCGTGATGCAGTCGGTGCCGGTGTTCTAGGTTTCGTTTCATCGCCTCTTGAAGTTGGAACAATTAAAGGCGACCCTGAGACACAATGCCTATTCGCGATGATACCTGGCACACGCTCTGCAATGGCTGAACACGCAGACCAAGCTCGTGTTGGCACACCTGCAGCTGCGATTAAAGACGGTGCAGATTTGCTAGTAATTGGCCGGCAAATTACCCAAGCAGAAGATCCTGCTCAAGCCTATGAAGCTCTTGTGGCTGAAATTGAAGGGGCTATGTAATGGCATTACCTGAGCACCAAGAAGAACAAATAGCCGTAGGCATGTTTGATAGAGGCTTGCTTGGTTTTCCAGAAGGCGGTATTAAGCTAAAATCTGGTCGCCAGTCGCCGTATTATTACAACATGCGGGGCAGTTTATCTTTTAGCAAACAACTAGACCGGACTGGTCAAATGAGCCTTGAGCAGCAAGGTTATTTTAGGCGTGCCTTGGCGGCGGGCTATGCGGCCAAATTCTTTGAAATTAAACACCCAATTGACCACGTTTTTGGCAAGGCACAGGCTGCCACCGCACCAGCTGCTGTAGCTGCCTACGAAGCCGGCTTGTCATACCTTTGGGAGCGAGTAGATGAGCCGCACAAAACATACGGTTATCATCAAAAAATTGAGGGCGATTATGAAGCCGATGATGCGGTTCTTATGGCCGACGATGTTGCGACTGACGGTAAATCAAAAGTAGAAGGTTCGCAGGTGTTGACCGCTGTCGGTCTTAAGCCTGTTGCTATAACTTTGCAGTTTGACCGCGAAGAAGGCGGCGTGCAAACACTTGAGAATGACTATGGCTTTGAGGTTAACTCAGTCACTACCCTGACAAAAGCGGCTCGCTTTTTGCTAGATAATGGGCGGATTAACAACGCCGCTATAGACGCCCTGCAGTCATACCACGCAGAGCTTAAGGCCAGTGGCCAGCCGACGACTTTTAGTTTTTAATGCCCCAGATTAAAGGATTAGCCAGCCATTGCGCTTGCGCCTATAACGGCGTACAATAAATCTATATATAGGAAAATTGCGCATGAGGGTATTAATGCTTGGTTGGGAGCTACCGCCTCATTATGTAGGCGGCATGGGTATAGTTTGCGATCAGCTGACTCGTCAAATGGCCAAAGACGGTGTGGATATCGAATTTATCTTGCCTTTTTACGCCGATTATTCGCATATCAAGCACATGAAGGTTACGGCCGCCGTTGACCAAAACTATGACTCATTAGCTAATAGTGGTAGTACTTATGACTCAAATTTATATCAGCTAATCCAAGGTAGCCAACAAACTGGCAATTTTTTGTACGAGCAAGTCGAAAATTTTGCGACCAGCGTTGGGCGAATTGTCAAGCGCGGCGAGTACGACGTTATTCATGCCCACGACTGGCTAACAATTCGGGCTGGGATTTTGGCCAAAAAAGTCAGCGGCTTGCCGTTATTTTTGCATGTTCACGCCACAGAATACGACCGCGCCGCTGGCCAGCCAGGCAACCCACTGGTTAGCGAGATCGAATACGTCGGCATGCAAATGGCCGACCATATTTTTGCGGTTAGCCAGCGGACTAAGCAGGATATTGTCGAGCACTACGATGTTGCGCCAAGCAAAATCACAGTGGCCGAAAACGTGTTGAATATTTCGCCGGACATGATGGCCGAAGCTCACGACAGCTACCCGTATCTGGAGGCCATGCGCCAAGTCGGCTATAAAATAGTTGTCAATGCCGGCCGCATGACTATTCAAAAAGGCATTATGCAACTTTTGGACGCTGCCAGGCTAGTTGTGGACAAGCGTCCGCGGACTCTGTTTTTGTTAGCTGGCGGCGGCGAGCAAATACCCGAATTGCAAATGAAGGCCGCAGCGCTGGGGCTGTCCGGCAACGTCATTTTTACCGGTCGTCTAGAAGGTGTTGGCAAACAGTGGCGCGATAGTTTTAGAGTGGCGGACCTGTTTGTGATGCCATCCGTTTCGGAGCCGCTGGGCATTACGCCGTACGAGGCTATTGCTTACGGTGCGCCGGCGCTGGTTAGCAAGCAGTCGGGCATTTCCGAGGTTCTAACCAATATTTTAAAGGTAGATTATTGGGACACAAACCAAATGGCTAATCAGATTTTGGCGGTCCTTGGCAACCAAGATCTCCACGACACGCTACTTGCTAACGCACGAGCCGAATATTCCAAACTGAGCTGGGCGCCCATTGCCTCTCGGATATACGATCGTTACCAAAAAGCTTGCCAGCGCCACGACATGCGCCTTCGCGGGGCCGGCAACCATAAGCATTTGCGTGGAGCACTAGCATGAGCCGAGCGATTGTTTTGTACCTGCATGTTCATCAGCCTTTTCGGGTACGCAGCTACAGTATTTTTGACGCCGGGGTTAACCATAATTACTTTGATGCGCCATCTGGCAGCCGAGAAAACAACGCCGATATTGTTCGCAAAGTGGCCCAAAAATCGTACCTCCCAACCAATCGCTGCTTGCAGCGCATGCTGGACACTCACCCCGATTTTAAATTGTCGATGTCAATTAGCGGTGTGGCGCTAGAGCAATTCGAAAAATTCGCACCAGATGTGCTGGACAGTTTTAAGCAGCTGGTGGCCACTGGCCGGGTCGAGCTGGTCGCCGAGACGTATCATCATAGCCTGGCCTTTTTTTACAATCGGGACGAGTTCGAAATTCAGGTAAAAATGCACCGCCAGAAAATCCAGGAAATTTTTGGTGTCACACCAACGGCCTTTCGCGGCACCGAGCTAACCTACAATAACGAGCTGGCCCATTGGGCCGACCAGGCGGGCTACCAGGTGATTTTGAGCGAGGGCTGGGACCCAGTGCTGGGTTGGCGCAGCCCAAATTTTGTTTATCGCCCGGCGCACACCCAAAATATTAAATTGCTGTGCAAAAATTACAAGCTCAGCGACGATATCGCTTTTAGGTTTGGCAACAAACAATGGCCCGAATACCCGCTAACCATTAGCAAATACATCAGTTGGTTAAACGTCAGTTGGGATCAGCCGCTAATTAATTTGTTTATGGATTACGAAACTTTTGGTGAGCATCAATGGGAAGACACCGGAATATTCGACTTTTTGGAGGCCCTGCCTGGCGCCTGGCTGCACGGCCAAGACCACATTTTTATGACTTTAACAGAGGCGGCCAACCATTTTGAGCCAGCCGACACTGTCGATTGCCCGCAGACAATAACCTGGGCCGACACCGAGCGCGATCTAACTGCTTGGCTTGGCAACCAGATGCAGCAAGGTGCTATTGCCTCGCTTTATGGCTTGACCGAACCAATCCTCAAAACTGGCGACCTGGGTCTGATCGAGGATTGGCGCAAACTCCAGACCTCGGATCATTTTTACTACATGTGCACAAAGTGGTTCAACGACGGTGATGTTCATGCCTATTTTAGTCCTTATGAGTCGCCGTATATTGCAAATATCAATTTTATGAATGCTTATCATGACCTTCGGGCGCGATTAATTGAGCATGGACAGGAGGTTTAAGTGGGCAGACCAGTAATTCTTAGCAATGGCCAGATGTTTGTGGGGCTGGACGAGCACGGCTTGGTGCACGATTTTTATTATCCTTATGTTGGTCTAGAAAACCTGACCACGGCTCGCAGCATGCAGCACAAAATTGGTGTCTGGACCGATGGCCATTTTTCGTGGATCGACGACGGAACCTGGCAGGTAACTACCGACTTTGAGCCGGGTGCGCTAATTAGCGATATTCGTTTGCATAGCGATCAATTGCAGGTTGGCTTGCACCTAAAAGATTACATCGACCCCGAATTTAACGCTTTGGTGCGCCGGATTCAGATTACTAATAGTGCGCCTGGCGGCCGAGAAATTCGGCTGTTTATGCACCAGGTTTTCGAGATTTCGCGGGATGGCCGATCCGACACGGCACTTTACGTGCCCGACCAGCATTACATCCTGGACTACAAAGGTCGCTACAGCTTGCTAATTGGCGGCAAAGACGACTCCGGCGAGACGTTCGACCAGTATGCCATTGGCAATTATGCAATCGAGGGCAAGGCTGGTACGTTTAGGGACGCCGAAGACGGCGACCTTTCTAACAATCCGGTAGAGCACGGCGGTGTCGACAGCGTGATTCGCTTTAGCTTGCATGTGGAACCGGGCAATCCGCGAACCGTCGATTACTGGGTGGCTGCGGCTAGCAGTCAGGCCGATGCTAGCGTGGTTCATGCCGCATTTACAGATGGCGATATGAGTGGCCGGATCAAATACGCCCGACGGCACTGGCAAAAATGGTTAAATAATAGCTCTGCCAAGCTAGCCAAAGTACCGGCAAAGTTAAAAGTACCGCTGCAAAAATCGCTAATGATTATAAAAGCCCACTGCGATGACCGCGGCTCGGTGCTGGCCAGCGGCGACTCCAGCATTTATAATTACGGCCGCGATTACTACTGTTATTGCTGGCCGCGCGACGCTTGTTATGCCCTCAAGCCACTAATCCGTCTTGGCTACTACGATGAGGCCAAAGCTTTTTTTGCCTTTGCTCGCGACACCATGCACCCCGACGGTTATCTAATGCACAAATACCAGCCCGACCGGTCAATTGGCAGTACCTGGCATCCGTTGGTGCACGGCAAAAATGTTGAGCTAGCCATTCAGGAAGACGAAACAGCCATTGTGCTACACACAATTTACCAGTTTTTGGTTGCTAGCGGCGACAAAGATTTTGTCGAAAATTTGTACAACAAACTAATTTTGCCTTGCGCTAACTTTTTAGCCAAATATGTCGATAAAGAGTCGGGTCTGCCGCACGCCAGCTACGACCTGTGGGAGCAGGTATTTTTAACCACTACCTACTCTACCAGCGTGACGATTGCCGGGCTCGAAGCCGCTAGCGCTATCGCTACCGAGCTAGAACACCCTTCGGAGGCTGCTCGCTGGAAAAAGGCTGCCGCCGGATTCCGCCGCAATTTAGACAAATTATTTATTGCCCCAAGCGACAAACAGGCCGGCTACTTTAGGCGCGGCCAGCTACTTTTGCCGGGCGGCAATTGGCAAACCAACGACAGCGTCGATATCGCCAGCCTGTACGGGCTATTTAGTTATGCCAAGTTGCCAGCCGATGATTTGCGCATGCAAGAAACCCTGGCCGCTGTCGAGCGGGACATATACAATAAGGGGCCAATCGGCGGTGTTATCCGTTATTTTGGTGACGATTATTTTTTGGCCAAGCCACAATATGGCGGTAATCCGTGGGCCGTTTGTACACTGTGGTTAGCACAGTACTATGTGCAATTAGGGCGCATTGCCGAAGCCAGCGAGCTAGTAAGCTGGGCCCTGGCTCGCAGTTTGCCATCTGGAATTTTGAGCGAACAATTTGACCCCGAAGATGGCCGTCAACTGGGTGTTGCACCCTTGGTTTGGAGTCACGCCGAACTAATTAATACCATTTTAGATTTGGCCGAACAAGACCAAGAGCCTAGCTAGTTTGTTGTTAGCGCTTTGGCGCTTCGTTGCGACCCAAAGATTTTTTGGTCTCGCTGTACCAAACATGCTTACGCACCACGGGGTCATATTTGCGCAGACGCAGTTTGTCCGGCGTATTCATGGTGTTTTTCATGGTGTAATAGTGGCGATGACCGGTTTCCTCGGACACCAAGCCCACAATCTTGCGTTTATCGGTTTTCTTTGCCATAGGTAAATAGTTTAACAGATTGATTAGCATTTGGCAACAGCTGCGAAAGCATATATCACGGTTAGGCCGTGATATAATTTGGTTATGAAATTTAGCGATTACCAGCAAAAAGCACCAGATACTGCCATTCACCACCCCGACTCGCTTATGGACCAGAGCATTTGGGCAATGGGCATAGCTGGTGAGGCTGGCGAAGTGATAGAAAAATGGAAAAAAATTGTTGCCTACAAAGACGGCGTCGTGTCGGCCCAAGACAAGCAGGAGCTGGCCAAGGAATTGGGCGATGTTTTATGGTACATATCTTTGTTTGCCGATAGCTTAGGCCTAAAGTTAGAGGACATTGCCAGCAAGAATTTAGAAAAACTAGCCAGCCGCAAAGCCCGCGGTGTAACTAAAGGCGCTGGGGATAATCGCTAGCTGTAAAAGTCGTATCCTGGAGCATTTCTACCGAAACGCTAGAACCCATTTTAGCAAAAACCAACAGATAAGAACAGATGTGAAGTGGAAGAAAGAGGACAACCTGCGAAACCAGCCACGCCGTTTGCCAGCCAAAGGCTGACCCGCCCCGCCAGCCCTGGATTTTGATTGTTTTTGGATTTCCCCCGCCGAATTTCTTTTTTTGCATTGGAAAAATCCATGTCTGTCGGGTCGGCTGCCCACAAGGGCAGAAACGGCTGCGGTATTCAAGCTAGACTGGCAACTCATTCATTAACTTTATAAACTGTGGTTCGACTTTAGGTTTAATCATCATCAACATTGTGGATATACCATTGTCTAGCCCAATATCTTTGATGTACTGCTGGCGTAAATGTGCTAGATGACTGCTTGTAAATTCTTCACCTGATTGAAATCCAAAATAATTCTTAAACTGCGCCATTCGCGCAAGTAATTCATCAGGGTTGCGTAGGTAATTTGGCTGATTCACAGAATTTTCATCAACTAATTGGTTGTAGATATCCCAGTCAAAGCCACTCCTTACTTCTGTAACAGCCGAGCCCTTGACGTCAACCATGCCGTGATATGCTTCGTGTCCAGCGATAATATCTTTTTGTCTATCTGTAAGCTGATTCCCAGCTTGATTGGCGGCATCAGAATAGATTGTTCCAGTTTTTCCTATCTTACCGTGTCCTAGACTACCTTGCGATTTGCCACTAACATCTTGTGCTTTGCCATAGCCCACAGCAGAGTAAACTCTTGTGAGATTATCATCAAACTGATCTAATTGAGCCTGGTAGTGCGTCTGAAAGTTTTCAGGCTTGTCTAGCACCGACCGTGTAACCCCTGGCTCAAGTGAGTTAATGTGGTTAGAAATGAATCTGGTGAATTTTTCTCGAAAATCCGGTGACTGCATACGCTGGAGCTGCAAATTAAACCAGTTTCCTTGGTAGTTTGCTGTTTCGGCGACAGAAATCTGTTCAGTATCAAGATTCTGTGCGCTTGCTAAAATTTCCTGCGCTCTAGCTTCTATAGTTTGGCGGACAGTTGCTTCCATTGTTTCAGTAATCGGCATACCATAAACAGCGTGTGCAAAACCTTCCGAAAATGCTTCGTGGTCTTTGTTGTCGCTATGCCACTCATCGGCTTCTCGTCCATATCTTGTAGGGCTTTCACTAGCAGCGACACGATGATATGCCTCGCCAGTTTTTGTTTGTCCATCTAGTACATGTCCGATTTCGTGTACCAGCGTATATTCTAACGCACCGCCAGATCGTTGCTCGTCAGGAAAACCAGCAAGTTCGTCGGCACTGTACGAGCCGCTTACTTGTTTCATTTCTGCAACGCTCAAAAGCATTTTTCTCCCGTTAAGCAGCACCTGATTTTCTTCTGCTACTGCTTTTGCGCCGCCCCCTGCAACATCCTCGCCGATTTTTATATGTAGTCCTGTAAAAATGTCAGTGGCTCTGCCGCCTGTAAAGCGGTCAATGGCTTCTAACGCGCCAGTCGTAGACGCAATAAGTTGTTGTTCTTCTTCTGGTGAATAGCCTGGCATTACCTCAACCAAAACCCTACACTCGCCAGCGCTAGACATACACATCAAAGCCTCACCGTTTTCGTGATGAACTTCAGAAAAATGTTCTGGGTGTTCTGGTCTGTTGAATGTCTCGGTGTAATTTCCGTCGTCTGTTGTATCGTGCGCTCTAAGCGCTGGATTATCCGTCAGCTGCTCACTCATTATCAATCCCCAGAGACCGTCCCGATATAACACGAGCGTTTTTAACAAAGTCAATCACAGACGCCTTAGCTTGTTCGGTCGTCCCCACATATCTGCCAGGAGTAGTATTGGCATAAGCATCAAAAACGATAATTGTACTCTCGATTTTAGCAATAAATGGTGCTACGCCAATTACTTTTTGATGATCCTTGTTAGGTTGTAAAATAGTTCGGCCATCAGACTGATAAACTACATTGCAAGGCAACAATGTCGGGGTGTCATATTGCTCTTTTTTCTTTTCGTATTTTATTTTTCCCCAGACACCCGTATATTCACGTAGTTTCTCGTAATCACAGCTGCCAGATAAAATGAAAAGGTTCTCAATTACATCGTCATACTTTGCTTCTGCGAATCTGATAGTTCCCTGAGGTGTTTCGAATTTTGCATGGATGTACATAATACTTGAGTTGTCGTTCGGGTCATCTTGACGTGTATCAATACCGACTTTATCAAAATAAGAGGTGTCTGGTGCATAAAGGTCAAAATCAAAACCTTTCTCTAAAGTTGAATTTTCTGGCACTGTAGCTGAGTTTGAGCTGCCAGTACTCTGGTTATTTGCAGTATAATTTCCTGAAAGCGAAAGCGCTAGTACTAACACGAATCCAGTACAAAGTTTGATTAAGATATTGTTGTTACTTGAAACAAGCACATATGAACAGAAATATACGATTGCACAAATAATTATCAATACGGGTGTAAAAATGTAAGTAGTTATGCCTGCCAAAGCTGTCGCAATTGAACGCCACGCTATCATTACCAGTGCAGTTCCTAATATTGCCTGTACGAATGGTCGACGATAGTTCAATTGCTTCAGCAGCAGTCCACTTGCAACAGTAATCACTACAGGCGTCACCACGGTGAGAATCATTCCGATTAAGTTGCTAAATGCAAGCGCCAATGCCAGGCCGGATAATCCATTGCTGAACGCATCCTCCGCTGAGCCAAATATGACTTTTACAACAACAAGGTTTAGCAAAAACATAGCAGGTATCTGTAAACCACCAATAATTAAGGGAGGATAAACGGAAGACTCCAAGTTGTAGTCGGTTATATTATTGTATTTTGGATTATAAAAGTTTGTATTTTTCATCTTTTGTCCTAGTCATATCATATCATGTTTCATCGAAGCTTTAGCCGTTTCTGCCCTTGTGGGCAGCCGACCCGACAGACATGGATTTTTCCAATGCAAAAAAAGAAATTCGGCGGGGGAAATCCAAAAACAATCAAAATCCAGGGCTGGCGGGGCGGGTCAGCCTTTGGCTGGCAAACGGCGTGGCTGGTTTCGCAGGTTGTCCTCTTTCTTCCACTTCACATCTGTTCTTATCTGTTGGTTTTTGCTAAAATGGGTTCTAGCGTTTCGGTAGAAATGCTCCAAAACCGGACTTAAATTGGAATTGTCGCCCTCTTGGGCGATTTTTTCTTTGGCGGTGCGAAGCACCAGCCAAAGATTTTCTTGGGGGGAATGAGATTTTGGGTCGCTGGAAGCGACCGCAATTTTGGTTTTGCCCGCCGTAGGCGGTTTTTTGTTATAATCGTAAGTGGATACAATCAGCTCAAGAGAGGTCTTTTTTAATGGCCGTCCCAGACAAACAAGATTTCTCTTGATTGTATCCAACTGGGGCGGTCATTAAAATTATGGGGGTAATTTCTATGAATCAAAATCGCTACATTTTGTATGCTCGTAAGAGTACGGATGTTGAGGACAAGCAAGTTTTGAGCATTGAAGCACAGTTAGCAGAACTTCGGAACTACGCCAGAGATAACGGTCTAGTCGTGGTGGACACTGTTATTGAGAAAAAGTCCGCCAAAACTCCAGGCCGTCCGAAGTTCGGCGATGTCCTACAACGCATACAAAATGGCGAAGCCACCGCAATTTTGGCGTGGCACCCCGATAGACTTGCCAGAAATAGTATAGACGGCGGACAAATTATCTATTTACTAGACCAAAAGCATTTAGCCGACTTGAAGTTTCAGACATTTTGGTTTGAGAACACATCACAGGGCAAGTTTATGTTGTCTATCGCTTTTGGTCAGAGCAAATACTATGTAGATAATTTGTCAGAGAACACCAAGCGTGGGCTTCGCGCGAAAATTCGGCGTGGCGAGTTTCCTGGTATTGCTCCGTTTGGCTATTACAACAACACCAAGAGTAAGACGGTGCATATAGATAAACGCCAAGCCAAATTAGTTGAAGCGATTTTTGTTTTATATTCTTTGGGGCAAAGCACTTTTCAAGATATAGCCGACTATTTGTTTGAGCGTGGCATAAAAACCAGCGGCGGCAAGCCATACAGCAAAGACAAGGTAAAGTATATCTTGAAAAACCCGTTTTATTACGGTCATTTCATTTACGGCGGCGAGATTTACGCGGGCAAACATACGCCCATTATTAGCAAGAAACTTTTTGATAAAGTGCGGACCGTCATAAAACAGCGAAGCCACCCGACTAAAGGCTTGATAGAGCCACAAGCCTACTGCGGACTACTCCGTTGCAACTGCGGTATGATGATAACTGCCGAAAACAAAACGAAACGGCAGAAAAATGGCAATACACACCACTATATCTATTACAGGTGTAGCCGTAAGAATAGAACTGTGAAATGTACTGAACCTGCCGTTCGTTCTGAACTATTAGATCAGCAGTTATCTGATTTGTTGGCTGGCTTCGCCATGCCCCAAGAATATGCGGACAAAATGCGTGAGATGGCTAGTGCTGACGAACTCACTGAAAAAGCCAAGATAGACGGCAAAATTGACAGTTTGCGGACAGACATCACGCATTTGTCCGAGAAATTACAAAGACTGTTGGACGGCTTCCTTGATGGCGTTTTGGAGCGTGATATTTACACCCAAGAAAAAGCCAAAATTATGAGCCACAAGAAAACCATTGAAGAACAAATGAGCGATTTGGCATTAGGCACTTTGGAATGGGTTGAACCGCTGAATAATTGGCTAGAAAAAGCCGTTTCTATCTGTAAAATCGCTCAATCTACTGACCAAAACGCCAAAAAGTCGTTGCTACTGGAAATCTTTGGGTTGAACCTGTTTCTCAAAACCAAAATTGCGGTCGCTTCCAGCGACCCTAAATCTCATTCCCCCCAAGAAAATCTTTGGCTGGTGCTTCGCACCGCCAAAGAAAAAATCGCCCAAGAGGGCGACAATTCCAATTTAAGTCCGGTTTTGGAGCCACGAGCCGGGATTGAACCGGCGACCTCATGCTTACCATGCATGCGCTCTGCCAACTGAGCTATCGCGGCATTTCTGGACTTCGTTGACAATTATGTCTCTAAATTTTTTATTATGAAAGTAAACGGTAAGCACGCCATTTTTATTTTTGTGACGATACGTTCCAACTTTCGTGGATATTGTAACAGTTATTTTGTAAAATTGCGAACTTTCTGCGCCAACTTTTGTCATCCAAAATTTTTTTGCAGATTCTGCATCAACATCCGAAAATATTTGCAAGCCAAAACGAAGATCAGCAAAGGAAACATCATAAATTTCAATTAAGAACTTAATAAACACCTTTATTAGATCTGGATCTGTATTTCCTAGTCTGACCGAGTACTTATTGGCCTTATTACCTTCTCCCCAGTATAGTCCTATGCCAATGCCAAAAAGCAAGGCATTAGCCTCAAATATTTTAGGATTAGGATTAAATGGGTCTCCATGCGGGTTGTTCTTGCAATATAGGGCTTCACTCCTTGAGCGTCTTGGTATACCATACCTATCCATCCAGTATTGGACTTTATGAATCGAGCAGTTTAATGTGCTGGCAACCTCTTTCATAGAAAGTCTCTGCACAGTATACAATTCTTGAAGCTTCTTCTTCTCGATCTTAGTCATTTTGGGCATAGAGCGATTCTAACATACAAATCGATAGAACCTTGTAAACAGGTGATTATAGTCCATTACGGTCCTGGTAGGACTCTAATATTCTGGCTGACCTTATTTCTGCTTGCCTGGCCTCGCTGTAGTCACTGATATTTATTTTGGTAATAATTCCGAGTAGTGCGGCGCTACCGAGGCTTATCGCTGCAGCTTGGTAATGTTCGGTGGCTACATTGATTACGGTCAGCGCTGCTTCTGCGGCTACACCAACAGATGTAAATACCAGCGCTCTGCCACATGCTTTACGCATTTTTTCATCAGCAACATTGTCTAACTGCCGTTGATGATATTCGTTAGAAAAATCGGAGGCTTCTGTCATGTTACCGTCCCTGCGCTGTTTACTTAGTATTCGGTTTATTCGTATTATACATCTGTTGTGCTATATAATGATGACTTTAGGAAAATTATGTCAAGGTTTGACGTTGACCAGTCCGTAGATTGGTAGCAAGATTATTTCAGAAATAATAAAAAATATCAGTGGCGATAAAACTAATGGGGTTATAAAAAATACTAATAACTGATTCCGCTTAGTTTGCTCTTTGATGGTGGTTTTGAAATAAGATAAAGCTGCAACCCCAGATAAAATAAGACCGATACCAATGCTAATAATTACCAAGGGCTGGTTGAATCCTATTGCTTGATCAGTATGCTGGATTTGAAGCTGTAGGACTTTACTGATTATCATTGCCTGACCAAAAAAGGCAATAATTGATACCAAAAATACGTAAAAATAAGGTGATTTTACATTTGGTTTCATCGTTCTTACTGTGACCTAGCCTTAGAATTATTAGTAATTGCCCAACGAACTTTGTACATTGACTTATTGCTTGCAGGACATTTCATATTATAACTATATATAAAAGTTCTGACGTTCACAACGCGTCTATGTGTGGTGCAGGGAGAGGGATTCGAACCCCCGAAGGCGAATGCCAGCAGATTTACAGTCTGCCGTGTTTGACCGCTTCACTATCCCTGCAAATATTAAGAATTGTTAAGTTTGTTTGGAGCCGCCTGTCGGATTCGAACCGACGACCCTCGGTTTACAAAACCGATGCTCTAACCAACTGAGCTAAGGCGGCAGATGCGCGCGACACTATATAATCGTTACATGGCGCTGCAAATTAGTGTAGCAAAACAGGGGTTAAATAACAACCCGCCTGGTTGGGCGAATTACGCGTTTTGGCTTGCCCTTGGGCACTACCAGTTTGCGCAAACGCTGCTCGACTTGGTCGGCAGCCTCGGCCAGCCCGTTATTGCGGTAGGCTCCCTCTAGTAATTGCAGCGTTTCTTTGTTGGGCTCCAGCTCGACGGCTCGCTCTAGTTCCTCTATCATGCGCTTATGGTTGCCTAATTTTTCTTGGACTTTGGCATAAGCAATATGACGAGCGGCAAATTGGTCTTCGAGCTTAAGGGCTTGCTCAAAGGCAATAGCCGCTTTTTCGTAATTTTCGGTTTCGTAATAAATGAGCCCTAAGTTGTGCAGGCTGGAAGGCGTGGCCTCTATGCTGCTGGCAATTTCGAAGCAATCTATGGCGTCGCGGTACTCTTTTTGTTTGGCGTATAAAATGCCTAGGCGGTTGTAGGCGGCGGCGTTTCGTTGGTCGATTTTAAGAATTGTCAGCAAGGCCTTTTCGGCCCGCAAACTGCGGTTTTCGCGCATGCCCTGATGGGCAATGTCCCACAACTTCCCGACTTTGTCGGTTATTTTACGCGGAAATTCGGATAGTTCTTCGTTGCGAATCCGACTGTTTTTTATGGCTAGTAGCCCAAAGCCAAGGACCAATGCAAGTTCGTACATGTGCCTAATAGTATAGCATATTTATTGTTTTGCCCGAATTTTTGCGCTAGGCGTTAAAGGTTTAAAAACAGATTGGTCAGTAAAAGTTTAGAGTTTGGATTAGCTTGCAGCGAATCTTGGGACATAACTATGGCTTCTAGCCGTCTGTTCCAAGCTTTAATTTGGCCTGTTGGCTGATTTTTGGCCGATAAAGACGCCTGGGCTATTTGGCTAATAGCTGCCATAGAAATGCGCTGCAGAGCATCCAACAGGGGCGGAATTGTGTCTTTTTGCTTGCTAAAACTGTCTACGCTGCATAAGCGTTCAAATTTGGTTTGGCGCAGTAGCTTTTTGGCTTGCTCAATACTCTTGTTCAGCGACTCAGTGTCCTTGCCTTTTAGAATGTTCTCTAGCAAAACAGATTGGCCGCCGCTTAAATGGTATGCCTTTGTAATGTCTGCCTGTCTAAAGCCCAAAGCACCGAAATACTTTTGAGCATCAGGTAAGCCAATTGCCTGCACCAATAATTGCCTGCACCGCGAAGTAATAGTCGGCAGCATGGCTTCGGCTTGGGTAGCTATCAAAAAAAGTACTGTGTCATTTGGTGGTTCTTCCAAAAGTTTGAGCAGCGCATTCTGCGCTTCGGTGGTTTGCTGCTCGGCCTGATGCAGTATGATTAGCCGTCTAATGTGGTCTGTGGCCGAGTTTTGGACTGAGCCTTTGGGTTCAGATCTGGGTATTTTTAATTTGGTGAAATTTATGGCACTGCGAATATCATCGATGCCAGATGGTGACTTTTGCCCCAATATTAGGACGTAAGGATTTTTGCTCAAATCAATGGTGTTACTGGCCGCACTGCCTAGCAGTTGCCAAGCCAAATATTCGACTATTTGCCGACGGCCACTGCCAGCCGCCCCCGTCACCAGCAAGGCATGAGTGGGGTCACTTAAAAAAGAGTCAATTTGGGCTTTAGTAGCTTGATTAATGGCGAGTTTCGGCGTGCTCATAGATCAGCCGTCTTAGTTTTTTTGGCCTGGGCCGATAGTTGCTGGTCGAATTCTGCTGGAATCTTGGCTTTAAAAACTTTTGTTGCACCATTAGGCAGAGTTATTGCTAGTTGACTGGCGTGTAAAAAAACTCGGCTAGACGGTGCGGCTCCATAAAGTGTGTCACCAACAATTGGGTGTCCAAAATGCGCCATATGAACTCGCAACTGATGAGTGCGGCCTGTCTTTGGCATCAGCTGGACCAGACTGAGTCCGTTAGCTTGGCTAATTGTCTGATAAATAGTTTCGGCTGGCTTGCCACCCGCTCCAACCCTAAAAGTTTGTGGTTTTTTGGGGTTACGCTCTATTGGCATATCTATTAAAGCAGCTTCGGGCTTGAGGTTTCCCTCAACAATGGCCACGTAAGTTTTTTGCACCTGGCGTTCGGCAAATTGTTTTTGTAGCCACTGGTAAGCCTCGGTCGTTTTGGCGCAAATAATTACGCCCGAAGTTATCCGGTCCAACCTATGCACAATTCCGCCTCGCTCTTTGCCGGGATCATCTATTTGTGGCTCGATAAAAGTCGCAACTGTAGCCTCTGGGTTAAAGCCGCCTTTGCTATGTGTTAGCAGGCCAGCAGGTTTGTTGATGACTAGGCAGTCACTATCTTGGTACAAAATTGGTAAATCAATCTGAGGTATGTCGCTCGATGTTAATGGATTATAGTCGGCCTCTACAGTGTCGCCTGACTTTATTTTTGTGCCTGGCTTGGTGACGACTTTGCCGTTTAGCCTAACGGCGCCCTCCTTGCACAGGTGGCTGACTAATGAGCGGCTTAAGCCCCCTAGCTCGCGTAACACATAGGTATCTAGTCTTTCTGGATGGTCTATTTGGACAACTTTTTTCATGGCTGTTACCGGCCTTAGCGCAGACCAACAGCTTTTTGGACGCGCAGTAAGGTTTGATTGGCCATCTGATTCATTTGGGCTTCGGAGCTTTGCAGTTTGCCGAGGATTATTTTATCGTCCACAGTAGCTAGCTTGGTTTGAAAGTCCTCCAAAAAGTCACTAACTGCTGTGGCTACCGCTTGCTTGAGTGGTCCGTATTGAGTCTGACCGTCATACTCGGCAGCTATGTCATTAACAGTTTGACTGCGCAGTAAAGCTAATATTTGTAGTAAGTTAGCAATACCAGGCTGATCTTTGGGGCTGTATTTAATACTGCCGAGGCTGTCGGTGGCGGCACTGATAATTTTTTTAGCAGCTAGCTCTGGGTTGTCGCTCAAAAAAATTATGCCTTTGTCGCTGTCGTCCGATTTGCTCATTTTTTTGTTCGGGTCGGCTAAGTCTTTTATACGCAAACCTTGGTCATTACCAAAAAAGCTATGCTGCTTTTGAACTGGCTCAGGTATGGTAAAAAGTTCTTGGTCGAATTGCCGATTGAGCCGCAGCCCAATGTCGCGGGTAATTTCGAGATGTTGAGACTGATCATCCCCAACTGGAACATAAGTTGCGCCGTAAAGCAAAATATCGGCGGCCATTAATACCGGATAGTCAAACAAGCCAACACTCACTCGATCCGATCCGAGCTTGACCGCTTTGTCTTTGAACTGAGTCATTCGCTCCATTTCGCCAATGCCAGTAAAGCAGTTGAGAATAATTGTCAGCTCGCTATGTGCTGGCACATAACTTTGACGATAAATATGAACGTCTGGGTTGTCCAGCGGCAAGCCAGCAGCTGCAAAAATGCGCAAGTTCTGCATTATTTGATCTTGCAGCTTGGAATGGTCGATTGGTGTCGTAAAACTATGCAAATCCGGCACGAATAAATTAATCTGATACTCGCCGGCGCGATGCTTAGCCATATCAATTAGTGGCAACAACGCGCCAAAGTAGTTGCCAATGTGGAGGTCGTTGTTGGCTCTTAGTCCGGTTAAAATGATTGGCTTGCTCATACTAATAGATATTATACGGTAATATTGGGTTTTTATGGAACTGTTTATTCGTCTATTCGTCTATTCGTCCGGGGCTGTCGGCTATTATGATGTCCTTTTTTATAGACCTCTCCACTATAAGCTCGGCTATATCTATTAAACTGCGTTTGTCGGTGGGATCTATGCTTATGCCTTCGCTTTGGATGATTGCAGCTGCCTCATGCGGAGATAGCCTGGGATTTTGCTCTGTTATTTTGTTTATCATTATTCCTCACTGTCTAGTTATTGCAAGCTATATAATAATATTATACAATTAGTTTATGAAAAATACACCACAACTGCCTATGATATCGGTTCAAGAAGCAGTTCAAGCATTAGATACTGCTCCATTGGACTTTGAGCCAGATCCGAGCGAGACGGTTGCTGGTGGATATGCTGAGGTTTGCAGCAACGTTTGCCCCGCCAATTTAGAAGTGCGCCAGGAACTCAAAGGATGGGGCTGTCGGGTTATAGGTGCTGGTTGCTTGAGCCTGTGCGGCTCTCAAGGTGGGCGACCAGATAACGGGGCTTACGCACGAATTAATTATGCTCACGAAAATGCTTCGGCTACGGTCGTAGCCATATGTTTGCCTAAAAAATAAGACAAATAATCTAGCGTTTTGTAAACTGTCGTTGTTTGCGAGCGCCCTTAAGACCAAACTTCTTGCGTTCTTTTTCGCGTGGGTCACGGCCCAGTAGGTCTGCTCGTTTAAGAGTGCTCTTGTAGTCTTCGTTTAAAACAACCAATGCCTTAGCTATGCCTAGACTGATTGCCTCTACCTGACCATTGTGGCCGCCACCGCTAACCATTATGCTGGCATCGTACTTATTGTTTTGCTCTAGGGCTGTAAACGGAGCGTCCATTTTAACCAACATAAGCTTACTGTCGCCAAAATATTCGTTAGCAGGCTTGCCGTTGATTGTAATATTGCCTTTGCCTGGCTGCAAACGCACTCGAGCTGTAGCGCTTTTGCGACGACCAAGTGCATAAAAATAGTTTTTGGAATCTTTTGTAGCCATTATTTACCTTTCTTTAGATGCTTTAGGACTGGCTTTTGAGCTTCGTGGTTGTGGTTGGCATCAACATAAACTTTGAGACGAGCTAAGCGCCCAGCACGCAGCTTGTTAACTGGCAGCATTCCACGAATGGCTTGAACAATCACATCAGTAGAGTCTTTGTTCATTTTTTCTTGCAATGTCGCAGCTTTTAAACCGCCAGGATAGTTGCTGTGACGATAATAGATTTTTTTCTGTTCTTTGCCACCAGTTACAACTAACTTGTCGCTATTGATGACGATTACATAGTCGCCGCAATCGACGTGCGATGTTACCATGGGCTTGTCTTTACCGATTAGCAGTCGAGCAGCAACCGTACTAAGACGGCCGAGCGGTGCTTCGGTGGCGTCTAGTATGTGCCAAGTACGGGTGACATCGGTTGGCTTAGCACTGTAAGTGCGTTGAGATTTATTCATTATTTTGACTCCTTAGCAGCAGTAACTTTTTTGGCTGCTGGCTTGGCTGTCTTGGTTGGCTTAGCTGTCTTGGCAGATTTTGAAGTATCTTTTGCAGTAGGTTTGGTGACTGATTTGCTTGCTTTACTGCTGTCGGCCTTTGCAGGAGCTTCTTGTTTAGATTCTGCTTGCTTGATATCGTCGACAAAAACAATTTGGGCCATTGCTGCGTTGTCGCCGCGGCGGTTAGCTAGTTTTTCGATACGCAAATGACCACTGTTACGGCCCGTTAGTTTGGGCGCAATTTCGTCGACAAGCTTATGCGCGCTGTCGATTGTGCTAACTTTTGCAATAATTTGCCGTCGATTATGCAAGTCACCTTTTTTTGCTTTGGTGATTAATTTTTCGACATATGGCACTAATTCTTTGGCTTTTGGCAAGGTTGTCTTGATTGATTCGTCGCGAATCAGCGAATCAGCCAGACCTTTTATCAAAGCCCGACGCTGATCGCGTTCGCGACCAAATTTTCGTCCTTTATATCCGTGTCGGTGCATGGTTACAGCTCCAGCTCGCTCATTTTATCTTTTACTTCGTCTAAGGCTTTGCTGCCAAAACCTTTTAGGTCACGTAGTTCGGCGTCGCTAAGACTAAACAGGTCCTTTAGGGTATGAATGTCGTTGTTGATTAACGCATTAGTGGTACGAGCTGACAAGTTAAGGTCTTCTATGGATGTTAATAGCTCGGTTGGTTCCTCGCCATCGTCGCCGGACATAGTTGAGTTATCGCGGTGATGGTCTGCGCCAGTCAGGGGTGCGCTAGCTTCAACTCGTGTTTGACCAGCTAAAGCGGTGTATTGGTTGACTAAAATAGCGGCTGCTTCTTCGAATGCGTCTTGTGGTGATATTGTGCCATCAGTGTCTATGGTAAGCAGTAGTCTGTCGAGGTTGGTAACTTGCCCAACACGAGTGTTCTCTACTTTGTAGCGAACTCTAAGCACTGGGCTAAACACGGCGTCCACAGCGATAGAATCGCTAGTCTTTCTGTCGGCGCCTTCTTCGACGGTGTGATAACCGCGACCGGTTTCGATATTTAGGTCCATGACGAATTTTGATTTATCGTCATCAAGTGTGGCAATAATATGATCGGGATTAACAATTTCGACATCAGCGTTCTTGGCTATGTCTTTGGCAGTTATTTTGCCACTGCCGGTTTTGCTAAGTCGCAGAGTATGGCTGTCGCCAGATAAAATTTTGAATCTGACGCCTTTAAGGTTTAGCATAATGTCTACAACATCCTCTTTAACGCCCTTTAGCGTTGTGAATTCGTGGGCAGCGCCCTCGATTCTAAAGGATGTAACAGCAGCACCAGCAATGCTAGATAGCAAAACTCGTCGCAATGAGTTACCCAAAGTCATACCGTAGCCAGTATGTAGTGGCTCTATAGTAAAGGTGGCCGATGTTTTGTCTTGGTTGTCGACTTTTACTAGTCCTGGTGTATGAATCATTTTTGACATTATTATTCGCCTCCCTTAGCGTGAGTAGTATTCTACGATTAGTTGCTCATTAATTTCGGGTTCGGCCTCTTCGCGAGTCGGAACTCCCGTAATCGAAACTGTGAATTTTTTGCGATCAACCTTCATCCAGGCTGGAATGGTATCGCTATTTGCTGGGCTGACATCGTCGATATGCTTAAAATACTGGTTTTGTTTGCTAATGTCCCTAAGCTCTATAGAGTCGCCAGCTTTGACGCGAATTGATGGTATGTCTACACGGCGACCATTTAGTATAAAGTGACCGTGAGTAACTAGCTGCCTAGCAGCGCGGCGGCTTGGGGCCAATCCGCTGCGGTAAACTGCGTTATCTAGGCGTCGTTCCAAAAGCTCAAGCAATATCGCGCCCGACTGGCCTTCTTTGCGGTCGGCCTCGGTCATTAACCTAGAAAATTGTTTTTCTAGTAAGCCATAAAGTCGTTTAACTTTTTGCTTTTCGCGTAATTGCAGGCTATATTGGCTTGTTTTGCTACGCATACCGCCACGACCACTAGCAGCCTGACCAGGTGGCGTGCTTCGCTTTAGTAGTGCTTTGTGGGCCTTTGGATGAAGGGCGTAGCCTTCGCGTCGACTCATTTTAACAATCGATTGTCTGTCTCGTGCCATGATTAAATCCTCCGTGCCTTTCGAGGTCTGACACCACCATGGGGAACACCGGTCACATCGCATATGCTTGCTACTTGTACGCCGAGTGTATTGATGGTTCGAACTGCAGAGTCACGACCAAGGCCAATACCTTTGACAAAGACATCTACCTTTAATAGGCCGTATTGTTGTTTTGCTGCCTGACCAGCTTTTTCGGTGGCAATTTGAGCAGCGTAAGCTGTGCCCTTTTTGGAACCGCGGAAACCACAACCACCAGCACTGGCTGCTGTTAGTGCGCCGCCATTGGTGTCGGTAAATGTAACGATAGTGTTATTAAAGGTTGCATAAATATGGGCTTGGCCAGCGGGAACTTGCCGTTTGGCTTTTTTGCGTTTAGGAGTAGTAGTTGTTTCTGCCATATGTTACCTTTCCTAGGTTTTAGAGGCCACCTTTTTGGCCGTGCCACCAACGGTGACTTTTTTGCCGCGTCTGGTACGGGCGTTGGTTTTGGTGCGCTGACCACGGCTTGGCAAGCCAGCTTTATGACGCATGCCGCGATAAGCGTTAATATCTTTTAAGCGCTTGATGTTACCGGCAACAATGCGCTGCAATTCACCTTCTACGGTATGTTTATCGTTAATAATATCTTGGATGCTACCGATTTCGGCATCGGTCAAGTTTTTTACTCGCACGGTAGGCTCTACTTTAGCTGCTTTTAATATATCGACACTAGTTTTGGGGCCAATGCCAAATACATAGGTTAGAGCTATTTGAACCTGCTTTTCGCTAGGAATTGTGACACCTGATATACGCGCCATAACTAGCCTTGCCTCTGCTTATGCTTAGGTTTTAATTTGTTTATAACGTAAAGACGACCTTTACGACGAACGATCTTGTCGTCTGGACTGATTTTTTTGACACTTGCACGCACTTTCATGCGGATTACTGGCTCCTTTTCTGCTAGTAACACACTGCTTATTTTTTATAAAATATTAGTTTCGACGTATAAAACGCCACTAACCAAACTCAGGTGCGTCTGTAGGTGATTCTGCCCTTTGAAAGATCATAAGGGGTCAACTCGACCGTGACGCTGTCGCCGGGTACTATGCGAATGTAATGTTTACGCATCTTACCAGCAACGTGGGCTATAATCTGATGACCGTTTTCAAGTTCGACACGAAATTGAGTACCCGGTAGAGTCTCTACAATAGTACCTGTTAATTCGATTACTTCCTTGTTAGCTGCCATAAGTATAACAAGGTTAGATTATAACAGATACGCATCTGTTCTGTAAAGCCTATTTTTTAAATTTCTTATTATTGCGACCCAATCGAGGCAAAAATCGCAGCCGCCGAGCGCCAGTAGCAGCCAAACCAGGCTCGTCGACATCGTAAAAGAAATCTGGCTGCTCGTACTGGTCGTATGTTACCATTAGGGCCCTTGATTCTATCTGCCGCAGAGTTTCTAGTGCCACCGAGACCAAAATTAGGATACTGGTTCCGCCGATGCTCATATTGGTTTTGATAAATATTTGAGCAATGATGGGCAGTAATGCTAAAAGTCCTAACGACAGGGCGCCGAACAAAGTCAGGCGGTTGACGACGCGTGATAAATACTTTTCGGTACGCTTGCCGGCTCGCACTCCCTCGACAAATCCACCTTGCTTTTGCAGGTTTTCTGATATTTCTTTGCTGTCGAAGGTAATGCTGGTGTAGAAAAAGGTGAATATAAAAACTAGCAAGAAGTAGACTAACGGATAAATATATGGCTGCCATCCACCATTTTGAAATGATTCGGCCGTTGGTTGTTGAAACAGTTTAACCATATGTACACCAAGCTCCCGGAGCCTTTGGCTAGAATTACTGCTAAGTATTTGACCAACAAAGCTAGGTGCACTTAAAAATGCCAAGGCAAAGATAATAGGTACAACCCCAGCGGTAATTAGTTTGACTGGCAAAATAGTGGTTATGCCGCCGTAAGCTCTGTTGCCTTGCACTCGTTTAGCGTAATTAATGGTTATTTTACGCGAAGCTTCGTTAAGTTTAACGATAAATATAGTAACTAATATAACTATGGCTGCAATTATTAAAGAATAGATCAGCCCAGTTTTACTGACGGGTAAATCTCGTCCAAAAATATGCCATCGATCTTGTTTGTTAAAGACGCTACTAACAATGGTCGAGAAGTTTTTGGGCAAGCTACTGACAATGCCGACGGTAATAATCAGCGATATGCCGTTGCCGATGCTCTGCTCGGTTATAAGCTCTCCGAGCCACATTAGTATCATCGAGCCGCCAGTTAAAGTGGCTACCATTAGGACCCATTGCAGAACTGAGGTGTTGGCGGTGATATCGCCCAGACCACCGATGCTGGCTGCCGATTGACGAACTAAATATATAGCACCTATGGATTGTATTATGGCTAGAGGTAGGGAGAGTATTCTGGTATATTGGTTGATCTTTTTGCGGCCAAATTCGCCTTCGTTATTGAGTGCTTCGAGCTTGGGTATGGCCTTGGACAGCAGCTGCATAATAATGGACGCGTTAATGTACGGCCCCATGCCTACTAGCATAATCGAAAAGTTAGCTAGTGCTCCACCAGATAAAACATTAATAAAACTAAATATTTGCGGTGAATTACTTGAATTGAACAGGTTTTCTAAAATTTGCTTTAGAGTTTTTGGATCACTGAGCGGAACTGGAATGTGCGCCAAAATACGAAAAACTAGTAGCATGCCAAGAACAGCCAAAATACGCTTGCGCATGTCGTTGTTTTTTAGTGATTGCCAAATTGTTTTCCAGCTCATGAGACCCTCTTTATGCATCTTTATGCAATTACTGCCAGTATATCAGCTTATTTTATTGAATGCTGTTGTGTTTTTTAAATTTATCGAAGTATAGAGCCTGCTTAACTTGCTTATTTAGAGCCTGCTTTTTTGGTTTTGCGTGAACCAGTCACATCTTTGCCATTTGTTTTGGGCCTGGGTAGGCGCTCGGTGATTTTAAAGCTACCGCCGGCTGCCTCTAAAGACTTGATTGCACCTGCGGACGCAGCTTGCAGATTGACAGTGTGTTTCTGGGTTACAGGACTGCCTAGAATAAGCTTAATGCTTACATGCGGTGACGGCACTAACCCGGCATCAGCAAGGGTTTGGCTGGTTATGTTTGCACCCAGACCGTTAAGCTGTTCGGTACGAATTGCGACTGGTGCGACTTTATGAGATGTAAAGCCCCGCAGTTTTGGTAATCGCTGAGACAAGGGGTTTTGGCCGCCTTCGAATCCATGGCGTGATTTATAGCCTGTTCGTGATTTTTGACCTTTAGTACCGCGGCCGGCTGTTTTTCCTTGACCGGCAGCAATACCACGACCAACTCGCTTGCCAGAAGTTTTGGCCGAGACTTGCAATTGGTTGTATTTCATTATTTTGTCTCCTTTTTGGCTTTTTTGTCGGTCACCGTGGCGCTGCTTTTACCTTTTTTTGTGGTCTTTGCGGCTACTGTTGCTGTTGGCTTGTTCTGTCGGGTAATCCAGTTCTTGGCTGGCTCCATAGACTGCAAAGCTTTGACAGTGGCATAAGCAGTGTTGGTTTTGTTGGTAGAACCAAGCGATTTGCTAAGAGCGTTATTAACGCCTGCAACCTCTAGAACTGTTCTAACTACACCGCCGGCAATTAAGCCTGTACCCGGACTAGCTGGCTTGATTAATATGTTAGCTCCTCCAACCTTAGCTATGGCTTCATGAGGTAGTGTTCCCTTGTAAAGCTGAACGGTAATCATATTCTTTTTGGCAACTTCCATAGCCTTGGCTACAGCAGTGGTGACATCAGCTCCTTTGGCCGAACCAATTCCAAGTCGATTTTTCCTGTCGCCTACTGCTACAAGCGCTCGAAAACGAAAGCGACGGCCGCCTTTTACGACTCTTGCGACTCGGTCGATGTGCATAACGCGCTCATCGAACAGTTTTTCTTCTTGATGACCATCTCGGTGACCACGGGATTGTCTTTGTCGGTTGTTATGCTGCTTATTATCCATACTAAAACTCCAATCCTGCTTCGCGAGCGGCATCGGCCAAAGCTTTTATGCGACCATGATATAATCGGCCGCCTCGATCAAACACCACCTTTTTAATTTTAACCTTGGCAGCTTTTTTGGCAATGTCTTTGCCAACTAATTCGGCTTTTTTTGTCATATTACCATCCATTTTGGCGCCGACAGAAGTACTGTAGACAATAGTCTGGTGTTTTGTATCGTCAATAATCTGTGCAGTAACATGCAAATTGCTGACATTAACAGATAGGCGCGGTCGATCGCTGCTGCCGGTCAGGCCAGTACGAGTTCGGTGCTGGCGCCGCTTATAATTTTTTAGGGTGTGTGCTATACGGTTCATATTATTTATCCTTGCCCGACTTTCCTGATTTACGAATAATGCGCTCGCCAACATATTTGATGCCTTTACCTTTGTACGGTTCTGGTTTCTTGAGCGCTCTAATGTCGGCAGCCACCTGCCCAACTTGCTGTTTATCAATACCGCTAACGGTTATTGTGTTTTGCTCTACAGCGGCAGTAATGCCTGTAGGTATTTTAAAGATAACATCGTGCGACAAGCCAATGTTAAATTTTAAGTCAGTTCCCTGAGCCGCTACACGATAACCAACACCGTTAATTTCTAGCTTTTTGCTAAAACCTTGCGACACTCCAACCACCATATTGTTGATAAGAGCTCGCATTAAACCGTGGTTGGCGCGGTTTTTTGGCTCATCATTTTGTCTTTGGACGGCCAAGATTCCGTCCTTTTGTTCGAAGCTGACTCCGGGCACTACAAATTGTTTTAGCGTGCCTTTGCTACCACTAACGGTTACTTCGTTGTTGTCGACAGTGATTGTCACACCCGATGGTACTTGGATGGGTAGTTTTCCTACTCGACTCATTTTCCGTTCTCCTTACTTAATAAACCTTACAAATTAATTCACCGCCAATACCATTTTGTTTGGCCTCGGCGCCGGTCATTAGACCGTGCGATGTTGAAACAATAACAATTCCACGACCGCTTTTGACAGTTGGAATATCTTTGGCTTTAACATAATGGCGTCGGCCAGGCGTGCTGATACGGGCAATTTCGGTAATACGAGCATTGGCAGATGGGCCATTAATAACTATGCGTAGAGATTTACCAATTTCGGCTTTGTCTACATGGACGCTGTCGATAAAATTATTGGTCTGTAGCATCTGAGCAACGGCCTGCTTAACACTAGAATGAGGCATTACCACTTCTTGTTTGTGTACGGCAATGGCATTGCGGATTCGTGTTAACATGTCTGCGATTGGGTCAGTTGATGTTTTTGACATATTTGCTCCTTACCAGCTTGCCTTAGTTACGCCAGGTATTTCACCCTTGCTGGCGTGTTCGCGGAAACTGATTCTTGATAAGCCAAAGGTACGCATGTAGGCGTGAGGTCGGCCAGTTTCGATGCAGCGATTTTTCCAGCGAGTTGGTGAAGAATTACGGGGCAATTTATGCAAACCTTCTTGGTCGCCCAAAGCTTTTAGCTCGGCACGTTTAGCTGCATATTGCTTGATCATTTTTTGTCGCTTCAAATCACGAGCCACAATTGATTTTTTAGCCATTAGTGCTTCTCCTTTTTGTGCGATTTCTCAAACGGCATATTAAATTTCTCGAGTAAAGCTTTGGCATGTTCTGGTTTCTCTGCCCGGATTACAAAAACTACCTGCAAACCATGAACAGTAGTCGTTTCTTCAAAACTTAGTTCTGGAAAAACCGACTGGTCAACAAAACCAATGCTGTAGTTGCCGCTAGCATCAAAAGCTCCAGCTTTGACGCCATGAAAGTCGCGCAAGCGAGGCAATACAATATTAATTAAGCGGTCCATAAATTCGTACATTCTAATATCTCGCAGCGTGACCTTAAGGCCGATGCGGTTACCATCACGCAGCTTAAAAGATGCGATGGATTTTTTGGCAATTGTTTCGATTGGTTGCTGAGCAGTAATTTTGCGCAGTGTGTTGGTGGCAACTTCGAAAAGCTTTTTGTCGTCTTTGCCACGGCCAAGACCAATGTTGACAACCACCTTTTCGAGACGTGGAACCTGGTGGATATTGGCTAATTTTAGCTCGTCTTTTAGCTCATTAACATACTGCTTTGCGTATAGGTCTTTAAGCCGAGCCGTAGTGGCCTTGGTGCTCTTAGAGGTAGCGGATTTTGTCTTGGCTGCCTCTGAAGTAGCAGTTTTTTTAGTAGCTGTTGTATTGGCAGTCATTATTTGATCTCCTTTTTGGAGCCAGCATAGACACGCTTTTTATTGCCGTCTTTGTCGACTACGTATGCAATACGAGCTGGTTTTTTGGTGCTCGGGTCAATAACCGAAACTTTTGATACCCAAATAGGTTTAGTAATTTCGACAATTGCGCCTTGAGGGTTCTGACGGTTAGGCTTGACATGTTTTTTGACGATGTTAATGCCTTCGACAGTAACCTTGTTTAGGCTGGGATGAGTGGCCTGTATAGTGCCGGTCTGGCCTTTGTACTTGCCGGACCTGACAACAACTTTGTCGCCCTTTTGCAGACGAATTTTGTGAATAGTCCTGGTGTCTTGGAATTTTTTAAACATTATAGTACCTCCGGAGCCAAGCTTATGATCTTTGCATAGCCCAAATCGCGTAGCTCACGCGGCACTGGGCCAAAGATACGAGTTGCCTTGGGGGTTTTGTCGTCGCCAACAATAACCGCTGCATTGTCATCGAAGCAAATTGATGAGCCATCCTTGCGATTAATCTGCTGCTTGGTTCGAACAACTACTGCCTTGACTACTGACTTTTTCTTGACATTGCCCTGGGGGCTAGCTTGCTTAACAGTGGCCACGATAATGTCGCCAACACGGGCATAACGACGGCGAGTGCCGCCAAGGACACGAATGCAAAGGATCTCTTTAGCGCCACTGTTGTCGCAAATATTTAGACGGGATTCTTGCTGTATCATGCTATTTCTCCTCGTCCTTGGTTTCGTCCTCTTTGCTAGCAGTAACTGCATCAACCGACTGGTCTTTGCTAATTAGAGCTTTGTCGACAACTTTTACCAAAATAAAACGTTTGCGGGCACTTAGTGGGCGGGTCTCGGCAATAATTACTTTATCGCCCTCTTTGGCCTGGTTTTTTTCGTCGTGAGCCATAAACTTCATGGTAGAAGAATAGGCCTTTTTGTAAATTGGATGCTTTTTACGGGTGTGAACGGCTACGACAATAGTTTTGTCGGTTTTGCTGGAACTCACCACGCCAGTTAATGTCTTAGCCATTTAGGTGGTCTCCTTGGTTAGTTGTTCGGCTAGCACGGTTAGTACTCGAGCCAAATCTTTACGTTTACTGCGAATCAGCCGAACATTGGTTTGGTCACCCATATGAATGCTGCGTCTTAGTTCAGCAATTTCAGTGCGCAAATTAGTGCTTTCGGTGGTTAGCTTGGCAGTTGATTGCTTGCGGATATCGGCAATTTTCATGACTATGCCTCCTCCTTAACTAAAAACTTGGTTTTTACAGGTAGCTTGTGGCTAGCAAGTCGCATGGCTTCGCGAGCGACTTCTTCGCTGACGCCCTGCATTTCGAACATAATTGTGCCGGGTCTGACTTTGGCTACAAAAAATTCGGGGTTGCCTTTGCCGCTACCCATTTTTACGTCTTGAGGTTTGCGGGTGACTGGCGTGTGGGGGAAAATCCGGATCCATATTTTGCCACCACGCTTGATGTAACGGGTCATAGCCTGACGGGCAGCTTCGATTTGTCTAGATGTAATTCGGTCGGTTCCTTGGCACTGCAAGGCATATTGGCCAAAAGCAATATAATTGCCGCTAGTGGCGATACCAGTAATGCGGCCCTTTCGCACCTTGCGATACTTGGTTCTTTTAGGTAGTAACATTACTGCGCCTCCCCTTTATAGATCCAGACTTTAACACCGATGATACCGGCGGGGGTCTGAGCACGAGCACCAGAGTAATCTATGTTGGCACGAACTGTGTGCAGTGGTACGCTACCCTGAACTTCTTTTTCGCGACGTGACATTTCGGCGCCGTTTAATCGTCCGGCAACTTCTATACGAATGCCTTGGGCACCTGAACGCATTGTGGCAGCCGCAGTTGATTTAATAGCGCGCCTAAAGCTAATGCGTCGTTCTAGCTGATGAGCAATGTTTTCGGCGACCAGCTTAGCATAAAGTTCGGGCTTTTTGATTTCTTCTATATTGACGCGAGTTGGCGTATCAAAGATTTTTTCTACGGCCGCTTTTAGCTCTTGTGCCCCTGAGCCACCGCGGCCAATAACTACGCCAGCCTTAGCAGTTGCAATTGTAACAGTCACCAAATTTGGGGAGCGTTCGATATCTACTGTATTGATGGCAGCGCGACTACCCAGCTTATCGTGGATGTGTTTGCGGACTTTAATGTCTTGCGCCAAATAATTTGCATAATCGCGACGATTGGCAAACCACTTACTGCGCCAATTCTTATTGACTTGCAAGCGCATGCTGATGGGGTTAACTTTTTGGCCCATTATTTGGCCTCCTTATTGCTTGACTTAGCCTTAGTGGCAGCGGTCGCTGGTTTTTTGACAGGACGAGACTCGCCATCGACGACTACACGAATATGACTGGTGCGCCGCTGAAAAGGCAGGGCCCGCCCATGGGCAGCTGGGCGGAAACGCTTTAGTCGGGCGCCTGGTGTAACGCTGATTTCTGTAATAACTAAGGTTTCTGGCTTGATGCGATGGTTGTTGTCAGCATTGGCCTGGGCTGAACGGATGACTTTGATAACAGGCAACGCTGCTCGCCTTGGTGTGTGCTGCAAAATGGTCAGTGCATCTTCGACGCTGCGTCCACGCACCAGACTAGCCACAACGCCAACCTTGCGGGGGCTCATTCGGACACCTTTAGCTACGGCTTTGACAGACATTATCGGCCTCCCTTAGCTAGCTTACCGCCATGACTGCGGAACTTGCGAGTTGGACTAAATTCGCCTAATTTATGACCAACCATGTTTTCTGTAATAAACACCGGTACATGTACTTTGCCATTGTGAACAGCGATTGTTCGGCCAACAAAATCAGGGCTGATGGTGCTGGCCCTAGCCCAGGTTTTAATAATAGTTCGATCTTCGGAGCCAAGAGCAGAGACTTTCTTAGCCAGTTTAGGATCGACAAATGGTCCTTTTTTGAGTGATCGGCTCATAGTGACTCCTTATTTCCTCTTGGCCGCATGACGGCTTTTTACGATAAATTTATTAGTACTCTTACGAGTCCGGGTCTTGTAGCCAAGAGTTTTTTGGCCCCAAGGCGTACGTGGCGCCTTGGCTGGACCGTGACGTCCACCATCACCACCACCGTGTGGGTGATCGGTTGCATTCATAACAACACCACGAACACTAGGCCTAATACCTTTGTGACGGTTGCGGCCAGCTTTACCAATTTTAATGTTTTGGTGCTGCTCGTTGCCAACTTTACCGATGGTAGCCATACACTCAAGAAGTGCTATGCGGACCTCGCCGCTTGGCAGGCGCAGCTGGGCATGACTGCCTTCTTTGGCAACAATCTGAACACCAGTACCGGCTGATCGGGCAATTTGGGCGCCTTTGCCTGGTTGCATTTCTACAGCATAGACAGTTGTTCCCAGCGGTATATCGCGCAAAGTCAAGCGGTTGCCAACCTCAATAGCAATGTCTTCGCCGCTGGCAATTTTTTGGCCAACGCTCATGCTTTTTGCAGCAATAATGTAGTGATAAGTACCGTTATCTTCTTTAATTCGGGCTATGCGGGCACTTCGGTTTGGATCGTATTCGATAGCTTCGACGGTGGCATTAGTGCCTGGAGCTAAGCGAAAGTTTACTAAGCGGTAAAACTTACGAGCACCACCACCTTTGTGTCTGGTAGTGATTCGGCCCTGGTTGTTACGACCGCTACCGCGTTTTTTGCTTACCAATAGTGAGCGAATTGGTTTTTTTGCGGTTATTTCGCTAGTGTCTTGGCTGGTCATGCCTCGGCGACCAGGAGTGGTGGGGTTATAGTAACGAATAGCCATTATTTTTCTGCCTCTTTTTTAGTCTTGGACTTTTCAGCTGTAGCTGGCTTTGAATCGGTATTAAATATTGCGATTGAATCACCTTTTTTTAAAGTAACGTAAGCCTTTTTAAAGTCACGCCGTTTGGCAGTAATCGCACGTGAGCGCTTACGATAACTTTGTACGCTTTTGCCCTTGGCGACAACAACATTAACAGATAGTACAGTAACGTCAAATTGTTTGGCAATAGCCTGGCTAATGCCATCTTTATTAAGGCTCATTGGCACTTCAAAAACATACACATTAGAATTTTCGGCCTTGGAAAAAGCCTTTTCGCTCATACGAGGCTTAAGTACTGCAGACAAACTCATTATTTAGCCTCCGTTTTAGCTTTAGACTTTGTTGTAGGCTTTGCTTTTTTGCTGTCTTGGCCCAACCACTGATTAATTTGCTCGATACCGGCTTTGGAAATAACAATCGAGTCGGCATTAGTGATGTCAAAAACATTTAGGTTAGAAGCGTCGACTAAATTGATAAACGACAAGTTATTTACCGATCGCCGCGCCTCGGTGCTTGGTTTGGTATCGACTAACAATATTCGATCGTTATCGTTAAGAGCCAATTTGCTTATAAGTGAAACGGCTTCGCTGGTTTTGCCTTTTAGGCTTTCAAGCGATTCAATAATTACAATTTGTTTTTGGTTGGCGCTTAAACTTAACGCTTGACGTAGCGCTAGGCGCTTGGCGGAAGTAGATAATTTTTTACTGTAATTTTCGTTGCCGCTTGGGCCAAACACAACACCACCGCCTCGCCAGATTGGGTTTCGGCTAGAACCAAATCGCGCCCTACCAGTACCTTTTTGCTTCCATGGTTTGCGGCCACCACCCCTTACTAGGCCACGAGTTTTGGTTGTGGCTAGATTGGGGCGACCGTTGGCCAAATATGTAACATAGGCTTGATGCAGTAGGATATGATCCTGAACGTCTAGACCAAATATGTCAGCATTTAGTTTAGCGCCCGTGGTTGCCTTGGTGCCAGATTTTGTAAAAGTTGCAGCAGAAAGGCTCATTATTTTGCACCCTTAATTATTACTAAACTTTTGCGGGGACCAGGTACGGCGCCGGTTACGCCAATAATGTTGTTCTTTGTATCTACCAACGCAATTTTGAGATTTTTGACTGTGACTTGTACTCCACCCATTTGACCAGCCATCTTTTTGCCCTTAAAAATATGCTGTGGGTACATTGAGCCAATTGAGCCAACTTTGCGGGTGTTGCCTTTGCCACCGTGAGTTTTGCGCTGACGGTGAAAATTGTGCCGTTTGATTGTGCCGGCCCAACCCTTACCCTTGCTAGTACCGGTAACCTGAACTACGTCGCCAACAGAAAAGACCTCGGCGGTTAGGGTTTTTCCTACTTCGAGGTCTTCGGATAGTTGGTGTTTGTCATTGTTGTTAATTAGGTTTTTGCCAAGACGAATCTCGCGCATAATTGGCGTAAAGACTTTGGCGGCTTTTAGATGCCCTAGAATTGGTTTGGCCAAATTCTTTTTTTCGCCATAACCTAATTGAACGGCTGTGTAACCATCTGTTTCGGTATTTTTGATTTGTGTGACGGTGTTTGGGGTGGCAGCAAGCAACGTCACCGCGCTAAGCGTGCCGTCTTCTAGCATGACAGAAGCCATACCAATTTTTTTTGTAATAAATGCTTGCATACTTCCCCTTTTTTAATTGCTCCGTCTTGGCATAAAAATGCTTGGTCTTCTAGCGGTTTTCGATAGAAAGCAATAACACTAACCCGTGTTAGCCATATGCGAAATTTGGTGGTTTTCGCAGAGAGCGCTTGCTAGCGAACCTGCTAAAGAGACCAAGAGCAGGAATTAACTATACCGAAAGATGATAACAAATCATCTAACATCTGTCAATATGTTGTTTATTCTACAATAAGTAATTGCTAAATATTCGTCTATTGACTACATTTTTATTTCGGCATCACAGCCGGCTGGCAAACTGATGTTCATAAGGCTATCGATGGTGCGAGGCGTTGGGTCAATGACATCAATTAGTCGTTTATGCACGCGCATCTCGAACTGTTCGCGACCTTTTTTATAAACATGCGGACTTTTGACTACTGTAAAAGTAGTTCGTTTAGTTGGAAGCGGAATCGGTCCTGCAATGCTAGCTCCAGTCCTAAGAGCTGTGTCGACAATTTGCTTAGCTGCTTGATCGATTACTTTATGGTCGTAAGCTTTGAGGCGAATTCTTATACGCTGCTTACTGTCTTTTTTGGCCTCAGCCATATTTACTCCTTGATCAACCTACCTTTTGATCGTAAGGGTGATGTAACATCTCTTTAACGCTATGTGTTTTAGCGCTAGCTACTTTTAATCATCACAATTAGTTTGCTCAATTATTATACAACAGTTACTGCTTTTTATAAAGCCTAATTAGCAAATTTTTTGCAAAAATAGTAACGACGCCGCAAATTTTACGACGCCGTTAAATTTGTTGTAATGTTGTGGTTTATTTGTTGATTTTGGTCACAACACCAGCGCCAACTGTTCGGCCACCTTCGCGGATAGCAAAACGCAGACCTTGTTCCATGGCAATAGGAGCCAACAACTTAACCTTAAAGGTTACGGTGTCGCCTGGCATAACCATTTCTTTGTCGGCTGGTAGCTCAACTTCGCCCGTAACATCGGTCGTACGGAAGTAAAACTGCGGCTTGTAGCCCTTAAAGAATGGAGTATGACGACCGCCTTCTTCCTTGGTAAGGATATAAACCTCGGCGTCAAACTCTGTGTGAGGTGTAATGCTACCTGGTTTACAAAGCACCTGACCTCGTTCGATATCATCGCGCTCGATACCACGAAGCAGAACACCAACGTTGTCGCCTGCTTGGCCCTGGTCAAGGTTCTTTTTGAACATCTCAACACCAGTAACAGTTGATTTTTGAGTATCACGAATACCAACAATTTCGACTTCTTCACCGACCTTGACAACACCTTGCTCAATACGACCAGTGGCAACAGTACCACGACCTTTAATGCTAAAGACGTCTTCGATTGGCATTAGGAAGTTTTTGTCTAGTTCGCGCTTTGGCTCTGGCACGTTTTCGTCCATAGCCTTGACTAGTTCCATAATGGCATCTTCGTCAGAAGCAGAGCCTTCTAAAGCCTTAGTGGCTGAGCCCTTGATGATTGGAGCGTTTTCGTCAAAACCGTTCTTTTCGAGCAATTCGCGGATGTCCATTTCGACTAGTTCAACTAGTTCTGGATCGGCTAGGTCCATTTTGTTCATGAAGACCAAAATGTAAGGCACGCCAACCTGCTTGGCTAGCAGAACGTGCTCGCGGGTTTGAGGCATTGGGCCGTCGGCAGCCGATACCACCAAGATGGCTCCATCTACCTGAGCTGCACCGGTGATCATGTTCTTGACATAGTCGGCGTGGCCTGGCATGTCGACGTGAGCATAGTGACGCTTTTCGGACTCATACTCTTGGTGAGAGGTGGCGATGGTTATACCACGAGCCTTTTCCTCTGGGGCGTTGTCGATTTGATCGTACGCAATTGGTTTGTTGACATCGCTGGGAAGCTTTTTAGCTAATACAGCGGTAATTGCAGCTGTAAGCGTGGTTTTACCATGGTCAACGTGGCCCATAGTACCAACATTTACGTGTGGTTTGCTGCGGTCAAAATCTGCCATTTAGATTTCTCCTTTTATTTACTAATTAGTTATTTTTATAAATTGTCACGCGGTCCATATCATTCGCACCCACATGCAAACAACGCCCTCTCGCGAGATACTCTGTTAGTATACCTCAGTTTTTTGGTCATAGCAAACTAAACTTTGTATCAAGTTGTAGGATTATGGTTTTGGCTATTAAGCCCTGAAATGACAATTATTTACTGCTTTTGGCAATGATAGCTTCGGCGACATTATTTGGCACGTCGGCGTAGTGGGCTAGTTCCATTGAACTACTGGCCCGACCCTGAGTCATACTGCGCAAATTAGTGGTGTAGCCGAACATTTCTCCCAAGGGGACAAAAGCGGTTATTTCTTTAACGCCAGCGCTGAGGTCTTCCATGCTTTCGATGCGACCGCGTTTGCTGTTTAGATCGCCAATAACATCACCCATGAATTCTTCTGGCGTGACAACTACCACCTTCATGACAGGCTCCAGGATTACTGGGCTGGCTTTTTTGACACCATCTTGCAGTGCCATGGAACCGGCAATTTTAAATGCCATCTCGGAAGAGTCAACTTCGTGGTAGCTACCGTCATAAAGTTCGGCTTTAATGTCTACCACTGGGTATCCGGCCATAACTCCATTGGCCATGGCCTCTTCGATACCCTGTTGAACTGGCTTAATGTATTCGCCAGGTACGACACCGCCTTTGATACTGTTGATGAACTCAAAGCCTTTGCCGGCTTCGTTTTGGCTAAGGCGTAGCCAAACGTCGCCATATTGGCCACGTCCACCAGATTGTCGAACGAATTTACCCTGGACTTCGACAGCGTCTTTACGGATGGTCTCGCGGTATGCAACTTGGGGCTGGCCAATATTAGCTTCGACATTAAATTCGCGCTTCATGCGGTCAACCAAAATTTCTAAGTGCAACTCACCCATACCGCTAATGATTGTCTGGCCAGTTTCATCGTCAACTTTTATGCGGAAGGTTGGATCTTCTTCGGCCAATCGCTGAAGAGCTAATGACATTTTTTCTTGGTCAGATTTGGTTTTTGGTTCAATAGCTATGCTAACTGGCGGTTCCGGGAAGGTTATACTCTCCAGAACAATTGGATTTGCTGGGTCGCACAATGTGTGACCAGTCGTTGTGCCTTTTAGACCAACAATGGCAGCAATATCGCCAGCACCAACTTCGGTGACGTCTTCTCGCTTGTCGGCTTGCATTCGAACAATGCGACCAATTCGCTCTTTTTCGCCAGTTGAACTATTTAGCACATAACTACCAGCTGTTAATTTACCAGAATATACGCGGTAGTAAGCAAGTTTGCCCACAAATGGGTCGCTAGTGATTTTAAAGGCCAAACCGGCTAATGGTTCGGATTCGCTAACCTTGCGTTCAATTTCGTCGCCAGATTTAGGATTTGTGCCCCAACTGCTGCCACGATCCTCGGGGCTAGGCAGTAAATCGATTACTAGATCAAGAACTTTTTCTACAATTACGCCGCGACCGTCGCCACCTGTGACCGGATAAAAATCGCCGCTTAAAGTTGCGCTGCGAATTGCTTGACGAATTTCGTCCTCGCTCAAGCCTTCTTCGCCGACTTCAAAGTATTTTTCGAGCATGGCTTCGTCTTCGGCGACAGCATTTTCGATAAGCAGGCTGCGATACTTTGCAACTTGGTCCACCATGTCAGCTGGAATTTCGCCTTCGACTAGTTCGTGGTCGGTAAAGTCTTTATAAGTGTAAGCCTTTTGGCTAACTAGATCTACCAAGCCAGTGATTGACTGCTCAAAACCAATTGGCAAATGAATTGGAAAGGCCCGCTTACTTAAACGGTTATGTATTGAGTCGAGCGATTTATAAAAGTCGCCACCAGTTTGGTTGATTTTATTGATAAAGCAGATGCGCGGAACACCGTATTTGGTGGCCTGTCGCCAAACAGTTTCCGATTGGCTCTCGACGCCCATTTTGCCGTCGAATACCACGCAAGCACCGTCTAGAACTCGCAAGCTCCGCTCCACCTCGACGGTAAAGTCGATGTGTCCTGGGGTGTCGATAATATTTATCTGATGATCTTTCCAAAAACAAGTTACGGCAGCAGATACAATAGTAATGCCTCGCTCGCGTTCCTGGGCCATCCAGTCGGTAGTTGTTTCGCCTTCGTGAACCGCACCAATTTTATGCTTTAAACCGGTACGATAAAGGATGCCCTCGGTAGTAGTTGTTTTGCCAGCATCAATATGAGCAATAATGCCCATGTTGCGGATTTTTTTAAGTTCGTACTTCTTGCCTGCCATTATTGGTTTCGCCGTCCTTTTCTTTTGTTGACTTGTATCGGATTAATATATGTTTTGCCTGGGCCAAAGAAAACAGCCAGACACTTATCCTTCTCTGTTAGTATGACTTATTATGAAATAAAATGCAATACCATTGCCCGGGGTCCAAGCATGACCATCGCCGCATATCTATTACAAGATTCCGCTGTTCGCTCCGCAGCTTGATTTGCCTCGACAGACTGAATTGAATATTCAAACCCCTTGAGAGCCCAAAAAAAATGAGCTGAAGCTTCGTGGTCTAGCGGCGTGCCAATTTCCATCAGATCTTGTTGGATTTGCTCGTGACTTCCCATTAATACACTATACCACTGAATTAACTTCAACAGTGCTACGTAATATTATTTTGCCCGAATAAATTTGGTCTGCCAGCTCGCAAATGGTTGGAGTAGTATCACCAAATTTGTCTTTTGTGCCTGCCACCAATTCTTCCAGACTATAGGGTAATTCGTTATCTAGAGTACATAATTGTTCGTCAGGTGATTGCTCATGCTCTTTAAGCACTGCAAACAAAGCATTTGTGGCTATATCACCTGCTTCAGCCTCCGAACGAGGCATATATACGCCAAAATGTTCGGCCCTATTGCATAAAGAATCAAGCTGTTTATCTAAACGAGCGCAGAGGCGGCTTGCAGAACGCAGCTTAAGCCTGTCGACAACACTAAGCCTGCCAGATGGTTGGCTAAGAAAATGCATCAACCTGGCACTTTCTTGCCTGGTGTGCCTAAGACTTTTAATTGTTAAGCATACGATATCATTCGGGGTGGGCTCCATAACTGCCGACATGGAACAGGAAGATGAAAGCTCTGGTGATGGCTCCATCGCTGAATAATAGCATAAGCAAAATGGTTTGACTATGTTTTTTCGACAACTTTTATGATTAAAAGTTAGCCTAGAAACGAGCAAAGTGAGCGAAGGCCCGGTTGGCTTCGGCCATCTTGTGAGTGTCTTCTTTTTTCTTGACTGCGGCGCCAGCATTGTTGTAGGCATCCATCAGCTCAGCTGCAATCCGATCGGCCATGCTCATTCCTTTGCGGGCGCGAGCAGCAGTAACAAACCACATTATTGTAAGATGTGTTTGGCGCTGGCCCTTAACCTCAAAGGGGATTTGGTAGTTAGCACCACCCACACGACGTGAGCGAGTCTCGAGGTGGGGCTGAACGTTTGACATAGCTTGATCAAAAACCTCAATAGGGTTGTCGACCTTGAGTTTTTTAGCTGCTTTTTCCATGCCGCCGTAAACTAGACGTTCGGCAATTTGCTTTTTACCGTCTCGCATTACTCGATTTATGACTTTTTGAACCATAATGCTGCCATGAACACGATCGGGCTGAATGCTGCGAACTAGTGATTTAGTGACTTTACGTGGCATTATTTTTTCTCCTTCTTGGAGCCGTACTTACTACGGCCACGCTTACGATCGGCTACGCCTTGAAGGTCTAGGCTGCCGCGAACAATATGGTAGCGCACGCCTGGCAGGTCTTTGACTCTTCCACCGCGCACCAAAACTACAGCGTGCTCTTGCAAGTTATGACCCTCGCCGCCAATGTAGGCCCAAACTTCGTAGCCATTTTGCAAACGTACACGAGCAACTTTGCGTAGTGCCGAGTTAGGTTTTTTGGGTGTTTTGGTGGTGACCTTAACACACACGCCTCGTTTAAACGGTGCGGCTTTTTCGTAGTTTTTGGTCTTTAGGTTGTTAACCACTCGCTGCAAAGCTGGCGACTTTGATTTAGTTGTCACCTTAACGCGCGGCTTACGCACTAATTGGTTAATGGTTGGCATTGATGCCTTCTCCTCTTTTTTCTCGTCTCGAGTGTCACGGGCTAGAGGCCTGTTTACAGCCGACTTATCGGCTGCATGACACCTACTGACATTAATGATGTAACACTATTGTAACAGGTATGGCTGTAATCAGCAAATTTATTTGTTTTCTGCTTTGATGGCAGGGTCTTTGCTGGTATCTTGGTCGTCTTCAGATTCGATAGGTATAGCTCCGGTACCAACTGGAATTCTGCGACCCAAGATGACGTTTTCTTTAAGACCAAACAAATGGTCTACCTTGCCGCTAGTTGCAGCGCCAATCAGCACACGGGTGGTATCTTGGAAGCTAGCCGCACTCAGGAATGAATCTGTCGATAGCGAGGCTTTAGTAATACCAAGCAACAATTGCGTAAATTTAACTGGTTCTTTGCCTTTGGCAAGTAATTCTTCGTTAGCCTGACCAACAGCCAGCTTACTAACCACATCGCCAGTAACAAAGCCGCTATCGCCAGCGTCCTCGACCTGCACTCGACTAAACATCTGTCGAACGATGATTTCTAGGTGCTTGTCGGCAATGTTCTGGCCCTGACTAGCAAAAATTCTTAGAATTTCGTTCATGATATAGCGCTGAGTAGCTTCCACGCCCTGAAGTCGCATTAACTCGTGCAGATTGATTGAACCGTTAGTTAGTCTCTGGCCGGCAACAACTCTGTCGCCATCTTTGACCACTATTTGCTTAAATCCTGGAATTTCGTATTTGACCACGTTTTGCTTGGCGGGCGTTATGACTATAGACTTTTTAGTAACCTCAGCCGTGCCAGCAATTGGCGAAATTAACGGGTTTGCTCCTTCTGCTTCGCTAGCTAGCACATCACCAATAGCCACATCACTGCCGCTGGCAATTTGAGCTTTGCGGGCATCGAGAGTTAGCTCGACCTTTGTCGTGTCATCGGCAGTCACCTGGATTATAGTGCGATCGTTGTCTTCCCAGGTATTAATAACACCTGCAATATCGCTTAGATAGGCCTGTCCTTTTGGAGCACGAACCTCAAAAAGCTCCTCAACACGCGGCAAACCAGTAGTTATGTCTTCACCGGCTACACCACCAGAGTGGAAAGTTTTTAGTGTTAGCTGAGTTCCTGGCTCACCAATACTTTGTGCCGCAATGACACCCACTGGATGATGATCGGCTACTAACTCACCGGTTGCCGGATCGACTCCATAAGATTTACGTCCAATGCCACGAATGCTAGTGCAACTTAGGACGTTCATTATCTTGACTCCGTCGAGTTTGGTGTCGTCTTCTATGGCCTGGGCTATTTCTTCGGTAATTAGTTGGCCAGCTTTTATGTGCTTGCCAGCATCGGCAGCAGCAAAGCGACCTCGTAAACGCGATGCATAAGGCACGCCTATTTCTTCGGCATCGGCCCGATAGATGGCAAAACCTGGATCATGCACCTCTTCGTCAAGTGTAAAGACATCTTGGCTAACATCGACTAATCGACGTGTTAGGTAGCCAGAGTCGGCAGTTTTTAGGGCTGTGTCAATCATACCCTTGCGCGCACCCCTGGTGGCGGTGAAATATTCGAGCGGATTAAAACCATGTTTGTAGTTAGACTTAATTGGTAGCTCTATGGTTCGGCCCGTAGCATCGGCAACTAGACCAAACATACCTACGGCAGTGTTTACCTGGCCAATGTTACCGCGAGCGCCCGAAAGCACAGCCGTAGACATAGCTGTATCCTGCTCGGTAAACTGCTCTGCTAGTGTTGTCTGAACATTATTGTCGACTGTTTTCCAGGCTTCGACCGTTAGTCGATACCTTTCGTCGTCGGTAATAAAGCCTTGATCAAATTGATCGCTAATCTGCGCAGCCTTAACTTCGCCAGCTTCGATTAAACCTTTGAGTCCCTTAACTTCGCTAAAGTCATCCATTCCCATGCTAAGTCCAGAGCTGGTGGCATAGTAGAAGCCGGTGCGCTTTAATTCGTCAGCAATTTGAGCTGTAATAGTTTGTCCATATTTTTGATAGATTTGGGCCATAACATTAGCCAATTTCTTTTTGGTCATGGCTTCGTTTTGGAATGGGAAATCTTCTGGCAAAATTTCGTTAAATAGAACCCGTCCAGTGGTAGTGCTTCTTACTTGACCACGGAAAGGCAGCCGTATTTTTGATTGCAAAGTAATCGAACCGCTGTCTAGCGCCATTAAGGCCTCATTTATGTCGGCAAATGGCAGCTGCTTGTCATCGGCTTGACCCCTGTCGTACGTTAAGTAGTAACAGCCAAGCACAATGTCTTGTTCGATATGCAAAATTGGCGATCCATCCGCTGGTTTAAGCAGGTTGCGGTTGGCAGCCATAATATTATGAGCTTCGGCCTGAGCGGCATCGCTCAGAGGCAAATGAACAGCCATCTGGTCGCCGTCGAAGTCGGCGTTAAAACCCTTACATACCAGTGGGTGCAGCTGAATAGCCTTACCCTCGATTAGAACTGGCTGAAAGGCCTGGATTGATAAACGGTGCAAACTAGGTGCTCGGTTTAGCAAAACGTATTTGCCTTTAATGACTTCATCAAGGGCATCCCAAACTGCCGCTTCGCGGGCTTCGATCATTCTGGTAGCAGCTCGAATATTATGCGCCAGTTCACAAGCAATCAGTTCGCCAATCACAAATGGTTTAAATAGCTCCAAAGCCATCATTTTGGGGAGACCGCACTGGTTGATATTTAGCTCCGGTCCAGCCACGATAACTGATCGGCCAGAGTAATCAACTCGCTTACCAAGCAGGTTTTGTCGGAAACGGCCCTGCTTACCCTTGAGCATGTCGCTCAAGCTTTTTAGGCGCCGACGCTGACCAGTTGCTGCCACAGCGCGGCCAGAACGAGCATTATTGTTGTCTATTAAAGCATCGACAGCTTCTTGAAGCATGCGCTGTTCGTTGCGGCGAATTACTTCGGGCGCGTTGAGATCGATCAGTTTTTTTAGACGATTATTTCGGTTAATAACTCGCCTATAAAGGTCGTTTAGATCGCTAGTGGCAAATCGGCCGCCCGTTAGCTGCACCATTGGTCGCAGATCTGGAGGAATAACCGGCAAAACCGAAACACAAAGACTATCTGGTGTAATGCCAGCGCGGTGCATGCTTTCGAGCAATCGCAGACGCTTCATGATTTTCTTTTTGCGTTGACCCTTAGCTTCCTCGGCTTCTTTTGTTAAGTCACCAATTAGCTTGGCCAAATCAACTTGATCGAGCAAATCTTTTAGGGCTTGACCTCCCATGCCGACAGTAACCAAATCACGAAATTCTTCGGGCAAGTTACGGTAATCGGTCTCGCTTATAAGCTGATTAACTTGCAATATTTCTAGTTGAGACTTTGTTTGTTCGTATTCTTCGCTCAGAGTTTCTTGTTCTTTGGTTTGAGCTTCGGCTAGAGCCTTGGCGTTAGCTTCGGGCGATTTGGCTTCTTGCTCGAATCTTAGTTTTATGGCTTCCTTGGCGGCGTTGAATTCTGCTTCCCGGTCGGTCAGCATCTGGTCTCGCTTAGCTTGATCGACAGTTTTTATGACATAACTAGCAAAATAAGCAATACGCTCCAAGTTTTTGACTGTCAGGCCCAAAACTAAGCCCATAGCACTAGGCGTGCCGCGCAAAAACCAAATATGCGCCACTGGTGATGCTAGGGTAATATGACCCATTCGTTCGCGGCGAACAATTGACTTGGTGACAACTTCACCTTTTTTGTCGACAGCAGCCTCTCGGGATCTTACGCCCTTAAATTTTGCGTCATGTGGGCTAATGTCCTTGACTGGTCCAAAAATACGCTCACAAAACAAGCCATCTCTTTCTGGCTTTTGTGTTCGATAGTTTATTGTCTCGGGCTTAGTTACTTCGCCGTTTGACCAATCTAGAATGTCAGCCGGACTAGCAACGGCCAACCTAACTGCATCGAAATCGGCAATATTAGTTCCAGATGAATAGCGTCTCATTATAGTGCCTCCTTGTCTTCGGTGTTTGTTGTCTGAGCAGCCGTTTCCGCTATGTCTTGCGCGTCCTGATCATCAAGGTCGTCGTTATCGTCATAATCGGCGACTGCAGCCGTAGTGCCAGTCACACCACTTGAATGTACAGCATCGTCAAGTTCCATAATTTCGAACTCATCAGCTACAGCGTCTTCATTAACATCAACATCAGAAACCTCGGGTGTTGGGACTTCTGTAGTTGCCTGATTGCTGGCTTCGTCCTTAATGTTCTGCGCCAAAATAGCTTCGGCATCAATTACTTTGTCTGATGCTACCAGATCCACCTTAAGACCCAAGCCTTGCAGCTCTTTAACAAGCACGTTGAAGCTTTCTGGTACTTTTGGCCCAACAATTTCGGTTTGCTTAATGATGGATTCATAGGCTTTGCTACGTCCATAAACATCGTCGGATTTAATTGTTAGCATTTCCTGCAAAGTATGAGCGGCGCCGTAAGCTTCTAGCGCCCAGACTTCCATTTCTCCAAAGCGTTGACCACCGTTCTGAGCTTTACCGCCCAGTGGCTGCTGAGTGACCATGGTATATGGTCCAGTAGAACGAGCGTGAATTTTGTCGGCAATCATATGATTAAGCTTAATCATATACATACTACCGACAGTAGTGCGCTCACTAAACGCTTCGCCAGTGCGACCGTCGTAAAGTTGCTGCTTGCCATCTTCGGGCAGACCGGCCTCTTTTAGTAACTGACGGATTTTGCTAATTGACACACCGTCGAACGAAGGGCTGGCAACTTTCATGCCCAAAGCGCGAGCGGCCATCCCTAGGTGAGTTTCGAATAATTGGCCGACATTCATACGACTTGGCACGCCAAGCGGGTTTAGAATGATGTCGACCGGAGTGCCGTCTTCTGTAAATGGCAAATCCTCGACTGGCAGAACTCGGGCGATAACACCCTTATTACCGTGACGACCACCAAGTTTGTCGCCAACGGCAATTTTGCGCATCTGGGCGACAAATATTTGAACCTGCATCAGCACGCCACTTTTTAGCTCGTGGCCATTTTCGCGGCTAAATATTTTTATGCCAACGACCTTGCCGTATTTACCATTGCTCATGCGTTGGCTGGTGTCTCGGACTTCTTTAGCTTTTTCACCAAAAATTGCTCGCAGCAAACGCTCTTCGCTGCTTAGTTCTTGCTCGCCTTTTGGTGTGATTTTACCTACCAGAATGTCGCCAGGATGAACCTCGGCACCAATACGGACTATGCCGTCATCGTCTAGATGGCGCAGTGATTCCTCGCTAACATTAGGGATGTCACGAGTAATTACCTCTGGGCCCAACTTAGTTTCACGAACTTCTGTCATGTAATCGACAATATGTACGCTGGTTAGAGTATCGTCTTCGACTAATTTTCGGCTAATGATAATCGCATCTTCGAAGTTGTAGCCAGCCCAGGGCATAAAGGCTACTAGCAGGTCTTTACCCAGAGCCAGTTCGCCGCCAGATATCGACATGCCTTCTATGAGCACATCGCCTTGCTTAATTTTGTCGCCAGTGCTTACAACTACTTTTTGGTTAATGCTTGTGCCTTCGTTGCTACGAACAAAATGTAGCGCTTCGTAGGTTACGCTGTCTTTGGCGTACTTTACGACAACTTCGTCGGCAGTAGCCTTTGCCACGACACCAGGACCCTCTGCTAGGACTACCTGGCCAGAGTTACGGGCAGCCAAGCCTTCCATGCCGGTTCCGACAATAGGACTAACAGGGTTAATTAGTGGCACCGCTTGACGCTGCTGGTTGCTACCCATCAGACTTCTATAAACATAGTTCTTTTCGATAAATGGAATTAGGGCGGCGCTAGAACCAATAATTTGCCGCCTGGAAGCATCCATATGTGTAACATCGTTAGCGTCGACTTCTGTCGATACCAAACGATTACGCACACTAACGCGTTCGTTGACAAAATTATTATTAGCATCTATGCCCTCGCCCGATCCGGCAATAACAGCGGCGTCTTCGGCTGCCGCGTCTAGGTAAACTATATCGCTCGTTACCACAGCTTTAACTGGCCAAGTGACTTTGTCTTCTACTTTTGCAAGTTTTTTGGCCTGGGCTTCGGTAATTTTGGAACCGGCTTTAACAATTACAACACCGTTGTTGTCTTCTAGATCTACGCTGGCTGTATGGCCAACAATATCTTTGGCGATAGCCGAATTGATGACCTTTCTGTAGGGTGTTTCGATAAAACCATATTCGTTGATACGAGCGTAGCTAGCCAGGTTTAGCACCAAGCCAATGTTAGCGCCTTCTGGTGTTTCGACCGCACAAATACGACCGTAATGGGTAGCGTGCGCATCACGGACTTCAAAACCAGCTCGTTCGCGGCTCAAGCCACCAGGTCCCATAGAACTGAGTCGGCGTTTGTGAGCCAATTCGCTGAGCGGGTTGATCTGGTCCATGAACTGACTTAGCTGAGAACTTGCAAAAAATTCACGAACTGCGGCCACAATTGGGCGAGCGTTAATTAGCTGAGCTGGCGTGACGGTTTCGATTTCGCTCATGCTCATGCGGTCCTTGGTGTTGCGCTCCATGCGCAGCAAACCAATTCTAAACTGGCGCTGAACCAGCTCGCCAACCAACTTTACGCGCCGGTTGGCTAGACTATCGATATCGTCGGCCGGTTCTTGTGTATTATTAAGACGAATTATTTCTGAAATAATTGCCGTTAAATCTTCTAGCCGCATAATCCGGTTTTCGGCTGTATTTGGTATGTCTAAGTTAAGGCGCTTGTTGATTTTGTATCGGCCAACACGGCTGAAATCGAATCGCTTAAAGTTATAAAACATGTTTTCGATTAAGCTACGTGCGTTGTCTACAGTCGCCAAATCGCCTGGTCGCAAGCGACGATAAACCTCTATCAATGCGTCATTAACGCCCTTGGAGGGGTCTTTGTCTAGCGTTGCAGTAACATAATTTATTTTGCCTTGGTCAACGTGGGCAAAAGTGGCTTTTATTTGAGCTTCGCTCAGGCCAAGTGCCCTTAGTAGTGTGGTAACTGGGATTTTTCGCTTGCGGTCGATTTTTACATAAAGTGCGCCGTTGGCAGCGGTTTCGAACTCTAGCCATGCGCCACGTCCAGGTATAACCTTAGCACCATAAAGGTTGCGGTTGGCGCCAGTTTCGGCTGTAAAGAAAACGCCAGCCGATCGGATTAGCTGGCTAACAACGACTCTTTCGGCACCGTTAATGACAAATGTGCCACGGCTGGTCATCCATGGGTAGTCGCCAAGATATATTTCTTGCTCTTTGACCTCGCCGGTTACTTTGTTGGTTAGCTCAACCGTAGCTTTTAGAGGTGCGTCGTAGCTAATGTTGTTTTCGCGAGCTTCGCGTTCGGTAACTTTTGGGTCTTCAAAACGGTAATGCTTAAAGCGTAGGCTAAGCTTTGTGCCGGTATAATCATCAATCGGGCTAACTTCTTGTAAAAGCTCGCCAAGCCCTTCTTCGACTAGCCATTGCCAGGATTTGTTTTGATGATCAACTAAATTTGGTAGGTCTAGTATCTCTTGTTGATTAGTGTAGAAAACTCGCTCGTTTGATTTATTGTTTTGCTTTTGATTGGTTTTTTTGCCGACGGTGGTGTCATTGACCATATTTAGACTTACTCCCGTTATAATCCCTAAGCAAGGGGCAAGCACAACCCATAAAGTAATCCAACGGGTCGGCTTATAATATTGATAAATTGGTGCGCGCGAAGGTTTCTAAGTGCGACGACTTACTCTACTTCTTGAGTATATAGTGTGAAGCACTAACCAACAATTGTCAAGCTAAAACCACACTTAAACGACGGGCCGGATCAAGTGGCTCGATTAAGCTGCTGATGATACTGAGCGTTATCGACTGCTATTTGCATTTCGTAGGGCAAATACTCTAGTACGTTATCGAGCTTATTATGATCTGTTATTGGCCAACCGATATGCACTTGAGGCTGCCCAGATTGGTCATGATCCTTCCGAGGATACCACAAACCAACTGGCACAACGGCTACATCCTGGTTGGCAGCCACTTCTCCGACAATACGACCTATGCCGGCTTGCAGAGGTTGAACTGTTTCGGGGTGAGCTTGATTACGCGTACCTTCTGGAAAGATAGCCAAGTTCATGCCAGACTTAAGCGTTAATATCGACAAATCTATAGCTTTTTTGGTAGACATGGTTCGCAGGGCTTGTTCTTGCGAGTCTGTCGATTTAGAATCCTTGGCCCTAAATGTGGGCACGGCGCCTATTTTATCGACAGCCGCTCGTTGCCAAGACAGCGGTAAAATAGGTGTCTGGCGAACCGCAAAAACATCTGGCTTGGCTAGCACCCTAGTGCTACCCGCCAAATGCTGCAATGGCTGGTAACGACGAGTAGCCCCTGCCAGCAAATACTGATCTTTGTTATTGATGTGGTTAATACTCAGTACCAATGGCACATCCCGATCTTTTAAGTAGCCAAGGCGAGCAAAAGTACCTGGATTTTCCGACAAGCGCGGTTTCATTACAGCCGCAAAAGCCCGAAATGCAAAACGGGCAAAGGCCTCTGAAGGCAGTTGCTCCTGGTACCAGCTATAAAGTTCCGTTACCTGCTCAGGTGATTTTAATTGTATTGCTGGACGCTTCATATTATTTTACGACCTTGTCTGCCAAACCATAAGCTACAGCTTCGTCGGCGGTCATCCAGTAATCTCGTTCCATGTCGGCATGAATTTTGGATGATTTCTGACCAGTGTTTTTGGTCATAATCTCGCGGAGTAAATTTTTTACACGCAACGATTCTTTAAGATCAATCTCTTGGTCGGTGACTTTGCCGCGAGTGCCACTGCTGGGCTGGTGGATCATGATGGTGCTGTGAGGCAATATAAAACGCTTACCTTTTGCGCCGCTACTCAGCAAAAATGCAGCAGCGCTCGCCTGAACTCCAATGCCAACGGTCTGAACATCATTTTTTATATGTTGCATGGTGTCATAAATTGCTAAAGCGTCATAAACACTACCACCCGGGCTATTTATATACAGCTGAATATCTTTTTTAGGGTCATCGGCTTGCAAAAAAAGTAGCTGAGCCACAACTAAGTTGGCCGTATGGTCGTTAACCGCATCTCCCAAAAAAATAATCCGCTCTTTAAGCAAACGACTATAGATGTCGAAGGCTCGTTCGACTCGGCCTTCGGTTTCGATAACTGTTGGTATAATAGTACTCATATTAATTGTGCTCATATTGATGTTACTCATTTTGGCTTTTTGGCCTTTAAACTTTCTTGGGCTGCTTACCCTTACTATTATTGGCGTAACTCATAAGAAGATCTATGGTTTTTTCGGTCTGTATCCTAGAAGCAATGTCTCGTTCGGCCTCTGGTTTATCCAGCTCGGCCTGCATTTTTGGATCTGGGTATTGACCTTTTAACAACTTAATTCTGATGGCGACTTCTTCTGGTGTGACGGTGATATTTTCGGCTTCGGCAATAGCTCCCAGCATAACACCAACCTTGATTTGCTCAATAGCTCCGGGTCGTTGGCGCTGGCGATGCTCTTCTTGGCTGACACCTTCCGATTCTAAATGCTGCTGCCAGGTTTGGCCACGATAGACTACATTACGCTTTTCTTCGGCTTCCATGCTGTCGATCTGCTGCTCAACTAAGCTTTCGGCAATGGCGACCTTGGTTTTTTGAGCCAGCCCCAGTATCAAATCCTGTTCAGCCCGTGATTTAGCAGCCTGTTGGCGCTCTGCCGTAAGCTGTTTTTTGATATCTGCTTTTAAATCTTTTAGCGTCTTAAAAGGGCCGGCCTTAGCAGCCATAGCGTCGTCTGCTTTAGCTGGAGTAACTGACTCTAGTTTGTTTAGCGTGACCGAAAAAGTAATATTTTTGTTTTGCAGTGCTTTGACGTTGTAATCTTTTGGAAAAACGACATCAAATTTTTTGGTTTCACCCGGCTTCATGCCAACTACATTGGATTCGAAACCTGGTATAAAAGAGTTACTACCCAGTGTTAGCGGGTAGCCTTTGCCCTCAGCTCCAGCCACCGGTTTGCCGTTATCGTCGGTGCCAGCAAAATCTATGGTGGCCATGTCCTGCTCTTTGGCTGGACGACTGACTTCCTTATGTTCACCCAGTTGCTGCCTAAGACGATCAATGACCTCTTTTACATCCTGCTCAACCACTGTGGTTTTGGCAACAGTAACTGAGTGCTTTTTATAATCTGGCAGCGTGACTTTGCCCAGGACATCGGATGTGATGCTGACTTCAAAGGTAGTAAAAGGAACAAACTTTTTTATCGATACATCTGGCTGGCCAATGGTGCGGAGTTTATCTTGCCTAATAGCCGACATAAAACAATGGTTGATCGCCAGATCAATAAACTCTTGCTGCAAACTTTGCTGAGGAACATGTTTTTCTACTACACTAAGTGGTGCTTTGCCGGCTCTAAAACCATCTATTTTAAGTGACTGCGTGTTGAGTCTGTTCAGAGCAGTTTTTTTGATATCAGCCAAAGTGGCAGCATCAAAATCGCCGATAATTGTAACGTTGGTGTCGCTGTTATGTTTGATAATACACTTCATTATTTGACTCCTTTTGTCTTTTTAGAAACTGTCTTTCTAGAAATTGTCTTTCTAGAAACTTCTGATTGTTTTTGGTAGGCCAGCTCTCCTCGCTTCACTGATACAGCAACTATATCACCCTTGTCGTAAATACCACTAAGCAAACCTAGCGCAATATTGTCTTCTAGGGTGTCTTGGATCAGCCGTCTCATAGGCCGAGCACCGTTTTTTGCGTCGTAGCCTCTGTCTAAAAGCCATTGCTTAGCCGTCCGGCCGACTTTTATGCCCAGGCCTTTGCGGCGTAGTCGCTCGGCTAACTCTTCTAGTTGAAGGTCGAGTATACTCAAAGCATCGTCGGGTGTTAAGGCTTCGAAAATTATTACCTTGTCTATGCGGTTAAGCAGCTCTGGCCGCATAACCTTTTTGAGCTCGTTTTCGACCACCGACTTATTGCGCTCATGCAGCCGAGTCAAATCTTTTTGATCGGCAGACGATTCGACATTAAAGCCAAGCTGGGCTTCTTTTTGCAGCTTGTCGGCCCCAACATTGCTGGTCATAATGACAATTGTATTGGTAAAGTCGATGGTTCGGCCCTTGCCATCGGTTAAAACACCGTCCTCAAGCATTTGCAATAACATGTTAAAAATATCTGGATGCGCTTTTTCTATTTCGTCGAACAGCACCAAACTGTAAGGCTGGCGCCGAATCTTGTCCGTCAGTTGGCCACCATCGTCGTAGCCAATGTAGCCAGCGGGTGCACCAACCAACCTTGAACTAGTGTGCTTTTCGCTAAACTCGCTCATATCTATTTTTATGAGCGCATCTTTGCTGCCGTAGTATTCGCGGGCTAGCACGCGAGCTAGTTCAGTTTTACCAACCCCTGTTGGCCCAAGAAAAATAAACGAACCAACCGGCCGTTTATCGCTGGCAATACCCGAACGATTACGACGAATGGCTCCCGACACTACCTTAACGGCCTCTTTTTGACCAATTATATGCTTAGCCAGTTTATTTTCTAGATCCAGCAAGTACTTGGCCTCGGCGCGGATTACCTTTTGAACCGGCACGCCGGTAATGCGTGCCACTACTTCGGCTACGTTATCGCTAGTTAAATCAAGCTTCTTACCCCTATTTTGTTGTTGCAGCTGGCTTAGTTTTTTAATTAAACGACTGGCTTCTGTTTTTAGCTGAGCGGCTTTTTCGTAATTCTGATTATCGGCCGCTTCGTCACGACGAATACCAAGCAACTTGATCTCTTTCTGCAAAGCTCTTGCCTCTGGCGAGGTACGGGCCTTGTCGACCCGTATATGTGCGGCGGCTTCATCAAGCAGATCTATTGCTTTGTCGGGCATAAATCGATCACGAATGTAGCGTTCAGCAAACGCCACCGTGTCTTCGATTACGGCGTCGCTAATTTGAACATCATGAAATTTTTCATAGTGAGGCCGCAAGCCTTTTAGTATGGCTATTGTCTCTGTTCTGGTGGCTTCTGGAACCATGATTGGCTGAAAGCGCCGCTCCAGCGCAGCGTCTTTTTCGATGTGTTTGGTATATTCGGCTATTGTGGTAGCGCCGATAACCTGAACTCGCCCTCTGGCCAGTGCTGGTTTTAAAATGTTGCCGGCATCCATTGAGCCTTCGGCCGACCCAGCGCCGACAATTAAATGCAGCTCATCAATAAACAAAATTATTTTTTTGTCGGCAGCTAGTTCGTTAACCACCGCCTTAAGTCGCTCCTCGAATTCGCCTCGATATTTGGTGCCGGCAACCATGCCCGCAAGGTCCAACATTATGATGCGCTTCTCGAGTAGGTGGTCGGGCACGTCCTCAGCGACAATCAGCTGAGCCAACCCTTCGGCAATGGCCGTTTTACCAACACCAGGCTCACCAATTAGCACTGGATTGTTTTTAGTGCGACGGCCCAGAATAGTAATAACTCGCCTAATTTGATTTTGGCGGCCGACTACCGGGTCTAGTTTTTTGTCGGCAGCCAGCTTGGTTAGATCGGTGCCAAACCGGTCGAGTGCCGTTGGCGCTCTTTTGCCACGAGTCGGGCGACCACCGATTCG
>CAZVRA010000003.1:0-69524 GCA_964630055.1 uncultured Candidatus Saccharibacteria bacterium
GAGTGGGATTCGAACCCACGGTACCGTTGCCGGCACGACGGTTTTCAAGACCGTTACCTTAAACCACTCGGTCATCTCTCCGTGTTTTAGAACAGGGGTAGTATAGCAGAAAGTGACCTGTTTAATCAATTGACCTAATTTTTTTAGGCTTGAGCAAAAACTATTGCCTCAACTGGCCCCGACCCGGCAAGTTGCAAGCAGGCTGCGGCCGACTCCAATGTGCTGCCAGTGGTTACAACATCGTCCACAAGCAGTATGTGGCGGTTTCTTATGGCGACCGGTTTAGTCGAGTAAAAAGACTTTTTTAGCTGTTCTAGGCGAGTTGATCTGTTGGCACCAATCTGGCGGCTGTTATCGCTACGGCTTAGTGCCGGGCAAAAAGACAGGCCAGATTTGTAAGCCAAAGATTTGGCTATAAGATTTGCTTGGTTGTAGCCGCGTTGTCGAACTCGCTGGGCAGCGGTTGGCACAGGCACGATCAGACCATCAAAATTGGCTGGGACTAAGTCGACCAGGCTGTTAGCTATGGTTTGGGCAGCAGCCGAGGCTCGTTCAAATTTTAGTTTGTGAATCAAATCTTTGGCTGGACCACTGTAGAACGTGCGTGCTCGCACACTTAACAAATTACTGTTAACTGCCAGGCCGCTAAGGTAATGACCTTGGTTGGTGTCTGGTAACTGTTGCATACAGCCGCGGCATAGCAAGTCGCCCTCGCGGCCACAGACCAAGCAGTCGTGGGGTGCAAATATGTTTATTAGTGGTTCAAAAAGGGCCATCAAAATTCAAAACCTCAAATGTTGTAATATTTATGTTGTAAATAATTCCTGTCGGGTTGCTCACACCTGTCTCGATAGGTTATACTGTCATTAACACAAAAACGCAAGGATATTTTACCAACGTTAAACAACGTACTTGGAGGGTAGCATTATGGCGAGACGGACTCGCGACGAAGATTTATTAATGGAAGACGAGCTAACGGCAGCTTTTTTGGGCGAAGATGACCTTACTGTTGATCAGCCAGGCCCTGCTCAGGGTCAGGCTCAGCCTGCTCAAGAAGAGTGGGACGAGGAAGAAGCTGTGCCAGGTCAACTGGCGGTAGACGTTTACGAAACCAAAGAAAAATTGGTGGTTAAGGCTCGCACAGCTGGCGTTAATAAGCAAGAGCTAGACGTCAGTATTGCCGACAACACCTTAAGTATCCGCGGCACTCTAAGCGCCGGCAACGAAGATGACGTCGAAAATTATTTTGTTCAAGAATGCTACTGGGGCGAATTTAGCCGTAGCATTGCCTTGCCCATCCCTGTTAAAGAAGACGAAATCGAAGCTATCCTTAAAGATGGTGTCCTGACCATTAGCTTTACCAAGCTAAAGCAAGACTCAGTCAAAAAAATCCAAGTACTCTAATATAACTCTAAGATACTCTAAGCGCTCATAAACTTAGCCAAACAATGCTAGGGCTGCCTGATCGTGATATTATAGATAAAGCTTATGCAGCCTCAGCAGCCACTTCCGCCCACAGGGGGATCTACCCCGCCTTATCAGCCAGGCCCTCAGCCTGGCAATGCTACAATGCCGCCAGCGTCTAGCCCTTCGGGCAACAATAGCCCGTACGATTTTTTTATGAGTCCAAACCAACCAGCGCCCCCAAAGCGCTTTAGCTTGCCTGGTGGCGGAGGGTTAAAAAGCCGCCTGGCAATTGTTGTCGGGGCTCTGCTGGTTTTGGCTGTCATAGTTTTTTTGGTTATGTCGCTTTTGGGTGGCGGAGGCGCTAAAGATCAGTTGCAAACCAGCCTTCAGATGCAATCAGAAATAATTAGAATATGCGAACAGGGGCGAACAAAAGCTCGTTCACCTCTAGCCCAGGCTTATGTTAGTAATGTTTATCTAACTTTGCAGAGCCAGCAACAGCAAATCATGCCTCTGGCCAAAAAAGCTGGCGCAAAGACAGATGCTAAAACTTTGGCCGCAACCAAGGATGCCAAAACTGATGCAAAACTGCAGCAGTCACTCGAGAATGGTCAATACGACACGACTATAATTGAGTTAATCGGTACGCAACTAAAAAGTTACCAAACAAGCCTGAACGATTCTTATAACGCCAGTTCCAATAAGACCAGCAAAGCGGCTCTAAAAGATGCCTACGAGGCAACGGACAAGCTTATAAAGTCTGTCCAGCCGTCGGCACCGACCGCGCAAACTCAGTTACCATCCCAGCCATCTCAGCCGGCACAACCGGCTGCCCAAAATGGTGGCGCAGCAATACCGTTGTAATACCACCGTAATTATTTTAGAGCCAGTTGGTAGCTATGGCGAATTAGGTCTTTAACTTCTTCCCAAGATAGTTGCCCGCTTAAAACAACCGTTATCCAGTGCTTTTTATTAAGATGATACCCAGGCATAACGCTTTCGTAGCGTTCGCGTAGTAGTGTAGCGAGTTTTGGGTCGCATTTTAGGCTTATGCGAACCGGGTCGGAGCCTTCGCTGACCAAGGCAAACATTTTGTCGTTGGCTGTTTTGTAAACGGCTACGCTTTCGCCAAATGGGTAGTCTAGGTGGGCACCCGGCATGGTTAAGGCATATTGATCAACTTCTTGGTGAGTCATAATTTTGTCTAACTTTTTTGGAACCACTCCAAATAATATTCTAATTCGGCAATTGATGCTTGGATGTCGTCAAAGGCTCTGTGGTTGGAATCTTTGTTAAATATCGCTCCGTATTTGCCTTGCATCAGTATTTTGAAGCTGCTGACATCGAGCATACGGTAGTGCAGGCGTACGTCTAGTTCCGGCCAGGCTTGGCGGATAAACCCACGGTCGCTGTGTATGGAATTGCCGGCCAATACAGCCGGTTCGGCGCCAAAATGAGTCTGCACTAGTTTGATGAGGTCTTGCGCTACTTCGGTCGAAGGTTTGCCTTGGTCTAATTTTTGCAGAAATTCGTCGCGGTTATGGGGATAATCCTGCCACCAAGTGTTGGCTTGCATGCGTGCGGCTACTAGGTCGCGCGGTTGCTGCAAACGGGCTTCGTAACTTTCCAAAGTTTTAAAGCTAAAATCTGTTATTTCTACCGCCACTTCTAAAATAACATCCTTAGTTGGGTCAAGACCGGTCATTTCTAGATCCATCCAAAGAAGCTTAGTTGGTACCACGTCCTTGGCTTTGGTAGCTTGTTTTTTCATGGCGCTACGCTACTTGTTGCCTGACTTGTTGGCTGCCATGCCACGCTTCATGCCTACGGTGAGGTCTTCTTTTCCGATATCTAATTTGTCTAGTTTAAAGCCGTGGACTACAAAATAGACTATTGCGGATATGACCACAAAGCTGATGCCTGAGCTAAGAAATGCGCCCCACGACACATTGGCGCTGCAAGTGTCGGCGGCACTGTATTGAATGCAAAAGCCGCGATTTGCAAGGTTGGCGCCACCCAACAAAACACCTAATACGGGGTTGACTATGTTGGTAACCAAAGAATCTACCAAGCTTTTGACGGCGCTACCAAGCACCAGACCTACGGCCAGCCCAACTACACCCTGCTCGCGTACAAACAACGCAAAACCGGCCAACGGGCCTAGGTGCGGATGTTCGACAATTACGACTTCTTTTTTTGTGGTTTTGCCCATAACGTTTATTATACGGTAATTTTAGGGCTAAAAAAAGCTTTTGCGCCCCTGTTGGTAAACCAGACTCCTGAAGCAGACGAGCCAATGATTGCTACATATGGTCGGGAGCATGTATGCCCAACAAGTTCAGACCAGATCCAAGTACCTGACGATAACAGGCTACTAGCTGAACTCGCTCGGTCTGGCGGGGGTCGCCAATGACCCGGTTTTTTTCGTAGAAGCTGTTAAAAATCTGCGATAGCTCGTATAAATAAGTGCAAACAATATGTGGCATTAGCTCAGTCGTGGCTTTGGCGGCCGTGCTGGGGAACTCAGCCAATTTTTGAGCTAGCAAACGTTCGCCGGGCTCTAGAGTTGGATGCTTTGAGTTTGCTGTGCCAGGGGCTTGGTTTTTGTATTGAGCCTTGTCCAAAATTCTACAGGCTCGAGCGTGGGCATATTGTAAATATGGGCCACTGTTGCCTTCTAGACTAACTGATTCGGTTGGGTTGTATACAATATCGCCGCCGGCCCGAACTTTTAAGAATGCGTATTTTACCGCTCCAAGGACAGTTTTGTTGGCCGCTTCTGGGCTAGCATCCTTTTGTTGGCCGATGGACGCATAGGCGGCAGCTGCTTCGTCTAGTACGTCGACGGCTCGCAAAAAATTGCCCTTGCGACTGCTCATTTTTACGCCACCCTGTAGCTTTACAAGACCATGCGTGACGTGGGTAGTGGCCTGGGCCAGTTTAGGCGCAAATTGCTCGATTGCTTTAAGCACCACACTCATGTACTGTTCTTGTTCGTTGCCGGTTATTACCACCGATTGGTCAAAATGGTAGTCTTGATCTTTAAGAATAATTAAACCGACATCTTTGGTCTCGTAGGTAGGCAGGCCTTGTTGGTTTATAAATACTCGAGTGTGTAGGCCGTAAGGTTCGCCTTCGAAGATTACGGCGCCAGCCGATTCTTTAAACACACCTTTGGCGAGTTGTTGCTTAACTACCTCTAGGCCAATACCGGCGGTTTGGCTCTCGGGGTAGTATTTGTCGAACTTGGTGCCAATCCGATCATAAAAAGCGTCGAAATATTCGTAGCTCCATTGACGGCACGTCCAATATATTTGAGCAAAAGGTGACGCATGATCTTGCTCTTGATGCAGGTCGTAAACTCGCTTGTTGAGATTGGTGATGGCTTGCTTGGCTTCTGGGTCGTCCTCGTATGCCTTTGTCCCGGACGCGTAAGCAGCTGCCATCCATTCGGAGCGTTGGTTGGCGGGTATGGAGTCGAGTTTATCGGGGTTTTCTCCACCTAGTTCTTGTAGAATTGCCCACATGGTTTTGCCAACGTGCAGGCCAACATCGCCGCCAAAATTGACTCTGTGAACCGTGGCCCCAGCGGATTGCAGTAAATTAGCCATAGCATCGCCCACTACACTGGTATATAGATGCCCGGCGTGCAAAACCTTAAACGGATTTGGATCGGAATATTCGGCCACTACTATTTTGCCTGCCCAGTTTTGATCCAGCTTGGTTGCTGCCAAGACCGCTTGCCAAAGCATTTCGTCGCTAAGACTAATGTTTATAAATCCGGGTCCAGCCACTGAGGCGCTTAATTTTGTGTTGTGGTCAGAGCTATGATTGTTTTGGTTGATATGCTCAGCAATAGATTCGGCCAGCTGGCGAGGATTTTGACCTAATGGTTTGGCCAATTGCATGGCCACATTGGTGGTAAAGTCGCCAAATTGTGGTTCGGGTCGATTGAGCTGTATGTGTTGGCCTGTTGTTGCAGCCTGCCCACAAACTTGCTCAACAGCTGCCAGTACCGTTTGGTAAACTAGTTCCTGCATCCCTCTATTTTAACCTGTTAGGGGTTTATCGGCTAGTTATTTTTTGGAGTCATAAGAACCAGCGCCAATTAATGGCCAAGCTTGAAGCAGGGCGCCATATAATGCGCACAACAAAAAGCAGAACAATACGCCAACTCCCAGCGCTTTGGTATTGGTTAGTATATCGGACACGTCAAAGGCCAAGGCAAAGGGGTTAACTATGATATCCCAGCTATTCCAGCGCAGGTAGCGGCCAATGTAGACGGCTATGCCAGAAACAAAAAATAGCCCCCCAATAGCGGTTAAACAATAAGCTTGTGGCCAATGACGAGCCGCTGCCTGGTGTACTCGTCTAACACTGGCTAGCCCCAGCAACAAGCCGGCATTGGCAAAACTTAGCAGCATGACGGAATCAAAAAGTACTGTCTGGCTGCTGGAGCGACCAATATGAATCAGGTCGGTTACTATGTAAAAGCTGTTTGGCAGTAGAGCAATAAACAAAAAGCTACTAATTGCTACCAACCATTTATGGGTCATGCCCTGGCGCTTGAGCTGGCTGGCCAAAAAATATGCTAACGGCACTGGCAACCAGGCCAACAGCAAGTTCCATCCCATAAACCAATACGTCCAAGTATTTAGAGATGTAATACGGATTGCTAACAGGCCGACTGATAGGATGCTCAACGACAGAAGCGCTCTGAGCGGCCGTGATTGAATAAACCGTGTCATAATATATAGTATACTCTACTACAGAGAGGATGAGCATATCGTGCAACTGTTGCAACCAATAGAACAAGCTCTAGACAGTATCCGTCAGCCAATTAGACGAGTGGTTGGAATTATGGCTGTTTGGTTGAATCGACTTTCTGGTGGTCGAATAACACCAAGGTCAATAACCTTAATTGGCTTGGCGGCTCATCTGCCCGTAGCTTGGGCGATTGCTACGAGGCACAATGTTTGGGCCGCCGGCTTGCTAGCGTTTTTTGGCTTATTCGATACTCTGGACGGCAGTCTGGCGCGTTTACAGAACCGCAGCAGCGCTGCTGGCATGCTGCTTGATGCTACAACGGATCGCTTTAAAGAAGTTATGATTTACTGCGGTGCTGCTTATGCTTTAGTTCAAACTGGTTATGGATCCTGGGTACCCTGGTCGGTAGCGGCTTGCGGTGCGTCACTTTCGGTAAGCTACATCAAGGCTAAAGGAGAAATGGCGGTAAAAAATCGCAAATTAACCCCCAACCAGTTAAACCGATTGTTTGCCGACGGTATTATGCGCTTTGAAGTTCGCATGAGTGTACTTTTTGCAGCTTTGTTGCTAAACAGATTAATAGAAGGTTTGGTGTTTATCGCTGTGGCTAGCGCCTTAACTGCTGTCGGTCGGCTAGTAAAAATAAGCCGAGTTTTGCAATGATAAAAATTGATCTACATACTCACTCTAGCGCTTCGCATGACGGCGGTATTACGGCCGAGGAATATATGCACGTACTGGAAAATGGCCAGCTAGACTATATTGCAATAACCGACCACGATACCATCAGTATGGCTCGCAAACTACAGCAGTCTATTGGTAGCAAAATAATCATTGGCGAAGAAATATCTACGCTGCAAGGTGACCTGGTTGGTCTATTTTTGTATCAGGCCGTTAAGCCGGGGATGACGGCCCTGGAAACTGCCCAAGCAATTTCTAGCCAGGGCGGATTGGTCTATGTGCCTCATCCATTCGAAACTTTGCGCAAAGGGCTAACCCAGGATGTTCTAGACGCCATTCGGGATGAAGTTCATATTGTAGAGGTCCATAATGGTCGGGCGGTTTTTCAGAACAAAGGGTCTGAGGCATTTTTGTGGACCCGATTACACAACAAAGTTGGCGCTGCCAGCAGTGATGCTCATGGGCTTAAAGGTCTAGGCACAACTTATAGTCAGATTCGCAAAGCACCTACGGCAGATAATTTGTTGGAGCAGCTTAGTAAGGCCCATTATTCTGTGCGGCGCCCACCGCTAACTAGCTTGCTATATCCCAAATATCACACTTTAAGGCATAAATTTCGGGGTAAAAAATGATTTGCAATAAAGGTGCGCGCTAAAATGTGGCATGATTTTTGGTTGGCATTTTGGTTTTTCTTGCCGGCTGGCCTTGCCAATATGGCACCAGTTTTGGCTAGTAAGCTGCCGGTAATTAGTCGCTGGAAAACACCTCTGGATGGTGCAAAAAAATTCCGCGGCCATCGCGTTTTGGGCGACAACAAAACTTGGCGAGGCCTGTGCAGTGGCGCAGTGTTAGCTGCGGCTTTGGGCTGGCCAATTTTTGCTTGGTTGGGGTTGTCGCTCGATCGGGGTAACTATTTATTGCTTGGTGCTGCTATGGGTATTGGTGCGCTTTTAGGTGACGCCGTCGAGAGTTTTTTCAAGCGCCAGTTTCAGGTGGCTCCGGGCGATAGCTGGTTCCCTTTTGACCAAATCGATTACATCATCGGCGGTTTACTGGCCAGCCTTTTGTTTGTTCGCTTACCTTGGAATATCTATATTTTAGTAACAGTTTTGTATTTTGGCTTGCATTTAACAGTCAGCTACATTGGCTTTTTGCTGCATTTTAAGGACAAGCCAATCTAAGCTAAATTAGGCAGCCAGTGCGGCCTTGAGCTTGGTTATTAGTTCCACTGGCGCCGGATCGACACCATTTAATAGGGCTAGGTAGAGGCTGGTAAAGTCGCCCAAGGTAATTAGCCAAAGCAGGGTTTGCAGTACAGATTCGCCCTGCGCCTGGATGACAATTGGAGCTGGTCTCATGCCAGATAGCAATTGGGCGCTGAGTTCGAATCGTTTTTGAACTCTAGAATTTTCTAGATGAGATCGCAGGTCAATTACAGCGTAAGGTTTTTTAATGGGGTGGCTGCTCCAGCCTAAAAATTCGTTGTGGTTGAATTCGGGTAGCCGCCCACACCAAGCAACTGTTTTGGAGTTTTCGTTGTAGTTGATTTTCCATTTGTAGGCGGCCGGAAATGTTAATGGTCCACCGTAAACAACAATTGATTTTCCGACTAGTTCTTGGGCTATCTGCTTGGCGTAATTATTGGCTGTGGGTACTTCTGGCTGCCAACTTGCCTGTTGTTCGGATAGCCAAGCGGCGCTAGCGGTTAGTTCGGCCGCCTTGGCCGCGGGAACTAAGCCGGCTTGTGTAAATATTGTCACTAAAGCAGTTAGGTTATAAAAAATCGCCATTCTTGGTTGCAACCCAGCTGGAATAATAAACACTGGGTAGTTTTTTTCTTCGGCTATTTTGGCCAGTCGCCCGCCAGCGGTGATAATTATGATTTGGGCGCCAGTAGTTTCGGCAGCGGCTAAGGCAGCCAAAGTTTCTTCAGTATTGCCAGAATAACTCGAGGCAATAAACAAGCTCTTTTCGTCGACAAAAGCAGGTATGGTATATTCTCGCACTACTTGATACGGCACGCTCAAGCCGGGCCACACTTTTACAATGTCGGCTGCTAAGGCAGATCCACCCATGCCGGCTATGACTACATGAGCATAATCTTTTTTGGGTACATGAACACTTTGGTAGTTGTATTGTAGTTGGTGCCATTGTTTGGCGGCAACACCAAGCGAATCGGTAGTATCTTTTTGATGAATAAACTTTAGGTCGTCTAGCATTTTTGGCTCCCTTTACGTTGCTTAGTATACGCTATCGTTAGCAGTGCAAAAAGTTTGCTCTTTGGTTTGCGCTTATGCTATAGTAGGCGCAGAAATTGTAAATACCTAAAGGGGGTGGTATGTTCGACGAAAGTACTCAAAATGGTCCGACCGGCGCAGGCGGAGTAATCGCGCCCACTAATCCTAATCCGGTCGCCGATGCCACTACTGCTGCCACACCAGCCACAGATGCAGACACCAATGCCAGCCTAGATGCTGCAACCCCCGAGAGCGCACCCTCTGCTCCAGCGGTTGACCCCTCTTTTAATGCTACATCTGTACCTTCTCTTGACGGCTTAGCGACTCCATCCGACGCTGGCACTTCGGCGGCAGCCGTTGCCGATGTTATCACTAACGACACGCCCAATACTAGTTTGCCAGATATCGGCGGTATCGGAATGGCCTCTAGCCCAATTGTAGACAATTCTACTGCCACCAACCAGAGTTCATCCACAGATGCCGGACTCCCTGATCTTAGTCAGACACTTGGCGAATCAGCCGCTAATAATGCTACTAACTCTACTGGCGATTCTGGTCTGGTTAACATTAAGCAACAGGCTTTACAAAGTTTGTCACCCTTGTTGAATCATTTAGACCAAACTCCAGAAGAAAAGTTCCGCACCACAATGATGCTAATTCAGGCTAGCGACGATCAAAGCTTAGTGCAGTCGGCTTACGACGCGGCGCAGGCAATTACCGACGAAAAAGCCAAGGCTCAGGCCCTACTCGACGTAGTTAACGAAATCAATTATTTCACTCAGCACGGTTCGGGCGCTAAATAAGTATATAAACCAGCCCCACAAACCTAGCCGCAAAATACATCCTTGATTTGATTAGTTACATCTGTTATAGTATTGCTGATCACAAGATTAATCGGTAGCCCATGGTTGCATTGGGCTAGCTAATAAACCGAAGCTCAAGGCTAATCACAGGTAAAAGGAGCATTATGCCAATTATTAAATCAGCGAAAAAGCGTGTTAAGGTAGCTAAAAAAGCCGCTATTCGCAACAGTAAAACCAAACGCGCCCTGCGCAGCTCGATCAAAGCTTTTGTGGCTAACCTGGGCAGTGATGATGCCCGTGCCGCACAAAGTGCTCTAGATAAAGCAGTTAAGAAGGGTGTTATTCACAAGAACAAAGCTGCGCGCAAGCAGCGACAAATAGCGACTAAAGCTAAAGCAGCCGGCACTAAGGTCGAAAAATCTACAGCCAAAAAAACAACCGCAAAAGCTGCCCCCAAAAAAGTCACAAAGGCAACAACTAAACCCGCAGCCAAAACAACCAAAAAAGCTGTCAAAAAAAGCTGACTCTAACCTGCTGGTATCGGCTTTGGCGGCCAAGCGTTTGGCCACAAGTTAATAAGAAAGTTTGCATGGCACCGTCGGCATCGATAGTTCGGCTTTTGAGTGCAATGTCTAGATCTAGAGTAGACTTTAGCAAATCTTTTAGTGCTGAAACGCTGATATTTTGAGCCGCAGATTGGCTTTTTTTGAGGACATAAGGATTGCAGCCTGCCGCCCTGGCAATATCATCTAAACTCAAGCCATTAGCAGTTTTTAATAGGGCCAAAATATGCAATTGCCAAGCTAGCATACCTAAGATGGCTTGCGGTTCAACTTTTAGCTGTCGCTGTTGGCCGTAAAGGGCCATGGCTTGCTTGATGTTGCCGGCTAACAAGGCCTCGATCAAATTAAAAACAGTGCTCTGAGGCGTTGGGCTAACAAGCAGATCAATGGTTTGTATGCTAATATTTGGCCGATATAACAACAAAACATCTAATGCTTGTGCAACCGCCTGCTGATTATTGCCCAGCCGGCCAATAAGATGGCGGCTGGCCACTGGATCTAGCTTGCCGCCGCGCTCTTTAACATATTTTTGCGACCAGGTTGCAAGACTGGCTTCGTTGGGCTGTAAAAACTCGCGTAGATTGGTTTGTTTTTTTAGGGCCTTATACAGGCCGGTTCGTTTATCGAAATGCTTCTGGACAAAAATAATCTCGATGTCGTCGCTATCGTAACTTAAAATTGTTTCTATGTTGTCGGCTAGTTGCTTGTTGGCGCCGGGCTCGTAAATAATAACTAGCTTATTGGCTGCAAATAGGCCGGTCGATTGGAGCGCCGTGGCTATTGTGGCGTAGTCGGTGGTTTGTGCATCGAATTTTTCTGTGGCTAGATTGCCGTGTTTGGCCGCAAAGTTGCTGATTTGTGTCTTGAGCGTTTGCTGTAGTTCGTAGATATTATCGCCGGTTAAAGTTGTGATCATGACCTATCTTCCTGGAGTTTTTGGCAATTTAAGCATAAATGGGTGCCGCGACCAGCCGAACGAATTTTGACTACTAACTCATTGCAGCGCGGGCAAGCCTGACCTTCGCGCCTAAAAACGCGGGCAAATGTTAGGTAGCTGCCCTTTTTGCCTTCGGCATCAACATAGTTGCGATCTGTTGAACCACCCTTTTGTATCGACAGCTTCAAAACTGCCACTATTTCTTTGTGCAATTTTTTAATTTGGCTGGTGCTAAGATTGCCAGCCCGTGTTTCTGGATGAATTTGAGCGGCCCATAACGATTCGTCGGCATAAATATTGCCAACACCAACTAAAATAGTTTGGTCTAAAATTACTGCTTTAACTTTGCTGCGCGGACGGCGGGCTAAACGCTTGGCTAAAACCTGCCAAGTAAAGCCGGCTTCTAGCGGTTCGGGGCCAAGGCGTTTTATAAAATCTAACTCATCCAATTGGTTGGTTGGCACTAAGCGCAGCCAACCAAATTTACGTTGGTCGTTAAAAAACAAGTTCGACCCATCGGTAAAAGCAAGAATTACTCTAGTAGAACGATCTGGCAGATGGCCGATAAGGCTGTCGTTGGGATGGCCAGCCCCAAATCTTTCTGGTTTGTGCGCTCCGACTTTGGGCTGACCAACAAAAACTAGTTGGCCGGTCATTTTTAGGTGACAAGCTAGGGTGTAGCCGCTAGATAGTTGTATAAGCAGGACTTTACCGCGGCGGAGCACATCTGTTACTTGGCTGCCAATAAGGTAATTGGCGATATCGGCTGGTGCGTTGGGGAAGCTTTTGGGCCAGCTGTAGGACGCATTATCAATAACCCGACCAACTATTAAATCGGCTAAACCACGTCGGACTGTCTCAACTTCTGGCAGTTCTGGCACGCAAACCTCGCTACATTATGTTCGTATTATAGCCTACAAGGCTTTGGTTGCTGGTTGTAGAGCTAACAACGTGTATCATATAGATATGAGCGAAGCCATTGCCGACATACTAAATAGATTTAGCGGGCAACCGCCAGAGGTGGCGGCTGTCAAGAACTACGTGCATAAAAAATTTGGCAGCAAGGTGAGTGTGCGTCTTAACGATGGTCAAGTAATTATCTTGGCATCTAGTGCCGCTTTGGCTGGTAGGTTGAGGCTAGACTTGCCGGTTTTGCAAAAAGCAGTTGGTTTAAAAAAACGCCCAACACTACGCATTGGCTAGCATGCGGTCTAGGTCGGCCTTGCACTGCTTTGTATTTAAAAAGCATACCGATTTTAATCCAACAGCTTCGGCGGCGTCGCAGTAGCCTTGTCTGTCGTCAATCATGACGGCATCTTTTGGTTGTACGCCTAATTTTTGGCAAGCAATTTCAAAAATTTGTCTGTCTGGTTTGGTCACGCCAACTTCGAACGACAGAATCATTTGGTCAAAAAGCTGTTGCTCTTTGGCGGTCAAAAAGCTCTCCCTAACCCAGTTACTGCCCACATTGCTAAGCAGCCCAATTTTATAACGGGGCTTTAGGGTTTTTATATAATCCAGCAACTGGGTATTTTTATTGCTATCTGAACTAAAAATTTGCTGGACTTCTTTTAGGCTTCGGCCAGTCAAAGTGTGCACTTGCTCTATAAAATCATTTTGCGAAATATGGTTAGCATCAAAAGCATGATTTAGATATTTTAGCTGTTCTAACATTGGCCCGGGTGGAATGTCGGCACAAAATTCGAGCCATGGATCGGTTGTTAGGACACCAAAGCAATCAAAGATTATAGCTTTTATCATGAGTATATTATAGCTAAAGCTCTACGTTGCGTACTAGATTGTCGTAATCGGTTATTTGTTTTTTGAATAAGCTCAAAATATTGGGATGATTGCCACCCGAATTACCCATGCCCGAACAGCTAGCACCCCAGCGATACATTTTTTGGTCGTTATTGTCGAGTAGCTCATAAACATAGCGGTTGCCGTTTGGACACATGCCAGCCGGATCTTTTATAGTGGCGGTCTTTTCTTTGGCAAAGCCGCTGTAGTCTAGGGCATTGATAAATTGCTTATAAGCATCGAGGTTGTTATCGAAGCTGTAGGATTTTATGACATAGCCTTGGTAGCCTTGGATAACTTCTAGCTGACGTTGACCGCGACTAACAGATATACGTATGGCACGATGCACATCATCGCCGTTAAGGCGGCCGTCGATGATCAGGATTACCTTGCTATCTCTCGAGGAATAGTCGGCTAGTTTGAGTGGCTTGACCACTGGTGCTGGCTTTGAAGGCGACTTTTTAGGGTTGCCTAGGCGCGTAATAAGCATAACAATTAAAACAAGTCCAATTATTATAGCTAGGAAAATAAATATTCGGCGTCTGGTTGACATAATTATCTCACTGTTAACAGTACAATTGTACCATTATTTTGTTGTTTACGCCAGGGCTAGTTAGTTATTTAAAGTTCGCCCCAATTTTGGCCAATGCTGGTTTCTACAGTTAGTTCTACTGGTAACTTGCAGGCTGCTTCCATGGTTGTTTTTAGCATTTTGGCTACAGATTTGGCCTCGTCCTCTGGGCATTCCACCATCACGCTGTCGTGTACTTGCAGGATCATATGCGCCTGGGTGCCGGATAGTTGACGATGAATGTCGATCATAGCCTTTTTCATGATGTCGGCGGCACTGCCCTGGAACGGCATGTTAACGGCTGCGCGGTAGGCGGCCTCGCGGACGGCAAAATTGCTAGAGTGAATGTCTGGCGTTGGCCGGCGCCGCCCCAGCAGTGTTTCGACGTAGCCGCGAGTTTTGGCTTGCTCGCGGACCTGGTCTATGTATTGTTTTAGCTTGGGCCGGGCCTGGAAATATTTGTCTATAAAGTGCTTGGCTTGCTCGTAGCTCATGCCGGTTCCCACTGCCAGGCCGTGGGTGCTGAGGCCGTACATAATGCCAAAATTTATTACTTTGGCCTCGCGGCGCATGTTTTTGGTGACTTCCTCGGGCTGACGGTCGTAAACTTGGGCTGCCGTCAGGGTGTGGATGTCTATACCTCGGTTAAATGCCGAAATCATCTCTTCGTCTTCGGCCAATACCGCGGCCAAGCGCAACTCAAACTGGCTATAATCGGCACTAACCAGAACAAAACCCGTATCGGTTATAAAAGCGGTGCGGATTTGCTTGCCTAGGTCGGTTCTGACCGGAATATTTTGCAGGTTTGGATCGGTACTGCTGAGCCGGCCAGTTTGGGCGACCGTTAGGTTAAATGTGCTGTGGATGCGCCCGTTTTGGTCGGCTTGCTGCGGCAAAGTGTCGATGTAAGTGTTTTTTAGCTTGCTATATTCACGGAATTGACTAATAAAGTCTATGATTGGATGCTGGTTGCGCAGTTTGGCCAGCTCGCTGGCGGCGGTAGAGTAACCGGTTCGGCCCTTTTTGATGTTGGTCGTTGGTAGCCGCAGTTCTTCGAACAAGACAGTGGCTAATTGAGCCGGGCTGGCTATGTTAAATTCTTGGTCGGCCAGGCCATAAATTTGCTGTTGAATGTCGCTAATTAGGTCGGCCACTTGGTCGGCCATAAGCATTAGGTACTGGCTGTCTAACTTCATGCCGCGGTATTCCATGGCGGCGAGCACTGGTATAATTGGCCATTCGATTTGGGCGGCTAGCTTTTGCACCGAAGGCGTTTTGGCCAGCTCGGCCTGCTGATGTGCCGCCAAGGCCCTAATGGTGGCGGCCATACCGGCCTGATACTCGGCAATTTCTTTGGCCGGCGCGCTGTGGCTGGGTGGGTCGGCTAGGTGTATGGCTAGGGCATTGGCGGCCAGCTCGCTGAGGCTTTGTTCGCGCTGGAGGCTATTGATCAAAAAAGAGCCAATTAGAACGTCGTGAGAAACAGTCGGCAGATCCAAGCCAAGATGCCGCAAAGTCTGCAAGGACGATTTTAGGTCGTAGCCAATAATTGGGCTACGTAGCAAGCCGGCTAATTTGTCCTTGAGCTTGGCTGCGTCTAGCTGGCTGAGGTCAAATAAAAATAATTGATCTTCGGTTGGCGACACGCTTAGCCACAGCGGCTGGCGACCATGAGGCTGCTCGCTAATGGCTTGCAGGACTACGTTTTGATCTGTTTTGGTGGTTTGTTTTGCGGGCGGGTTGGGCCCGATTTTTGCATCGGCCAATTTGGCCGGCGTGTCTATAATAACCGTTTTTATGGCTTTTGCCTGGCCGCTCACCCCGCTTACTCCGCTTGCGGTCATACCGTTGGTTGCACCGGCTGCCTGGTTGGCCGCATCCGCATCGGGCGGCAAATGCATGTAATCGGGCAGCTGGCGAACCAGCGTGCGGAACTCTAATTTTTGCAGTTGTTCGGCCACTTTGGCTGGGTTTAGGTGATGTACGTCTAGGGTTTTAAGGTCTAGCTTAATTGGCGCGTCTGTCCAGATGGCGGCTAGATCTTTGCTAAGGTAAGCCAGGTCTTTGCCGGCCTCGAGTTTTTTGCGCAAACTGTCGCGTAACAACCCCAAATTTTCGTAGACGCCGTCTAGTGTTTCGTAGGTTTTAAGAAGTTCGATCGCTCCTTTTTCGCCTACGCCCGGCACGCCGGGAATGTTGTCGGAGCTGTCGCCTTTTAGCGCCTTTAGGTCTAAAAATTGGTCGGGCCTAAGGCCGTATTTTTGGGTAAAGCTGGCCGGATGGAAAAGCTCAATATTGCTGAGGCCCTTTTTGAGCGCGTAAACCTGCACTTGGTCGTTAACCAGCTGCAGCATGTCCATGTCACTGGTAATTAGCAAAGTTTCTATGTTTTGCGCGGCCGCCTGAACGGCTAAAGCTCCCATGATGTCGTCGGCCTCGTAATCGTCTAGTTCGTAGAGTGGCCAACCAAAAGCGCTAAGCAGATCGTGCAACAGGGGTATTTGAGTATAAAAATCGGCTGGAGGCGGTTTGCGGCCAGCTTTGTACTTTGGATACATTTCTAGGCGCCGGCGGATGTTGGTTTTGGGTTTGTCCCAGGCTACGCAGACATAATCGGGTTGCAGCCGTTTTATTACCTCGAGGGCCATAACGGCGAATCCGTAAACGCCGCCAGTTGGCGTGCCGTCGCTGGTGCTTAGGCCGGGCATGGCATAATAACCTCGGTAAAAAACGCTTTTACCATCTATTATTGCCAGTTTTTTGCTCGGCTTAGTCTTGTTTTTGGCCTCTGTCATGACTCTATTATATATCGTCTGGCTGATTGCTGTCGGTTTTATCGGTTTTTACAGCTAATTGATGCCTAATCGAATCCAAGGCCCTTTTTTCTATTAGGCGAACCTTTTCCCAATGAATGCCCAGTAACTTGCCAATTTGCGCCGTTGTCATAGGCTGACCGCCCTCCTCTAGGCCAAAGCGTAGTTTTATTACGGCCAGGCTTAGGGCTTTGGTTTTTTTGGTTTTTGCGTCGTCTCCTGGTTTTGGGGCTAATAGTCCCAAAATGCTTTGGACAATTATCTTGTCCTCTATGAGCTGGTGTTGCTGGTCTGCCGTGTCGTCGGCAGGTGTTAAATCATATAAAGTGGAAGCTTGGCCACCGGTCGTTTCCGCACTTACTGGCTGGTCGAGCGAGGCTAACATTCTGAGGCGGGCAGCGATTATGATATCATCAACCCTTTCGGCAATCATTTTGTAGTCATTTTTTTCGGCTAGTTCCCTAAGCTCTTGGGGGCTGATCTCTGTCAATGTTCTTGTGCCTCCGCCCTGGCTCGCGCCTGAGTAGGCGTCACGAATCAGTCTGTCGGCTGCCAGGACGTGGTTAACTAGGTTGGTAGGTATGCGTATTGTTTTGGATTTGTCGTCGATAGATCGGTTTGACCCCTGGTGCATCCATTTAGTGGCGTAGGTGCTAAATCTATAACCCTTGCGCCAGTCAAATTTCTTTGCGGCGCGCAAAAGGCCGCTAGCCAGAACTTCGTTTTCTAGATCATTGACACCAAAACCGGCAGTTAAGTGATTTTTATAACTCGGATTTCGGACAATTTTTTTAAGCAATCGCATATTCGAAAATATGATTTGGTCGGTTGCATTTTTGCCGTCTTTTACAACCGATTCCAGTATGCGGAGCCGTTGTTCGGGCCAGTCTCCGGCTTGGTCATATTCTAGCATAGCGGCGGCATTAAGCCCGGCTTGAATGTATTGGCTTAAGATTATTTCGTCTTCTTTTGCCAGGAGCCTGCCATCGAAGCCTTTTGGTAGAGCGATTATTTCGCCCTCAACACCCAAGGGGCAGGCCAATATGGGTTTTTTGCCGATAAAAGTTAGCATATCAATCGAGTATGGCCGGTAACCACCAGCTTCGCCGGCCAATGCCATGTCCAGCAATCCGGCATCCAGGGGTGGGTTTTTGATTTCTGCTTCTAGAGTGTTTTCTGCCGCTAGTCGCCCCAAATCAGCCACTGGTAACAGGGGTTGAGCTATTGTTTCACCTTCGTTGGGCCGCCGATACTCTGGGCTTAGATGGCTCATAGTGACAATACTATATAAAAAAATATCAAAATTTGCAAAGTTAAGCGGTTTGTTGTGGTTAAGCTTTTTTCATGCGCTAGCCGCAAAATGGTTATAATTATAATTATGAATAACCCCAAGGAGCCTATTAATGGCGATCCTGCCCCAGTTAAAGTTGACTATTCTCAGCTGGATGGCAACGAAACGCTTAAGGTTCTTAATTCTAGCGCAACCGGTCTTAGTAGCGACGAGGCTGCGCGCCGGTTTGCTCGCGCCGGCCCCAATGAGCTTAAGGCGGTAACGCGCGGCGACTCGGCCTGGCGCAAATATTTGCGCCAATTTCGCGACTTAATGATTGTCCTGCTTTTGGTTAGTGCGCTAATATCTGCTTATCTGGGAGACCGGCAAACTGCAATTGTCCTAATGGCTTTGGTTATGTTTAATACCACACTTGGTTTTATGCAAGAATACAAGGCCGAAAAAATAATGCAGGCGCTCGAAAAGCTGGTTAAGCCGCGGGCCGAGGTGTACCGCGACGGCAAGCTCCAAGAGGTAGATTCGGCCAGCCTGGTGCCGGGCGATGCCGTTAGGGTTACCGAGGGCGACAGCGTGCCGGCCGACCTCAGACTACTAAGCGAAATGGAGCTGGCCACCAATGACTTTGCCCTGACCGGCGAAAGCAACCCTAGCCGCAAATTTATTCACCCAATTGCTGGCACCGTGCCATTTGGTGAGCGTCAAAACATTGTTTTTATGGGCACAACCGTAGCCATGGGCGAAGGAATCGGCGTAGTCATTGGCACCGGTATGCAAACAGAGCTAGGCCGCATCGCCAGCCTCAGCCAGGCAGCGCCCCGCGACCTAAGCCCGCTTCAGCATGAGCTAAATAACATCGCTGGCCGCGTCACTATTGGCGTCGCTTTGCTGTGTGCCGCTTTGCTACCAATCGCTATTCGCGCCGATCTTGGCATAAAAGGTGCCTTTTTGTTTGCGATTGGTTTTGCCAGCTCGTTAATCCCTCAAGGTTTGCCGGCCGAGGTTAACACCGCGCTGGCTCAGGCCGCCAACAAGCTTGCCAAGGCCCGTGCGTTGGTAAAAACGCTATCGGCTGTCGAAACTCTGGGCGCAACTCATATAATATGCACCGACAAAACCGGCACATTAACCAAAAACCAAATGACTGTCCAACGGGTGCTGATAGGCAAAACCAGCTACCCGGTAACTGGCATTGGCTACGAAGCCAACGGCTTTATTGCCGACGCCAATGCCCAAAAATTGCCAACCTCTTTGCTGCAAAAGTACTCTCTATTTTTTATGTGCGGTGCCCTGGCCAGCAACGCCAAGGTTTTGCCGCCCGACTCCGAGCATGCCGCTTGGTTTTGCCTGGGCGACCCCACCGAGGGCGCACTTTTGACCCTGGCTCGCAAGGCCGGTCTGGACACCAACTTACTAGACGCCGAGCATCCCGAGCAGCGTGAGTTTACCTTTGATTCGGTTCGCAAGCGCATGGCCTCGATCCGCCAAATTAACGGCCACGATATGGCGCTGGTCAAAGGTGCGCCCGAGAGCTTGCTGGGTCGCTGTACTCACTGGCACGACGGTCAGGTTGTTCGCCCGCTGACCGATCAGGACAAAAAGTGGTTTATGCAACAACACCAGGAGCAGTCGTCGCATGCTATGCGTAATCTTGGCTTTGCTTTTCGCGAGCTAAGTCCTGCCGATGCTAAAAACCCCGAAATGGACAAAGTTGAGTCGGGCCTAACCTACTTGGGCATGGTCAGCATGATTGACCCCTTGCGCGAAGAAGTGCCGGCCGCCATGGCCGCCGCCGACACGGCTCACATAAGGGTTAACATTATAACTGGCGACTTCGCCCTAACGGCTGACGCCATCGCCAAGCAAGCCGGTCTAAAAAGAGACGGTGGCGCTCCGCTAGTCATTATCGAGGGCAACACGGTGCCCACAATGACCGACGCCGACATTTTGCAGCATGTGCGGCTGGGAGGTACCGTTTTTAGCCGAGTCAGCCCAGAAGACAAATTGCGGATTGTGACCATAGTGCGCCAGGCCGACGAGGTTATTGCCGTAACCGGCGACGGCATCAACGATGCGCCGGCGCTCAAGCGGGCCAATATCGGCGTCGCCATGGGCATAACCGGTACCGACGTGGCCAAGCAGGCCAGCGAGATTGTGTTGCTCGACGATAGTTTTGGTACTCTGGTTCAGGCTGTGCAGGCCGGTCGGACCATTTTTGCCAATATCAAAAAGGGTACGCTTAGCTGTTTTACATCTAATACAGCCGAGTTATTTGTTAACTTGGCTAGCTTGACCGCTGTTAGCATATGGCATATTCCGCTAGCTATTTCGGTTATGCAAATTTTGGCCATAGACCTAGTGGCCGAACTTTTTCCGATTGCGGCGCTGGGCTGGGACGCTGCCGAGGGCCAAACCATGCAAGAAAAACCGCGCAACCCGCGGGCTCACATTTTGCACACCAAAGCCATTATAGATCTGCTGTGGTGCGGGCTAATTATTGGTGGATTGGCATTTTTGAACTATCTACTGTTTTTCCGGCGCGCCGGCGTTAACCCAGCTCATTTCGATACCACTAGCATTTTGTACTTTAAGGCCACCAGCCTGACTTACCTAACGGTGGTGTGCTGCCAGTTGGTTAATATTACCCAGCGGCGCAGCATCCACGGGTTTTTTAGTCGCTATCAGCTGAGCAACGGTTATTATTGGGGGGCCATAGCTCTGTCGCTGTTTTGTGTAACCAATATTATTTACAACCCTTGGGTGAGCCGCTATTTTCACTCGTCTTCGCTTAGTCTGATTGATTGGCTGTACGCACTGGGTGCCGCTGCTATATTTTTGCTAGTGCGCGAGGCCCAGCGAGTACTAAAACCAGCCCAAACAACCCAGTAAAGCAACCTAGTAAGTACGATTCAGTAGTTTTTCGACGATAGAATTTAAGACTGCCACGTTTTTAGCCTCCCAGTTTTTTGGCGCCGTTTGCAGAATTTTACCAGCTGCCGCCGTGTGCCGCCGCATGCGGTTTTTAATAGCCTCCACTGCTCCGCAATCTTGCATAATTTTTTTGCAACGTTCAAAAGATTCTTGGCTTAAGCTTGTCCCTAGGCACTGTTTTAAGAATTTTGCGTCTTTGGCACCAGCGTGATCTAGGCTGTATTGGACCAGCATGGTGCGTTTACCCTCGGCTAGGTCATCGCGCGGGTTTTTGCCAGTTTTTGCGGCGCCGGCAAAAGTGCTTACGTAATCGTCGCTGAGCTGAAAAAGTTGGCCAACTTCTAGGGCAAACCGCTTGGCTAGCTGTATTTCGGTCGGAGTTACGGTCCTCGCTAGCAACATGCCCAGGACTAGCGGATTCCACGCAGTATAGTAGGCGGTTTTTTGGATCATGACGTTGGTAATGTCCTGCTCGGTAACGGATTGGGCCGACTCGTTGTAGATGTCGCCGGATTGGCCGTAGGTGGTAGCGACCAAACAGTCGTTGAGGTGGATTATGGCGTCTAGCCGTCTCCCCGGGTCTACCGGCAGGCTAGCCAAAATGCTTTGAGCGGCATGGTTGCCAGCGCCAGCAGCGTTTAAGGCTAAACTTAAGCCAAAGTGCTCGGCGCTACTCTGCAAACCCAGGTCTTTATGAGTCTGCTGTAGTGAGTGGTGAGCGCTTGGGCCGCCACGGCGCAGTGAGCTTTTGTCTTGAATATCGTCCTGAATAAGCATATAGGCTTGGATAATTTCGATGGCGCGGGCCGCCTGCAAGGCAACTGCCCGATCGGTGCCACCACACATAGCGTAGCCAGTTAACACTAAACAGCCACGAATGCGCTTGCCGCCCCTGGTCAAAATTGCCACAAAAGCTTCGGCCGTAATTTGGGCAGCCTCGCCATACTGCTTGGCTTGCTCTTGCATAGTTTTGCCGTAGGCTTGAATATCCTGGTCGACCAATTTTTTGTATTCGGCCAGTAAGGCATTTTGCATACTCACATTCTAGCAAATAACAGATCAAATATGTTAAAATATCTCCAATGGATATAAAAGTTATAACTTTTGTTGGCATGCCTGGTGCTGGCAAAAGTACGTGTGTCGAAGAGCTAGAGTCTAAAGGCATTCCATCGGCCTATTTTGGCGGCATTACAATTGACGAAGTAAAGGCTCGCGGACTACAAGTTAACGAAGCGAACGAGCGCACAGTGCGCGAAGACATACGGGCAAAAGAAGGCAAAGAAGCTTACGCTCATAGGATTGTTGCCAAGATCGAGCAACAGGCTCAAGATGGATGCCAAATGATGGTCGTAGACGGCCTGTACAGCTGGAGCGAGTATAAAGTTTTTAAAGAGCGCTTCGGCGAAAACGCAATAATTATTGCCATAACGGCTCCGCGTAAAGTTCGCCACGCCCGGTTAGCTCAGCGGCCAGTCAGGCCACTGACCGATGCCGAGGTATCGGCTCGTGAATATGCCGAAATCGAAAACCTAGAAAAAGGCGGGCCAATCGCCAACGCCGACTACACCCTAACTAATAATTCAACCAAACAGGACTTGCTTGAACAGCTTCACCAAGTACTAAGCGAAGATGGTCTGGAGAGCGCTTAGGCTAGTGGTTTTTGTGCAGCCATTACCACTCACTTAACCCTGTTGGTAACCCCTGTTGGTAATTTAGTAATCCCTTTTAGGCTTTCTTGCTAAAACGTTCTACTGTTTGGCCGTTAAACTCTACTGTTTCGAGCCAGCTGGCTAGTGGGCGCACAAAAGTTAATCGTTTGTCGTATTCCGCTTGATATATCACGCATAGTTCGTCCGTGGCTTCTAGTATAGCTATGCCTACTACTCTGTAAAATTGATCTACTTTTTTATAGTGGTAGTAAGTGGCGCCAACTGTCACACTTTTTTCTGCCTGCGCCATCTCTATTATGAGTTTTTTGTGGTTTTTATGCAGCATTGCATGGTAAATTATAACAGAAGTGTTAGGCTCTAAAGTGCGAAGATGGTTTGCAGGATGCGCGCAACCGCTTGCTGTTCTTTGGGCGATAATTTAGTAATGTATTTTACTAAGCGATTTTTGTCTATGGTTCTGATTTGGTCGCAGGCGACCGATGACTGCCGTTGGCCCATTTTTATGGTTGTGCGAAATGGCCAGTCAATAATTGTACTGGTTAGTGGCGCAATGGTAACAGTTTTGAGGCTCTGATTCATTTCGTCGGGCGACACTACGATGCAAGGGCGAGTTTTTTTAATTTCACTGCCGAGCGTAGGGTCTAAGCAAACCCAATGCACATCGAATCGTTGGGCTTTTCTAGTCGAGACCATCGCTAAGCGTCGCGCCCCAATCTTGTAATTCCTCATCGGCCAGCTGTGCGGCTGCCTGTGATTTTTGGATCTGTTCTATTTTGGCGACCCATTTTTGACGCGGGCTTTCGGCTGGCCTTAGTGTGACTTTACCGTGCTGTATGTCCATGTTGATTACGGTAGAGCTTTGCAAACCACTTAAGATCAGGGCGGTTTTCGGCAGCCTAACAGCTACACTATTGCCATCTTTGACCAATTTGGTAGTTAGCGTCGTCATGGGTACATTGTACCCACAAAAAAGAATCTAGTCAAGCTTGCGAGGAGGTTGGTTAAGGAGCTTAGCACATGGCATATTATCGAGGGAGATTTGGGGGGAAGTGTAAACGCTGCGGCTATTTGCACATAGTTCCTGTACATGATATGCAAAAATAATTTGTTATTTTATATAGTCGTGAAGTTTGCGGGCGTCTTTGTGCTTGCGCAGTTTGGCCAGGGCTTTGGCTTCTATTTGGCGGATTCGCTCGCGGGTGACGTTAAATTCTTGGCCGACTTCTTCTAGGGTGTGGCTTTTGCCGTCTTCTAGGCCAAAGCGCAGTTTAAGGATTTTTTGCTCGCGCTCAGTCAGTGCGCCTAGCATGTCTTTGACGTGCCCTTTTAGCAGGCTGCCGGTGGCTGATTCTTCGGGGCTGACGGTGTCTTCGTCCTCGATAAAGTCGCCCAGTACGCTGTCTTCCTCGTCGTCACGGACTGAGGCGTCTAGGCTAGAAATGTCCTGCTTGATTTTCATAATGTGCTCGACTTTGTCGACGTCAATTTCCATGGCCTTGGAAATTTCTTCGTTGGTCGGTTCGCGGTTAAGTTCTTGGGTCAGGCGGCGCTGGGTGCGCAGCAATTTGTTGATGGTTTCGACCATGTGCACCGGAATGCGAATGGTGCGAGCTTGGTCGGCAATGGCGCGGGTAATGGCCTGGCGGATCCACCAGGTGGCGTAGGTGCTAAATTTAAAACCTTTGTCGGGGTCGAACTTTTCGACGGCACGCAGCAAGCCGGTATTGCCTTCCTGAATTAGGTCTAGTAGGTCTAGCCCGCGCCCAACGTAGCGTTTGGCAATGCTAACCACCAGCCGCATGTTGGCCTCGGCCATTTTGTCTTTGGCGCCCTTGTCGCCGGCGACTACTTTTTGGGCTAGGGCCAATTCTTCCTCGGCGTTTAACAGGGGTATTTTACCTATTTCTCGCAGGTACAAGCGCACCGAGTCGTCGGCTACGTCGTCTAGGTATACTTGCTCGTTTAGGACCACTTCGGCTTCGTCTTCCTCGGCTTCCCACTCGTCGCTCATTTCGACGGTGGCGCCGCCGGCCGAGCTAATAATTTTAATGCCGCTGTCGGCTAGCTCGGTGTAAAGACGATCTAGTTCGTCGACGTTTTCGGCGGTGTCGGGTATGGCTGCGCTAATGTCGCGTTGGTCTATTTGGCCGGCTTTTTTGGCTTTGGCCACCAGTTCTTGGTAGGTGGCAGCTGGGTCGGCGGTTGGTTCTGGCTGGGCGGCAGACTTTTTGGGTGATTTAGGCATTAAGGCTCCTATTCTGTTGTTGCAAGTTTGGCATTTTGCCACTTGATAATAATTGGTTAAATATTTTTGAGTAAAACGTCTAATTCTTTAGCTTTTTCAAGCAGATTTTCTAGACCGGCTTCGCTGGCTGCTTGCATTTGTTCGGCCAGCAGGCGTTTTTGGGCTTTGACATATGTCTCTATCACTCGCATCTGCAACCGAGCGGCTTCGTGACGAAGCTCCGATACCTCGAGATGTTGATAAAGTTCTTCAAAAAGTAATGCTAATACTCTACCATACTGAGCCAATTCTGGCAACAGAGGTGCGGCTTGGTTTTGGTTGTCGTAGTTAAAATCTGGCTGAGCTTTTAAAAAATTTAGCAGCTTTTTGGCCTGCTGGTCGGGCAACATTTGCGGTGTCACCACATACAAGTATTCGCGCAGACTAGGCAAAATTAGGCCCAGAGCCAGCAGGTTATTTTGGTTTTTTATTTGATCCCGACTAGCTGTATTTTGCTGCGACGATTCGAATGCGGATTGCTTTATAGGCCGTTTGCGAACAGTTTGGCCAGATTGTTTTTTTAAGGTCCGAGTTTTGTCGCGCAGAGCATCCATGCCCACCCCAAGAGTCTTGGCAATTTTTTGCAGGTAATGGTCACGTTCTACCGAATCCTCTAGCTGACCCACCACACTGAGCAGCTTGTCGGTGTAGGCGCGTTTACCCTGTGCCGAGGTGATGTCGAGTAGCCCTGCATAGCGGTCCATAAGCCAATCGACAACATATTGAGGCTGCTCGATAGTTTTTTGCCAAGCAGCTGGGTCTTGGCGGATGAGTTCGTCCGGATCCTTTCCGGCTGGCACCGTGATTATGCCCAGCGATACGCCGCAGGCAGCCGCAATTGGTATAGCCCTTTCGGCGGCCGCCAGACCAGCTTTGTCTTGGTCGAACGCCAGGCGGATGTCGTCGGTAAAACGGCTAAGCGCCTTGAGCTGCGCCGCCGTTAAAGCGGTGCCAGCCGTGGCGACGCATTGGCGCACGTCAGCTTGATGGCTGGCAATGACGTCCAGATTGCCCTCGGCAATAACCACAAATTGGCTTTTGCGAATGGCCTCTTTGGCTAGGTGCAGGCCAAATACGTGGCGGCTTTTGTCGTATAACGGCGTTGAAGGGGTGTTTATGTATTTGGGCGATTGGGCGCCCTCTTGGACCAACTGCCTCGCGGTAAAACCAATTACCCGGCCAGTGCTATCCATGAGCGGTATCATTATTCGGCCGCGAAACAAATCGCCCAGGCCTCGACCGCTGCGGTTGGTTGCTAGGCCGGCTTTTTTAAGCTCGGCAGCCGAAAAACCCTTGCCCAGCAAAAAAGTTGTCAACGAGCTGCCACTACTGGGCGAATAACCAAGCCGAAAATCTACCACACTTTGTTTGTTAAAATGTCGCTGTTTAATGATGTAGTCTTGAGCCAGTTTATTTTTGGCAAAATGAGCCTGATAAAACTTAGCGGCCAGGTCTAGGGCGGCATAAAGCCGTTCTTTTTGCTTGGCGGCCGTCGCACCGCCGGCCCGTCCCGGCCCTTTGTATTGGCTTAGGTCGACGCCGGCTTGGCGAGCCAGCAGCTCTAGCGCTCCCTTAAAGTCTAGCCCCTCAGTCTCCATAACAAAACTAAACATGTCGCCGCCGCGGCCGCTGCTAAAATCGTGCCAGATTTGCTTTTCGGGGCTGACCACAAAACTGGGCGTTTTTTCTTGGCTAAACGGACTCAGCGCCTTGTAATTGCGCCCGGCTCGCTTGAGCTCGATGTATTGGCTAACAACATCTTCTATGCTTAAGCGATTTTTTATGTCCTCAACTGCGTCCATAAGGGGTAGTATACGCTAGGTTGGGTTTTGTTGGCCAGTGTCGCGCCCAGCAAATCATGATACAATACGCTTATGCAACCTCAGGTTATTACGCCCGGTGACCAATCGGAGCCAACAACTAACTCTGTTAACCAAGAAGTACTAGTGACAAATATAGCTACTAGCTCCGCACCTTCTGCTTTGCCCAATGTACCGGCAGTACCGACAGTACCGGCTGTGCCGGCCGAGTTGCCTGCTGTGCAGGCTGCTCAAGTCCCGGTTCGGCCGCAAGCCTATGCGCAACCTCAACCTCAAATACCAATACAGCCACAACCCAGCAGCCCGCCCGCGCCAACCAATGGTTTAACATGGACGGCGTCGGAGTTTATTCCTCACGACAAAGATTCTGGGTGGTATGTTCTTTTGGGTGTGGCGGCAATTGTGATTACCGGGCTAATCTATTTGCTAACTCGCGACAAGTTGACCAGCGGAACCGTGGTAATTGCGGCTATTTTGTTTGGGATTATGGCGGCGCGCAAACCAAGGGAATTAAACTATTCGCTCAGCGACCAGGGCGTGCAAGTGGCCGAAAAGCTCTATCCTTATAGCAGTTTTAAGTCGTTTTCGGTGGTGCGGGAGGCTGGCGTAGAGTCGGTTTGGTTTATGCCGCTCGAGCGTTTTAAGCCCGGTCTGAGCATATATTTTGCCCCCGATATGGCCGAACGAATAGTCGATATGCTCAGTGAGGCGCTACCCTACCAGGAATACGAGCTAGATTTTACCGACCGCTTGATGCATCACTTGCGGTTCTAGACCTTAGGTTTTAGATTTGGCTGGTGCTGCAAACGGCCTGGTATCCACCCCTGTTTTATGATATAATCTTAGCTTGCTGGTTTTATGCACCCGTAGCTCAGCTGGATAGAGCGTCAGTTTGCGGTACTGAAGGTCGTACGTTCAAATCGTATCGGGTGTACCAATTTTATTTCAGGTGATCTCAAGAGGGGCTTGTCCCTCTGCTTAAATTATCGAATTCATTTCAACATGCTTGCACTCCATCTAAAGCTTGGCTAGCGTCTTGTGTTAGTAGGGTTTTGTTTTTACGACTGTCGTTTTCGTAAGGCCTGTATTTTTAGATTAAAATGACTTTCTGCTACAGTTAAAATATGGAAAAACTTAGGCCACTACTGATATATAAATACTTTATTGCTGTTGTGTCTGTGACCATCCCTTTTTGGGTGCTTGGATCGATTACTCATGTCAATGGACTGCCATTTAATATGCAGTTAAATGCCTTGTTGATTTTTGTGCTTCCAATAATTACCAGTATTTTTGTATATAATATTGGTGGAAAAAGTGCGGTCAGGCAAATGTGGCAAGCCTGTATCCCCCAACGCGCAGACTTTAAGGTGATTGCTATCGCTTTCATCTCAATGCCACTTTTGGCGCTGCTCACATTCACCGTTCTTAGAGCGAACGGCGTGATATTTGATGGTTTCTCTGTAAGCCTGTGGCAATTACCGGTTTATTTTCTTATTTATTACATTGCAGCAGCTTTTGAGGAAGTGGGCTGGACGTGGCTGTCTACACCAAGTCTACTTAAGAAATATGGGGTTATCTCTGCGGGGTTGATTATTGGTTTTGTTTGGTCATTAATTCACGTTTGGCCGTGGTTTTTGCAGAACGGAGCACATTTTATGGTTGGCATGGGCATATTGTCTATACAAAACCGAATCATTATGACGTGGATGTATTCAAAATCTGCGGCTAAACTATGGCCTGTCATTGTCTATCACGCGATGATAAATATGACTTTCACAGTCTTTCACTTCTCTAGCCCGTTTGCGAATCCATTTTTATACTCGGGAGTTCTTATTTTGGTTGCTGTCTGCATCTTGATACTATGTCTTGCGCTAAAAAAGCGCAGCATTATAAAAGATTCTGGCACGCATATAAATTGATACTTTTTGGATTTATTGAATTACTGTGTACCAACTTTCAAGCTCTAGATAAACGGGTTGACAAAATTTAATGTTGTATATACAATTGTAGTTACAATGAAAACGACCATAGCAACTGTTATCAAGACCGGCAACTCATTTGCCCTGCGTGTGCCCAAATCTTATGCCGAACGGAATAGGCTGCGTCTTGGCTCCAAGGTTTCCCTGCCCGATCCACAGACGTATGGAGGAACGTTGGCTGACCTTGACGCAAAGCTCTCGGCCTCAGTAAAAAAGGATAAAATCCCAGCTTGGGACAGCATTTCTAATCCATCTAAGTGGCAGCGAAATGAGCGTCAAAACTGGTCGTGAAATCAGTAATTATCGATACTAATGTTTTGATCTATTGGTACAAGCAAGACGGGATCGGCAATATTGCCATGGCCAAGAGTATTTCCCCAATATTTTCGGTAATTACCAAGATCGAAGCTCTAGGATTTAAGGACTTGTCTGTCAAGGAGGCAAAAATAATTAATTCCCTGCTCAACACCGGACTACTGGCGGAACTGAGCAGTGAGATTGTCGATATAACCATCAAACTCCGTCAAAAGCATAGGATCAAAACCCCAGACGCGATCATTGCGGCTACGGCAATCGTCTACAATGCCGAACTGTGGACGGCAAACACCTCTGATTTTAAATCAATCGATGGGTTGAAATTGTTTAATCCTATATTCGCCACCCGCTAAACCTGTAAACAATAATTAGCTGGTATTGCCGCCTGGCGGGTATAATAAAGTTTATGCTTCATGATCGTCTGTTATTGATGTTAGTTGGATTTGTGGCGGGCGTTATCAACGCTGTGGCTGGCGGTGGGTCTTTGGTTTCTTTCCCGCTGCTTATGTACTTTGGTTTGTCTCCTATTGTCGCCAACATAACTACTAGCATAAGTGTTCTGCCTGGTACTCTGGTTGCAACTTGGGGTTATCGCCGCTATCTAAAAAGAATACGCAAACAATATTTCCTACTAATTTTTCCGGCAATGGCGGGCAGCATAGCTGGTGCGTGGGCATTATTGCGAACTAAAGATGGTGAATTTTTGACTATAGTTCCCTGGTTTATTTTGTTTGCCATAATTTTGTTGGTGTCCCAGCCCTGGCTACACAAATTACTTTTTAGTCGACAGGGCCTAGCGGTAAACTTTAAGCATCACAAGGCTTTTATGCTAGTAATTAGCCTGATTATTTTTATGGCTAGCATCTATGGAGGTTATTTTGGCTCTGGCTACGGAATAATAATCTTGGCTTTTTTGGGCCTAACAACTCTGCGTAGTATTAATCAAATGAATGCCCTTAAAAATGTTATAGCTTTATTTTTGAACATTGTATCATGTGCTTACTTTTTGCGGCACGGACTAGTTAATTGGGAGGCGGCCATTTACTTATCTTATGGCAATGCGCTGGGTGGGCACATCGGTGCGCACTACGGCATTCGTCTTCGCAAGAATGCTGTGCGAACCCTAGTTATTATTTGGGGAATTGCTATTTTGTTGTTTATGATTTAAGCCTTAAATTTTTATTCAATATCCAAGTCTGGCGGCGATACAGCTACGCGTAGTATACTTAAATTAGCAAAGGCTAAGGAGTATCTAATGCAACGCGACGAAACAGTCATTAAAACAGTCAAAGTTCTGATTACGATATTGGTGTTCGCAGCTGCTATAGGCACGGCCTATAAAATACGTAATATTTTAGTTTGGTTGTCGGTTGGTGCTTTTTTGGCCGTGGTCATCAACCCGTTAGTAACCCGATTGGCTCGTAATATGCCCGATAAGCGTAGAACATTGGCCACCGGCCTTGTTGCCACGGCAATCATTGTGGCTCTTCTGTCAATAACGGCAGCCTTCATACCGCCCGTAATTCGCCAAACCAGTACTTTAGTGTCTAATTGGCCGACAATCACTAATAACATCGAAAACAGCATAGATAATGCTCAGAGCGGTCCGCTAAAACTATTGCGAGAACAAAAAGCAGATCAATATATAAGAACACGTCGTGGAGAAATACAAAATTACATGTCGAGGTTTTTTATTCGGTCCCTGACTAATGTTTCGGCTCTTTTGTCTAGTGTTGGGGCCACCTTAACAATTTTGGCACTAACAGTATATTTGTCGGTTCATGGGCCGCGAATTTTGAATCAATCGATTGATTTATTGCCGCCAAATATTAGCCACGAGGCCAGAATGTTGCAGCGCAACCTTTATTCGGCCATTACTGGATATGTAAACGGGAATTTGTTAACCAGTGTGGTGGCTGGCGTGATATCTGCTTTAGTTTGCTGGATAGTTGGCCTGCCGTACCCCATCTTATTAGGAGTTTTGGTGGCCATAACCGACCTAATACCAATGATTGGCGCCACACTTGGAGCGGCCATTGTGCTGTTGGTGGCGGCATTTAGTAATCTAGGCTCTTTCCTAATTATGCTCGGATTTTTTATTGTTTATCAGCAGTTCGAAAACTATGTTCTGGTGCCACGAGTCATGAGTCGCACAGTCGAAATGTCACCATTTGCAGTGTTCTTGTCGGCCCTTTGTGGCGCGGTTATTGCCGGATTTTTTGGAGCCTTGGTAGCCATACCAATCGGCGCCTGCGCCATGATTATTTTTAGGCGCATGTATAATGTTCGCCGCAAAGATGTGATTGCCCAAGAAAAAGCTCTTAAAGCTCAGGCCTCCTAAAACAACAATTGGCTTTAAGTAAGTAATGCCAATACTTTAGGACGAGGTGCTGGTGTCTTGACCGAGCAATTTGGCTCGCATTTCCTGGAAGCGCTGTTGCTGCTCGGCAGCAATTTGCTCGGGCGTGGGTTTGGGCGGCTCGGGAGCTGGCGCTGGGGTATTGTCGGCAGAATTATTCTTTTGTCCGCCACCGTTGGCTCTGCTACTAGTGCCGCCATTGTTGCCGTTTTGACCACCGTTTTGACCGCGCTCGCTGCGCCCGCCAACCACGTTAACAACTGGTATAACAATTGGACTGCGATTGGTTTGGTCAAACAAAAAGTGCGTCACATGTTCTTTAATTTCTTGCTTAAATCTGTCCAGATCAACTCGCTTGAAGCGCTGTTGCACGGCTCGTCTTAACTCGGCCCTAAAGTCGTTCATTAGCTCCTCGCTATCGCGCATGTAAATGAAACCGCGGCTGATGATGTCGGGGCTGGTTAGCAGCTGGCCGCTGCGTTTGTCGATGGTTAGAATGACGGCCACTAGGCCCTCTTCGGCAAGCATGACACGGTCTTTAACAACCACGCCATTTACAATGGAGCCAGTTTGGTCCACCAGTAGGCTGCCGTGGGGCACTTGGCCAGCGTGGTCGTAGTCGTCGCCGTCCATATAAACGCTGTCGCCGTTGTTGAGCAGTAAGACGTTGTCACGGGGCCAGCCCTCCTCGATGGCCAGTTCGGCATGGTAACGGCGGCGCAAGGCTCCGGCATGAACTGGTATGACGTACTTAGGTCGAACCATATTGATCATTTCGCGCATTTCGTCGCGGCGGGCATGACCCGAAACGTGCAACGGCCCGCAACCATCGACTTCGTGGGTTGGGTGCCTAAACAAATGAACTCCCAGTTTGGCCAGGTTGTTGCCAATCATGTCGTAGCGAATTTCGTTGCCTGGAATTGGCGACGAACTAACAACTACTGTGTCGCCAGGTTTTAATTTAATGTATTTGTGCGTGCCTTCGCTCATTTTTTGTAGCGCAGCGTTGGGCTCGCCTTGGCCGCCAGTGGCCATGACCAGAATTTTGTCGTCGGCAATATTGGCGATGTCGCGCATGGCCATAAAAGTCCCTTTTGGTACGCGCAAAATGCCTTGGCGCACGGCAATTTCGGCGTAGGCCATCATGCTGCGACCGTCTAGTGCCACGTGTCGGCCGGCGGCTACCGCGGCGTTGACAATCATCTGAATTCGGTTCATGTTGCTAGAAAACACAGCGCAAAAAATGCGACCCTGAGATTGCTCAATAACGTCATGAAAGCTTTGTTGCAGGGTGTGTTCGGTGGGAGTGCGGCCTTCGGCGTCCGAGTAGCTACTTTCGGTCAGCAGAGCCAGTACGCCCTCGTCGCCCAGTTGCTTGAGCCGATCGGTGTCGCTTGGGTGATGATCCAGTGGCTCGGGGTCTAGGCGGAAATCGCCAGTGGCAATAAGTCGGCCAACCGGCGTGTCTATGCAAACCGACGAAGCTTCGGGAATAGAGTGAGTAATGCGAATTAGCTCAATTGTAAATACGCCCACCTTTAGCCGTTCATGGTTTTCCATGTTCATGACCATTAGATTGGGCTCAAAAGTTTCGGCGCCTGGCGGCAAATCCTCAAAGGTTTTTTCTACAACACCCAACGTAAAGCGAGAGCCGTAAATTGGCGCTGGGAACATCGGTACAATGTGTTTTAGGCCACCAATATGGTCCAGGTGGCCATGAGTTATAACGTAACCTTTAATTTTGTGCTTGATCGATTCCAGGTATGTGGGGTCGGCAATTTCGTAGTTAATGCCCGGCAGATCTACGCCCAGGTTGTTGCCGCAGTCTAAAACGATGGCATCATTTTTGTATTCGATAATAGCGGTGTTTTTTTCGCCAACATCATCGAGCCCACCCAAAAATGTTAGTTTGAGTTTGTCGAAAGCGTCGGTAATTTTATTGGCCCGTGGTGCAGGCTGGTCGAGCTGCTTGGTGGCCGCTGACGCATATTGGTTGACTAGCTTATGAGCATCGTCCTGATTGCGTTTTTGGGCTCGCATTGCTGCGCCGCGCGAAGCGCGGCTGGAGCCTTGCGGCGCCAATGCTGGCGCTGACCCGCCATTGCTATTGCTCCTAGGTCGACCATTGCCGCCGGTTCCTGGTCGGCGCTGCCGCCGCTGGTTCGGTTGGCCATTTTGGGCCTGTTGCCTGCTTGGACCTGACTGATTTGGTTTGGGTGGTTTTGGTTTATCGTTATTCATTTTTTCTCCTTTTAATAAAAGTTCTAATTTGTAATAAATTGTTTATAGTTGTTTTAAAATTCTGGGTACGATCAAAAAATCATCTAGCAGCATTTGGCGCTGACCGCCGTTATATAACGCTGCTGCCGGATGATACAACGGCAAAACTACCAGCTTGGTGCCGCTGCTGTTATTTGGTTGGGCTAAGCTGATGCGCTTAGGCTGACCATGTATGGCGCTAATTTTTTGGCCAGGCAGAAAATATTCCATGCTGTGCCGGCCCAAGGTCACCACCAATTTGGGTCGGATGACATTGAGCTGGCGCACCAGATATGGCCAAAAAGCCTTTTTTTCGGCAGGCAGCGGATCACGATTGTTGGGCGGACGATATTTGACTATGTTAGTAATATAAACATCACTGCGTTGCCAGCCAATCGACTCGAGCATAGTCTGCAGAAACTTGCCGGCAGCCCCCACAAAAGGCTTGCCCTGCTCGTCCTCGTGTTTGCCGGGTGCTTCGCCAATAAACACTACCTCGGCATCGGCCGGACCATCGCCAAACACCAGTTGAGTCGCCGTGGCAGCCAACTCCGGACAAACTTGGTCGGCAGTTATCGACTGGGCAATTTGGTCTAGTTCGTCTTGTTGACTAGCTGCAACCTTGGAATTATTTGTTGCCACGTTTCAAACCTTTTACCAAAAGTAATGCTAACGAGTATGTATTGCGCAAAAAGCCAATCAGTAGCAGCAGAGTAATGGCGTATTGCCACAGGCTGCCAGTATCTAGCGCCCGCGAGCCCATTAGGTAGGCGGCCAATAATTCGGCTAGGCCAAATACCGCAAAGCCTGTTTTAGTTTGGTGCCAAGCGCTAATTTTTTGCATTTGCCTTGATTCCCGTTTCCTCTAACTTTTTGACTTACCGTTGGCATTTTTGCCACCACTGCCACTGGCGTTTATGTCACGCGATTTCATGCTAAGTTGCAAGCGGCCGCGGTCGTCTATGGCTACTAGCTTGACGGTCACTTTGTCGCCTTCTTTAACTACATCGCTGGGTTTTTCTACCCGCTCGTCGGCCAGAGCGCTAACGTGTACTAGGCCGTCTTTGCCAGGCATAATCTGCACAAAGGCGCCAAAGTCCATAACGCTGACCACCGGTTTGTCACGGTAGATCTTGCCCACTTCTGGCTCCTCGGTTAGGCTCTTGATCCACTGGATGGCGGCGTCAATCTTGGCCTTGTCGGGGCTGGCTATCATGACTGTGCCGTCGTCCTTAATGTCTATTTCGGTGCCAGTTTCGCCAGTTATTTTTTGGATGGTTTCGCCACCCTTGCCAATAATCTCGCGGATTTTGTCGGGGTTAATTTTTATGCTTTCGACTCGCGGTGCATAAGGACTCATCTCGGCCCGCGGCTGTGCAACTACGCTTAGCATGTGCTCCAAAATGTGAGCCCGGCCAGCCTTAGACTGATCGATGGCTTGCTTTAATACCGATACGGGTAGGCTGTGCAACTTCATGTCCATCTGAAGAGCCGTAATGCCCTTGGCGGTTCCCGTGACTTTAAAGTCCATGTCGCCAGCAAAATCTTCGGCGTCGGCTATGTCGCTTAGGACATAGGCTTTACCGTCGTTCATCATGAGGCCCATAGCTATGCCGCTAACAGGGGCCGTTAGTGGTACGCCGGCGTCCATCAAGGCTAAGCACGAGCTGCAAGTAGCGGCCATACTGGTGCTGCCGTTTTGGCTCATAATTTCGGTGACGCTGCGGATGGTGTAAGGAAAGCTGGCTATGTCAGGCAATACCGGTATTAAAGCTCGTTCTGCCAGGTAGCCATGGCCGATCTCGCGGCGGCCTGGGCTGCCTAGGCGTCGTACTTCGCCAACTGTGTAGCCTGGCGCATTGTAGTGGTGCATATAGCGGCGTTCGCCGTTGCTAACTTCCATGGTGTCAACCATTTGGGCGTAGCTGAGTGGCGCTAGCGTAACTATATTCATAGCCTGAGTAACACCTCTGGTAAAGATGCTAGATCCATGAGCTCTGGGCAGTAGACCAACTTCGCTGCTAAGCGGACGGATTTCGTCTAGTTTGCGGCCGTCGGGTCGCAAACCGTCTTTGACTATACCGTCTCGAACATCTTTATGCAGAGCCATTGTAAAGGCTTCGTCGTATTCGTCTCGTTTTTCTTCGTAATCTTCGCCAATTTTGGCAGTCATTTGTTCGTGGAATTGCCAGCGAATTTCGTTGACCATTTCGTTTCGCTCGGGGTAGGCTCTGCGCAGCGCAGCACCGAATTTGTCGGCCACCCAGGCATCTACTTGTTTTTGGACACTGGCGTCCGGCAGGACTAACTCGTATTCTTGGGCTACGGGGCTGATCTTGGCAGCTAGTTCGTTTTGTAGAGCAATTGCCGGCTGTAGTTCTTTGTGCGCCCAAGCCAAGGCTTCGACAATAACATCTTCGCTGACCTCGTTGGCGCCAGCTTCTACCATAGTGATGCCGTCTTTTATGCCTGCAACCACTAGGTCTAGGTCGCTAGCTTCGCGCTCTTCGGGGGTCAAAAAGGCTTTAAACTGTCCATCAACGCGGCCCAAACGAAGACCAGCTACTGGTCCGTCAAACGGTGTGCCGGTTAGCATTAAGGCGCTGCTGGCGGCGATCATGGCTACCATGTCGGGGCGGAAGCTGGGGTCCATGCTGAGCACGCTGCTAACCACCTGCACTTCTTGGCGATAACCTTTAGGAAATAGCGGGCGAATTGGTCGGTCAATAAGGCGGCCAATCAGGATGGCTTCGTCGCTAGGACGGCCTTCGCGTTTAATAAATCGGCTGCCGCTGATTTTGCCGGCAGCGTAGAATTTTTCTTCGTAGTCGATGCTGAGCGGGAAATAATCTAGCTGAATTGGGCGGCTACCAACCATGGCCGTGCCCAACACTACCGTGTCGCCGTAGCGCACTAGTACGCTGGCGGTGGTCCGGAAGCCAACTCGGTTGACTTCTAGGCTGAGTTTACGGCCACAAAGTTCGGTTTCGACTTTTATTATTTTTTTACCGCTTGGGTTTATGGTTTCTGACATAAGCTTTTTGGGGTTTTCCTTCCTGAAAATTTAAGGGATCTTAGATTAAGCCGAGAATTCCCCCTTTTTATTTAGAGAGCGCTCGCGTACGCCCCGCCAACTGGTGCGGAGCGACATCGCCAATGCTCTATTTGCGTAGGCCTAGTTTTTGGACTAAGTCTAGGTAAGCCTGACTGTCCTTGCTAGCCACGTAGCGCAGCAAACGGCGGCGCTTGCCAACCATTTGTAGCAAACCGCGTCTAGCCGCAAAATCTTTCTTGTTTACTTTTAGGTGTTCGGTTAATTCTTTGATGCGTTCGGTCAAAATACCAACCTGCACTGCCGGTGATCCGGTATCTTGTTTATTGTGCTGCAGATCGCTCACGATCTTAGTCTTCTTCTCTGTCGAAATCATGAAACTCCTTCTTGGATTTTACTAAGAGATTAATGGCGTTGGCACTATTATAGCACGCTCACCTCTGGTGCGCAACTATTTTGTCTCAATCTTTTTGGCGTCATTAATCTGGTATTTACCAATTCTGGTGCGCCGCAGTTTACTGCAATAGGCCCCCGTGCCAAGGCTAGTGCCAATGTCGGCGACCAGGCTACGTATATAGGTGCCGCTACTGACGTCGCATTCGCAGCGCACAAACGGGTAGTCGTAGCTGGTTAGGGTCAAACGAGCAACCCGCGCCGGCCTGGGCTGTAGCTCGACTTTTTGGCCCGATCGTGCCAGTTTGTAGGCCCGTTGCCCACCAATTTTTATTGCCGAGTATATTGGTGGAACCTGCATTATATTCCCAGTAAATTTCTCTAAAACAGCCAATATATCTTTTTCGGACGGCTGCTTGTCGCTAACAATTGTTTTTTCGCCTTCCAGGTCTCCGGTGGTGCTGTTTTGGCCTAATATAGCTTCGAACTGATATGTTTTGTCTAGCTTCAAAAACGATTCTGCCTGCCGGCAAGTCTCGCCCAGCAGCACAATTAGCAGACCAGTAGCAAACGGGTCCAGGGTTCCGGCGTGGCCAACTCTGAGCTGCTTTTTGGTGAACTTTTGTCCAGGCTGACTCTTTTTATCTGATGTCTGAGCCATTAGTGCCTGGCGGCGCTGTCCTCTAATTTTTGCCACAACGTCAAAACTTGTCCATCCAGCTGGCTTGTCGACTAGCAAAACAGAATCGCCCAAATACATGTTATCGGCTTGTTTCATGATTGGTTAGTATACACCAGTAGGGGCCTATTGACCGCCGGGGATGATGGGCGGTGGCAATGGTGGTGCCGAAGGAACGGCGCTACCGGCAGTCGGGTCGGCTGGCAATCCAGTGCTTGGCTTGACTAACTGAGGTGGAAAAACAGACTCAACAGTGTTGTCGTTAATATTGCTAGTGCTGGCTTGTTCGGTCACAGAAGCAGCGCTTGCGCTGCTAAAAGCTTTTTTGAGGCTGTCACGATCGGCAGTTTGATCAGAGCCAGATGTGATTGGAGTTGGTATGGGTGCCGGAGTTGGAAAATCGGAAGAACCATTGGCGTTATCAGCCTGCAAATGAGGGCTATCGACAGATTTTTCGAGATCGGCTAGGGTTTGCCCGGTTTTATCTTGCGCTAGGCTAGTTGCTTCGGCCACTAAGGCTCCAGCCGAACTAGCCCCGCTAATAGGCTGGATTACTCTGCTTTTAGTGGCTAGAGTTGGGCCACTAACGGGCGGCTCAATCGGAGTCATACTTGCTTCGTCGGCCGAGGATTGCGCAGTGTTATTTGCACTTAAGGCGCCACCTAATGTTGGCGGCTCCAAGATCATCTGACTGCTGCCATCGGCAGCCTTTTGCCGGCCCGAATCTGTTGGCGTAGTTGTAGGTACTGTAGGCGCAGAGTCTGTACTGGACACCGGAGTTGGTAGGGCAATAGGATTAGGGTTAGCGCTAGCTTGGCTGGCTGCTTCAGCCGCTTCGGCTGCCTCGGCCTTTTCTTGTGCTTGCTCAGCCAGTCGGCTCATAGTCCCTTGGTCGTCTATATGAATTCGATCTAAACCGTCGCCAACATCTTCCTGATTATCATTGTCCTGAGCCACAGCCGCCTCAAGATCGGCAAGAGATTTACTGGCCGGAGCTGTCGCTGGTGATTCATGCTCAATAGCCATTGAGCCATCGGCTGCTTTTACTGGGGCAACTGCTGGCAGATTCTGAGGTTGCTGCCCTGGTGCAGACGCTGCCACTTTTATGCCAGCTGACGAGCTAATTGCTGGTTGCGGCTGCAGTTTGCTGGCGACTAACTGCTGATTAGCCCCAGCCTTCATAAGTATCGCCGAGGTGCTCATGGTGTGGGGCGAAGTTTTTTGGTTGCTAAAACGCTCCGTTTCGGCAACTATACCGGTTAACAATGCTGTGGCTATTTGGCTATCTAGCAAAATTTTGTCATTTTGCAACGGCTCAATCAGAGTGACAATCATTTCGCATAAGCTACTAGCATTCATGTCTAGCCAGTTCATGGTCCCAATATCGGAGGCTGCAGAGTTGCTGACCGATATTACTGTGGCATCGTGCAAAATTCGGCCATGTCCGGTAATAGCTTGGTCTAGATCTTCGCGCTTATGGACGCCCAGACCCAAAACTACATCAACATTAAAGTCGCCTTGGCTAAATTCCAGGTCCTTGTCGCTTATGCTAGTGTGGTAAGGGGTAATAAAAATTTTTACAAATTGATCTTCGACTTTATAGCGAAGCTTGTCGGCTTTGGACTTGTCCAGTGCAATAATAAAATCACGTAAACTGTCGGTGTTTTTCTCGATAGTTTTCTCGGGTTGCAAAAATTCCAGCGTGCTCGGCACTTGACCGCTAAATACCGATGTAGCGTGCTTATTGAGCTTATTCAAAATCAACGTGGCTCCAATAGCCGCCGACAGCTGGTCTACAGACGGATTATTGCTAACTGTTACCAGAATGTTATTAGCTTGAGCCAATTTTGTCGCTACGTCGCGGTTGCTGATGCTGGTTTTTTCTGGCTCAATTGGTGTTGCTGCTGGAGCAATCGGAAATGCCATGCTTGAGCTGCCCGATATAGCCGGGCCTACAGTAGGTAAATTGGCAAGATCATTGCTACCGCTCAAAGGCGTAGCTGCTAGAGGTGCCGATTGCCCAGCTATTGGGGATAGAGCCGTATTTGGTAGCGCCGCGGGCATGGGCGGTAAGGCAGGTTGTGCCGGCATGCCAAAACCGGCATGCGGTGACGTCGCAAAGCCCGACTGCTTTACGCTAATCATCGGGTCATAAGATGATGTGCCATTTTGAGGATCCATTTTTATTTTTACCTGCTATCTGTGCCGATGACACCTTGTGGCGTCAAAGCTTGTAACTTAAGTTTAGATACAGAGGCAGATTATCACAGACGCTTATGCTTTGGCAAGTACTTTATTAAAAAGGCTAAGTCGATTATTTATTTGCTGCTTGTTCTGCTAATGAAATGTATTTATTCACTTGTTCGTTAGCGGTTGCGCCTGGCTGTGCTGTCTGTATTACTACGCCACCTTCGGTAGTATCTACGCTTCCATCTTTTTTAACATTGACGCTGGCGAGGCTGTCGGGCCCATTGAAACTAGTTATGGTAAATAATTGGGTATTACCATCTTTGTCTTTAAGCTGATATATCTGAGCTTCGGGTGTTTCGCCGTCGGCTAATTTTCCGATATTAAGCGTGGTTTTGGTTTCGCCTGTCTGGGGGTTTTCGCTGCTTAATAATTGACCTTGGTTAATTTTGTCTTTGGCAGAAAACTGGTTAAACCAATTGTCGTAATAGGTAATGTCCCTTTTGACCTCGTTGTTTTTTGCAGTTTCGGGAGTGCTGGTGTTTGGTTGGGTTTTAGAATGAGCCGGTGTAATAGCCGCGCTATTTTGTGACTTATTATTGCTTGTATTTATATTGCCCGGGTTGGCGTTAAAAACAGTAGTGGTTGTTAGTTTTGGCTTGCCGATTGTGGTGGTTGTCGCTGTTGCCGAATGTTGCACTTCGGTGGTGGGAGCTGATTCATCGGGTTGCGTAACCTCAGCGGTTAGGTTTGGTATGGTACTGCTTGTTGCTGTAGCTTCGGTCGTAGTGGTCACAAAATTAGGATTATCTGGGTTGTTGCTAGAGGCATTATCTTTGTTGTTCTCTGCGGAGCAAGCGCCGGCGGCTATACAGCCAGCCAATGTAGCAATGGCTGCAACTTCTTTAAGTTTTGAGGGTATTTTTTCGCTGGTGCTCATTTGATATTTAATCCTTGAATTTAGTTTTTTGTTTTTGTAACCTATAAGCTCATAGTATCACACTTATGCTTAATAGTCAAGGCTTGGTGCTAGCTTGAAGGTGAGCATTACACCAGCCGCCAAAAAAAGGGCGCAGAGCGATGGCAACTCGGCGGTCGGTTGCTATATATCTATAAATTTTCTATAAATCTTCGTCTGGTCCGGTGCGAACCAAGTTGGGATTGTTGCTTTGGGTTGCTTGAGGTGTTGGGGTTACGGTTGTGCCCGTGCCACTTGCTGGGTTGCCAGTTCCAGTGTTAGCACCAGCACCAGCGCCAGCCGTAGAACCTGAAGTGCCAGAAGGAATTTGGGTTGCTCCCCCGCTGCCGCTACTATTTTGGTTGTCTTTGGCTTTGTCGCCGCTGTTATTTGTGCTTGAGTTTTGTGATTGGTTCTGACTAGTTTGCTGAGAGGCAGTTGGCTGCTTTAGGCTACGGTTTTTGTATTTTCGGTATAGCCAGCGGCCGCCAAAGAATAAGGCAAGCAGCAATACCAAGGTAATTATCAGAGTGGCGATTGCCATTAACCAGGCTATACCAGCCCGTCGTCGTTGCTGGGCAGCGTAATATGCTTGCACTTCTTCAGGCAAGACATTGTTGTTGTCGGCCGCTCGTTTTTTGCGGCTAAATGGCCATGTACTCATTAGAAATTCTCCAAAACTCCCTATAATAACCAGTATTATAGTACATATCTAAAATATATGCAAGTTTAGGTAAAATTCGGTACGACGAACGTAGGACAAATTAGGGCGACTCTGACTCTACATGCCCATCATGCCGCCGCCCATGCCAGCTCCGGCTCCGGCAGCTGCCATAGGGTCTTCTTTTTCGGGCACGTCTACTACTAGAGCACCCATGGTCATGCTGGTTCCGGCAACGCTAACGGCGTTTTGGATGGCTTCGCGGGTGACTCTGACTGGATCGATAACCCCTTTGGCTTTTAGGTCAACCAGCTCGCCAGGAGTGTTAACGTCTACGCCCTGCCCGGCTTTGCCGCGGCGGACTTGTGGTAGCCACTCGTCGGCGTTAAGTCCGGCATTGGTTAACAGAACTCGGAATGGTTGCTCCAGGGCACGCAGCAATAGTAATTTGCCGGCTTCTATGGTTTGGTCTTTGTCGCTGCCAACTTGCACGGCGCTGGTTAGGTTGATTAGCGTTACGCCGCCGCCAGGTACGACGCCTTCGTCGAGGGCGGCTTTGGTGGCTGCTACGGCGTCATCGACGCGGAATTTTTTCTCTTCGATTTCGGTTTCGGTGGCCCCGCCAACTTTTATAACGGCCACCTTGCCTTCTAGCGCCGCCCGGCGCTTTTGCAGGTTTTCGCGGTCGTATTCGTTGGTGGATGCAGAAGTTTGAGCATTTATTTGCTCTATTCGTGCCTTAACATCGTTCTGAGATCCGCCACCTTCTATGATGGTGGTTTCGTCTTTGGTGACAATAACTTTGCGGGCAGTACCTAGCATGTTGAGCGTGACATCTTCAAAGCTCATACCTCGATCTTCGGCTACAACTGTGGCGCCGGTTAGTGTGGCAATGTCTTGGAGCACCTCTTTGCGCCTGTCGCCAAAGGCCGGCGCTTTAATGGCGACCGTGTTAAAGACTCCCTTAAGCTTGTTTAAGACCAAGGTGGTTAGGGCTTCGCCCTCTACATCTTCGGCAATTAGCACCAGGTCTTTTTTGCCGGCCTGGGCGCATTGTTCTAGGACTGGCAGAAATTCTTGCACCGAGCTAACTTTTTTGTCGGTTACTAGCACTACTGGTTTGGTTAGAACGGCCTCCATGCGAGCTGTGTCTGTCACCATGTAGGGGCTGACAAAGCCTCGGTCCATGGTAAAGCCTTCGACAACTTCGCTTTCTAGCGCTAGGCCTTGGCCTTCTTCGACGGTAACGATGCCTTCCTTGCCTACTTTGTCGATGACGTCGGCAATCAGGTCGCCAATGGCGCTATCGCCAGCACTAATGGTGGCGACTTCGGCCACGCGGGATTTTTTGCCGCGGATGTCCTCGGCTAGACTGCCAAGTTTGGTCAATGCGTCATGAGCGGCCGACTCTAGGCCACGCCTAAGCAGCATGGGGTTGTGGCCAGCGGCAATAAGCTTGTTGGCCTCGTTTAGAATGTGATAAGTCAGGACGGTAACAGTGGTGGTGCCATCGCCTGCCACGTCGTTCATTTTGCTGGCGGCTTGTTTGATTAGCTCGGCGCCGACTTTGTAGCCTAGTGTTTCGTCGTCTACATCGGCCAGATCGACACCCTTAGCTACAGTTACACCGTCGTGAGTAATTGTGGGGCCACCGTAACTTTTGTTAATAACTACGTTGCGGCCTTTTGGGCCCATTGTTGTTTTGACTGCATCGTACAAAATTTGAGCGCCGCCCAGCACACGCCGGCGGGCGTCTTCGTCGTAAAAAACTTTTTTTGCCATAATTTTATGATGTCCTTTCTTAAGATATTTCGATATTTCGTTAATTAAGGGCTAGGCAACGATTGCCAAAACGTCCTCTTCTTTGACTAAGATATAGTCTTCGCTGCCAACTTTTACTTCGGTGGTGCTGTAGCTTTTATAAATGATCCGGTCGCCAGCTTTTAGCTGCTTGGCGTCTTTGCCGACAGCCACAATTTTGGCTGTTTTGGGCTTTTCCTGGGCGCCGCCGGGAAGGTACAGGCCGCTGGCTGTTCGGGTTTGGGCCTCTTCGGCTTGGGCCACTATGTAATCGCCCAGGGGCTTAATTGTTGGTTGATTGGTCGCCATAACTCCTCCTTTTAGTCTTTTTGGCTTGGTTTTAAGATACGTTCTAGATATTCGTTAGCACTTTAATGTTGCGAGTGCCAACTTCCAGCACTCATAGTAGCCGATTGCCAACTGCCCGTCAAGACATAAGGTTAATATTGTTTATACAAAAAATTATGATATAATACTGATTATTATGTCAGCCGCATTTGACAATCGTGAATTCGACAGGAGTTTTACCCTTGCCTATCCTCTGGAGCATGGTCTTCACGAGTCAATTGCTAATGGCCAGCGTATTCTAACAGAGCACAACCCGGTACAAGAATCAGCTAGAACTTATCAACAACTAGCGAAGGCCGGCCTATGGTTACCTGATCGTAGCCAACAGCCCAACGGGTCGATTGTTTATGAGTTACCTATAGATACTATGGATGCGGCGGAACTTATTCGCTTGTCACAACAAGATAGCGAACATATCGATCGTATTGGGCGCGTTTTAGGACGTTTGCTTCAAGGCTACACAAGAGCCGGTATTTCTCCTGGAGACACCCTTATAGAGCGCATAGGCATTAGGTCGGCTCTGCCTGATCTGCCCCACCCTATAGAGGGTTACGTTGCCTTTCCGCTACCTCCGTACATCCAATACACTGATGAGTGCTCAAAAGAGCCAAATTTTTTGGTCGATATGGTTATGAATGATCTTGATATTCTGCAAACCACCGTAGAGGATGCAGATAGGTTAATGACTGGTCTGGAAGATGGCTACAACTCAATCGGCTAGTTCCATAGAGCTGGCTAGCAAATCCCAGGATAGGCTGCACTCTAAGCAAGCCTTTTTAGATGCTTTAACGGTGATCAGCGGCCGCAAAAACACCTTTTCTTTAGATATGAGCGCTATGCTGTCTGGTCTAGACCACTCGGGCCGCATAAGTTCTGATATAACAATTCCCGAAGACCATGGGTTGTATATAGATGAAGCTATGTATGATGATCTAAAAGTTAAGCATCAGCTACCCCATGCTATGGAGTTTTCGGATCGTCCATTGAGTGAAATTGGACGTTCAGATAGCCATAATCTGGTGTTTTTTGGCGATCTTGACTGGCGTAATTATGGTAGGAACCCCGATTTTATAGCCCGAGTAGCGGTTAAGCCTATGCTAAAAGTCGTTAACGAGCGTCGGGCACTTCACGAATATACCATTGGCCATTATGTTGCTGGTATGGGTATTGATACAGTCAAACATTTTGGCATAATAAGGAGTCGAAGTGGTTTGTTTATGCTAAGTCACTTTAGACCAGAGCTCAGAACCTTAGATCAAAAAAATTGGGAAGGTTTAAGCAATGAGGAAACGGACCAGACCGTTAAGCGTGGTTTAGAGTCATTGGTAGCACTTCACTCGGTAGGAGTGTTTCATGGGGATGCTGCTTTAAAAAACTTGACCGATCAGCCAGACCGAAAAAAAGTTGGTGTGGTTGACTTAGAGTACTCCGTAAGCAAAAGAGACACGTATAAAGCTGGCGATCTTTACAGCCCGGTTGGAATTCTTCGAGCAGTCTGTAATGATCTGTCAACAGTTATTAAGTCTCTTAAATCGCATGGTGTCATCAATAAAAACGATGGTGGAGATGATTTTCAGAAAAGTTATGATTTGGTGCTATCTCAGTATAGCGAGCTATTGTTTAAGCATCCAAACCCGACACCAATTTTGCAGGACATAAGAGCTAATATAGGTGTTATAGAAGCGCTTTTCTACAACGAGGCCATCGCGCCCGGCGAAATTCAGAAAATCGATACTATAGCATTAGAGCTTGGTCGGATTACCACCGAAGATTTTGTTTTTATGGCTTGCCAACGTTAATATTCAAATCGTGTATACTCATGTAGATGAGTAAAACTATTTTGATGTGTGCGCCGACTTTTTTTGACATTGAATACGAAATAAATCCCTGGATGCACACCGCCAACCCTGTTGAGCCAGCTAAGGCGCAGAAACAATGGCAAAAACTGCATGCTTTGTACACCGAAACTCTGGGTTGGGATGTGCAGTTGGTCGAGCCGGTCGAGCACCTGCCAGACATGGTGTTCACTGCCAATGGTGGTCTTTTGCGTGGCGGTAAGGTGGCGCTACCTACTTTTAGACAGCCCGATCGTCAGCCCGAAACTCCCCTGTTTAAGGCCTGGTTCGAGGCGGCTGGCTACAAAGACTTTTTGCAGCCAAATTATGACTTTGAAGGCGAAGGCGACGCCCTATTTTGGAACGATATTTTGTTTGCGGGCTTCCCCTGGCGGACCGACAAGCCGGCCCACGCCGAGCTGGCCGAGTTTTTTGGTGTCAAAGTGGTTAGTCTGCAACTAAGCGACCCCCGTTTTTATCATCTGGATACGGCGCTAACCATAATAGACGACCAAACTGTTGCCTTGTATCCTGGGGCCTTTGCGCCTGAATCGCTCAAGTTAGTTTACGACATAGTTCCCAATGTTATAGAGGCCACCATCGAAGACGCTATGGCTTACGGTTTGAATGCTATGAGCGATGGTCAAGCGGTGGTTATGCCCGAGGGGGCCAATTCGCTTGCGCGGGCTTACCAGGAGCGTAATCTGCAGGTATTGCCCACCCCTATTAGCGAGTTCCAAAAGTCGGGTGGTGGAGTTAAGTGCCTGACCCTAATACTGGGCTAGGTTTTGTTTAAACCGCTCAGGGCTTTCTGAAGATCGGCTAATATCTCTTTCTGATGCGCCAAGCTTGCTCTTGACTCTTTGACAAGTGTTTTGGGTGCGCGTTCCAGGTATTTTTTATTGTCTAATCTTTTTTCTAGATTTTTGACCTCTGTTTTGACTGTGTCTAATTGTTGCTCTAGCTTATGCCGATAATTGTTTATAGTCTGTTGGTCGGTTTCTAGCCAAGCGTTAATCGGGCAGCCAGCCAAGTGTAAGCCGCTGATTGAGCCGCTGTCATTGATCCCCTGCTGGTCAGCTGGTTTAACCTGTTTTATGGCGCCCAAGCCAGCCAATCTTGCTAAAATTTGGGCAAGTTCCTGTGGTATTTCTGCTTCGACCCATAGGTTAGGTTTTTTTATGCCTAGATCTTGGCGAGTCTGCCGAGCAATAATTATTAGTTGGCGTATCTGCTCGAATTTACCGGCTCGGTACTTGTGCGGGCCAACTAATGGCCAGGCAGTTGTGGCCAAGGTTGGCTCCGCCTGCTGTTTTGCCCAGCCCATAGATTGCCAGATAGTTTCGGTTATAAAAGGGGCAAAAGGATGAAACAAGCGCAATGTAGTTTGTAGTACAAACAACAACACTTTGGGCGATGGGGTTGTTTTGGCCGCCTCTATATACCAATCCGCAAAATCGTCCCAAACAAATCGATACAGCGTTTCGTAGGCGCTACTTAGCTGGTAATTGTCTAGCATCTGGCCGACCTGCTTGATGCAGTTTTGTAGACGGCTTAGTATCCACGCGTCGGCCTGGTTACCGGCATCTGGCCAGGTGTTGATATCTGTTAGGTCGGTTTCGGCAGCTGGCGTTTTTTCTTGCACAAACCTGGCAATATTCCACAGCTTATTACAGAAGTTGCGGGCTCCCACCAGCTTACTTTGGTCATAGGGTCGGTTTTGACCGGCTGCTTCGTCGGCAATAATGCCCATTCTAAAGGCGTCAGACCCAAACTGATCTATTTTTTCCATTGGGTCAACCACATTGCCCTTGCTTTTGCTCATTTTGGCGCCATGCTCGTCTTGAATTAGGCCATGGAGGTAAACTTCCCTAAAAGGAACCTCGCCCGTTACATATAGGCCAAGCATGATCATGCGGCTAACCCAAGGGAATAGTATATCGGCCCCTGTTTCCATGAGGCTAAGCGGATAGAATTTTTTAAAATCAGCGCCATCCGGGTAATCAAGAGTGGCGTAAGGCCAGCTTGAACTACTAAACCAAGTATCAAATACATCTGGGTCTCGGCGATATGTTTTGCCATCTACCTCTATTATTTCTTGGTCAGTTCGCTCGTCAAAAATCCAATCATCCGCCACATCAACATTTTGAAATGCCGGTATAGGTATACCCCATGCTATTTGACGGCTGATATTCCAGTCGCGCAGATTTTCCAGATAGGTAATTAGCTGATCGCGCTTTTGAGTCGGTCGAAAAACAATTTTGTTTTCTTTTAGGGCCCGTATAGCCGGTCTAGCTAGGTGCTTAACATTTACAAACCACTGCTCGTGCAGCAAAGGCTGAATGGCGATGCCGCACTTGTAACAGTGGCCGACGCTATGAGTGTGAGCCTCGGTTTTAACCAAAAAGTCTTGCAGCTCTAGGTCCTTAACTATAGCCGTGCGAGCTTCGGCAACTGTCATTCCGCCGTATTTTTGGGCAATTTCTGGGCCCAGGTCGTGGCTTATTGTGCCCTTTTGGGTAATAACACTGGGCATAGGCAGGTCATGACGTTGGCCTACTTCAAAATCATTAGGATCATGAGCCGGAGTTATTTTAACAGCGCCACTACCAAAGTCCTGGTCGACAAACTCATCGGTAATTATGGGAATTTCTCGATTGGTCAAAGGCAGCTTAACTGTTTTACCATGAAGGTGCTTGTAGCGTTTATCCTTGGGGTGAACAGCCACCGCAACGTCCCCTAGCATGGTCTCGGGCCGTGTGGTCGCCACAACAACCCCCCCTGCTCCATCACTTTCTGTTGTTAGCGGGTAGCGAACATGCCATAAATGCCCAGCTTCTTCTTTATAGGCTACTTCTATGTCGGCAAATCCAGTTTCGTGATACGTGCAAAAATTTACTAACCTTTCACCCCTGTAAATAAGGCCTTCGTCCCACATTTTTTTAAAAGTTTTATTGGCCCTTTCGACAATTTTTTTGTCGAGCGTAAACACATAGCGGTCCCAATCTAGGCTGGCGCCGGTTCGGCGAAATTGATTTTCGTAGTTAGAGCGATTTTGACCAACAAAATCCCATATTTGCTTATATAAATCGTCGCGGGTGTAGTCAAACCGACTCTTGCCTGCTGCCGCCAACTTTTTTTCGTATACCACTTGTGTCTCAAAGCCTGCATGATCGGCCCCCGGTAAAAGCAGTGTCTGCTGACCTAACATACGATGGTAGCGAACTGCAATATCCTCGATAGCCAGCGTCAAACCGTGACCTAGATGCAGGCTACCATTAGCATTGGGTGGTGGTACGACTATACTATAATGGCCTTTGCCACCCCTGTCTTTTGGATAAAAAGCTTTTTTGCTCTCCCAAAGCTTGTAAATATCTTTTTCGTAAGTATTTGGGTCGTATGCTGAGGATAATTTCACTTTATAAATACCTAAAACCTTGAATTTTACCGCTGCTCACAAATAGCCACCACTGTTGATATGCCATAAGTATAGCATCCCTGCCTCTGGCGACCTATACCTGGGGATAACTTTGCGGCTTTTTGGCAATACATATGGCATAGGACAATGTCAAATAAATAAACATAAATAACAACATTTATGTGTAAAGCAGGCTTTTTTAACAGGGGTGAATTGTGAAATAAAAAAACCGACAAAAAAGTCGGTGTTCGCAAATTGTTCGTAATTTAACAAATATTTAACTTTCACGTGTCATGTAAAAACAACAACAATATGACCCCTGTTAATTATTGAAAACAGAGCCTTAAATGTTGTTATTTTTAATACATCACGTCCGCCCACCCAGAACAAAGCGATGATTAAATTACAATACCGGTGCAATGGCAATTTTGGCCAAAGCTTTTTGTTTACTCAACCATTTTTGTTTTTGTATATACAGACTACAATCCTTTGCAAACATAAGCAAGTAAAAAATGGGTTTGTAGCAAAAATTACATTGAAAGATTTGGGTTAGGAGCCAATTTATAGGGGTCGGCTGGAGGCTGTTTTGTTTTGGCCATAAAGTAACCCAGGGCTGCGATCATAGCACCATTGTCTGTACAAAGCTTGGGGTCGGTATAGGCAATAGGCAAGGGGAGTTGTTCTTGTAATTGTCGCCGTAGCTCTTGGTTAGCAGCCACACCTCCGGCAATAACCACTGTTGCCGGTGCGAATTCTTGGTAAGCTAACAATGTTTTGTCGACTACTGTTTGAACTGCACTGTTTTGAAAGCTGGCGGCAATATCGGCCTTTTGTTGTTCGTTAAGAAGCTCAGCTAGCATAAATGATGGAAAGTCATAAGGTTTAGCGCAAAGGCTCTGAACAGCCCGTAAAACGGCTGTTTTGGGCCCAGAAAACGAAAAATCGTACTTACCAGCTACTCGGGCTTTGGGGAATTGAAACTTTTGAGGGTCTCCGCTCAATGCTGCCCGAGCAATGCTTGGTCCACCGGGGTAGGGAAGACCAATTAGCTTGGCTACCTTGTCGAACGCTTCGCCTATGGCATCATCGTTGGTTCGGCCTAGCAAGGTGTAGTTAAAATGGTCCCGAAAAAGCGCCAACTGGCTATGACCACCGCTGACAATTAGCGCTAAAACAGGGAAGATAGGCTGGCTTGTAGGCAGGCTATATCCTGGCAAATTGGTAGAGGTAATGAAGTTAGCATAAACGTGGCCAATGACATGGTTGGCGGCATAAAGTGGCTTGTTTTTGGTAATAGCTAGTGTACGAGCCGTCATTACACCGACTAATAAGCAGCCACCTAAACCAGCACCGTAAGTTACGGTTATGGCATCAATCTTTTCCCATGGGTCCGCTCCTAGATTGGCTTGCTGCAAAGCTTGGTCTATAACTTCGGTGATGACTTCTATATGGCTACGAGCAGCTAGCTCTGGAACGACTCCTCCGTATTTGGCATGAATATCCAGTGAGCTCGCCACCACATTAGAAAGCAATATTTGTCCATCTAAAACAACGGCAGCTGCTGTCTCGTCGCAGCTAGACTCTATCCCTAAAATCAGCATAGATCCAGTATAGCAGCTCTTAGCTTGTTTAACAGGGGAAAATCAGTATAATATACCTCATGCTTTCCAATTATGAACAGGCAATCTTTGACGCCTATCGCCCAGAGCTAAGCTCTATACCAACACCATATGTTTCCGAAGAAGAGGTGCAACAGGCTCAGCAGAATCTTCTGGACGCTTGGCCTAGTCTACACATGGGTTACTTGGCGTTGGAATTTGAAGGGGCAACATTTGGCTTGAGCTTTGACGAGGGTAGGGAGCTGTGGTTTAAGGCATTGCCGGCCCCTGGCCAGCGCCGTATTGTGCCTGGTGTTGCTTTCGAGGCAGAGATTAACCAGTCCGAGGGTCTGGAAAATCAGGAACTGCAAGGTGGCCGGTCACTTATTGTTTATGGCGCCAGCTTGGGAAAGCTTTGTTTACAAAAGCACAGGGGCTTGGTCATAAAAGGTGCCAATATTAGCTATACGGCACTAGACAAATTTACGCGAGTTCCCAGATATGACCTTAGCGATTTTTTGCCACCTGTGCGACAGTTATTTATACGAGACACTCAAATTACAACCAAGATGTTTTAATGTGCGCTAGAATAAAAGCATGACAGTCCGCACTAGCGTTAAAAAAATTCTTCCGTACAAGGTTTTTGAACGTATAGAGCCGACTGGGCATTTGCTAGAAGCAACGCTGGCCCAAATTCGGGGTGGTTTTCCGGCTCGCAAGCTAAAAATTATTGGTGTTACAGGCACCGATGGTAAAACGACCACATCAACCCTTATTGCCCATATGCTGCGCAATAGCGGCAAGCGGGTGGCCATGGTCACGACTATATCTGTCGATTACGGTGATGGGCGTGGCCCGCGACCCAACCCAACGCGCATGACAACCATGGGGGCGGCCGGTCTTGTTCGCTTGCTCAAAAAAATTCAAACTTCGGGAGTAGAATGGCTAGTGCTAGAGACGACCAGTCATGCATTGGCTCAGTACCGAGTTTGGGGTGTGCCTTACAGTATTGCGGTTATGACCAATGTGGGGCATGAACACCTTGATTATCATAGAACTTTCGAACGTTATCGAGATGCTAAAAAACAGCTTTTTACTTTGGTAAGACGCAATCGTAAAGGCTTGGGGGTAGGGGTGATAAATGCCGACGATCCGAGCGCGGCCCTGTTTGCCGCCGCTGTGCCTCATCCTATTACCTATGGCATGAACAAGGGTGATTTGCGGGCTGTAGACATAATTGCTACACCAGCCGGTAGTAACTATGTGGCCAAAATTGGCGACGATACTTACCATGTAAGTTGTCAGCTACCTGGTACTTTTAACGTTTATAACTCGTTGGCGGCCGTGGCAGTTGGCCGTGCGGCCGGCCTGAGCAAGGCCCAAATTGAGCAGGGAATCGCTAGCTTGCCCAGTGTCGAAGGCCGCATGACCAGGGTGGACGAAGGTCAGAATTTTGATGTTATTGTTGACTACGCGCACACACCAGAGAGTTTCGAAAAACTATTTCAGGAAATAAAGCCTCTGGTTCAAGGTCGACTAATTGGCGTGTTTGGCAGCGCTGGTCGGCGCGACGAGGCAAAACGAGCGGTCCAGGGCCATATTGCCGGACAATTCTGCGATATTGTAATTGCTACCGAAGAGGATGATCGTGATATAGATGGTCAAGAAATTCTTGAACAGATTGCTAGCGGAGCCGAAAATGCCGGTAAAAAGCGCGACAAAGACTTGTTTTTGATCCATGACCGCGAAGATGCGGTGGCAGCAGCCATAGATATGGCTAAGGACGATGACGTAATATTACTGCTCGGCAAGGGACACGAAAAGTCCATTTTAAGTAATGGCCCTAAAGCTGCTAAGCGTCGGCATGAGCTACAAAACGACAGCGACCCCGAACGGGTTATCAAACGCTCATATGATGAGGTGCTGACAGCTCGCAAAGCACTGCGCCGTCGCATACTAAAAAGTTAAGGCGGCTCGGACTCGTTCGGTGGATTCTAGGGGGTCGTAATCGTTAAACCACATCACGCGCCACCCACGTTTTTGGGCAGGAATCAAGTTGGCGCGACTGTCATCTACTAGCAATATTTCACCGGCTGGCGCCCTAGCTTCCTTGGTAGAAATTTCGTAAATCTTGGCATCGGGCTTAATGATGCCAACCACAGAGGAGTCAATAATAGCTTCATAAGTTAAATTGGGCAGCAACTTTTGTTCTATCATGCTGTCGATAAAACCGCTAGGTATATTGCTGAGCAGGCCAATCCGGTAATGCTGGCTGGCCCAATGCAGTAATTCGTGCATTTCTGGGATAGGCTCGACGGCGTCCATGTAGTAGGCTTTCCAGTCTATTTTGTCTACGCCTAATTTTTTGGCAAACTTGCGGTCGAACTCGGCTACGCTTATTTCCCCGGTACAGAGGGCATCGTTATATTGCCAAAAAGCTGTCTCGATAACATCCGGTGCAACCCCTGTATCTTGGGCAATAGCCGGAAAGGCCCTATGAAAAAAGCGCACTAAGCAGCCATTGATGTCAAAATAAATAAAACTAATACCGCTTTTGCTTTGTCGTTTTTGACCAGTTGATGTTGTGCCGAGCAGCTGGTCTAGCGACAACCCCACTACCTGGGCTATAGTCTGTACAGTAAAAATTGACGGTGATTTTATGGCTCCGCGTTCGATTTTTGCCAGGGTAGAGTAACTCAGGCCCGCCTTTTGACACAGCTGTTGCTGCGTTAATCCAGCATCTTGACGCGCCTTTTGCAAGACCAGTCCCAAACTCTTCTCGTCCATAGCCTAATAATACCAGTTGGCATCCAAAACTACCAACTTTTTGTTATTAAACGGCTACTTAATTTGGCTGTCTAGTTCCAGATACTCAGTGCAGTGTAAAAAATAGTATAAAAAACAATTGTGCCCAGCAGCCCAACCACTGCCGCGACAATTAGCGATTGTTGCGATTGGCCACCATTACGCTTTTGGACAAAATTATAAACCCAGCCCCCAAACCCTATGCCAAAGATGGCTGCAATTACTAGTGGATTACTCATGCGCTTATTATAGCATCAGAGCCAGCAAAATATTGTATCTAGCTAGACAGGCTATGTTTATGCACTACAATAGTAGTTATGTTCAAGAAGCTTGTGCGAATTACAACAGCTGCATTACTGGGGGTAAGTCTATTGTTGCTGGCCGTGGCTATTGGTTTGTCGCAAAGTTTTAGCGCATCAAAAACCAAACAGTGGATTAAGCAGAGCGGATTATACAAGTCTTCCGAGTTGGCCGATTCTTTTATCAACAATATTAGCATGACTTTTGGTAGCGAAATGGGAGCTGGATCTAATACTGGGCCGGCCACGGTGTTTGTAAAGCAAGCCGCTCGCGATGCTTTGTCGCCTAGTTTTTTGCAGTCTTCTGGCGACCAAATAGTGGATGGAACCTTTCGTTGGTTAGATGGCAAGGCCAGCCAACCTGATTTTAAAATCGATACAAAGGCCGCTCAGGATACATTTAACCAAAGTTTTGCTCGGCAAATTAAACAGCGCTATGACAGCCTACCGGTTTGTACTCGGGCTCAGTTGCTCAACCCAAGTATGCTTGCTAGCGATCCAACCAACATTGCCTGCAAAATACCTGGCGTAGAAATAACTGGTAAATTGCAAGAATCCATAGCTGCCATGCAGAGCAATCCGCTAGTGCCTGGCAACGTGCTAACGTTTCAAACTATGAGCGGGCAGGGCAGTGATGCGCAAGCAGCTCCTCAAAACAACTTAAAAGACAGCAAATTGCCTCGGCTGTATCGGTTGATAAAAATTACCCCTTGGCTAGTGGCTGCTTTAACGGTTGTGTTTTTGCTGGTGCTTCTGTGGTCGGCAGGTGGCTTGGCGTCTAGCGCCCAAATAATTGGCCGCGTATTGGTGTTCGATTCCTTGCTTTTGGCGGTAGGCGTAGGTTTACAAAAGGTTTTCTTGAGTAGCTTGAGTGCTTTTTTGCCCAAGCCTGGCGGCAGCGGCAGTAGCCTTGATGCTAGTAGCGCTCCCGCCATAAATATACAGGCGGTTTTCGATAAATATACTGCAAAAGTAGCCGATGCGCTGTTGGGTAGTTTTGTAAGATATTTATTAATAATGGCCGCTATTTATTTGGTCTTAGGCGTGATTTTGATGATAATAGGCCGCCGGCCAACCACTGAACAGCTGGTGCCCGGTGCGCCTTTGCCAACAGCAGCTCCTTTAGATACTTAGAGATCTATCTTTGTCGCCCAATTCTTCTTGGATTTCGCCTATTGATAGGTGTTCTAATTGCGCAGACTGCTCTGGATTAATCGCTTGCATCTGCACAGCATCTATATCAAGTTGTTGCTCGGCTGGATTAATTGGTGCAGTTGGTTGTTCGGGGGAAGTTAAGAGTATTTTGTTTTATATGTTTTATAATTTTATATTTTGGTTTTTGTAATTACTAATTATGACATTAACACACTTATGCTAATAAGTCAATATTGTTCTAGGCTAACTCTTGGCGGAGAGGGAGGGATGATTCGCTACGCTCATGCTACGCCCGAACCCGGGTTCGAACCCCCTACTTCTCTACGAGAAGTAATCCCATCACCCCTAACGGGCTGCTGAGACTACTCCTGGCGGAGAGGGAGGGATTCGAACCCTCGATACCGTTGCCGGCATACTGCTTTTCGAGAGCAGCTCCTTCAACCACTCGGACACCTCTCCGTGCTCGGTTATTTTATCACATAAATAGCGCCAAAAATCATGGACAAAAAAGCATAGGCATGTTATGATTAGATCATTATTTAAGCTATAATAAGCTGCAACATGCGATATAAAAATACCAAAAATACTAAAAATGCCTAAAAAGAAAAAACTAACCAAAAAAGCTCGCGCTGCTCGTTCTAAATCGGCAGAGGTCACCGAGAGGTCACCTTTTTGGCCGCTAACAGGGGCAATTTTAATGATCTTGGCGGGGCTATTTTTGGCGCTCGGAGCGTTCAATACCGGCGGACCGATGCCCAAAAACATGTTTCAGGCGACATTTTGGACCTTGGGCTGGGCAGCTTTTTTGGCGCCCATCGCCCTGATATATTTAGGCATAACCAAGTTCGTTAGCGAGGACAAGCAAATACCTCTTGGCAAAATGATTAGTATGTTTTTGTGGCTTATTTTGTCGGCCAGTTGGTTCCAGGTAGCGTTTGTTAGCCGCAACGATTTGGGCGCCGTGACAGGCGGGCACGGTGGTATTATTGGTCAAACCTTTGGCAACGGCGCCTTAGAACTAGTCGACAAAATTCCGGCGGCCGTGTTGTTTTTTGTTTTTCTGGTTTTGGCCTTCTTTTTTGCTTTTGGTATTTCGCCGGCCGTGGTGCTGCACTTGGGCAAGCTATTTAAACAGCGCCAATCAGACGACACCGACCTGGGCCAGCTCAAAGCCAAAGCTGTCGAACATAATTTTAAACTAAACGAGGGCGTGCCAGTCGAGCACCACGGCGCTACCAATACGCCGCGGGTTAGTAGCTTGCGCGACACCGCCGCCAAGCTAACTCCAGCCGAAGACCATAGCGCTTTAACCGTGGCTAGCGATCCGGACTGGCAACTACCCAGCACCAAGTTACTAGACCATAAGCAAGATAAAGCCGATGCCGGCGATGTAGAGGGCAATGCTCAGACGATTCAGGAAACTTTTGACAACTTTAACATTGCTGTCGAAATGGAAGGGGCAAATATTGGCCCGCGCGTTACGCAATACACGCTTAAGCCACCGGCTGGCACGCGCTTAACCAAAATAACCGCTCTAGAGAATAACCTGGCGCTAGATCTGGCGGCTACCTCTATTCGTATGGAGGCGCCAATTCCGGGCAAAAAGCTGGTTGGTATCGAGGTGCCTAATGTTAAGTCTGCCATGGTTCGCATAAGTGGTATGCTGGAATCACCAGAGTGGACCAGCTCCAAAGAGCCGCTTAGTTTTGCAATTGGCCGCGATATTTCGGGCAAGCCGGTCATGGGCAACTTGGCAAAAATGCCGCACCTTTTGGTGGCGGGGCAGACGGGCTCTGGTAAGTCGGTTATGGTTAATACCATTTTAACCAGTATGCTTTACCGCAACAGTCCGGCCGATCTTAAGCTAATTTTGGTTGACCCAAAACAGGTCGAAATGAAGCCCTACGACGAAATTCCTCATTTGCTTACCCCTGTAATTACCGAACCCGAAAAATGCATTAGCGCCCTAAAATGGACAGTGGCCGAAATGGAGCGCCGTTACAAGGCGCTTAGCGATGTGCGCCGCCGCAATATTGTTGAGTACAACACCATCAAAAAAGAGGAAGGCATGCCATATATAGTTGTGGTTATCGACGAGCTGGCCGACCTAATGATGATGGCCGCTCGCGACGTGGAGTCGCTAATTGTGCGCATTGCCCAAAAAGCCCGCGCCGTGGGGATTCACCTAATTTTGGCGACTCAGCGCCCCAGCGTAGATGTTATTACTGGCTTAATCAAGGCCAACGTGCCGGCTCGGATTGCCTTTACTACTTCTAGCCAGGTGGATAGCCGGACAATCATCGACCAAATTGGTGCCGAAAAGCTGCTCGGCCAAGGCGACATGCTGTTTTCTACCGCCGACATGCCCAAGCCCAAGCGCGTGCAGGGCGCCTTTATTAGTGATGGCGAGACCAACAAGGTGACAGACTTTATTCGCGAGCAGCGCGAGCCTCAGTACGACAGCGAAGTTGTTAGCCAGCCAGTACAATTGAACGGCAAGGGAGGCATTGTTAGCGGCGGCGATGTGGCTGACGCCGACGAACCGGTCTTTCGGCAAGCCGTAGAATGCGTGGTGCAGGCTGGCAAGGCCAGTACTAGTTTATTGCAACGTCGGCTGCGTATTGGTTATGGTAAGGCTGCGCGGCTGATAGAGACAATGGAAGAACAGGGCATAATTGGTCCGGCCGATGGCTCGCGGCCCCGCGAAGTGCTGGTGCACAGTGTGGACGAAGTCTTTGGCGGTGATACCGCTGGCGATGTGGCTGACGCCGACGAACCCCAGGCTTAGCCTGCTCAGTTTTGCTGCGTTGACCACAGTCAATAAATACAGTATAATTACTACTGTAATATTAATCGGCTTGTGTCGGGCGGCAGAATACCGCCACGGAGCACAGGCTTTAACCAGAGGAAAGGAATTCTCTTATTATGGCAGAGACCACTCAATACGAGGTAGCGGTGCTTTATCATCCAGATTTGGAAGTCGATCTAAGCAAAGCCGAGGCCAAGGTGCAAAAAATTATTACCGACAACGGCGGTAAAATTACCGACACCGACAATTGGGGTAAAAAGAAGCTGGCGTATCCTATAGCCAAGCAAGAGCATGCTGTCTACGTTTTTTATACCGTAGAAATGCCCGGTCAGAATTTGGCCAAGGTAGAGGGCTTGCTCAATATCGCAAACGAAGTTATTCGTTTTTTGATTACGCGCCCAGACCTAAAAGCTATTGCCAAGGCCGAAGCTACGCTAGCCGACAAAGCCAAGCGAGCCAAAGAACGTGGCGAAACTACCGAAGAAGAAAAGGCCGAAGATTAAATATTTGTTAAATTCTGGCAAATTTGGACTTGACGTGGGCCGCCAGACAAATGTAGGGTTAAAGAACAATCAATTAACAGGACATAGTTCCTACAAGGAGGATCAAGAATGGCACGATCATTCAACCAAGTAATATTAATGGGCAACCTAACACGCGACCCGGAGCTGAGGCAAACCCCCAGCGGCCAGAGTGTTTGTAGTTTTAGCTTAGCCCTAAACCGCAGCTACAAAGGGCAAGACGGCAACTGGCAAGAGGCCACCGACTACATAGACATTGTCGCCTGGGGGCCATTGGGCGAGCGTGTAGCGCAATATCTAACCAAGGGCCGACCATGTTTGGTTAACGGCCGATTACAAAGTCGCAGCTGGGAACAAGAGGGTCAAAAACGCAGCAAGGTAGAAGTTGTGGCTCAGGATGTTACTTTCCTAGGCGGCCGCAGTGACGGCGAGGGTGGCTACGGTGGTGGCAATGCGCCCACTTCGTCCGCATCTACTGCCAAACCAGCCGCCAAAAAGGCTGCCAAAGACGACGTTGTTATAGAGGACATCGGCGATGAGCCAATCAACCTAGACGACATTCCATTTTAGTCAATAAGGAGATTATTTAGATGGCAAAAATTTTTAAGCACAAGACTGACGTAGCGTTTTTTGATCACAAAGATTTTAAAACGTTGCAACGGTATGTGAACCAATATGGTCAGATCGAGACTCGTAAAAAAACTGGCTTGACCGAAAGCCAGCAGCGGCACTTGGCGCGCGCTATTAAGCGTGCCCGGCACTTGGCGTTGCTGCCGTTTGTGGCACATAACTAGTATAGGGAGGTATAGGGAGTTGTTATGGCACTAGGTGTAACAGATCTAAAAAAAGGCCAGGTTTTTCAGCTCGACGGCACGCCGTATCGGGTTGTGGAATATTCCCAAAAAGTTATGGGGCGTGGCGGGTCAATTGTTAATGTTAAAATCAAAAGTCTGCTAGACGGCAAAGTTCTAGACAAAACTTTTAAAGGCAACGAGTCAATTGAGCCGGCCGATGTAACCTACCAAAATGTTCAATATTTGTATGGTGATGGCAGCGATTTTCACTTCATGAACGATCAAACTTTTGAGCAATTCCAAATTGCCGCCGACATTATTGGCAGCCAATCGGGCTACCTAAAAGAGGGCGATATTGTCCAAGCTCAGCTGTTTGATGGCAAGGTCATTAATGTCGAGCTGCCCAAAAACGTACCGCTTAAAGTTACTTATGCCGAGGATGTGGTAAAAGGCGACACTACCAGTAGCGTACTAAAAGATGCCACGCTCGAGACTGGCGCCGTAGTTAAAGTGCCGGCTTTTGTAAAAGTCGGCGACGTTATAAGCGTAGACACCACTACTGGTGCTTACCGCGAACGCGTCAAGGACTAGGCTGGTCATGAGCTTGGCTGGGGACCAAAAACGCCGGCTCGATGTGGCAGTAGTCGCGCTTGGGCTGGTGCCAACTCGCAGCCAGGCCGAAAGTTACATTCGGCTTGGCAAGGTTTTGGTCAATGGCCAGGCCATCACTAAACCCGGCGCTCTGGTGCGGTCGGACCAAAAAATAGCGCTGAATGTCGGCGAACAATACGTAAGCCGGGCTGGCCTAAAATTGGCCAGCATTGCCAAGGCTTTTGACCTAGATTTTAGGGGCAAGACGGTGCTCGATGTGGGGTCATCTACCGGCGGCTTTACCGATTTTGCGCTGCGCCGTGGTGCCAAAAAAGTTATTGCCGTAGAGCTCGGGCGCGGTCAAATGCACCCCAGCTTGCGTGGTGATCAGCGCATAGAGCTACATGAGCAGACTGATATTCGTAATTTCAAGACCCCCGAGCAAATCAATATTGTTTTGGCCGACGTGTCGTTTGTTAGCCTGCGGCAATTGTTGCCGCATGTTTTATCGCTTTGTGAACCCGACACGCAATTAGTGGTTATGGTTAAGCCTCAGTTTGAGGCAGCCGCTAGCAATTTAAAGCACAAGGGTGTGATCAAAAACGAAAGAGTCCGGCGAGATATTTTGCATGGCTTCGAGGAGTGGGCCAAGCAGTATTTTGTTGTGCGTGCCAAGGCCGATTCGCAGGTAGCTGGAGCCAAGGGCAACCGCGAGCGTTTTTACTTGCTGAATCCAGCTACTAGGGCCAAATAACTTGACAAATACGGCAAGTTGTGTATAATAAAAAACATAATAATTTAAAATAAAAAACGTATAAAACACAAAATAACAAACAGAAAGGGCCCTGATGACAGGCGACCATTCAGGCAAATCAAATCCCAACAAACCCATCGACGGCATCAGAGCGACGAGCGATGCCGACAGAAGCCAAGAGTTTAGGGACGGCCGCACTAGCATTATGAGAGAAGCGCAGAAACTTTTTGAGACTCTTCGCAAACAGGCCGAAAATATGGACCGAACGACTAGTTTTGGTATGATGATTATCGGCCAGGCCGGTATAACAAGGGAAATCATAAAAGATCCGTTTGATGGGCCGGTTAACATGATGGTCGAAAGACGCAGTAACAAGGCGCCGGTAATGTTTAACCATGACAAAGAAAACGGCACTTATTCGCTTACCATAGACAACCCTGTAGAGGAAACTTTTACAGAAGTAAATTTCAACGAGTCGGAATACAATTATATTGCGGGCGAGCAGGGTAATTGGGATGATAGACAAGAATTAGTGCCCAGCCTTAACGAGGTTGCATCGGTCAAGGTAACCAAAAATGATGGTTCGCAGGAAGGTTTTGCGGTTCGTGCTAACGGTTCTGTGGTTGTTCAAGCGCGTGATGCTGGCCGAAACGGGATGAATCGGTTAGCAAATGCCAACGAAGCCCAGCTAAATGATTTTGCACAGCAACTTGCTGGTCTAGAAGAAACTATTTTTACAAACTAGTTGAGGGCATCTTGGCGGCAGATTTAGTGCCTGACGATTTGTTCCAGTGGTTAACGATACCTTTGATTGTATCAACAATTGTTTGATGCGGTGGCAGGGTATTGTCTTCGTAGTAGTGGTTGGTCCCCATAAAGTTTTCGACCACGCCGAGGCAATAAATTTGGTCGCCTAGCAGGTGCATGCGGTCTACGGCAGATATGCTGGCAACAGGGGTGGCAATGATTAATTTACGTATTTTTGTGGTTTTGAGATAAAGGGTGGCTGCGTCTAGCGAGAACCCGGCGCCTAGGCCGTCGGATACCAAAATTACGGTGTGGCCGCGTAGTAAGTCGCGGCGGATGAGCCCGTCTTTGCCGAGCATTCGGTGCATGGCGCTAAGTTTTTCTCGCTTTTTTTCCTCGAAAACTTGGTGGTATTCCATGTTAAACTCCTCGAGCTGGCCGGATGAGTAGAGGCTGTTGTAGGTAAAGCCGCCATCTTGGTTGATGCTGGCCACGGCTTCTGGCTCGCCTGGGGCGTGGATTGGTTCGGTGAGTAGCATGGTTATGACGCAGCGCAGGGCGGCGGCAATTTGGGCGCCGACCACCACGCCACCGTCGGACAGGGCGACCACTGCACAGGATTCTAGGCTAAAGTCGGGCGCAATTTGCTCGGCTAGTTGCTGCCCGGCGCTGACTCGGTTACTGAAATACATGCTTTGTAGTATAGCTTTTTGGCGGGCAAAACCCAAAAAGCGCCAAGGTTTTACGTGGTATGCGCTGTGGCGTTAGCAGCGTTAAGCGGCGCTAGACGTTAAAGCGGAATTCGACTACGTCGCCGGGTTGCATGACGTAGGTTTTGCCCTCGGTGCGAACTTTGCCAGCGGCCTTGGCCGCTGGCTCGCTGCCGGCGGCTATTAAATCGGCGTAGTCGATAACTTGGGCGGCGATGAAGCCACGTTCGAAGTCGCCATGAATGACGCCGGCAGCTTGCGGCGCGGTGGCACCGCGCCGCACGGTCCAGGCACGCACCTCTTGAGGCCCGGCTGTGAGGTAGCTTTGTAAGCCTAGCGTGTGGTAGGCGGCGGTGATAAGTTGCTCGAGGCCAGACTTTTCCACGCCGTAACTGCCTAGCAGCTCGATGCGGTCAGGTTCGTCTAGACCGCGCAGTTCGCTTTCGAGCTTAGCGCATATAAAGACGCTGTCGGCGGCGCCGACTAGAGCCCGCAGCTCGGCCTGCTTAGCACTGTCGCTCAGCATGGCTTCGTCGACATTGAACACATAAATAACCGGTTTAAGTGTCAGTAGCTGCAACTCTTGGCGCAGCCAGCCGGCGCTTGTGTCATCCATAATTGCGGCTTGGGTGTGTAGGGGCGTGCCGGCGTCGAGCAGATCGGCGGCAGTTTGGAGGAGCTTAAGTTCGGGCGCCAGCTTAGGGTTGACGCGGGCTTCTTTGGCCAGGCGGGGCAGGCGCTTTTGGACGGTTTGCAGGTCTGCCAGGACCAGCTCGGTGTTGATAACATCTATGTCTTTTTGGGGGTTATGAGCATTGTCCACATGCTGGACGTCAGGGTCGATGAAGGCGCGCACCACGTGGGCAATGGCGTTGCAGCTGCGGATGTTGGCTAGAAACTGATTGCCCAGGCCCTCGCCCTGGCTGGCGCCGGCCACTAGGCCGGCGATGTCTACAAAAGTGACCGTGGCTGGCACGATTTTTTTGCTGCCGTATAGCTCGGCCAGTTTAGCCAAACGCGGGTCCGGAACTGGCACAATGCCAGTGTTGGGCTCGATGGTGGCAAACGGATAATTGGCAGCCAGAATTTCGCTATCTGTCAGCGCATTAAAAAGCGTACTTTTGCCTACGTTGGGCAGACCTACAATTCCAATATATAACGAACTCATAACAGGTATTATAACAGAGGTGACGATAAAAGCTAAACGCTGCGGCGATTCGGCGACGGGGCGAACTCTGTGTGTTCTCACACAACACATACAATACACATACAAAAGACATATAACGTATGTATTGTGCTAGAACATATGTTACGCTGCGGCCGCCCGCTGACCATAACCAGCCAAAGCCGGCGGGCCAAGTCGCAACCGGTTCAATACACCGGCACAACCCTAGTTTCTTGTTAGTTTTTTTGTTCTAGTGCGGCGCGAGTGCTGTTGTAGGCGGGTTTTGGTCGGTAGCGGCGGTCAAACATGAGGGGCCGGGGGTCTTTGATGCCAATGTAGTTGTACCAAGTTTCGGCGTCGGTTATGCCTAGGTAGGCAAAGCTGCGGCAGGCGCGGACTTCTATGCAGGCGCGCATCATTTCGTAGTAAATGTTGCCTTGGACGCGGTCTTTGCTGGCGGGGTCGGCTTGCAGGTCGGCCATGTTGACATCGAATTCGGTAATATAAATTTGTAGGCCTAGGTCGGCAAAGCGCTTCATGTTGGATACGACTTCGTCTTTGGCGGGCGGATGCGCGCCGTCTAGGTGCATTTGCATGCCGATTCCGTCTATGGGAACGCCGCGGGCAAGGGCGCCCTTGACGTAGTCGTACATTATGTTGGATGTTTGGTTGATGGATTCGTTGTTGAAATCGTTAAGTATTAGTTTGCTGGATGGGTCGGCTTGGCGGGCCCAAATGAAGGATTGGTCTATGTAGTCCTGGCCGCCGGTGGCATCGGCCCACCAATCTCGAAGATCATACAAATGTTGCTGGCGGGTGAATGGTTCGTTGACGACCGTCCATTCGCGGATGCGGCCTTTGTAGCGGCCGCCGACTGTCATGATGTGGTCGCGCAGCAGGTCGTTTAGCTGCTGTTTGTTAAAATTGCCTTTTTTGAGCCATTCGGGTAGCCATTTTTGTTCGCCCCAAACGTAGTGGTGCGATTGTATGGGCATATTATGGCTTTCGGCAAAGCCAACAACTTTGTCCATTTGGTCAAAGCTATAGCTTTTGGGGCCTGGGCGCAGCCCGCCATCGGTAAAGTACCAGTTGGGCGTGTTGTCGGCTAGGGCAAAATGGAACTGAGAGGTCAAAATGTTGGTGTAGGGCACGGAGTTTAAATGATTGGCGATGGCAAAGTTGCCTAGCTGTATGCCGTGGTTGGCCGCCAGGTCTTTTAGCGGCGGCTCCGGCAGGCGAGGTGACGGCGGCTGATACCAAAAACGCCAATAAAATATGCCGCCGGCCAAAACCAACACAAAAAATGCTATAATGCCCAAAATTGTCCGCCGCTGCAAGCGGGCTAGTTGACTGTCCAGCGTGGGCGGATCGGCCACAGTGCTTTTGCCAGTTTTTGCCATAAGACTATGTTATCACAGATGGCGGCGGGTAACGCTCGGCCAATAACGCCCGGCCAATAATACCTGGCTAGTAGTGCGCAGACAAATAATGCCCGGCCAACTGTTTGACAACCGGCATTAAGCACAAGTACAATTAAGCTAACTATGGACGAAGGGTCAACACAGCCAGATAATATTGGGGTTAAATTAGTTAACAAGAACGCCGGAATTGGTCGACGTAATTTGATCCGACTAATATTAATAATAATTCTAACCCTTGTTTTAGCGCTGGCATTCTTTCTGGTTAGAAGGCTGCAATTACCGGCTTTGCAAATAGGCGACACCAAAATATCGCGTAGTCAATTTAATAAACTATCTACACAGGCCAAAAAAGCTAAGTTTCCTGACAATAAAATAGAAGATACGATTATAAATTTTGAGAAAGCAAAGATAGCCGCCAAAGCGGTTGGTGTGGTCATCAATAATGATACTGTTAAAGCTACGGCTCTGCGCAGCATAAAACCAGAGGAAAAAAATAAAGAACCTAACGAATGGCAAATTCTGAATGCAACACAGCAATTTATTGACCAAGAACTACTATCAATGCGCGCCGAAGGCTATGATGGATCTATATTCTATTTCCCGTTTTCTAAGCATGTGCTAGCGGCTGGAATGGACCCAAAATCGGCTGATCCGCTTTTTGGTGATGCAAAAGCGATCGCCGAAGATAGACAGTACGCCTCTACAGCGGCAAATGATATGCGACAGAAGATATTGAGCAAGAATATTAGCGTTGACGATGCTTTAAATAAAGTCACAACCGACGAAAGATTACATTATGGCATATCTCCAAATACGTCTCGTAGTTTTGTTGCCGACAAACAAGGAAATTCATTCAACAAAGACCGGGGCGCCAATGAGCATTTGCCTAGTTATGTGGTCGACAAAATCACTGCCTTAAAAGAAGGCGAGGTGTCGAATATTGAGATTGAGATTCAGCAAAATCTAGAACCGGCCACCAGAAAATTTGTACGTAATGAAGTAGCTTTTTACTTTGTTGTCCTATCAAGGAAGCGGACTGCCGAAACAGATGTACAGGGTCAGTATATTAGTAAAATTAGTAAAATAAAGGTAAGTAATAATGTTAAGCTATTCGCTATCAAATAACAGACTTAAGCTCTTCCTAGCTTCGTTATTTGCTACTTTTGTTTTCGGTGGTTTACTAGCGCTCTTTAATCCTCAAAAGGCTTCCGCAGCGGTGGGCTGTGTACCATATCCCGGTGCCGCGTATTTTAATGCAACAATTATTGTTAGGATAGTCGAACCAGATGGTAGAGTTTGGGTTTCTGATGACTTTAATTTTGATGTGGGAGCTTTTGACCCAATGGCCGGTACTAGATATGCCATACCAGATAATGAGCTAAATAGTGCTGTTAATCTTTTCTATGGTAGCAGAACCAGGAATATTCAGGCCAAAAAGGGTGGGCTTGGCATGGAGCAATGCAATGTATTTGGCACTAATATATCGCGATATGTTTTTGGCGATGGGGACCCAAATGACCCCATACCAAACGCCATGTTGGCTTGTTGGTGGAAGCCGGCAGGCTGGAGAGGATCACCAAGAGCACATGGATTAGGATTTGTGTTTCATATAACATCGATAAATGATATTGGCGGTAGGCCTGGATATTGGGATGCGAGCAGTAGCGAGGGCTTTAACTTTGCTAATACAAGCGGATACGATCACCTAAATGACATGAGTGATGATATGATATTCACTTATCATGTGACACAGCCAACGACATCAGGTCCGGCCGAACCTGATCTTAATATAATAGATACTCCTTGTGATGGAGTTATTGTAAGCTCTAATGCGCCAGAGATGTATATATACTATCAAACTCCCTGGAGTTTTTATACTGGCTGGAACTATCCTTACGGAGCACTATCAGTGCCTTCTGGTAGGACAATGGCTTATGCGGCGATTGTGAATCGAGGCCCAGATCAAAAGGTTAGATGGGTCGACCATGCCTGGAATAGGTCACCTGGCTGTACGCGCAATTTTATCGTGACTCCGTTGCCTAGTAAGCCTACTTTTATTGGTCCAGAAGATAATCCTTCTGGAGCGAGTTTTTCCGGGGGCAACGTTTCTAGTGATGTAGCAATTAATAAGGTCAATATAACATGTGACTACACGCTAGTTCGTTCTAATCCTAGTAGTCCTACAAGACTAGCTAGCGATAGCATAAAGATTGGCATTAACGGATCCGTCGGTGTATGTGCTAAGAGCATAGGAGGATTTAGCGTAGCTCCGGGTGATCAGTTATGCCTAACTATTTCTGCCGATCCTGGTAGCGGAACAGTTGATTACGACGGTAACGTGAGGTCTAATAATGGATCGGTAACTAGTACCGCTACTTGCGAAACAATTAAGGCCAAACCCTACATTGGCGCCTTTGGTGGTGATGTTAGAGCCGGTGGTGTATTTGGTAACACTTGCACCTTAGCCACTGCCGCCAAGATAGACACCTACAATGGCTCTGGCTCCCAACTGGCTGCCATAGCCTCAGGAACCATAGACACTAACGCTGGCTTTAAAACCTTCCGCATGAACACTCCTGGCAATACTTTAGCTTTTGCTAACACTCCTTCGAGTGGCAACTTTAGCAACAGCCATTGTATACACGACTACTTTAACGACAAGCCGGCTGACCTTGTCGGTAACTTACCCAGCTCACTTAATGGATTGGCTGACGGCATTACCTATGTTAATGGCGATCAGACTATAAATGGTAATACCAATAGCTTCGATAAGCATTCTAAGGTTTATATAAATGGCAACCTAACCATTAACAAAAATATCGCCTTTGCGAATGGTCCCTGGGGCTCGCGTGCAAGCATCCCCGGCTTACAGGTAATTGTCAGCGGCAATATATACATAAGCAAAGATGTCACTCAGCTAGACGGTGTTTATGTGTCCAAGGGTACAGTTTACACTCGCAGCGAGGGTGTTGACCGCGCAAATGGCAACGCTATATTAACTAACAGGCTTTACGATAACTGTAATAACCAACTTGTTGTAAATGGTGCCCTAATTGCCAAGGATGTTAAGTTGCTGAGGGCCTTTGGCTCTAATTACATGGCTGGCAATAGTGAGCATCCTACTAGCTCCAAGTCGTGTGCTGCTGGCAGACAAGGCTTTACCTGTGCTGGCGAGGTGTTTAACTTTACCCCAGAAACCTACCTGGCTCAGTGGCCGGCCACAAGCGGCGGCGGCAACAACAACGGGGCTCAGTACGACTCTATAACCAATTTGCCGCCAATATTGTAGGTTGATTGCTTTGCAATCGCGTTCAACCATAAGTATAATAGTTGTAATATGATGGTGGTGAGCAAATGATTGATTCTGGTGCCAAAGTAGAGACTAAGCCTCTTAAGCACAAAATTCCGCACAATCTCTTGCTGTTGGTGTCGGCCACGGTGGTTATTTTGGTTGGTCTAATAATTATTTATGCTGTGCGGACCAAAAACTCAACCAGCTCCGGTCTCTGTGACGGTAAAGAAACAAGCAAAATATACAATGAAGTCGCCGATGCGCTTTACATGCCAACTAAAACCAAGCTGAGGTTGGTCGTTGAACGTATTCAAGCCGATAATAACTATCAAAAAGATCCTAGTTGTATGTACATTGTTACGCGCTACTATACTGATACTAGCGATGTTGCTAGGGCTAGGGAGTCGTTAAATAATTTAAAAAAAGTTTACAGGTCCGATAATAACTATGTCCCTCAGATTAAAAAATATCCGCCAACTTCTATAAAGCTATTCGAAACCGAGATTGGTCTAATAGAAGAGCGTGCAAAAAATAGCGGACAATCTAAACCAACCCCTGAAATGGTAGAGAAACTTAAGCAGATGGGCATTAATCCATGACTTACAAAAAAACTTACCAGTCGTTCCAAGTAATTTTGTTTACGTTTTTGACTGGTCTAGCTTTGGGTTTGGTGGTGGTTTTGTGCAACCCGACCAACGTGAGTGCGGCGTCTATCGGAACTACTATTTATTCAGATGGCTCTGATGTACCGACGGATAGACACCCAGGTGATGGGTGTCCAGTTGATGTAGGAGTTTTGACTGCTCAACGAGCTTGGTTGTCGGCTGCTGGCAATTCGCTCAATTCTAACATTATAACTATCGCCCAAGGCACGCCATCGGTAAACTTAGATATTAATGGTCTTATATACAGATGTTTTGGTAATCAATCAACGGGCCAGCTAGCTTCTTCGACCTTTATTATGAATACCGGTATTTACTGGTATAACGGGGGTGCTTGGCAAACCATTCCTTCTTTAAAAGATGCCAGTGTGCCGATTGCTGGTGCTGGTATCGCCACCCCCAATAGCCCGATTCGATTCGCGCGCAATAACCAAACATTCTCGGTCGATACTAGCGGTTTAGGACCCGGACAAACTCAACTTACAGTATGGCTTAGGACCAAGGCCTATAACCAATTTAATACTGGCTCATTTTTGTGTATAGAAAATGCTGGCATACGAAACCCTTTTAACTTACAGTATTCCTACGATAATGCTAGCTGTACGGCAAATGATGTTCTGCTTTCTATAGTAATAAATGTTGTTCCAGGTACGCCAACTTTTTCGGCCATTCAAAATACTTGTACGGGCGTGCAGTTTTGGTCTAATGGCGAAAGAGTCGACATATATGGAGTTGGGTGGTCGCAGAGCGGCTTTGCGGCTAACGATTCTGTAGATTTGCTTGCCCGTGGTCTTGGTCCTGGTGCAAATCTTAGTTTAGCTACTGTTAGGAGTGGGGCTTCGCCTGGGTGGCAGACTTGGACTTGGAATCGCCCACCTGGTTGTACTGCTGATGTAAAAGTTAATCCATCGGCCTCTACAATACCCAGTGGGCCACAGGACAAGCCAGATAAAATAGATTTTAAGGGTGGTGGTACGGCCGATTTGGTGCCAGGTGTAGGACAGGTGCCTGGTGCCAACATACAATGTTCTTATGAGATTCAGGTGGCTGGAGGTGGTACTAGGTCAATTCCGGGCGTAGCTAACGAAAGTATAGTCCGTAATTTAACGGGTGCGCCGCAAAACTGTGCCGATAAGACTTGGAATAGCCCCGGTGGTTTAAACCCTGGTGATAAAATTTGCATGAGAGTGGTTATTGATTTTCCGGGTGTGCCACAGTCTATGAGCACTCCTAATTATGGGCGTATTAATGTAGATAGTGGTGCCGTTATTGGTAAGGGGCCGGTTAACCCAGATGAAAGCTGCGAAACCATTAAATCCAAACCCTACATCGGCGCCTTTGGTGGTGATGTTAGAGCCGGTGGTGTATTTGGTAACACTTGCACCT
>CAZVRA010000004.1:0-58344 GCA_964630055.1 uncultured Candidatus Saccharibacteria bacterium
GCGCGTCACTGATAATGACGAGGTCGGAGGTTCAAGTCCCTCATCGCCCACCAGAAAGTCATTATATTGAGCGAAGCGAGATATAATGGATTTGGGAGATCATTCATTGTTGCCCACCAAAACAATAGTCGCATTTATGCGGGCGCTTAGCTCAGTTGGCTAGAGCACCTCGTTTACACCGAGGGGGTCGGGGGTTCGAGCCCCTCATCACCCACCAAGCAAAAAACCGGCTTCACTTGTGAACCGGTTTTTTGCTTTTTGTCGTGCGCGCCCACCCGCGGCGGGTGGTTTTTGTTTTACATTTGTTTTAATGTTTATTTCCAAGCGCCGCATGAGCGCACGAACTATTCTTAGCATAAGCGCTCTGGCAAATTTGTCAAGCCTATCGGTGAACCCACTTGCAAAGTTATCTTTAACCTAGCAATTTTAATAAGTCGGTTTCGCTAATAATTTTGGTGCCGTACTGCTCGGCTTTTTTAAGTTTACTGCCGCCAGACTTGGCAGAACTAACGGAACCGGTCACCAAAAACGTTGTGTCTTTAGATATGGCCGACTGAAACGTGCCGCCAAGTGAGCGGATTTTCTCGGCTGCTATGTCGCGCCCCATGCTCGCCAGCGTACCAGTTATTGCAAAAGATTGGCCGCTTAACAGGCCGCCAGTTTTTTTGACCTCTTGCGGCCAAACGCCCAGATTGCGAAATTTGGCCAGCAAATTACGGTTTTCGTCTTCGTCGAACCACAAAAGCACCGAATCGGCCACGATATCGCCAATTCCTTCGACGTCCCTAAGTTGCTTAAGCGTGGCTGTACCTAGTGAGTCTAGTCGTTTAAAAGTGTTGGCCAGATCGGTTGCTGTTTGGGCGCCAACGTGCCTGATTCCCAGCCCGTAAATAAACCGCGCTAAGCTGGGATTTTTTTTGGCGGCGATGGCGTCGACCAGTTTTTGGGCCGATATTTGAGCAAATCGGTCTAGCCGTAGCAGATCGCTGATGCTTAGCTTGTAAATGTCGGCTAGGTCCGCAACAAGGCCGGCGTCGACCAAAGCCTCGACGTTTTTTTGACCCAAAGTGTCAATATCTAGTGCGCCTTTGCTGGCATAATGCTGCAATGCACGTTTTAGCATAACCGGGCCGCTAGCGCCCTTAACGCGGTAAACTGCTTCGCCGTTTGGACGTTCAAACTGTAAATCGGGGTATTGCCGTTTTAATTCTTGCTCAAAATTGAATGGTCGGGCGTTTTTGGGGCGTAGTTTTTGGACCACACTTTGAACCTGCGGAATTATGTCGCCGGCCTTAAAAATTACTACAGTGTCGCCAATTCTGATGTCCTGCCGAACAATTTCATCGGCGTTGTGCAAGCTAGCATGCTGCACTGTTGTGCCAGCTACAACAACTGGATCAAATACCGCCACCGGTGTGGCGGCCCCGGTGCGACCAATGCTAATTACTATATCCTTGACCAACGTTGTTGCCTGCTCGGCCGGATATTTATAGGCTACGGCAGCCCGGGGCTGTTTGCCAACAATGCCTAGGTCGGCATAAGCCCGCCGGTCGTTGACTTTTACAACTAGTCCGTCTGTGAAAAACGGCAAATCATGGCGCTGATCGCCAACACTTTTTATATATTCGGCTAGCGTTTCCAGGTCGGTAAAAACCTTAGCCTGGTCATTGCAAGTAATTCCCAATGAAAGTATTGTTTTGTAGGCCTGAGAGTTTGTAGCAATTTGGTGTGCGTCATCGCGTAAAATATCGTACGCCCTAAAGGCCAGCGGCCGGGCTGCGACCAGCTCTGGGTCCAGCTGGCGAACTGTGCCAGCCGCTAAATTACGTGGGTTAGCAAATTCGGGCTGGCCGTCGGCCCGCCGCTGAGCGTTGAGCGATTCAAAATCTTGTCGCAGCATGATTATTTCACCGCGAATTTCGGTCCGTCCCTGCAAAAATTGTTCATAGCCAGCCGACCTGCGTAACCGCAAGGGCACGCTACGAATTGTTCGAACGTTAGCGGTGATATCTTCGCCTACGTAGCTATCGCCGCGGGTGATTCCCTGCACTAAAACACCACCTTGATAAACCAACGCACAGGCCAGTCCGTCCATTTTTATGTCGCAAAAATACTGGTGTTTGTTGCCTGGTAGCAATTTGTCCATGCGCTTCATCCAGGCGGCAACGTCTTCGATACTAAAAACATCGTTTAAGCTTAACATCCTAGAGCTGTGGCGAACTTTGGCAAAGCCACCTTTTAGGGCCGATCCAACCCGCTGGGTGGGGCTATCTGGTGAAATTAAATCCGGATGAGCTGCCTCAAGCGCCTTAAGCTCGTCCATTAAACCATCGTAAATAGCGTCGCTAACGCTTGGAGAATCTAGAGTGTGATATTGGTAGCTATACTCGTTTAAAAGATCACGCAGCTCTTCTGCTCGTTTTACTAAAGCTTGGCTGCTCATTTAAGCAGCTCGCGGTAAAGCAAGTACATATACAGCACCGACACCAGCCAGCCAATTATGCTTAAGCAATAGAACAATGCTTCGGCGATTTTGGTAGCATAGAGCAACACTGGCAGCATAATGACCGCCGACACAATAATGGCCACCACCAAGAAAAACACTATTTTTTTAAGAATTTGTAGTCGACGAAATTTGACCAGTTGCTTGGCGCTACGCAGCGCGCGCATTGGCCGCATATCGGGCAATGTGGCAATAAAAATCGCAAACATCGAAGCCGTTATCCAATAAAGCGACATCCATATAAGCAGTAAATAAGTCAGCAAGCTTATAATTTTTTCTGGCGGCGATATGGCAATACCACTACTAATTACGGTAGTATAGAGCCAGTTGCCAATTGCAATAGGTACTAGGTGCAAACCAACCATCATGAGCACCAAAGTACACTGAACAATTGGATACGTACCCATGTAAAAGCCGTCGCGGACCGATACTTTTTGGCCCGACATCACCTGCCTGGCAGACCAGATTAATACCACGCTGCAAAGCACTGTCAATATTGACTGATAAACGGCTCCTGCATCCGATCCAGCCTGGGCTACACTGCCCAATAAAGCCCCATATAAAATACCACCTGTAGCCAAGCTACTATACTTGCCTTTAATTAGCTCACCAGCCAAATCTTTTATATCGCCCAGCTGGGTAGTACTGCTAACACCACGCACAAAAATTAAAGTCAGCAGGCCATAAACCAATGCTATCGACCCAAACAAACGCCAATTTTGCCTGAGCAGAGAGACAGTACTTTTTAAGATACTATAGGCGCTAATTAGGTTTTTGGGTGCCGGACGCAGTCGGCGACGCTGACGCCAATGACGTCTGGGCGGCAACTTCAAGCGTCGTGGCGAATCTGTTGCAGAGGCACTAGCAATAGACCTTTTAGATCCTGCGGCGGTTTGTTTGTTTATTTTTGTGATATTTGGTTTTTTTGTTTTGGAAGCTTGCCTGGCCTTAGGTCTATTCATAATTTTTCCATACTTTGCAAACGAGCAATTCGGTCGGCAATTGGCGGGTGAGTACTAAATAAGTTAGCAATGTTTTTGCGACTCAGCGGATTAGCAAAAAACAAATGCGCGGTTGATGGATTTTGCCGCCGCATAGCACTACCGGATTCTGATATTTTTTGTAAAGCCCTGGCTAAACCTTCGGGGTAGCGCGTTGTTTGGGCTCCGGTTACATCGGCCAAATACTCACGTTGACGTGATACAGCCAGCTGAATCAGGCTAGCGACAATCGGCGACAAAACTGCTGCCGCTAGGCCAAGAAAAAACAACACATTGCCACCACTGTTGTTATCGTCATCACGACCGCCACCGAACCAACTAATCCGCAGCAGTATATCGGCCATCAGACCAATTGCTGCCACTAGGCCGAACGCCAGCATCATTACCCTAATATCGTAATTCTTTACATGACCCATTTCATGAGCTAGGACCCCTTCTAATTCGGGTTTGTCCATAATGTCTAGCAGACCGGTAGTGACTGCTACCGAGGCATGAGCCGGATCGCGACCAGTAGCAAAAGCGTTAGGCGCCGGGTCATCGATAATGTAAACCTTGGGCATAGGCAGGCCATCGGTCATGGCCAAGTTTTCGACTATTTTGAACAAGCGAGGATTATCGGAACGCTCGATTGGCTTGGCACCGCTAACGGCTAAGGCCATGCGACTGCCAGCCAAATAGCTAATGAGCGCATAGACCAAGGAGCCAATTATTATGTAAGGTGTAATGAAAGGCTTGCCAAAACGCAGAGCCAACAAATAACCAACTGCCGCCACCAGAACAATAAAAATAAGTAGCATTATTACAGTTTTGCGTTTGTTGGCTGCCGCATCTTGATGCATTTTTTATACCCTACTAACTATTAATTGACGATTTATGGCGCCTAAAAAACGACTAAAACTTAACGTCGACTGGGTTTTGTACAGCGGCGTTTTCGGCTTCGTCTAGCTCGTAAAAAGCTCGTTTCCGAAAGCCAAGCATTGATGCGAAAATGTTTGTTGGAAAAGTCTGGATTTTGATGTTGAGGTCTCTAGCCGAGCCATTATAGAAGCGGCGTGATGCCTGGATTTTGTCTTCGGTATCTGTTAATTCGGCTTGTAGCTGAGCAAAATTTTCGTTGGCCTTTAGCTCTGGGTAAGCCTCTGCTACAGCAAACAAACTTTTTAGCGCGCCGCTAAACTGGTTATCGGCCTTGGCCGTTTCTTCGACACCTTGGGCACCTAAAATTGCAGAACGCGCCTTAGTAACATTTTCGAAAACTTCGGTCTCGTGCTTGGCGTAGCCCTTAACCGTTTCGATTAGGTTAGGTATAAGATCGGCTCGACGCTTTAGTTGGACGGTTATATCGCTCCAAGCCTCTTCGACACGCACATTGGCTCTCACAAGACCGTTGTATATTACCACCAACCCAAGTGCTAAAACTCCTAACACAATTAGTACTATCATTAAAATGCTCATAACTATTCCATGTCCCCTTTACTTAAGATTTACCCTTTGATTATAGCAGAACGATGCCTCATAAAAAGACTAATTTATTTTTTTGTTTGAATCCTAAGCGATGTCTTTGGTGCGCGGGGCGGGAATCGAACCCGCACGCCTTTATGGGGCAAGAGATTTTAAGTCTCTCGTGTCTACCAATTCCACCACCCGCGCGTGTTTGTAATTACCCCAAGTGCGCAGCAGCGAGTGCTACCGAACCTTTGAGGAGTGAATAATTCGAATTAATTTCGAATCTGCTGCGGAGGAGTCAACTCCTCCTGAACCCAACTTAATGTTGGAGGCACGTACCGGATTTGAACCGGTGTACGCGGTTTTGCAGACCGCTGCGTAACCACTCCGCCAACGCGCCGATTTCTATATTATAACTAATCTGCCCTAATTTATCATATTTTTTTGACACTAGTGCGCATGCTGTATACTCATATTATGAGTAGCAAGCCTAAAACACGTCCGATTAGGAACAAAAATATTCGTTTTGGCACAGCGGCGCTGCTTGGGCTAACGGCCAGCTGCATTGCCGGCATGACATGGGGCTGGGATTTGGCGCCGCTAATTGGCTGGGATGCTAGTGCTTTGTTCTTTATGGCCCTACTTTGGTCGGACTTTTGGGGCCGTACGCCTCAGGAGCTAGAAACAGTCGTTCGACGGGACGACATGGGTAATCCGTTTGTAGACATAACCGTTACTGTGGCCAGCCTGGTTAGCATAGCGGCCGTAGCCTTAATGCTAACCAGCGATGGTACAGGGTTAACTCATGTTGGATTTGGCCTGGTTAGCATTGTTATATCTTGGGCCACAGTCCATAGCTCGTTTGCTTTGCGCTACGCTGGCCTGTATTTTGAAGGGCAAAAAGGCGGTATAGACTTTAATAGCCAAGAAGCTCCCTCTTTTGTAGATTTTGCCTACATAGCTTTTACTATTGGCATGACTTATCAGGTTTCGGACACCTCAATATCTTCGCGCCGTATTCGCCGACTAGCCCTAAGGCATGCCATTATATCCTTTGTTTTTGGGACGGCCATTATAGCCACCACTATAAATTTTGTGGCCAGCTTAAGCGGCTAATTAGTAGGTTTGTTATTCCAGCATTTTATTGCCTGCCGATATTGCCATAAGGCTAGTTTTACCTTATAATGGTGGCCTGTACCATATAATTATGGCATGCTGTATACCATGCGGGTCTAGCTCAGTTGTTTAGAGCGCGTCCTTGCCAAGGACGAGGCCAGGGGTTAGAGTCCCCTGACCCGCACCAAAAGTGTCTTACTTGAACCCCGAGCAGTGTAAACATCATCCATATTTATAAATATATATAACAGATAATAAATAAAACCTAATTTTATTTTTACAGATGTAAAATTTTTTTATTTTTAATAGGTGCTTACAGTGTTGCTCATAGATAAAAACAATAATAACTCCTTGTTTTTGAAATTGTCTGCAGCGAATACTGGAACTATTATTGCTTGCCAGGAAATAGAATTATAATTAATATTAAGGGGGTAAATTGCTATTGGTTAAGCTTAAATATTAATATGATTTTAAGACATAATCTGTTTTGTGCCGCGAAATCCATCACGGTTTGTCGTCATAAATATTCGAATTTTATAAACACTAATTATTTTTTATTCTTTGTAACTAACAAAATCTATCATTAATACGGTGGCTATATGTTAAAAAGACATGAGCAAATTCGCATCCACGACCTAATAAAACAGGGTACAACTGTCAAGGAAATTTCTTTGCGAACCGGAAAAAGTCTGGGAACTATCTATAAATACAAAAAACTCAATGGGAAACTTACAAGTGGCAAGTATAATAGGGTGGTACTTGATTCCGAATTAGCGCCGTTTTATGATTTTTTGGACTCAAAAATAAGAACCAGAAACATAAAGCCTACGTCGTTATTTTTTACTATTCAGAAGCTGGGATATAGGGGTTCACGCAAGATATTTGATGATTATTTCGTTACTAGAAAACGAGAACTCAGTCCGTCCAGAACCATAAAACGCATTGAGACAGCGCCAGGTGAAGAGGCACAAGTAGATTGGGGGCATTTTGGAACTATTGTAGTAGATGGCAAAAAAGAAAAGTTATATTTATTTTCTTATGTTTTATCCTATAGTCGTGCAGCATACATGGAATTTGTTGTTCGCCAAAATCAACGCACTTTACAGAGTTGTCACATAAAGGCTTTTAACAAATTAGGCATACCCAGAACTATTTTATACGATAACATGAAGACAGTAGTAAGCCATCGCGAGAAGCAGCTAGATGGCAGTAGAAGGGTGATATATAATTTGCAATTTTTAGATTTTGCCCGTTATTATCAATTCAAGCCCTTAGCCTGTGCGCCATATTACCCCCAATCTAAGGGCAAGGTAGAAAGCAGTATAAAGCTGGCCCGAAATTATTTTTCTAGGAGTACTCCAAATATTAACGAAACAATGGAAAGTATTAATGAGAGGCTTCAATATTGGTTGGACAACATAGCCAATAATCGTGTTCATGGAACAACTAATACAAGACCATGCGATCTTTGGAAAAAAGAGAAAGAAAATTTAGCTTTCCCTAATGTTCCACCCTATAACACATCTGTTGTGAGGTCCTACTACACGACCCAATACGGCATTTTTACCTATAAAAGCGTTGTTTATAACATGGGCGGAACATATGCCCGGATGAAATTAGGGATTCGTGAGATCGAAGAGCACGGATTGCCATTAATAGAGCTATATCGCAATAACGAATTAATTAAGATACTGCCAGTACCTAGTAAGCGCCATACTCTAGTGTCGGCAATAGACGTTACTCCAGGCGAAATATCAAAACGTGATATGTTGCCATCTGGAGGATCAAGTAAAACGAAAAACCGCAAAAATTTTGATATTGATGTACAGCAGCGCGGCGAGAACTACTATTTAAACCTAAATAAACAAGAAACGGCAATCTATGGGTAAGAAGGCAATTGCAAAATTTACTTTTCCAAACGATGAATCACAAATAGAGCGCATAACAAAAGCTTTAATCTGTCTTGGTCTTGGCACCGCTGCTTTGTCTTTTGAGTATTTGTCAAAGGAAGTTCAAAAGTCCCATGGTACGCATTTTGATTTTATGGAGGAGTTGTTGCGACTAGAATTTGCCCAAAAAGAAGACAGTAGGGTCGAATTAAGAATTAATCGTGCCAAGCTCACGCCAGTCGTTAATCTAAGAGAGCTTAGTTTTAAAAAACAACCAAGCATTGATCCGGTACTCGTGAATGATTTGGCTAGCTGTCGTTATATTAAGGAAGGCAAGAACGTAATTATTCTCGGGCCTCCAGGCGTAGGCAAAACATACCTGGCCAACGGACTATGTTACGAAGCCATTCTTCAGGGTAGGACGACGCGATGTATGAAAAAGGATGAATGCATAACTGCAATTAACAGCTCTTCAGAAAAAGCCGTGGAGCGCTTGTTCAAAATGCTCGCTGCCCCAAATTTATTAGTCGTCGATGACATTGACTACTACAATAATGACGATAATTCAGGTCAAATTATTCATGATATTTTAAAGTATCGTTACGAGTATAATCTTTCGACAATTATAACGTCGAACAATAATCCTGTAGAATGGTTAAAGCTTTTTGGAAACAATAAAGTTAGAGCAGCAGCATTACTTGATAGGTTGATGGACCATTCCCGCGCGTATGTCATTAACATAAAGGGGCAATCTTATAGAGTGCCTGATCCGGGAATTATGGTTGATCAGATATCAACTAGTGTTGATTCAAAAAGTACTGTAAAGCTTGAGAGAAAGCAGATTCGTTCGCTTTTGAACCATCTAATAAATTGAGCTTTCTGTTTGTGCTGGAAGTTGTCTTGATTTTACTATGTCAAGCATCAAATCTATAGCCTCATTGTCGAAGAGGTCAATCACTGAAGCTAATAGCCGGACTTTGTATTTATCCTGCAAAGTGACAAGTTCGCTAATAAATCCATCAGGTACTGCATCTTTATCATCCATTAAACTGCCGTCTACTCTATGCTTTGTGCGCAATTCAGCAGTCCGGTCGGCAAACTCGCATAATAGCTTATCTATATCATTGTCTCCTGTCGGTTCAATAATGTTGCTTGCACCCCATTCTCGCATTAGTATCAGACAAGCTTTGAAAGCTCTAGGATCATCAATAATTAGCCCATCATTTTTATCATATAAAATTCTATAGTTAGTTATATTCATATTTCTCCAGAATATCAATTGTTGATAAAACAGACGGCAGCCGACTGCTTGATCTGGTGCGCGAGAGAGGATTTGAACCTCCACGGCCTTAACGGCCACTACCACCTCAAGGTAGCGTGTATACCAATTTCACCACTCGCGCTTAGTGCATTAGGACGATAAAACAAAATGTGCGGCCCAGCCAGCCCAAAGAACCCCTATATTTTAGCTGTTTTTGGGAGCTTTGGCAATTTGATGCGCGGTCTGTGTGGCCTGCGCGGGATGCTTGATCCGGCCGCTCGACTCCCTATTGCTACTGGCGTGCTCGCCGTCGCGAGCTCGGCGTTTGCGGTGATAGTCGCGCACCAGCGCGATAACGCTAATTGTGCTGGTGCAACATAGGTAGCCAAAAAATAACACCCAGGTTGTGACTGGTACGCCGTCGCCCTTGATATAAACATAAACGTCGGGTGCAAAAAAGGTGATCATGGTAAACAACGAAAAAACAAAAACATCTTTGACCTTATGCTCCAAAAAGGCCAGAATAAGATGAAACGAGGCTTTGGCAAACAGCACCGAAAATAGCATCTCGTAAGCAAAATAATGCCAGCCGTTAACACCGTGTTTGCCAAAAAAATGGCTTACAACAATGGCCCGGGCGATGTCGTAAATAATGCAGGCCACAAGCCAGAGTTTTTCGGTTCGGCTGCGCTGGGCAGGCTTAAACCATTCGCGAACGCGGCTAGGTAAAATCATACTTACTAGTATAGCCTAGTAAGCCACTAGTCAGAAATGATATAATAGCCATAAGTATGTCCGAAATGTTAGAAAATAAATCTGTTCCTAGCCCGCACGTAAGCTATAGCCCGCCGCGGGGTCATGTGCCGCAAAGAATGATCGCTTGGGCGGTGCATCTTTTTACAACCACAGGTGTTATTTGGGCGCTTCTGGCGACTGTTAGCATTGCTAAGCACCGAGCTGGTTTGGCGCTTTTTTGGCTTTTAATTGCTCAGGTAGTAGACGGTCTAGATGGGCCACTGGCTCGCAAGTTTAATGTCCGACGCTTTGCGCCAGTTATCGACGGCAATGTGCTCGATTTGGTCATAGACTACCTAACTTGCGTGGTGGTGCCAATGGTTTTTGCGCTACGGTTTGGCATGTACCCGGCTGGCTTGCGAATGTGGATGATTGCTGCCGTACTTTATGTCTCGGCTTTGTGGTTTGCTCGGCGCGACATCGAAACCAAAGATATTTGGTTTCGGGGGTTTCCGGCTGCCTGGAACCTGGTAATAACATTTTTCTGGATTTTGGACACCCACCCCACGGCCAACGTATTTATTAGCCTTATTTTAATTGTCTTAACCCTAACGCCACAGGTAAAATTCTTCCATGCCATGTCTTCCAAGCAGTTCCGCCGTATTAGCCTGCCGTTTACCATATTGATGATGCTAATGGCTGCTTGGATGGTGCGATTTCATGATCGTTACAATAGCTTTGGTCATTTTGTAGTTATCGCTTGGGTTTTGTACACCATTGTGCTTAGTATTTGGCGCAGCACTTTGCCGGACGAATTGGGCGAGTAACAGCAACCCAAAGGGTTTAGGTGGTTGGCATGTGACCGTGCAAATGCTGTAGCGAAAAATCGTTGCGCAGCAAATGCTTAGTGGTCTCTAAGCTGACATTGATTTTAACACCAGGGTTTAGTGTGCCGTATGGATCAAAGATAGTCTTCATTTTTTGCAAAACAGCATAACCATCTTTGCCGACCAGCTGCGGCAAGTAGGGGCCCCGCAAGCGACCGTCACCATATTGCCCGGTAGTAGTGCCACCTAGGCTCAAGACTAGCTCGTAGTATTCGTCCATTAGTCGAAAAGCTTTTTGGCGGTCACCAACTTGAGACAAATCTAATATTGGCATGGCGTGCAGGTTGGCGTTGCCAGCATGGCCCCAAATAGCAGCCGGCATGTTATAGCGTTCAAGTATTTCTTGTAATCCTTGTATAAAATTATTGAGTTTTTCGGGGGGCACAACGCCGTCGTCGATGAGTGGTAGGGCTCGGGCCTGGCCGTTTACGTGGGCCATCAAGGACCCAGCCGCCTGGCGTATTTTCCACAATTCTTCCTTGCCGTTTTCGTCATTTTCTACTCGATATTGAAGCTGGTATTTGCTAAGAATTTTGGACATTTTTTTGACCAATTTTTTTTGAACTCTAGAATTGTTGTTGTCAAACTCAATTAGCAAGACCATTTTAGGGTAAGGCTTATCGACGATGCCTTTTAATAAGTTGGGGTTTGTTTTGTCCAAAAACTCCAGCAATGTCCCGTTGACCATTTCGATAGCGCTTGGCGAGTCCGATAACTTTAGGGCCTCGCCTATTACCTGTTCGGCAACTGTATTATCGTCGCAGAAAGCAGCAATCAGTGTTGCATCTGGTGTGAATGGCTCTGTGGCCATAACTACTTCCGTGACTATTCCCAGAGTTCCCTGGGAACCAACCATTATTGGCGTTAGGTCAAACGAGCCGTCCTTGCGTTTGACCTGGGACAAGGCATAACCAGCGGCATCTTTTTTGAGACCTCTATCCATAGCATCTATAGTGGCTTTATTTTCTTCTATTAGGGCATCGAGCGAGCGGTAAATTTCGCCTTCAAAGCTTGTTAAGCCCATTTTTTTGCCTAGTTCGCGCTTACTTAAGCGTCGAGTCTGAATAAGTTCGCCGTTGGCCAGGACTACGCTCAAGCCCTGAACGTAATCTCGCATAGTGCCGTATTTAAGCGATTTGTAGCTGGCAGCATTGTTAGCCACAGCTCCACCCAGGGTGCTATATTCGCCAGAAGTTGGGCAAGGAGGCACAAAACGGCCGTGAGTTTTTAGGGTCTGTTGTAGTTTGCCAAAAGTGACACCTGGCTCCACGGCAACGTCGCCGGATTTGCCGTCGATTTCTAAAATGCGATCCATGTGGGCCGGAAAAGCAATAATTATGCCTTCGCCAAGTGCTGCGCCGCTCTGGTCTGTGCCCAAGCCACGAGCTGTGATTGGTATAACTCGGCCGCGCTTGGCTAGCTGCCATGTAAAACGCGCGGTCTTCCTGACATCATTTTCGCCCCTTGGATAGACTACTAGAGCAGGTGTGATGTCAAAAATACTGGCATCGGTAGCAAAAAACCGTCTTACATCGGGTGCAGTGGACACCTCTCCACTTAGATGTTCTTGCAAGTAGTGCGCCACCTTACTCATGCCTAAATTTCTTGCCTCCCTATCTGCTGTTAGCGATTTTTCGCTCGTTAGTGATTATGCTATGTATGATAACACATAGAAGGACGGCTAAAAAGCAGTTTTGGTATTGGAACAAAAATAGTGACAATACGAAATGTTACAATATATAAATGTCGCGGAAGTTGTTATTTGGCGTTTTTGCACACCCCGATGACGAGGCATTTGGCCCATCGGCTTACTTATACCGACAAGCCCAACAGGGGGCCGATGTGCATTTGGTGCTGGTTACCGACGGTAGCGGCGGGCACAATAATGGCTTTAGTGATTTGGCAAAAATTAGGCATCAGGAATGGCTCGAGAGTGGCCGCAGAATAGGTGCCAAATCATCCTTGGCTCTTGGCTACAAAGATGGCTGTCTATGCAATAATCTTTATCACGAAATCGCCGACAAAATTATCGATTATGCCAGGGAAATAATTAATGATCATCAGGCATCGAGCATTCAATTTGTGACTATGGAGCCTAGGGGAGTGACCGGGCACCTAGATCATATATCGGTCAGCTATATTACCACTTATGTTTACGAAGCACTAAAGCAGCGACGGCAAAAAATGCCGGGTGCTGAATTCGAGAAGTTACTTTATTTTTGCCTTAACGACAAAATACAACAAAGCGAAAACATTGATTGGCTTTATATGCCACCCGGTATTAAAAACGATCAAGTACATTTTACTCACGATTTTAGCGATATAGTCGATCAAAAAATGCATATTATGCGGGCCCACCAATCTCAGAGGAAAGATCTAGAAGCAGTAATACTGGCTCGAAGTCGCAACAAAAAACAAGGCCAGCTTTTGAATGAGGAGCATTTTATAATCAAGCACTAAACAAGTTAGCATTGGTGCATTGCTAATATCTTGATTACCAGATGTCGATGCGTTAAAATGTAATGGTCGCTAAGTGTTTTGCTAAGTGCCAAGGGCGTCAAAGGTCTTGAAGAGGCGCCAAGGCATAGCCACATTGCAGCGTGCCGCAGTGGTGAAATTGGTATACACGCTACGTTCAGGACGTAGTGGGGGCAACCCCGTGGAGGTTCAAGTCCTCTCTGCGGCACCAGATGTTGGTCGCAAGTGATGCTTAAAAATTTGTTGCGAAAGAAGAACGAAATTTGCGTGGCTCTTTAGCTCAGTTGGTAGAGCAGAGGCCTGAAGAGCCTTGTGTCCCCAGTTCGAGTCTGGGAGGAGCCACCAAACCAAGTGATTGCGGGTCAGCAAGTTCAAACAACTTACTGACCCCTGTAATTTTAACTGCATCTTCAGTTCCAGTTTTTAATTCAGCGTAGGTCGGGATTTTGTCAAAAAAGACTCCGAAGAACTGCGCTTTTTTAATAGGATCGATCTGTTTGAGCAGGAGTTCGTCCAAGTGTTCCAGAAAATACTTAACCCTCCGTACGATCTTATCCATCTGAACTGGTTCTTCGTTGGTTTTCTTATCTTTTTCTGTGCGTAGCTCCCGTATCTTTTGCTCTATGTTCACAAGATCTGCCTCCATATATTTAATTGCTGTTTCAGATTCGACCACCTTGAGCTTTCTGACAGCCATATCTGCCTCAAGCTCTAGTTCTTTAATCCGGGCATCATAACGCGCCAAATCGGCTGCTTGGTGCTCCTGTCGCTTATCCCACTCGGCCATAACCGTAGCGGCTATCAGGTCTATGTGTTCCTGTGGCAACGTGATATTCTTTACGAACTCTACAACCGTTGCCTCTAACTCAGCTTTTGGTATACGAAAATAGTGGCCTTTGTCGCAGTGGTAAGCCGGATATAGTTTGCCGCTCTGGCCACGATTAGAACTACCGTACATTGGCCGCCCACACTTTGAACAACCTACAAAACGCCTATATGGAAACTCTGGGCTTTTAATCCCCTTGTTGAGTTGGTGCTCCGGCGCTACTTCTTTCTTGATCTCTATATCGTTGCTATCTTCGATAATCATAACTTTGCCGCGGTTGGCAGCATTAAATGTATCTATGCTCACTAGGCCGTCAAACACCGTACGTACTGGCTTGCCCTGCGTCCACTTCTCGTTGTTAACGCCAGCATATATAGGGTTGCGCAGGAGTAAATCCATAGCGTCCTTATCGAGTGGGTTACCACCGCGCCTGCCGACTATTTTCGTTCTGTCTTGTTTGTCGCGTATGTTGTGTACTCTGGTTTGAAAGCCCATGCGGTTCAGCTCAGCGATGATGTCTTTATCGTGCATTGTACCTGCTGCTCGCATTTCAAACATTCGTATGAGCAAAGGCGCTTCTTTGGGATGCGGTTTTAAGATAGCTCGCTTACCATTACGTGTTTCTGACTTTTCGCTCACAAAGCCGTATGGTGCCTGTCGCATCCAGTAGCCGAGCCTGGTATAGCGTACTGCTGCACCAACAGTGCGAGTTAGTATGTCACGTAGCTCATCTTTGGCTCGCTCAGCTTCCAGGTATTCAATCTTCTCACTTGGTGAATATTTGCTCCATGTGTACTCCACACCCAGATGCTCAAGTGTATTAACCCTACTTTGGCTAATAACACCGTATTTATCAATAAGCTGTACATCGATAGCATCAAGCTGTCGTTTGAGTGGCGCATAGAAATCAGCGCCACCACGCGTAAACCGGTCAATCGACTTAATCAGGAACAGCTGAATGTTGTTGCGTCTGTCGGCGCAGTAATCAATAGCCTCCTGCATGGGCTGGTGTAACTTAGCTCCAGACTCGGCAAATATAAAGACCTTCTTTACTCGAGCATCCAGGCTGTCGGCTAGCTGCTGAAGCTGCTCGCGTTGCGCTTCTGGCGAGTCGCCCTCTTGGAACTGCTTGTCGGACGACACGCGTATAGCAATAACTGCATTGCGCTGTGCTACTCCTGGCTGCATGACTCTTCCTCGCATATAAGTTCGATGAGCAGGTCGGCTATAACTTGCAAGCGTTGTTCGGGCGTTAAAGTGTAAGCTTCTGGGAGCCGTATTTCTTTATTAGTTGTACCCTTATTTCTAGCCATTTTTGCCCTCGATAGCTATGCTTTACATGAATAGTATAGCACCCAAATATGAATAGTTGCAATACCTTTTATGTATAAAATTGCACTTTTAAATCCCCACTAAGCATATAGCGCTTTCTTGATTGTACTACCTCTGTTCTCGCTTTACTTTTTCTTTCTCCTCTTTTATATATACATATAGGAGAAAAAACTATGCGACGGACGGAGACAAAAACAAGATATACCATTAGTCGTTCACAAACTGCAATACTCCATGCCTTACTAAAATACCGCTTCCTAACAACTGACCTACTTGCAGACCTACTTAAGAAAGATCGCTCAACAATATACGAAAGATTAGCAGTACTAGTAGATCAAGGATACATAGCACAGAAATATACCAGTACGTACCGCATAGACAGACGACCAGCTACCTACTATCTTGCACCGGCTGGAATACGGCACCTAAAGAAACAAGGCGTAGAACGCACTCAACTACACTACAAGAACAAAGACTTCACAGAAGCTCAAATAGATGAGTACTACCGTTATCCCAAGTTCAGTCGAGTAATTCACCGTAACTATCCTGAAACGTTCCGTACCTACACCAAGTACCAACTTGACCCCGAAAACTACCTCAACCCCATGCCCTGGCTGCTGTTCGTCCCAGACGACAAAGATGCCCCTGAACTCTTCATGGAATACATCTCAGCTGGTGAACAAAGCTGGATTATCCGTAAACGTATTAACCAACATATTGAGTATGCCGAGGAAGAGGCTGAATACCGCTACCCGTACTTATTACTGGTTGCGGGCAACGACAACACTGAAAAACGCATCGTGAAGATGTCGACTGACCTACTCTGGGACTCTGAGCTCTTTACCACCACCGAAGAACGGCTACTGAGTGACAACAAGAACATCTGGCTGCGCCCCATGGAAGTGGATTGGGATGAGGAGCTGATCTACCACGGGTTGCCGGTGGAGCTTGTTGAGGAGTAGCTTTTCTCTCTAGAGGTACGGTATACTTGGGGCTATGGATCTCTCGGGATTAATAAAGAAACTGGATTTCCAAGCTCAGGAAGAGCTTGAGTATGAAGATCTTCGAGCAAAGACACTCACGCGATCTGACGTGAAAGCGGACATGGAAGCCGTAAATTCTAGCCTAGAGATTATACGTAAAACTCGTGGTGGTTCGTGGCCATCTGAGCCCGTGACAGAAGAGTTTAACTTCCTCGATATGGCCTGGCATGAACGAGAGTTTCGAGACGGTGATTCATTCACATATGCAGTCTACGGTACCTCTGGCACATATATTGGTTGCTTCTACCTGTACCCTATGGGCTTGCGAACTCCACTAACAGAAGAGCTGTTGAGCTACGATGTTGATGCTAGCTGGTGGGTTACCACAGATGCATACAAGCAGGGTTACTATCAAAAACTGTACAAAGCTTTACAGCAATGGCTCAGTGAGCTTTCGCTCGAGAATGTTTATTATTCAAACAAGGAGATACCGAATGAAGATTAGTATAGAAGACTTAAGAAAAAAACTTGTTACTGCCGCATCACAGGTAGTTTCGACAGAAGAAGCTGAATATTTCGCTGACGAGTCTATTGAAACGCATATTCGCAAGTCGCCGCGCTCCACTCCACTAAAGTCTGCAGTTGGTGACCTGAAGGCTAGTATTGAAAACAAAGACCATGCCATTACGTATAAGGTCGACCTACCATCGTACCTGTCTATAGACTTTCAGAGTCAAGGCCCACTCGTATATATCAAAAGGATTCACGATGAGCTTGAAGAACGCTCCGCGAAGAATGGTATTGCTATGGGTTCGTTTGTTAACTCGCAGAGCATGCACACACTTCATGCGTGGGTGCAGGGCCTTGCGAAACGTGGCCTTGTCGCGATTGCTGTATGCAATGGTGGCCCGAGCGCAGTCGTGCCGCATAACGGCACACGTGGCGTGTTTGGAACAAACCCTATGGCCTACGGCATTCCAGGAAAAGATGGAGAAATTCATTGTGTCGATATGGCAACCTCACAAATTCCATTCTTTGAGTTCATGGATAGCCTGAAGAACGATACACCCTTGCAAGCAAACGCCGCAGTCGATCAAAATGGTGAGTTTACGACAGTAGCCAAAGAAGCAGTTGACCCTGATAGTGATCCGAAAGACCCGGTCAGTAACATAGTACCTATGGGCGGTAGTTACAAAGGATATTATCTTGTGTACTTGTTTGAACTGCTAACCAGTGGCTTAATCGGTCAGCCCTCCAGCCCAGAAATGAGCGATAGCTTTGTTCCGGAAGAACATGGAGCAACTCTGATTGTATTCAACCCTAAAGCGATGGTCACAGCCGATAATCTTGCAAAGTCTGTAAACTCACTCAACTCTACGCTGAAATCACAGAAGCCTAAGAAAGATACTGAAATACGGCTTCCTGGTGAAGAAAACAATAAACGGTTTGCAGAAAATGTTCAAGAAATCGAACTTGACGATACTACTCTTGATACGCTCAACAAATTGCTGGACGAATCATGAATAAATCACCCTTGACTACTTCTGAGCTCAGTGAACTATTCCATCACTATTCACCCGACGATTTAGCTGCCAGTGAAAAGAATGGCGATGCCTTTGCCAACGATGCCTATAATCTGAAGACTGCCGACGGTGCTGAATATGTCATGCGAATTCTAAAACTACAGATTCCTGAGACCGTAGAGCGTGAAGCGGAAATGCAGCATCAGCTCGCCGAAGCAGGTATTGGAACACCGCACTACCTTGCTTTCGAGAGCGGTAAGCACGTTGGCGAGCATGAGGGGCTTGCTTTTACGCTGAGCGAGCGTATTGCAGGTGAAGTTCCAAAAACTGCATCACTCGAACTAATTAGTAGCTTCGGTTCGACGTTGGCACAGTTTCATGATGTCCTAAAAGATACCGAGGTGCCCTTTAGCAAAATGCAGTGGTTCCAGCCCAAAAATGTTCATGAAGATCTTGAAAAGTATGACGGTGAATTAAAATCAGACACAACAAAGCTCATCACGGATGGTGAGAAACTATTTCAAACGGGTTTGCCACAAACACTGATTCATGGCGACTTGTGGCTTGGCAATGTGTTTGCTGACGGTGATAAAGTTACAGCTGTCTTTGACATGGAAACTGCCGAGCATAACTACCGTATTATAGACCTAGCCCGTACTTATCTTTCTATGCGCCTGGAAACCAAATACAGTAAAGACGAAATCATTGATAAGTTGTTTGTTGGCTACGATGCGGTCGCAAACGAGCTACTTACTCAAGAAGAAAAGGATAGTTTTGGTTTGGCGACCAGCTATACTGCTGGCGTTTGTGCGCTCTGGCATGAGCTAAATGGCACAAGATATGCTGGTAATTACTTGAAATTTGGAGATGAGAAATAATCATGAAACTATTGAACTATTCTTCCGCCGAGCTCACAGATAAGCTTAATACATATCTTGCCTCAGACCAGCGATATCAGGCCGTGTACAGCTATACGAAAAAACGTTTTGAGGCTGCAACCGAACTTGTAGCCCACAACTGGCCGCATTGCTACCGAGACACGCTAAACGCTATCGTAATCGGCGAAGCCGAAGGTGCGGACATGAGTATAGTTTTGCCAGCTATCACCATGCATGATATCGGATTTTTGTACGGTGCAAGCCCAGAGCAGCATGGTGCAGTTGGAGCAGATCGTGTCAAAGAATTCCTGAAAGAAGCAGGAGCTCATTATAGCGACGAGCAAATCGAAGCAATAGCAAATTGTATCCGAACTCACAAAGGCAGTATTCACGGTAAGCACCCCGAGGGACTGGAAGCAAAGGTCGTTACTGACGCTGATTTGCTAGAAAAGTTTGGTTTATTTGGCGTCTATCAAACAGTGCGCACCTACGCCGAGTTTAACTGGTCAATTGATAAAGCCATCGAGCGTGGCGATCGGATCCTCACGGTCGAGCTAGAAACTGAAACCGGGGAAAAATTGGCTGAGCCAGGCAGACAATTTGTCGCTGATTTCTACAGTCAATTAAAGATAGCAAATGAGCCGTACGAGGAAGGGCGATGAAATTAGTCCTCGCCTCCCAAGGCTTCACCACGCCTGAGATTGCCCAAGCAACCGCAGATCTCGTCGGTAAACCTCTCACCAAGCTCAACGTAGCTGTCATTAACGAAGCGTATGTAGCTATTGCTCCTGGCAGAGATGAAAGCTGGCTGATTAACGAGTTATCTCTTTTGAAACAGTATGTTAAGAGCGTGTTTTTTGTTAATCTTCGAGCCTACGAACTTCCTGAGGTTAAAGATCGTCTGAGCACAGCAGATATTATATACATCGTTGGCGGTGCGCAGTTAGTATTACCCAGATTATTCAGGCAAACTGGCCTTGACAAACTCCTCACTGAATATGCACAGGACAAAGTTATTCTTGGTACCTCTGCTGGTGCTAATGTGCTCGGCAGTCACATACCAAGCGCAGCGTATTGGGAAGATCAGTATGGAGACGCCGCTACTTACTTAGCCGAACCATCTCTCGGCTTAGTTGATTTCAATATCTTGCCTCATTACGGCAGAGAAGATCACCCACATCGAACCGATGCAATCTTAACGCCCCTGCTCAAAGATAATCCATTCCCATTGTTTGGCGTGGCTGACACACAAGCTGTTATATATAACAACGGTGCAATAACGTTTGTGGGTGGAGAACCGGTAAAGTTTGGAGAAGAAAAGTAGTATGCAGTTTGTCATCATTGGCCTAGACGGAACAGACAAGGACGCGCCTACTCGTAGACAGCTGGTTCGCCAAGACCACATCAAGATGGGCGACAAGTTATTGGCGTCAGGCAATTTGTGGTACGGCGCAGCTTTGCTCCATGACAACGGATCTATGAAGGGTTCAATGTATGTCGTGAACTTTGAGTCAGAAGAGAAGCTCCAAGAGTACCTAAAGAAAGAGCCGTACATTGTTGGCGACGTATGGCTTGACGTTACGATTCATAAGTCTAATACCCGTGATCCATGGCAGTTCAATAGAGATGAATCTTGGTTTAAGGAGAGCACAAAATGAACCTAGACATTGAACAATCAATCCGAGAACATATAGGCAAAACTGTACACATGTCACTTGGTACGGCCACTCTAGATAGTAAGCCCTGGGCCTGTGAAGTGCATTTTGCCTATGACAGTAAGCTTAGTCTATACTTTGTATCTAAACTTACTACAAGACACTGCAAGGAAATTGCTGCTAATCCAAATATTGCAGGCAATATCGTTAAGCAGCACTCTTTGGAAGAATCACCGCATGGTGTGTACTTTGAGGGTACGGCTAAAGTTATAGAACCGAGCGATGAGCAACTTGAGCTATATTGCTCTCGCTTAAGTCGCAACAAAGAAGAATTGGTCGAACAACTTACTGAAGCAGATGGCCGTCGTATGTACAAAATCAGTGTTAGTAACTGGGCTATCTTTGGCAAATTTGGGTTTGAGGCCAACCAAAAACACGAGTTAGCATGGAGTAACAATGATTAAGGGCTTTTTGCATACCGCTTTTGAAGTTGATGATATCGAAAGTGCGATTACCTTTTATGGCAACCTCGGCTTCAAAGTTACTAAACAGTTTGATAAACCCGAGCCAGAAGCCAAAGCAGCTCATATTGTAAACGACAACGGAGATACATTTGAGCTTTGGCAGTTTACCGATAAAGCTCACCCGCAAGTTGAGTTTATCCGTCGTCATGTTGCCTTTGAATCAGATAGTCTTGAGGAAGATATTAAGAGGCTGACCGAACAAGGTTGTGAATTGGTTATCCCAATTACCAAAGGTGTAACTCTAACTTATGCTTTTGTCCGAGATCCCAGCGGTAATTATATAGAGATAGGACAGCGATGAAACTCTATCGCTTTAGCCCTATCTCTGACAAAGAGCAGCTTCTTGAAGCGATACAATATACGCACCTTGCCTGCAATAAGTTGTGTAAGCAATCATTTGGTAAGTATCTACCGAATGCAGGCAACGTAGGTATTTTTTGCCACTACGATATGGAGTATCGAAAGCTTATTGAGATTAGGAACAGAATTGTTAAGCCATCTGACGACCCCAGCCAGAAATACTTTGAGTTACTCGAACCGATCATTATCTCTGCCCAAGGTGACGTGCCTAAAACAACCTACACGCATTTATATATTCGCAAACCCGACATTTACCGTGCACAAGTTGGTGATATAGATTTTTACCTCGAAGAATCTGAATATGATGAATTGAAGAGATCTCTCGTCAATGACAAACAAATAGCTGGCGCACGAATATTCCCTCGAAACGACCTCGATATGATCGAACTCTACAATCCTGATATTGATGCACTTGGCTATGTCAGTACTAGTGTCATGAGCCAAAAGGTACATATCAAACTATCTGAGGAAACGAACTTATGAACAACAAAGGTAAAAAAATACTTGAACAAATCAGATATGCCACCATCTCATCAGTTGGTTCGGATGGTCAGCCCTGGGCTGCACCAGTGTGGTATATATTTAATGAAGATACTATTTACTGGTGGTCACCCGTAGAGTCGCAGCACTCAAAGAATATTAGTGTAAACCCGAATGTATATATAACAATCTTTGATTCAACAGTACCTGAGGGTGATGGACTGGGGCTATATCTGAAGGCAGAAGCACAACAGGTCAGCGATAACGAACTGGAAACCGTTATAACTCTATACAATGCGTCTACTAAGATATTCAAGCTTGATCAGAAAAACTGTAGTGGTAACGCGCCAACAAGATTGTACAAAGCAACGATTACGAAACGCTGGGTTAACGACGGCGTTGAGCGTCATGGTTTTTACACTGATCAAAGGGTAAGCCTATGAAAGTGTCTGTACTCCAATGGAACATCTGGTATCTCGAAGACACCAGGAAAGTTACCGAGTTTCTCAAGCAAAACAAAGCTGACATCATCTGCCTACAAGAGCTAACGATTGGTTTTGATCAGCAAAACAATATTCACACACCCGAATATATTGCCAAAGAGCTGGGTTATCACGTTTATTACCAAGACATAACCTTTGACGGTAAAACACTGAAGCTTGCCAACGCAATCTTCAGTAAGTATGAGTTATATGATGTTAGAACGGTCTGGATTAATACTGAAGGCGGCTCTGGGCACTACGATGACGAAAATCGAGCCTATGTCGAAGCCACAGTTACCATTGATGGCAAGAACCTAACCGTTGGCACCGTGCATATGTCGTATACTCACGCTTTTGAACCATCTGAGCGGAAACTACAAGAAACTGATGCGCTGGTTGAGGCGATCAAGAGCAACAAGAAGAACTTTGTCTTAGCGGGTGACTTTAATGCGCAACCAGATTCTGAGGTCGTTAAGCGAATTGAAAAGCATGTTAAAAACCTCGGCCCGGGCTATGACGAGAAAACCTGGACGACCAAGCCGTTTTCGTACAATGGGTTCGAAGCAACCGAGCTAGATTACCGCGTGGATTATGTTTTTGGTTCGCAAGACATTCAAGCTGAGTCAGCAAAAGTCCTCAGTACTGATATTTCGGATCATCTGCCGATTTGGATGGAGCTTAACTTAAGGTAGGTCTATGAATATTATTCTTATTATTATCGGTAGTCAGCTACTATTCACCATCGGTGATTTACTGGCGCGGCATAACTTGCAAGCCCAGGGCTTCAAATTCACTACCTTCATTGCCTGGTGGTTCTTGGTCTACGTGGTGCTGCGAAGTGCTGCAACACTGGGACAGCTGTTTGTTTTTACTAACATGGAGGTCGGTAAGACTATGGCGCTATTTGGGGCATCAAGCTTAGTCCTCGTGAACGTGCTCGGATTCCTTATTTTGGGTGAAAAACTTTCACTCCCAATATACTTCGGTATAATGTTAGCTGTAGGAGCAATCTTAATTGTAGGGTTCAGTAAATAATGAAAACCGTTCACGACAGCGCCACCCCCACTCCTGGCCAGCAGGTTATCACAGCCTGTGCATTCATTCATCAGGAATTCGATGGCGTACAGAAACTCTTTATGGCCAAGCGTGCCGACACCAAGAAATTCTTGCCCGGCATATACGAGATCCCCGGCGGGCATATCGACTTTGGCGAAAACATCGAAGATGGTCTGGTTCGCGAGATTCAAGAGGAGTTCAGCGTAGCAGTACGCCTAGGCGACCCATTTGCAGTTTTTACCTACCTGAATGAAGTTAAGGGCTCCCACTCTATTGAGGTGATTTACTTCGCACAACTAGCTGACCCGAGCGTGAACATACAACCGAACCCCGAAGACCATAGTACTTGCGGCTGGTTTACCGAGGTGGAATTACCACAAACCTTTGTGAGCGAAAAAGATACAGAGGATGATGAGGTTAAAGCCTTGTATCGAGGGTTTGCGTTGCTCAAGGGTGAAAAGCTTGATTTTAGCAATAGAGCCTAGGCGTTAGGGCTTGAATAGCCGACAAGTATAGCGTTATTGAGGCTATTTTGCTGCTAGTGCAACTGACTTTTTGCCAAGTATTGACGCAACCCAAGACACTTTCTCTGGGCTTACTGGATCAGGTATTAGCACCTCTGGCATCTTGTAAAACGGAGGATAGGCATTGCCAGATGACCTATCTAGCAAAACACCATCTGACTGGTTATATAGTTTTCGATAATCACTGAGTGTAATTGCACTCTCCCAGTATCGCTCAACAGCTCTCTCGGGAATGCCGTTACGATGTGAATAACGAAGCCCTAAAGCCACATCTTTGAGCCTTTCTGCATCCAGTACCATAGCCGTATCGGGGTCAACCTCTACAGACAACGTGATGAGTTGGTCTAGCTCTTTTCCTCTCAGGGATCCTCTATGAAGCCTTTCTAGCGACGGGTGGGCATAGATTCCATCTGTTCTGGATATACCACGGGTAACTAGTTCTTTGGGTCTAAATTCATCGACAACTTCGTCAACATAACCACGCATGGTCTCAAGCTCTCCCATACCTGATACCAAGCCATGTGCTTCAATGGAACTTAGGTGTGCTAAATCAGTGATGTGGTATACGGTATCTATGTTTGATGTATTTATTTTATCGGACATTTACATACATATTAGCATAATGAGTTTGATTCATTAAATTTCTGAAATCTTGAATTGTTCTGCTTTAGCAATGCCAGACGCTAATACCTCTTCGATTTCACTCTCCGTAAGACCAAGCTTTGCTCCTGATTCGTGGATCCATTCACGATATTTTTTACTGCCAACTGTATCTCTATCGACTTCTACATTAATAGCTCCGCGATACAGGCCGGTAAAACTATCAATCTCCGCGGTAATTCTATCTTGCTCGGCTCGATCAAGTTGGAGTGCACCTTGAGCTATACGCTGCAGGCTTTCTCTCAGTGGAGCACCTCCAAGCAAGAATGCCGTAATATGATCATCGCCAATATCGTGATCAAAGTAATCGTATGATACTGGGTACTTGCCCTCAGCAATTGCGGCTAAGTATTCTGGTGAACGAATGTCTTTTTCGTCAAAGAAGACAACTTCAATTCCATGCTCGGCGGCAGCTTTACGGAACGTTTCTGGCGTCGGAATACCAGATATGTATGAACCAGACTCGTCACTTGCAAATTCGTAACCAAGGGACTGCAACAAACCTTGGCTTTCGTTGCCAGCCAGCAGCGTCCAGCCTGCTGAATCGTCATCAAAGGTTGGTGTAAAACATTCACTGTCAACCACCAAACCTTTCGGCCCCGAGCGCATAATGATCGAGCGAGCAGGTACATATGGTTCTACTTGGTCGTCTCCGGCAAAATATATTGTATAGGCTCCGGGCTCGAGCTTATCGAGGTCTTTGGGGTTAAGAGGATTGGTTGTAGCATCAGTGGTATCTGCCGTAAATGGCTCGACACCATCTGGTAGGTCAGTAAGAAAGTGTTGGTCGCCAATTATTAATGGTCGCCTATCTAGGGATGTATCTCCTTCTGGTGTTAAATTTTCTACTGGCACAATGTTTCCTCTTTTTTATTTTTCATCACCTACTAGCCCTAACCGCTCGATTACTTTTTGTTTATCAAACACGTCAACGTCTATGCCAATGTCTCCCCAAATGCTTCGCGCAACTTCTTCGCCACCAACGTATTTGAAAACTTTCCGAATATTCTTTTCATACCGCTCATCTTCAACTCCTGGAAGCTTTTTAATGAGCAGGTCAATTTCTTCTTTAGGCGGAGGAGTATAGCCGTTATGCACAAATCTTATGACTGAGAACAGATTTGCAGCCTGGTGTCGATAGCCAGTAGGGTTTAGTACCAGTTTCTTATCTTGGATTGCTTCAAGTGCGCCTGGTAGAGAAATCAGCTTCTCCTGCCATTGTTCGGAGAAAATATCTCTTAGTGAGATTGCATTGCCGTTAACGGTTAACCCTACATGCTGTTTTAGGTTGTTAGCGACTGAGGTGTTATCTACTAAGTGGATATCAAATACCAGATTGTTCTTAAAGTCTTCAGGGTCTTGATTGCCGACAAACGATTTAATCATGACTTTTTGTGTAGGTCGCTGAATACGCCCCTCGTAAAAGCCGAGTTGACTTAAATACGCGAGGTACTTATCACTTCCTTTGACTACAATCTGATCGTAATCTCGTTGTTCTAAGTCATCCCCACCATGAAAGAATCTTTGGATTGCATTACGTACAGTACCGGCGACTAAATACACCTCTATGCCGTCAGGGAGGTTTTTAACCAGGTTCTTGAAAACTTCACGCCCACGATTGTCTTTAAAATCCATGGGGAGTAAGGTGTTTTTCATAAAATTAGTATATCAAAAAAAGAAAGGCTTCTGTTCTCTCGCAAGTAGCATGGACACAAACCTCTCTTAATCTCATCATCTGGGTAACGATGCAAGCTACAGTAGTGGCTGGTATTCTTATCTATCGATAAGGGGTATACTGGTAGTCAATGGAAGAAAGTATCGACACTCTGCAGCCGAATCCTACGAGTCTGCATGATATTCCTGAACTAAAAGAAATCCACGTTCGAGAGGGTGTGACATTGCGCCCACTAGAGGTAGAAGATGCAACCCGCATGCTGGAAATCTTAGACACCGATCCATCCATACGTGATAGGGTATCAGTTGCTTCAAGAATGCATTCGCCGGAGAGTGTTGCAGAACAAGTAGAAACGTATCAAAACGATGCGCACACCATTCGTTACGCCCTGCTCGAGGGTGATCGACCTGTTGGTCTTGTATCGTTCTGGCGGGATATCGATAATCCGTTCAACGCCCCTGATAATCCGAACGACTATGGTTTTGGTTATTTCCTTGATCCAAATGAACGAGGCAAGGGTCTTGTTCCTGATGCCGTGCAGCAAGTCATGAATACCGCTCAAGATGTCTTACACGTAGAAAACTTCATAGCCTATTGTGAAGATAATAACCCAGAAAGTATTACAGCTCTAACCAAACTTGGCTTTGAGTCCACCGATCTAACCTATGAGGAACAGAATAACGGCTGGGTTGAACGCAAATACGTAAAGAGTACTCAGCCGAACGAGCCGCTATCAGTTATTGAACTGCCGTCTGAGGATGAAGTCACGAGTCGACAGCAAGCCCTACCGCAAGTGGATCATTACGAGGTGCGGCATGGCTCTGGCTTTAGAGAGGCGCGTTTTGAAGCGATCAAGAGACTTGAGCGCATAAATAAACAGGATTACTCAGTCGAAGAGCTCCAAGAACTTGAGGCACAAGCCCATGATTATACGCCAACTATAGGCATAGAAATCGAGATTTACGACAAGGCCTTGCTGAGTGAGGCAGAGCGAACACTAAGCCCAGACGAACAGGCAGACGTTATTGCTAAGCGAAAACGAACCTTAGGCAGGATCGAGCGCACCGGCATACCTAGGGATGATAGCGACCCTGGCTGGTGGGAATTTGCACTGCAGCCTACACGTACCCCAGAGTTGTTGACAGCTGAAGTACAGGCACTCGAAGACGCTGATGTACTGCATGGCGGCGAACGATACTATCCCTTACACGTAACGCTTGGCGGTATAACTAGCGAGAAGCAAAGCGCTTTATCCGAAGTTATGGAGCATGACTTACAAGGTGAGCAGGTTTTTGTACTTGTCCACGCTCTTGAGGCATCTGGCATTGCAACAACTCCAAAGCGGCTCATGATGCCCGCAACATCATCAGTAAAAGGTGACTATTGGACAAGTGGAAACGCCGGTATCATCGAGAGAGAACCCGAGCAGATGAGGGGGGTTAACTTTACAAACGGAGTGGAAATACGATCATTTTGTTTTAGTACGGTTGAAGAACTAGGAACAATCATGCAATCCACACAGGCACTTGGAGCAGCCTTAAGCGCATACCAGGACTTATCGCGATTGACTGAACATAAAAGCGCTATGCCGCTAAGCCATAAAACTATAGAAACAAGGCCTGCCCCGCGTATTAGAAGCGGCGCTGACCTAGAAGACGTTATACGGTTAAGTGCTGTTTGGTCAGATTTTAGCCACAAGGTACACGAGCTATTTGGTGAAGCTGGTTTAGTTGATCCAAGCACCGTTTGGCACGAGCCACGTTCAAAGGGGTTGTTGCGTAGTGCGTCAACGGGAGATTACGGTGCAATGGCAAACTTCATGAAAAAAGCAACGAAGCCAGGCAGCCCAGAACATGCCGTGCAGCAGCAACTCGTACGGCTGATTGAATCTGCGGCTACAGCGGTGAATAATATAACGCGCCAAGAGTCGACAGCTCCGAAGGTTTAAAGCATGAAAATCTACGTCATTCGTCACGGTCAAACAAAACTAAACGTTGAACATATCATCAACGGTAATATAGATGACGAGCTAACTCCCAAGGGTATAAAACAAGCAGCACTAGCTGCTACCACACTGCCGGATTCTATAAAACGTATGTACGTCTCTTCCCTCTGGCGTGCCAAGCAAACCGCTGACATATTAAATGCTGGCCGAGAGCTGCCCATTACCTATAGTGATGATCTGCGTGAGGTAAACTTCGGCGATCTGAATGGTAAGCCCTTTCTCGAAGAATACCAAGCACGACACATGGCGCTTAATTACGACTGGCGACCTTCTGGCGAGAACTTTACAGACGTCAAAACTAGAGTCCTACGGGCGCTACAAAAGATCAAAGAGGAGAACAATGACGGTGAAGCACTAATTGTTGGGCATGGTGGTACTATCCGAACACTGTACTATTTAGAGAATGGTCAGCCGATGGGCACGATTGAGAATGCGTCACTCTTCACTTTTGACCTAGATAAAATCCTTGAACAACGTCTTACTCCTGAGAGTGCTGTAGAATAGAGTAGATATGCCAGATAAAACACCCCTACATATTGGCCACAAACTCCAGGCAGCTCGCCAGAATAAAGGCTTCACGCAAGCCGAAGTTGCTAAGCGTGCTGGTACAACTGTCAATCACTACGCAAAGATTGAGCGCAGTGAAGTAGTTCCATCGCTCAAAACGCTTGAAAAGATCATCAAAGCGCTCGAGATCAAGTCCGCGGACGTCCTGCCCTTTTAGTTACCAAGAGATTTTTCGTACTCGTCGACAAGCGCTTCAAACTTGTCTGGGTCATCAAATGCGATACTGCGTACATTCTCGTTGATCCGTGATTTGAGATGGTCTAGAAACGCCAGACAGTAGGCAGGCTCAGCTTTTTCGGGGCTGTCAGGATAGAAGGCCTTCATGTAGCGCCCTACTGCTGCAATATCTTCATCGGTAAATTGATCACTCATGATTCACCTTATTATACCACCTTGCAAGCTTGGTGAAGCGTATCATCTGCTGAACTAATTCTGATGACTTAGTGCGTCGCATTACTTCGCAGCTATCTGTTTGCGACAAAATGTTCAAGCTACCTTCGTAAAGCGTACGGTGGTCTATGATGGCCAGCTTACGATGCAGGTTGCTCGTGTAGATGACCGTAATGCCCAGGCTTTGCAGCCAAGCAACTCCCCCTTGAGCCTGCACGCGCATTACGTCGCTATGCGTATCGGGATTGCGCGTATTTATAACGATGCTCACACCACGACTGCGGGCTTCTCTCAGCCCGTCACAGAGCCATTCCAGGCGTTTAGTAGTAATGAACGGACTCTCGATGATAATACTCTGTCGGGCTCGCTGGATATCGCGTGCGAAGACATCATAGAATGCCTGTTCGTCCAATAGTTGCGACCGAAGTAAAGATGAGGTATCATACATCTGTTGACTCAGCGGGAATAGGAATCTACGCATCGCTAGACTCCATGATTGTATCGATGTCGAGCTTCTCAAGTTTGTCACTTAGTTTTGCAAGCTCAGAGAGTATGTCGTTCCAGTTTTCCCTGGTAGAGTCCACCAAAACGACATTTAAATACGATACTGCTTAGATATAATCTATCGTAGTTCTTGCATCCGACGTTCATTTTCGTCTAAATCACGACCGAGCTGATCTAAAAACTGTACATGCTGATCTAGCTCGGATACCTCACGTTCCCATTCAGCTATAGTGCTTTGTAATTGCTCTATGTCACGCTTCATACGCTCCAGAGTATCGCGAAAATTTTGAGATTGCCTGCGTCTTTCGTCGGCTAGTCTTTTTGCATTACTAGCACTAGAACGCACATTATCACCTGCAGCCACTGGCAACTCCTGACTTATTTTATGGTTATTATATAAGATATTTTAGTCGAATTTTGTGGTGGAGCCACGGGGATTCAAACCCCGGACCTCAGCGCTGCCAGCGCTGCGCTCTAATCAGCTGAGCTATGGCCCCTTATAGTCTGTAGTATAACATCTGTTTGGCAATCTAGCCAACTAGCCAATGCTTTGCAGCCTAGCCGGACTCAATTATTTTAGTAAAAAATGACCACCTGTTACAATAATAATTAATGAATTCCAACCAACCCAAACAAGTAATTGTGATCAATTTGCGCCATTGGCAAAGATGGGCGGTTAGTGCATCTATTTTTTTGCTGCTGATTTTTGGTTATTTTGGCTACACCAAGGTTTATACTAGCCCGCGACGTGTGTTTTGGCGGGCTATAAATAATAGCTTGGTGCAAGGTAGCGTAACAAAGCACGTTTCTGCGAGCGACCCTAGCAGTGGCCAAAAAATTAGTCAATATTCTCAGGTTAACTTTGCTAGCGAGCCAAGCCTACATAGTTTTGTCACCGTCGAGCAGCAACCAGCAAGCGGTAATACCAATCAAGCCGGCTCAGGCATTAAGGCTACCATAAAAACCGAGAGCATAATTACGCGATCGGCCCAATATTCGCGCTATATTAGCATCGACACCAATCAAAAAACGGCCGACGGCAAGCCGCTTAAGCTTGACGAAGTAATTGGCAAATGGGGCAAATCTGATGCGGCGTCGGCTAGCCCAAATGAGCAGATAAATCAGGTGGCGGTTGGTCTGGCGCCATTTGCACGAGTGCCGCTGGCCAAGCAGAAGGATCTGGCCAACCAGATGCTACGCGCCGACGTTTTTGACCCGGATTTTGCCAGCGTGCAGCCAAAAGTTGTTGATGGTCACGCCACTTGGGTCTACAAAACTAAGCTCAACCTGGCTAATTATCTGAGCATTTATAAACAGGCTCTAAGCATGAGCGGGTTAGTTGGTTTAGAAAAACTCAATCCAGATGTTTACAAATCTCTACCACCAATAGAGGTTATTATGTCTATCGACAAGGGTTCCGGCAAAATTTTGCAACTGCAGGCCGAGTCTATGGGGCGACGCGAAGATTACAGCGCTCATGGAGCTAATCTGCCTATTACCGAGCCGACCAACACTATTCCGCTAGACCAACTTCAGAGTAAGCTACAGGCCACTCGTTAATTTGCTATAGTAAAAGAATGAAGCTAACTAACAAGCAAATTGTTGTTAATGAAACCTTGGTGCGCTACACCGATACATTGGGTAGTAAACCAATTTTAGTTCTGCTGCATGGCTGGTTAGATAGTGCCGATACTTTTGCCAACCTAGAAAATGACTTGTCCGCTAAATTCCGTTGTATTGCGCTGGATTTGCCGGCGTTTGGAGCTAGTGAGGTGTCCGATGATGTTACCACTATTGAACAGTACGCCGAATTTGTCGCTAGTTTTTTGCAAAAGATCGAGGTTAGTGATTATGCGTTGCTCGGTCATTCCATGGGTGGGCAAATAGTAATTTACGGTGTGGCTACTGGGGTGCTGCGGCCGCGCCGTCTGGTGCTGGTGGCTGCCGCGGGTGTGCGCAACAGGCAAAAGGTCAAAAAAACTTTACTCAAGATGGCGGCGCGGCCGCTGCGCCGCCTGGCGCCAAGCCGCGTCAAGCGAGCGCTTTACCGTCGTCTGGGGTCCGACTATTCGCCGGAATTAAAAGCCCATCACAAAAAAATTATTGCCGCTGTTTTGGGCCGCGATATTCAGGCCGAAGCCGCTCAAATTGCCATTCCAACTTTGCTAATTTATGGTGACCGCGACGAGCACACGCCGCTCGAATTTGGCCAAACTTTAAAGCGAGCCATAAAAGGCTCTAGTTTGCAGGTAATTCCTGGCGCAAATCACTGGGTTCACCAAACCAACGCCCAGCAGGTAGCAAGGGCCGTGGAGGATTTTGCTAAATGAGGGACATACTGAGTTGGTTCAACCCTAAAACTCCCTGGACAATTGTTTATATGCTGCAGCAGCTGGAGTACGATCCGGTTAAGCTGATGTCTTGGTGGCTTAAGGCCGATAGTGTCAATAAGGCCCAAAAGCGTGGCCGGCTTAAGCTAACGGTCCGCGCTAAACTGATGCTTTGTTTGGCCTACGGAACTTGGCTAACATGTTGGCTGCTGGGCGCTGGCCTGACTGTTCGCTACGCTAGCTTGTTGTGGCTAGGCTGGATTTTTATGGCTGCCAACTTGGCCTTTGCCGTGGTTTGGGCGGCAACTTTTGGTTTGCAAAAACTTGTTATTGACCCTCGTTACAACGCTTCAATTGAGCAGGCGTCGTTAAAAATGCAGGCCAGCTCGGCTACCAAAATTGCCGTTTTGGGCAGCTATGGCAAAACCAGCATGAAAGAGCTGCTCGCCACGGTTTTGGCCGAAGGCAAGCCCAAGGAGGAGGTCGTGGCCACTCCCGGCAACAAAAATGTGCCAATTAGCCATGCTCGCTGGGTCAACAAATTAACTGGTCTAGAGAAAATCCTAATTTTTGAATACGGCGAGGGCGCGCCAGGCGACATTTTGCGCTTAGCCAAACTTAGCCACCCAAATTATGCGGTTATTACTGGCCTAGCGCCGGCTCATTTGGACCAATATCCATCGCTTCAGGCTGTGGCCCAAGATTTGGCCTCGATAAACCAAACGGTATCGCCCCAGAATATATACGTTAACCGACAGGCTGCTGCGGTTATGGATAGGCTGCCCAAACAGGCTCATGGTTATGACCACAAAGGGGTCGACGGCTGGCAGGTTAGTAATATCAAGGTTGGTTTTGACGGTACCAGTTTTACATTTAGCCGCGGCGATAAAAAGATGCAACTTGGTAGTGGTTTGCTGGGCCGGCATCAGGTGGGGCCATTGGCGGCGGTGGCTGTTTTGGCCCATAAACTGGGCCTAACTTCTAGGCAGATTCAAGATGGTCTTGCCAAAACAATGCCGTTCGAGCATCGCATGCAACCGCGCCATATCAATGGCGCATGGGTTATAGACGACACATACAACGGTAATATCGAGGGCATGCGGGCCGGCCTGGCGCTGCTGGCCGAGCTACCTGCCAAGCGTCGCACATACGTGACGCCCGGGCTTGTCGATCAGGGTGCAGAAACAAAGGCTGTTCACGAGGAGCTCGGCCAGCTAATTGCTGCCGCCAAGCCCGACCGAATTGTGCTAATGCACAACTCGGTCACCGACCTCATCCAGGCCGGCCTGGCTAGTGGCGGCTACAAAGGCGAAATACAGTTAGAACCTGACCCACTCAGCTACTATACTAACCTAGAGCAATTCTTGGCTGCTGGAGATGTCGTCCTAATGCAAAACGACTGGCCAGATAGCTACAAATAAAAAATTATAAGCCAATAAACAGGCTGACTGCTTGAGCAACTTGGTTGATGACGTATGTTGGGGCTTTTTCGATAAATTCTAAGTGGCGGCTTTGCCAGTCTAGGCTTTTGATGTGAATTGGCAACACCGCACCTTTGGTTTGACAGCCGCGCAAAGCAACTTCGGCCGGTAAGCCTTTGGCACGCGATGTAATAGGGCAAGCAATAACAAGGCTGGTATGTTCGGCGAATATTCTTGGCGACAAAACCAAGGCTGGTCGTCGGCCGGCCTGCTCGTGACCTTTGACTGGGTCTAGCACAACCCAAACGATGTCGCCTCGTTCTGGAATGTAGTGGTTTTTTACCAAAGTTCGTTACCTTTAGGGACGCCCCAATTTTGCTCGCCATCACTGTTATATGGTGTTGTGCCAGCCAAAAGATCTTCTAGTTTGGGCGCGGATTCTTTTTTTATAGGAGTTAATATAATGCTACGACCTCGCGTTGTGACAGCCAGAGTTTCGTAGGGTTTTAAGTCTACTTTTTCTGCCACTTGTTTTGGCAAACGAACTCCTTGCCCGTTGCCCCACTTTACAATATCTTGAGTAATATTCATATATACAAGTATATACCTATAATCTTAACTATGCAAGCACTGTAATTGCGCGCCGTAATTGTATATACTAATTGCATGCAAACAGTAGCAGTTGTATTTGGCAGCCGTAGCACCGAGCACGATGTTTCGGTGGTGACGGCTCTGGGCAGCATTATTAAACCGTTGGAATTAACCAAAAAATACCGGGTCGAGGCGGCTTACATTGCCAAAGACGGCGCTTGGTACTGGGACGATGCTCTAAAAAGCATCGACCTTTTTAGTAGCGGTCGCATAAACGAGTGGCTGCATAAAGCGCAGCCGGCTAGTATCCAGTTCGACGGAGGCATGACTCTGGTTAAGGCTGGCGGTTTGGCTGGTCGCAAAAAACTGCAAAAAATTGATGTGGTTTTTCCGGCCACTCATGGCACTTACGGCGAAGACGGCAGCCTAATGGGCCTGCTTCGGATGGCTAATGTGCCGTTTGTTGGTTGCGACCTAGACGCCAGCGTTGTTGCCATGGACAAGGTGCTGGCCAAGCAGCAGGCTCAGACCAATAACATCCCGGTGGCAAAATACCATAATTTTTGGGCCGATGATTACGCCACCAAAAGCGCCGAAATTATTAAGCAAATCGAAACTGGCCTAAAATACCCGCTTTTTGTTAAGCCAGCTCACCTGGGCAGCAGTATTGGCATTAGCCGTGCCACCAATACAGCCGAGCTGCGTAACGCTATAGAGGTGGCCGCTCACTACGACGACAAAGTCCTGGTCGAGGAAGAAATCCCCAATTTAATAGAAGTCACTCTGCCAATTATGGGCAACAACCAGCCAAGGGCGGCACTACTCGAGCGGCCACTGACCACTGCCGAGGATTTTTTTGATTTCGATACCAAATATATGAATGGCGGCAAAAAAAATGGTGGCCAGAAGGGTGGCGTTAAAGGTGCCCAGGGCTACAGCGAGTTGCCAGCCAAATTGCCAAAAGAACTTTACGACAAGGCCGAAGCGCTGGGCAAACAAGTTTACGTGGCGCTAGGTTGCAGCGGTATTGCCAGAGTAGACATGCTAATTAACAGCAAAACAAAGGTGGTTTATTTTAACGAAGTTAACCCACTGCCGGGTGGTTTATATGACCATAACTGGCGGGCTGCCGGAGTTAGTAGCGTAGAACTAGTTACTCAGTTGGTTCGCCTAGCCGAAGAGCGCTGGCAGCATCAACAGAGTAAAAACACAGTTTTTAGTACTAACTTTTTGCAACAATTTTAAGGTCAGACTAAGCTATGCGCAGAAATATTGTTCATCCCGGTGCGTCCGAATTGCAGTACGAAATTCGGGCGATTGTAGAGGTGGCTGACCGCTTAGAAGCGGCTGGCGTACCGATATTGTGGGAAAACATTGGCGACCCAGTGGCCAAGGGCGAGCCAGTGCCAGCCTGGCTCAAGGCGCTTTTGTCAGTGACCATGATTAAAGACACTAGTTATGCTTACTCGCCAACCAAGGGTTTGCTGGAAACCCGGCAGTATCTGGCCGATAAACGCTCGCGCGAAACTGGGCGCCAGCTGCAAGCCGACGACATCATATTTTTTAATGGTCTGGGCGACGCCATATCCAAAGCTTATGCTTGGCTGCGGCCGCGGGCGCGTATTCTTGGCCCAACGCCGGCTTATCCGACCCACAGTTCGGTGGAGGCGGCTCACGCCGGCGACCAGCCGCTAACTTATCAGCTGGACCCAAACAACGGTTGGCTGCCCAACATGGCCGATGTCCGCAACAAGGTCAAATACAATCCCAGCATTGTTGGCCTGCTAATTATTAACCCCGACAACCCCACCGGCATGGTTTATCCACGTCACATTTTGGAAGAATTTGTGTCGATTGCCCGCGAATACGATCTGTTTTTGGTGGCCGACGAAATATACGCCAACCTAGTTTTTCCAGATGTAGAGTTTGTCAGCATTGCCAGTCTGTGCGGCGAAATCCCGACAATTATTATGCGCGGTCTCAGCAAGGAGTTGCCGTGGCCCGGTGCTCGCTGTGGTTGGATGGAAGTCTACAATCATTATGTCGATATGGATTTTGCTAAATACATTCAGTCGATTGTTGATGCCAAGATGCAAGAGGTCTGCGCCACCACCTTGCCGCAATATATTTTGCCCAAAGCCTTGTCGCACCGTTCGTATAAACGCAGCATTGCCAAGCGAGTCAAAAAATACCAGCGCCGAGCGCGCCAATTAAGCGCTTTGGTGGCTGACATGCCAGGGGTCAATTTTGTTGAGCCCAAGGGCGCATTTTATGGCACTTTTGTTATTGAGCGATCGGTGGCGGCTCGTAAGTTCGATATGTACAACGACCAGGCTCAAAAAATACTCGACGAGTGCATCATGGACGAGCCCGACATGCCGCGCGACAAAAAGTTTTGCCTGCGAGTTTTGGCCTCAACCGGTCTTTGCCTAGTGCCGCTGTGCGGTTTTAGCTCGGACTTAGTCGGCTTTAGAATGACCCTCCTAGAGGAGGACGACGCCGTTTTTGACCGCATATGCGGTATTCTCAAAGAAGTGATGAGCTAATTTACGTATTTATAAAACGGTTGTGGGTGCTGATTTTACTGATTTGTTTGGGGTCAGGTTGGTCGAGACTATTGGCAAAAAATATAATTGCCCACCGCGCACATGACACGGTGGTTTGGCCAGGAAAGCGCCGGCCTTTGTTGAGATTTTCGCTAGTTTGAACGCTGTGCCAAGCTGGCGCCAAATCTTGTTTGGCCTCGGCCGATTGCAGTTTTGAAGCCAGGTCTTGACCCATAAATACCGCCGCTGCATCGCCACGACGAACTACCAATTCGGGTTCGGCGGTGGCGTTGGGCGCAATTTGCAGGCCTTGGTGGCTTTCGGCTAACTGCAAAGTCAGCAGACCCTTATCGTAATGGCCCCCAGCCGAATATTGATCATCTTTTTTTGCATCATCACCGCTCGGCTGATTATTGTGATAAAAAAGTAGTCGTAAGGGGCTTTGGCGTAAAAACTCGCTACTAAAATAGCGCCCCACCTCTGGGTGGACGAGTTCTATTTGGCTGACTACGCTGCGTGCTAGCCGGACGGCCCCACGGTGTATTTCGCGAAACGGCAGGTTTAGGGCTAAGGCCTGGTGGGGAGGCAAATTACCCCAGCCGTATTTTTCGTGGTTGGCTTTAACCAGCGCTGACCAGTCGGGTGTCCAGTGAAAATATTCTTTAGGATCATCATTGATTTCTATGCCAGCCGCTCGCAGGGCAGTGGCCTGAATTGACCTGTTAGTATAACCCAACGGCTTGTGTGGATAATTAACATTAGTTCTGTATTTGTGCCAAGTTGCCTGTTGGTCGCGGCTTCTGTCTAGATTATCGAGTTGGCTAGCAATATCGGGTGAATCTGTCGGTAGCATCGCCAGTAACGTCTCTGGCTCAGGATCCGGTAGTTCGGTGGTAAATTTGTTGTACGCAGATACCAATAAGCCAAACCACTCCTGGTTTATGCCGTGTTCTATTTCAGCATAGCTGCGATGTCTGATTTCGGTTACTAACCAATCGCGCGGTTTTTCGCCACCCGAGCCAACTTCAGTCATTACACCTCCTGTGTAGCTATAGAGTCTACTCTGTTTATATTTATCTGACAACATATTGCAGCACATATTACAACATGCTCGACTGCTTGATTTTTTGGCGTGTAGCATTTTAACAGAGACGGCTATCTGTTATAATGGGTTTAATGAAGCGTTACAATCCCAAAGAAATCGAACCCAAATGGCAACAAAAGTGGGCCGCAGACAAAATTTACCAGGTTAAGGCAGACGACAAAAAAACCAAAATTTATGCTACACCAATGCTGCCGTACCCAAGTGGTAGCGCCATGCACACTGGTCATGTTCGTAACTACGCCATTGCCGATGTTGTCGCCAGATTTTACCGCCAACGCGGCTACAATACGCTGTCTACCATGGGTTGGGATGCCTTTGGCTTGCCGGCCGAAAATTACGCCATCAAAACAGGCACACCGCCGGCTAAATCTACCGCCGACAACACCGTTTACTTCAAAAAGCAGCTCCAAGCTTTGGCTATGAGCTACGATTGGTCGCGCGAATTTACTACCAGCGACCCCAGTTATTACAAATGGACACAGTGGGTTTTTGGCCTGATGTACAACCGCGGCCTAGCCTACAAAGCCGAAAAAGACCAGTGGTGGTGCCAAAAATGTAACACCGTTTTGGCCGACGAGCAGGTGGTTGCCGGTAAATGCTGGCGCCACGACGGACCAGATGACCAAGAGGTCAACAAAAAAAAGGTCAGCCAGTGGTTTTTTAAAATTACCGATTACGCCGAGCGAATATTAGCTGCCACCGACGACCTGGCTTGGCCCGAAAAAATCAAAACCATGCAAAAAAACTGGATCGGCAAAAGTGTTGGTGCTGAGGTAGATTTTTTGGTTGCTGGCTCAGCCGACTCGGCAAAATCGATAAAAGTTTTTACAACTCGGCCAGACACCTTGTTTGGCGCCACGTTTATGGTGTTGGCACCAGAGCATCCTTTGGTCGAGCAAATTACAACCAATCAGCAACAGGTTGAGGTCCAAAAATACGTTGGCTCGGCCGTTAAAAAGGACGATATCGAGCGCCAAGCCGCCAAACAAAAAACCGGTGTCTTCACCGGTGCTTACGCCATCAACCCGGTTAACGGCACTAAAATCCCCATCTGGATTGCCGACTATGTGCTGATGGGCTACGGCACCGGCGCCATCATGGCCGTCCCCGCCCACGACGACCGCGACTACGAGTTTGCCCAAACCTTTGACCTACCGATTATAGAGGTGATTAATACAGAGGGCGATGACAAAACAACCGAAGGAGTCATGAAGAACTCTGCCAGCTACGATGGAATGGAATCCCAACAAGCCCGCGAGCAAATTGTCGCTGATCTGGCCAAAAAAGGCGCGGCCGCGGTAAAGGTAAACTACAAAATCCGCGATTGGTTAATTAGCCGCCAGCGCTACTGGGGTGCACCAGTGCCAATCATTTATTGCCCAGATCACGGTGCCGTGCTAGTCCCAGACAAAGATCTGCCAGTTCAATTGCCAGAGGTAGACAACTACGTGCCGGACGGCCAAAACTCTTCGGTGCTAGCCGGCGTAAAAAGCTGGGTCAACGCGCCATGCCCAACTTGCGGCAAGCCAGGCAAGCGCGAAACCGACACCATGGATGGCTACGTTTGTAGCACCTGGTATCTGCATCGCTACACCGATCCGCAAAACGATAAAGCCCCCTTCGATAGCAGCAAGCTAAATTATTGGTTCCCGGTGGACTTTTACTTTGGTGGCGACCACGCCGTGGCGCACCTACTGTATGTGCGCTTTTTCCAAAAAGTTTTGCACGACGCCGGTCTGGCCAATGACCAAGAGCCAATTAAGCGGTTGGTTTATAACGGCTATATCAACGCCCAAGATGGCCGCAAAATGAGCAAAAGCTTAGGCAACACCGTGGACCCAATGGATATTATTGACCAAGGTTACGGCGCCGACTCGTTACGTTTGTTTGAGCTGTTTATTGCGCCCTACGATCAGGACACCAGCTGGAACACCAACGGGGTGCCGGGGACCTTCCGTTTTTTGCAGCGTTTTTGGACGCTGGTACAAGATTTTATCGAGGCCGAAGCACAGTCTCACAAGGTTGAGCAGTCGGAGCCACAAATTTCATCGGCCGTTCCAAACGACGTACTCAAAATAGCTCATCAGGCAATTAAAAAAGTCAGCCAGGACATCGACGCATTAAGCTTTAACACGGCAGTATCGGCACTTATGGAGGCCGTAAACGCTCTTTATAAGCTTAAGAACAATGATTTTGCACCCGTTGCTGATTGGCGGTTTGCGCTGGAGTCATTAACTCAGCTTTTGGCGCCATTTGCACCTTATATGACCGAAGAACTCTGGCACGACCTGGGCCATGACGATTCTATACATAAAGACCACTGGCCGGTTCACGACGAGTCTTATTTGGTGGCCGATACAATCAATATAGCCGTTCAGGTAAATGGTAAATTGCGCGGCGAGATAAATATGCCCACGGCCAGCGAACAACAAGCAGTAATTGACGCCGCCAAAGCCGATAAAAAGGTTCAGGCGTACATCGCAGGCAAGGCTATAAAACGCGAAATCTACGTGCCCGGCAAGCTAGTTAACCTGGTAGTTTAGCCTCAATGCTTAATAAACTCAGCACTCAATAAAGTAAGAGGCGTATCCGACTCGATCTAGGATTTAGGCACCCTGATCGGGCGGCGTAGTGTTGAAATCAGGCCTATTTCTTACGCTTGGAGCTCTATGAAGTGGCACAACATTTTCATGCCTGACAACTGGCGTTGTTGTTATTGGCTGTCTCAACTGTTTGAATCGTCTGCCCGCTGCTGGGTGGTTGCTTTTTGATTTCTCTAGCTCCGCTGATTGCTCTAGTTCATCGGCAGCAAGCACTTCTTCGGCACCAACGGCCATAGCTCCAACCTCTTTGACAGTGTCGTCGCTAACTAGCCTTAAATTTCCATACTCGAAATTATCATAGTCTATGCCGCTAGGTTTTTGGGGATTGTCTACAGCGTCGGGCCCGTTTTTTAGGGTATCATTTATAATTTGGCGTTTACTAATTTCGCTAAACTCGTCAGTTCGTTTCATGGTTGATACTTGGTCCTTGTTAATGAAAAATGATATTAAGCTAAATGCTTACTTATGTCAATGTCAAAACTTGCAGCTAACCGTTATTGCTCTTAATTTGGACAAGGTTGCAAGCTATAGGAATTTTAATATGCTCGCCGGCTTCTAGGGTAGTTAGGTCATTGCCAGGGTTCATAGCCTCGATTTTGCTGATAACATCGGAGCGGAATGCTTTATCTCGGTCGGCGGCTTCAGAATAACTATTAATTTCGGCACCACTTTGATCACTCTGACGCGTAGCATTGAACTTGCTTACACCCTCGATTTTACTAAGCATGGCGTTATGGCCTGTGCCAGCAGGTACAACATATTCTGTTTGGCCCTCACATTTTGCTGAGTATTTAACAGTGGTGTTATCGTCCTCGGTGCAAGATTTTATACATGTAAGTAGGGCCAAGCCAGCTGCAACGCCAGCTATTACCTTTATACTGGTTCGCATATTGCGGTATTCTTCGGATGGATCGTGGTTAAATTCTCTCATAACGCGTCCATTATATACTACTAAAGCTTATTTGTCAATAACTGGACATCGCTAAAATCGTTCTGCTCTAACGGCATCTATAAATACTTGAGCGTACGCGTTTTATCTGGTATTATAATCCAAAGTAACAAAAGCATAGCCTCGGAATATAAACAGATAGAAGAGGCGTAATAGTACGAATTTATTAAAGGAGACAATAATGGGTAAACCAAAGAAACGAAGCACACCACGCCGTACTGGCATGCGTCGTAGTCATCTGGCACTAAAATTGGCACGAGCTGTTAATAGTAAGTCGCCGGTCAAAGTTTTTACTACTAAGCGCGAAAGTGCTAAAAAGGTAGCCGCTAATCAGTAACCTATTGCTCGGGCAAAAACTTAGCACCGTCATCGGTTTATGGTTCGACAAACATTGGTGCATACGCTATAATGTAGCCCGTAACAGATAACGTTTCTCAAGTTTAAAGAGAAATAGCAACGGACATTTAACAATATGGCATCAAATAGGCACTTAGGCAGAATATTGGCCCTTCAGACTCTTTACGAATATGGTTTTCGCAAAGATGCTGGTGACCAGAGTTTGCAAGTTAACGATATTTTGATGCGCAACATTGCCCGTTATCAGGAAACTGTTGAAGATCGACGATTTATTGAGTTGCTTGTAGAGGGTGTGCTTAAGCACCAGGCCGATCTTGATGCTGTTTTGCAGCCAATCGCCCCAGATTGGCCGCTTGATCAGATAGCCCGCATGGATCGTTCGGTTTTGCAAATGGGTCTTTATGAGTTGTTGCTAGACTCGGATGTACCCACAAAAGTGGTGATCAATGAAGCGGTAGAACTGGCCAAAGCCTTTGGTGGCGAAAATAGTTCTAAGTTTATTAACGGGGTACTTGGAACAGTGGTACGCCGCCGCGATGATGGCTCATTGCAGATGCCAGAGCAACTGGCATTATCTGCAACTCCTAGCAAACCCGATACGGGCCAGAAGCCAAAAATCGAACCTAAAACTAAAAAATCACCCAAAACTACTACCAAAGTTGGCAATAAAGCCTAATTTAAGATAACAGAAGAAAATATTATGCAAATGAAACGACCAAAGCCAATACAAGGCATACGCAAATTTGTTCGCCGGCGGCCAATTATTAACGAGGTAGTCCGCGAGCCAACCGCTGGCGGCGTGGTTTTTCGTCATAACCCCAAGACTAAACAGTTGGAAATACTGCTTATCCAGGACGCAAAAGATCGCTGGACTATCCCCAAAGGTCATATAGAAGAAGGCGAGACGGCTCGCCAAACGGCCGAACGCGAGATTGGCGAAGAAACGGGCCTGACTCAGGTAAAAGTTATGAGTTGGCTTGGAAAGATTAACTTTCGGTACCGCCGAGCCAGTAGTTTGGTGCTTATGACCACTGAGATTTTTTTGACCAAAGCCTTGGGTGACACCGACGCGCTAAAGCCCGAGGACTGGATGAACGGTATTAAGTGGTTTTCGGCTAACGAAGCGCTAGACAAGATCGAATACGAGGATATAGGCAAGCTAATTTTAGTGGCCATGACAAAAATTCGAGAAGGCAATTTGTAGTAGTCATGCAGGATACCAGGGCTTACACTGTCTTTGCCAAAGAAGTTCTAGGTGTAGTATTTAATGATATTAATCTGCTAGTTACTGCTTTTACGCATCGCAGTTATGTTAACGAACACCGCAAAACAGCTCGCGAGCATAATGAACGGCTCGAATTTTTGGGTGATGCAGTGCTCGAGCTGGTAACTACTAAGTACTTATACCTAAATTTTAGTGAACCAGAAGGCATACTAACCAATTGGCGTAGCAGCTTGGTAAGGACCGAGAGTATAAGTGCGGCCGCTGGTCGTCATGGGTTTGCACCCTTGCTTAGGTTAAGCAGAGGCGAACGACGTGGCACAGAACGGGCGAGGGCCCAGATATTAGCCAATGCTTATGAGGCAGTCATTGGTGCGTTGTATTTGGACCAGGGTTACGAGGCGGTAGAAGCTTTTATTACCCGAACCCTGCTGGGCACTTTTGTCGATATACTAGAAACTGGATCCTGGTTGGATCCTAAATCTCATCTGCAAGAGCAAGCTCAGAGCCATGATGGCTACACGCCTATATATAAGGTTTTGACCGAAGAAGGGCCTGACCACGACAAGGTATTTACGGTCGGTGTATATGTAAACGGTCAGCTTAAAGGTCAGGGTGTGGGGCCAAGTAAGCAGGCCGGTCAGCAAAAGGCTGCCGAAGCAGCGTTGCTTTATTATCAGCAAGCTAGCTCAAAAAAGCCTAGTTAGGTTGCGACCTGGTTGACGGTTTGACTTTTGTCGCCTCTACCTCTATAATACGTCGCAGCAATCAACAATAAGTTAAAGTTCAGAGAAGGAAAAAGCCAAATTTATGTTAGCTATTCGTATGCAGCGAACCGGTCGCAAAGGCCATGCCCAATATCGAGTTGTCGTGCAAGACAGCCGTTTAACACCTACCAGCGGCCGGGTTGTCGCTCGTTTGGGTGCTTATAATCCTCACACCAAGTCAGCCGAGCTAGATTCCAAAAAAGCCGAATTTTACCTGGGTAATGGTGCGCAACCTTCGGATCGTGTGGCTCGTCTATTCCAAAAAGAGGGCATAAAGCTACCATATTGGGTGTCAATTGCTGCGCCTCAGAAGCGAACTGTTCGTAATCCAGAAAAGCTCCGCAAGAACCAGCCTCAAGAACAGCCAAGCGAGGAGCCCAAAGAAGATCCTGAACAAGATCCCAAAGTAGACAAGCCAGAAGAGCCCGCAGAAGCAGCCACCAAGGCTACCGCCGATACAGATGCCGAAGCAGATAGCGAAACAGAAGTAAAAGCAGAAACTAAATAATTTTAGTTTGTAATTAGTCTAGTAAGCTTTTTGTTCGTGCCGCTGGCAAACTTTTTGGTGTTATAATATTAATGTACCAAAATTTCTCTAAAAGAAAGGCAATTATGACCGCTACTATTGACCAACAATTTGTTGAATACATTGTCAGATCTCTGGTTTCCAATCCGGATGCCGTTAGTGTTGCTCGAAGCGTTGATGACAAAGGGGTTCTGCTAGAGCTAACAGTGGATCCAAATGACCTGGGCCGGGTAATTGGCAAACGAGGCGGCACTGCGCAGAGCCTGCGTACGCTGCTTAGAGCTCTGGGAACCAAGAATGAACAAAGATACAACCTAAAAATTATCGACAATGGACCAAATGACAGCCATGGCGATAGCATCAGCCAAGATGCCTCAAGGCAGTCTACCCCCACCGATAAAAATGACATAGCTAACAACCAGACCGATTCATCGTCAAGTATTAGCGATGCCGACAATGCCAACGATACAGTAGCCGCAGAAGATTCTAGTGCAGCGCAGGATAACCCGGAGAGATCGCATACTAGTGATGTGGTTAATAAAACCCGCCAAGAACTAGCCGATTTAGATGATCTAGACATCTAAAAATAATCGTGCTATATTAGTACCAAGTCGAAAAATCGACCTAGTTCCGACAAAAATAAAAATATACCGAGCTCATGCGAGCCACCGGGTTGACCTGGTGGGAGCTTTATGTGACAGACGGAACCCGTACCCATTAAAACAGGGCGGGTTCTTTTTGTTGGCGGCCAAACAGCAGCGCAGAGTATTAGACAAAATACCAAAAACGTGCTTAAATATTTACGATGCAAATAACCATAATTACTCTTTTTCCGCAGATGTTCAAAGGTGTTTTTGAGTCTTCGATGCTTTTTAAGGCAGCACACAAAGGCATTGTGAGCTATCGATGCCTTGATTTACGCGACTTTGGCTTGGGCCAAAGAAAAACAGTTGATGATACACCTTATGGTGGTGGCAGTGGCATGGTGCTGATGATTGAGCCACTAACCAAGGCAGTAGAATTTGCCAAACAACAAACACCAAGCGCCAAAGTTTTGCTGATGACGCCCCGCGGTGATTTATGGGTTCAGTCACTCGCCAAAGAATATGCCACTAGGGTCGCCGGCTCTGCCGAATCTCAGGATTTAATAATTATTTGTGGTCGCTACGAAGGTTATGACGAGCGCATAACCAGCTTGGTAGATCAACAGATTTCGGTTGGTAATTATGTCATGACCGGTGGCGAGATACCTGCCATGGCGGTTGTAGACAGTATTGTGCGTTTGCTGCCTGGTGTTTTGGGGGGCGAAACTAGCGCCGAGCAAGAGAGCTTTTATGATGACGACAAGTCAGTAGAAGCTCCTCAGTATACTAGGCCAGAAGTTTTTCGTGGCCAAGCAGTTCCTCCGGTACTTTTAAGCGGTGACCATGCCAAAATTAAAGCTTGGCGGGCGTCGGGTGGTTAGTCTTGCTCGGTTTGGCTCTAGACTTGGTCTTGGCAGATTTTCTCATACTGTCAGCATCTTTGGGCCAACGCCACTGCCAAACACCGCAAACAATTAAATAGCTAGCCACCGCATAAATTATGCCTAAAATAGCATCTATGGCATAATGCTCGCCTTGGTAGACTGTGCCAACGTAAATCATAATTGGATAAATGGCGGCCAAAATTGACCAACGCTTGTCGAATAGTCGCCAAATAATTAGCAAAAACAGGGTAGCATAAGCCGAGTGCAGTGATGGTACTGCCGCAACGGGGTTAGGACTTAGCTTGTTATATAAGGAAGGAAAGTCGTGAATACCCAGAGCTCGCCAAACGTCACTCGATATGCGCAGTATGGGCTCAATTAAGCCTTTATCGCTAGCCATCCAGGGTGGTGCGGCCGGGAATAAGGCGTAAGTAACAAATCCGGCAAAAGACAGCAAAATATAGCATACTACATAAGGCCAATAAAATTTGGCGCGTTTTTTCCATACCAATATGGCAAGACCAAGCGGCAAAATAAAATGCAACATATAAAAAATATAAAATGCAAAGTCGTACCACTGTACGTGTCCATGCCACCAATGTTTTTGCAGCCAAGCTGTTGGCAGCGCGCCACCAAATAAATAGCGGTCAGCGCCCGGCATCCATAAGTAGTTAACGTGATTATTTAAGTGAGTCGCCAGACCTCTAAAAGATTCATATACCAGCAGCAAAATTACAAATGGGCCAAGCCGTTTTAGCATAGCCCAGGCTTGACCAAAAATCATAAACACAAATGTCAGAAATACCAGGATTTTATCTGGAGTTGGCCAGCTAGGCTGCCTAGCAAATATTATTAGGCAAATAAGACTGCCGACTATGCCAATTATTTGCGAAAAATGTTTGATTTTGACTTTTGCTAACATGCTATTAGTATAAACACTAAAATTGTAGTATCAAAGTCTGATTGTTGATCTGAGCTCAAGCTGCATTTTTGGTCAACTAATCAAAACGGTGTACAATGTCTTTGTGTTGTAATCAAATAACTAAAATTGGAGGGAAGTTATGGACGGAAACAACGACACCAACCCAGCTAGCGATCAATCAGCACCGCTAACGTCAGATTTTGGCGCTCAAAACGATGCTCAGCCATCATCGGATGCCAATCTTGGCACCGATGTTGCTGGTAATATTCCGCAAGCAGAGCCACCAATGGATGAATCGGCCAACACCGAAGCCAGTGCTATCGATCTGTCGGCACTAAATCTAGACGATACCGAGCAGTCTGCTGCCCCAAATGATATGACAGTCAATCAAGGCCAAGACGTCCCAGCTCCTAGCCAGGGCGAAACTGATGGTGGGGCGACTTCACCACAAGTAGAGCCACCGGTCGGTGGTGCGTTCTAAAAGCAAAAGACTGATATATTCATATCGTACTGCGCCTAAAGAGCGCGGTGCTAGGTCTAGTGTTGGTCCAGCTTTTTATATTTGGCGGCTAATATTTTTGTTGACATTTTTGGCAATTTGCGGAGTTGTTTTTTGGTTTTATAAAACCAAACACTCCAAGCAGCCCGTCGATTCTGTAGGCGCATCAACTTCTTCGCCGCAAAATCATTCCAAAGAAGTTACCTATAAAACTGCGGAAGGCCGTTATTTATTTAATGGCACAATTGTTCTGGCGCGCGCGGTCGAAAAATATGCTCGTGGTAAATATACTCAGCCTTTTAGCCAACTAAATACATTGAACCCCGAAAAATACGATGCTTGGACAGCTAACTTGGAATGTCCGATAACCAACAACCAGGTTAGTTACGAAACACAAGTCAATAACTTGGTTTTTAATTGCCGACCAGAGTGGTTGCCGGAGCTGACCAAAAATTTTCAGATTCTTAATTTGGCTAATAATCATACTGGCGACCAGGGTGTAAAAACTGGCATGCAAGATACGCAAAAATATTTATCTCAAACCAAATCTCAGTTTTTTGGCAACTATGATCCTTCGGTAATTAACGATATATGTGAGGTTGTGGCGTTGCCAATTCGCGCCAAAAGCCATAGTGGGCAAGAACAAAAAGCGACTCTGCCGGTAGCTTTTTGCGGATGGCATTATTTTAACTTTAATCGAGGACCTACCCAGCAAGAATTGGACGTTATAAAGCAGTATTATCAGTATATGCCGGTATTTGGCTTTATAGAGATGGGCGCAGAATATCAGGCAGAGGCCGGAGCTGCCCAGCGGTCGATTGCAAAAGCCGTGGTTGATGCTGGAGCGGATATGGTCTTGGCCAATAATCCTCACTGGGTCCAAGACAGCGAAGTGTATAAAGGCAAATTAATTGTTTATAGTTTGGGTAATTTTATATTCGACCAAATCGATGCCGAAACACAGCGAGGAGTAAGTATAGATATGACTCTAGGGCTGCATGCAGGGGATTTGGACGAGACTATGGATAAGTGGTTGTCGTTTGGCCAAGAGTGTGCAGCTTTTAAAGATTCGTGCTTAGAAAAAATTAAGCAACAAAAGTTGGGCAAGCTCAAATTTGATTTAATTTTTAATACTCCGGTGGCCAGCCAGGGCGGCGCTGGCAAAATAACTCACCGGGCTTCGCCTGAGGTTCAGCAAGCAGTAGAAAAGCGTTTGCGTTGGCAGGAAACAAAAAAACAGCTCGGGCAATAAAGCCCGAGCTGCTAATCAGATCTACTACACAAAACCTACTATTTATTCGTCGGCCGCTTCGCGCTTAACACCCACTATGCGCATAATTATCCAGGCGGCTAAGCCCCAGGCTAAAATAGCAACCACAGTTTCTATTTCGAAATGGCTACCCGTTTGCCCAAGGTTAGTATTGATACTAAACAAAGATCTAAATGGTGCTACCATCCAGCCGGTTAGACTGTAAATAAGGTGAGCAAAACCATTAGCCCGGTTAGCGGCCAACAGAGATAGAAGAATTCTAATCCCCATCAAGGCGGCCATTATACCGTAAATCAGATAAACAATATGCTGAGTTGTTACTACGCTGTCGGCTTCAACGTCGCGTTTGGTAGTTACTTGTCGGCGCTGGACGGTATTACCGGCCTGATCTCGAAATGTCTTGTTCTTAACGTCGACCTGTGTTTTATCGTAATCCATGTTAATAGCTCCTAAGCCGCAACACTTTGCAGCCCGTTAATATGCTTTTGAAGTTCACTTATAGAATGCATTAGTGTTTCGTATTTATGCTGCAAGGACAAAAAATCCGAAACATTATCGCGCAAGTACGATGCATCAATTCTACGAGCTAATTCTCGCCTTTTGTATTCTAATGATCGTAAACGTTTGTAACATTGTTTAAGATTAGTGTTCACTTTATTACCCTCCCGCAATCATTTATGCGAAACCTATTAAATTGCTTGTTAAGTTAGCTAATTGAGACTAACGATGAGCCACTGCTTTGTATATGAATAGCAGAATCACGGCACCCATTATGGCTACTATGGCACTGTAGAGGTTAAAACCAGTTACTCCCGATTTACCAATCAGATTCATAACAAAACCACCAATAAATGCTCCGATAATACCTACAATAATGTTAGCTAGCGCACCTTGCTGGGCATCTGTTCCAGCGATTAATGATGCTATCCATCCAGCTAAGGCTCCAAAAATGATCCATACAATAATTGACATAATTTTACCTTTCTAAATTTATAAATAATAATTTTGAACTGTAGCCACTGTTTAATGGCGGCTGTCTAGTCTGTCGACGTCAAAATGTTGACCGAAAACTTCGGGAAACACTTCGGCTTTCCGGTTTAGGAATCGTGCAATACGTACGTCTAATGTTGATCTCATAGTTCACCCCCCTTAGAAGTCACTATCGAATTAATTAGTCTTATGTTGTTTGCATGTTGCTAAATCTTGATTTTGTTGTTGTGCGATTGACCTGATTGTTAATGTGCCGCTTCGCAGCATATTTGATTTTGCTGACGGCTATGAACCTATACTAGCTCGTCCATTAGTTCGCAACTATGATCCGGCTCACGCCGAAAATGTGATCCAGTTCACAATATAGGCACCATAAACAGGTATAATGGTTATTATGAAATCACTATTAGCCAAAAAGACAGACTTGCACGATAAGCAGGTTAGGGTATACGCCATAGTAATATTAATAGTTGTAGGTATGGGAATTTTAGCCAGCTATGTTTTATCAAATGCTGCCAGTGTACGCCAACGCAAAGATCAAGACCTAGCCGGCATCAGACAGTCCGATGAACTGACACAGTATCTCGAGGGGCGTTTGTCTACTTATCAGCAAATACTTTTTTCGGCAGCTGGTTTGGTATCGGTTAAGGGTCGCGAAAATTTATCTCAAAGCGATTGGCGCCATTTTGTCGAATGGCTGCAAAATGATCAACGAGCAGCAGAGGTGCTAGGTATTGGCTATGCAAGGCGCACCGATGAAGGTAGCGACATCGATAAGGCCACATCAGCTATAACATATATTGAGCCTTTTAACGATATCAACCAAAGGGTTGTTGGTTATGATATGTTTTCGGAGTCTAATCGTCGTGTGGCTATGCGGCGAGCTGCTCTTAATGGCACAGTGGTAATGACGGCGCCAGTTGTTGCCCGTCAGGATATAGCTGCTGGTAATAGTCATGATAATTACAGCATATTACTTTACTATCCGGTTTATCAGGATGGTGTTAGATCGCCCGAAGAATCTTTGCGGCCTCAACTGCTGCGGGGCTGGGTTTACGCAATTGTTAGAGCAACCGATATTATGCAAAACCGAGATAAAAGTCTGTTCCAAGATGGGGTAACTTATTCTATAACTGATGTTGCCGAAGGACAAAATAAACAGTTTTTTTCTAATAAATATGGTGCCTCTGGGAACAACTTAAAATCTAATAGTGACAATTATCAGCGACATATTGATGCTCTTGGCCGAAAATGGCAAACCGATTTATCGATTCCCAAAGAATTCATTAGCCACAGCGCCACGCCGCTTTTGGTATTTATTACTGGCGTATTGTTGAGTTCTATGCTGGGCGCTATTTTGTTTGGCCTGCTATCGAGACGTCACCGAGATGTTGTAGCTGGTCATAGGGCCGACATTCAGCGCACAAAGGACGAAATATTGGCATTGGCATCACACCAGCTTCGGACTCCGGCCACAGGGGTAAGACAATACTTGGCAATGCTAGAAGCTGGCTACTTTGGCAATTTAAATAAAGAGCAGGCCGAAGTTGCCAATAAGGCCAGCCTTGCCAATAACCGCCAGTTAGAAATTATTGACCAGCTACTTTATGTCGCCAAGGCCGATGCTGGCCAGCTGATGATTAAACCAGCCAATTTTGACCTTGCAGCTATGCTCAAGGCTACCGTTGAGTCTTTTTCCGAGGATACCCAACAAAAGAAAATATCCGTCCGGCTAAAAAGTCCTGATAAGCTAATGGTTTTGGGCGATAGTCGCTATATTCAGATGGTCTTGGATAATTTAATAAGTAATGCAATTAAATATTCTTATACCAAGTCTAGCATAAGCATAAATCTTAGGTCTGTCAGTCGCCGGCTAGAGCTGAGCATAACCGATAAAGGGGTTGGAATTGCCGAAGACGATATGAATAAGCTATTCAAAAAATTTAGTCGAATAGAAAATCCACTTTCTAGAACCGAGGGCGGTAGTGGTTTGGGATTATTTTTGGCCCAAAAATTGGCTCGGGCGCATGGCGGTAGAATTAAGGTTCAATCTGTTGTCGGCAAGGGTTCCAGCTTTATTCTTACTATGCCTATACAATCTCGGAAACTAAAATCTGTTATCCAGATCACAGAATCTGCTTAATAGTTGGTGTAACATAAGTGTGACATGCCAGATAGGGTAACAAAAAAGATTTTGCTGGTCGAAGACGACGCTACACTAAACGATGCTTTTAGTATTCTTTTAAGTAAAGAAGGCTTTTTGGTTAAATCGGTTTTTAATGGCAAGGAAGCGCTGCACAAGTTAACATCTTTTAGGCCTGATTTAATACTGCTCGACTTATTAATGCCTATTATGGACGGTAAAGAATTTTTGCGAGTTTTTCCGAACCCGTCTAATATACCAATTGTAGTTTTTAGTAATTTAGATGCCAAATCGGATGTTAAAGAGGTAATAGATCTGGGTGCTGACCGGTTTATTCTAAAAGCCTGGGCTTCGCCCAAAGAATTAGTTCGAGTTATCAGCGACACATTGTCGCCCGGACTTAGCGGCGACAAAGTTTAAGTACTGATATCTAATTTTATTAGTTCATCATCGATCAAATTTCTGAGTTTGGACATATTAAGAGCGTAGTGCTTATTTTTTTCTACTACAACTCCAGAATCTTTGAGCTTGGCTAGCTCAATGCTAGTAGTCTCGCGGGACATGTTGCTCATATCAGCCAGATCTTGCTGGGTTAGCTTTAAGTTAATTCTTATAAAATTCTTGTTAATCAGCGGTACGCCGAAACGTACTGCTAAATACCGCAATGTATGAACTAGTTTGTCGTGAGCATTCATTTGTACCAGGGCGTTTATATGCAGCAGGGCTCCTAAATAATGCCGCGATTGATCCCTGGCGTCCATTTTTAGGTCTTCTGGCGCAACATTTTGTAGTTGGACATCAGTCATTGCTTGGTAGTAAAAAAGAGCAGTTGGCATGGATTTGCTGTCGGTGTAGGTTGGGAATGAATCGCCTTCGCTATAAAGTGCCACGACTATTTCGTTGCCATTAGACAAAACAGTGTACATTTTTACAATGCCTTTTTTTATAACGTAGAGCTGTGGGCGCACCTCACCTTGATACAGTATGATCTGGTGCTTTTTTATTTGGCGGCTTCTGTCCATAAATACAGTATAGTGTATAGTTAGTAGTATTATGAAACAAAATAAATTGTTGATAATTTTGGGAAGTGTTAGACAGGGTCGGGCTGCCGACGGTCTTTTGGCTACTGTCAAAGGTCTGATCAAACCTCAAGATGGTATCGATATTTCTGTGGCTGATCCGCTAAAGCTAAATTTACCGCTATTTGATGACTCGGCTACCCCTAGTGATCCAAGTTTTTCTCCAAAACACAAAGGAGTCATTGAACTTATTGGTTTGGCCGAGGCGGCCGATGCTGTCTTAATACTTTCGCCCGAGTACAACCATGGCATTCCGGCGGCATTAAAAAACTTGCTCGATTGGACTTACCAACCCTGGAAAGGCAAAAGAGCTGGTTTGGTTGGATACGGTTGGCACGGCGCTCCATTTGCCCGCAAGCATCTGCATGATGTTTTGGATCGTTTGGGTTTTGAGCTGCTTAAGCCAGATGTAGAGCTAGTTTTTAAGACAAATATTGAAATTGACGGCAGTCCAGCCGACAGCCAGCCAGGGACTGGGGCGCTAAAACAACTACGCGATCTTATAAATGCGCTAAACAGCAATAAGACTGCCTAAAAACTTGCTACATTCACTGCATTTAAGTGTAGAAACGGAATACTATGGCCATGGCTACAATGGCTGCTATGGCTATCCAGATCATAATGTCTTTGTTGCCAACGTTAAAGTTGGCAAGTTTTTGCTTTGTTTGACCGGAAAATGGGTAATCGGACAAATTGATTCTGTGCCATGTGGCGTTGACGGCTAGAAGACCAACAAAACAGAAAAGGCAGAAAATACAGATTGAACCAATGGCGTATGTGCTCTGTTGTAAAAACCACAATGCAAAACCCAGCGTGAACAAGCTGAGGAACTGTACTCCTAGACGCATTTTTTTGCTTATAGTGCCACCGGTTAAGCCAACTAAGGCAGTGACAAAAAAAGTAACGAATAACACGAGGCACATAATTGAATTTGGGAAACCAAAAACGGAGCTTTGCCAGGCATTTAAAACATTATTGCAGTTAAATACGCTGTTAAGATTGCACGGCAAAAGGGCATTGGTGTTTTTTAATAGAGTTATTTTATCTAACGTTTGCCAAAAAGCGGCTACTACGCCAATAGCAGCGCCGATTGCCATTATTCTGTAGTAGTTGGGTGTAGATTTTCTGATTGTGACTTTAGCCATAGTATTATTATGGCACCTAAATGGCATAAATCATAATATTAGTTGTGCGGCTTTATGTGGGGCCATGTTTTTTGAGCTATACTAATGTGCATGAGCATGACTAAAAAAATTATCATTGTGGCTGCTTTGCTTTTTGGTGCTCTGGCTGGGATATATAGTCTGAAATACAAAAATCAAAAAAATGCTGGATTTTCGACGGCGCCAAACCAATCAGGAGCAGGCAACAGTATTAAGTTCGACAAAAAGGCTTATTCGCTGACCGATCCATCTAGCCCGTGGATAGTTGTTAATAAGAAGCGGCCGCTTGATCCGGCCGATTATGAGCCAAAAGATTTAACAGTACCCAAGGTTTTGCTGCGAGTGCCCGGCAACGACAGCATGAGGCTGCGTCAAGAAGCGGCTAAGGCGCTAGAGGATATGTTTTTGGCTGCTGAGCAAAAAGGCCTAAAAATAATGTTGGCCAGTGGATACCGTTCTTATGCCTACCAGACAAATTTATACAACGGTTATGTTCAGTCTCAAGGTCAGGCAAAGGCAGACGGTTTGAGCGCTAGGCCGGGGTATAGTGAACATCAGACAGGCTGGGGCGTCGATATAGAAGGCGCCGATCGGTCATGCGAGCTTGAAGCTTGCTTTGCTGACAAGCCAGAAGGTAAGTGGTTGGAACAGAATGCTTATAAATATGGTTGGTTGCTACGCTATACGCCAGATAAAGTAAGCATTACTGGCTACCAAAGCGAGCCCTGGCATTTTAGGTATGTTGGCAAGCTTTTGGCACAGGAATTGGAGAGGCAGAATATAAAAACTCTTGAGGAGTTTTTTGGAGTGCCCGGCGGCCAAGCTTACTAGAGCTGGTTTTTAGATGCCCGTTTAATGCTGGCATCCATTTTGTTAAGGGTGTTTTGCAGACGGTCTTCTTGTTCTTTGACGGTGGTGCTAAGTTGTTGTTTGTCAATCATGTCTGCGTTGGCGTCTTCTAGAAAGTGCAGCTTGGCGTTTTTGCGGGCCAAAAGATTGCCAGCGGCTTTGTCGGCCGCCGACCACTCGTAATTCATATAAATTGGGGTATATTTTGCAGCCACAATACTTTTTTGAGTGGTGTCTATTTCCATACCGGCCACAATATTAAATAAGCTTTCTGGAGTTTCTTGGCTGTTTAAAAAGTTACCCAAGCTGTACCAAACAAGCGTTTTTTTGCCATCTTTTGCAGGTATCCAGGCTGCTGGCTGCAAGACGTGGGGGCCATGGCCCAAAATGACGGTGGCGCCATTGTCGGCCAGGAACTGGGCATCGGACTTTTGACTGGCGTTTACCTCCGATGAGTACTCGGTGCCCCAACGCATACTAACGATTATTATTTCGGCGCCCTGATTTTTGGCCTGGGCAATCTGCTTGGCAGCAAAATCGCGCGAAAAAACATTGGCACCGTAACTATTTTGCGCCTGGGCACTGGCATTCATGTAGGTGGTGTAGGCCAAAAAGGCGCATTTAACACCCTTGACAGTAAATGTTGACACGGCGTCGTGCGCCTGTTGATTTTTATTTTGGCCAACCACAGCTAGCATATTTGGCTGCTGCGCCCAGGCGTCGACGCTGGAGTCGATAACAGCCTGAGTTTTGTCGAAGCTATGATTAGAGGCGGTATTTACCAAATTGCAACCTAGTTTGTTCATGCTGATCACAAAATCTGTCGGTGAGTTAAATTTTGGGTAACCGCTTATGCCAAAAGCTTGGCCGCCGTTTAAGATAGGGTCGTTGCAAAACCTGATGTCGTAGCGTTTAAATAGCGGCAAAAAATCGCTCATCATTGGCAGGTAATCGTAGCTGCCATCAGGCTTTTTGGCGTTGGCGTTGATTGTGTCGTGGGCAATAAAGTCGCCGGTTGCCAAAAGGCTAATTGTGGAGTCACTAGGCCCGGCAGAAGAGTGACTGTCTGTTGGCCCATCGGCTTTTTTAGATTTTGGTGTAGCACTTTTATGTCTATAGAAGAGCCAGCAGCAGCCAAGTATGGCGCTGGCAATGATTAAAAACACAATTTTCATCTTTTTGCTTTTGTTGTTTCTGCGGGGGTTCAGCCTCATTGGCTATATTATATACCTTTACGCTGGTTTGGGCCTCATTTGCGATATTTGTTTTGGTTGTGGTTTGGCGGGACTAGGCATATAATAAATCAAAATGACTAAGCACATGACAACAAATGGAACAAACGGATTGGCCAAAAAGATTGTTGCGGTAGTCGCGTTTTTTGTGTCGCTTGCCGTAAACGGTTTGGCTGGGACAACAATAATTGGCGGCAACACCACGGCTCAGGTTTCGGATTCGTACCCAAACTTGTTTGCGCCGGCCGGTGTGACTTTTGCAATTTGGGGAGTGATATATCTGTTGTTGATAATGTTTTGTGTTCGGTTGTTTATTACACCAAAAAATCAGACTAAAAAAACCACCCAGTTGCTTGAGCAGGTTACCGAAAAGTTCATTTTGCTTAGTGGTCTCAATGCGGTGTGGCTGATTGCTTGGCAGTATCGAGTGTTGTGGTTGTCGGTGTTGTTGATTATTGCGATGCTTATAACGCTTATCAAGATATCGTTTGTTTTGACTGAGCACAAAACCATTGGTTGGGATTGGCTGACCATCAAGCTGCCGTTTAGTGTCTACTTTGGCTGGATTACCGTTGCAACAATTGCAAATATTACAACATTTTTGGTTAGCATTAACTGGAATGGATGGGGTATTGCTGACCAAACCTGGACAGTGCTAATTTTGATTGTTGGCGCGGTTATTGGCATGACAACGGCTTTCAAACACCATAGCTGGCCGTATCTGGCGGTGTTTGTGTGGGGTTATTATGGTATTTGGCTCAAGCATACTAGTGCCGTGGGGCATCATAGTAAGTATCCTGCTGTGATATCGACTCTGCAAATACTGCTGGCAATAATTGCCGTGGCTGCAATTTGGCTGATGTATAAATGGCCCCAGGGGTCAATTGCGGGCCAAAACGAGCCAAAGACTAAGGCTCCTGCTAAATGATTGATCAAGTTATAAAGCTGCTCGTGGCTGGCGGTGTTATGGGCGCGCTGGACTTTGTCTGGCTAGGGTTTGTGGCCAAAAAACTTTATGCTGGGGAAATAGGCAAGATATTGCTCGACAAGCCAAATATGCTTGCTGCGCTAATATTTTACGCAATTTATATAGTTGGCGTGGTGGTGTTTGTGGTTAACCCAGCCATTAGCAAAAACTCATTGACCCACGCCTTGGTTTACGGCGCTTTTTTTGGGTTTGTGGCTTATGCGACATACGATTTAACCAGCCTAGCGGTGATCAAAGGATTTACTACCAAAGTTGTGATTATAGATTTGATCTGGGGAACCTTACTGACAGCCGTGGTGGCCACGATAACTTTTGCCGTTATCCAGAAATGGTTTGCCTAAGCTTAATCGTGTCGTTTTGATCATGGCCAAAGCCTTGGTATCAAGACCGGGGTTTTGGCGGCGTATTGTTTCCAGCCGGGTTTTGTGTTGACAGCCGCCTCGGCTAGCGGCACGCCCGATACCTTGATAATAAGATAGCTAAGTAATGACGGTCCGATTAATCCCAGCCAGCCAAAGCGTGAGCCTAGCGACATCAGTCCAATACCCCACCAGAGCAGGATTTCGCCAAAGTAGTTCGGGTGCCTGGTGACCGACCATAGTCCAGCGGTCATTAACTTGCCGCGGTTAGCCGGATTTTTGATAAACTGCGCTAGCTGCCAGTCGCCGATTGACTCAAACGTAAAGCCAACTAGCCAGATGATTAACCCTGCGATGTTCCAAAAATTGTGCTGTTGTTTATTGATTGAAAGCATCACCGGCAGACAAATTATGGCAGACAATACTGCCTGCGTAGCGAATATTCTGATCAAAGCTTGCGCCGAAACGTGCTTGGCCGGCCAATTGCTGATGAGTTGCTCGTAACGTTTGTCTATAGATTGGCTGCGCCGCCAACGGCGTAACAGATGGAGGGCAAGCCTAACACCCCAGACCAAAACTAAGATAACGACCAGCTTGGGCTGCCAGCTTTGGCTCCTTTGTAAGCCAGAAATATATGCCCCAAACAAAGCGATAGCCATAAAGCTAATCGGCCAAAATACATCGACAAGATCATAGCGAGATTTGCTAAGTTTGGCTAAAACAAACGCCACGACCATAATTATTAGGCTGCAAGCCAGGGATATCAAAAACAGCTGCCCGATCAATTGCCAATTACCTAAATAGATAGAATTCATAACCATCTAATTATTGCACGGATTAATGATCGACTGCAAAGATTAGCTCAAAAAGTCAAAATTAAAATACAAGGCTTATCAGTGGATAAAAGATTCCGACGCTTCAAGAGCTAGCGGTTTACCAACGCTATCCATTGAAGAATATATAATAATTACACGGAATGCGAACGAGACTAAATAGGCAAGAGGGCAATTATGTTTTGCTAAATTTGGCTGGGGCGAAGGTTCCTTAATAGAACTTTTTCCATGCAGGAAGATGATCCAATAGTCGATGTAGAAGAGATACGTGAACTACTTGATGAGGATATCGAGGAGGGCGGCAATGAATAACTCATCTCTCTTTGACAACAACACGTTCTACAAAGCTTTTGAGCGTGATTTAAGGCGTGCTAGGCAGTCGGTAATCATAG
>CAZVRA010000005.1:0-46054 GCA_964630055.1 uncultured Candidatus Saccharibacteria bacterium
CAAAAAATGTTCGAGCTGAGACATCAGATTATCGATATTAATTTTCATGTCGCGCAGTAATGCTGTGGCTCTAGAATTTTTTTGACTCAAAATGCTGTACAAAATATGTTCCGTACCGCACAAATCTTGATTGTAGTCTTTGGCCACATCATAAGCCATTTTAAGGGTTAGCTTGGCTGTTTCGCTTAAACCTTTGGCGCCAATGTTGACCAACAAGCTTTTGGGTGCCATTTTGGCTACCAAACGCGCTTTGTCTAGGGTTATACCAGAGTCTTCAAGAATACGCGAACCTGTCGAATTTTGCTCGGACAAAACGCCCAAAAGCAGATGCTCCGTGCCGACGTAAGCGCTACCAAAGCCCAAAGCAATGTGTTCGGCATGCTTAAGACTACGCAGAGCGTTATCGGTTAGATTATTTAGAAAATCTTGAAAATCTGGTGTCATATATCCAGAATACACAATTAGCACTCAATGTGCAAGAGTGCTAATTGGTTTTTATTGCTTGTTTACCGCTTCGTCGCCGTGCTGCTCGATTGCCTCCAGTAGGCTACTTTCCAGCTGTTCCTTTTTCTTTAGACGCGGCGCAGGTTTTGGCGCGTCAGTTTTAGTGCTAGCTTTTGGAGCTTTAGACGAAGCAGCCTTAGGTGTTGCAGCCACAATATCGATATCAAAACCAGTTAATTTACTAGCCAAGCGAACATTTTGGCCAGCGCGACCAATAGCAATACTTTGCTGGTCTTCAGGAACAGTCACCATGGCTTTTTGAGCTGCCTTGTCGATTTTGACACTATCAACTTTTGTGGGACTGAGTGCATTAGTGATGAAGGTAACGGGGTCGTCACTCCAAACTACAATGTCAATTTTTTCTTGCTCGCCAACTTCGCTCATAACAGCATTAACGCGGGTTCCGTGACCACCAACGAATGTACCAACCGGATCAACTCCCGGCACGCTACTAGCCACAGCGATCTTGCTGCGCACGCCAGCTTCGCGAGCGATGCCTTTTATCTGTACGGCGTCGCCTTCCATTTCGGGTACTTCGGCTCTAAACAGCTGTTCCATAAACTGAGTATTACCGCGACTAACCACTAATTGTGGGCCTCGAAAACCACGCTCGACATCTTTAAGCAAAACTTTAAGCCGCTGTCCAGGGTAATAGCGCTCGCTTTGTATTTGCTCGCTTTTGGGCAAAATTCCTTGAGCTTTGCCCAAGTCAATGCGCACAATCATGCCTTCGACGCGACCGACAATACCGTTGACGATGGTGCCGATTTTGTCGTCGTACTCGGCCAAAACAGTTTCGCGCTCCGATTCACGCAAGCGCTGCAAAATAACCTGTTTGGCAGTCTGCGCAGCTACTCGACCAAAGCTTTCGACTTTTTGGTGAACTTCTACCGTTTCGCCAATCTGGGCATTTTTGCGTATTACTTGAGCGTCGCCTAATGAAATTTCGAATTTGTCGTCGCCAACGCGCTCGACCACTTCTTTTTCTATGTAAGCGTCAACTTCGCCATTGTTTAGGTTCATGGTAACGCGCACTTCTTGCTCGCGGTCGCCGTAGTCGCGCCGATAAGCCGCGGCCAGAGCCTGTTCGACTATTTCCTGAACCATGTCTTCGGGCAAGTTTTTTTCTTCGGCAATTGTCTTAACCGCAACCGCCAAACCTTTCATATCTAATTCCATCTTCTCTCCTTTTGTTAATTTTTTGGCAAATTTATAATTTATAAGATATCTAGACGAAAAAATCCGACCATATGGCCGGATCTCTACAATGCTATATTAGCAAGCTTTGGTTAATTTTGCAAACCCACTTGCACGCTGACCGGTAATTCGGTTGAGTTGGTCATTAGAGAATCGGTATGTTCTGTTTGTGGTTCTGTTTGTGCAATTATTCGTATCTGCAAATTAGAAGAATTTTTTTCTGACTTTTGGAGTCGGGCGCGTCTTATTCTGCGCCTTTGGGGCTCACTAGTACCGCCCCATATGCCGATTCTTTGAGAGCCAGCTATAGCGTATTCGCCACATGCCTCAATAATTGGGCATTTTGCGCAAGTTGCTAAGGCTTGGCTTGTAGACTCGCCGCGAGCCGGAAAAAATAACGCTGGATCTAACCCTCGGCATTTTGCCAAAGTTTTATCGGCATCAGCCGGCCAAACAAGATGTGCTGTTGTAAATTCATAGTTTCTAGCTCTTGACAGTAAACTGAGGATACTTCTATTTATATTAACCAAAAAATCTTTGGAATGGGGATCCATACCATCAACAAACGGCTCGCCCCTGTAGGCTTTTGCCTGGATAATTCTGGCAAGCGCAAAATCAAAATTTTTAGGAATCATATCATTTATGATAATGTCAGTATCTTCTTGGCCGACAATAAGTTCTTCTTGTCGCATCTTTTGACTAAACTCAAAGTAACCTTCTAGAGCAATCCGGGCTTGCTGGTTAATTAGGTTCTGTAATCTAGAGTTTGGCCGGCTAGTTTCTTGGTTGATATCACCAAGCAATGTCGGAATTAGCTGGTCACTCAGGTATTTTGCCGAGTTGTCTTTTTCGGCAGCATGCAAAAGACAGGCTGAGGCGACCATTGAGGCACGCTTATAAATAGCTGTGAATAAAGGCGAATTATTGGGACCGTACTCGGTTCGCAAAATTCTTATGACACGATGATGTGTATCGGCGTTCAAAAATGCCCCGGATTGTTCTGATTTTTGCCTAAAAGAAGCTCGAACCAATTCTCTTACGACCGGCTTAACCCTATTGGTCTCATCTTTATCGAAGTAGTCTTGGTAGGCCGTGGTAAGCTGTTGATACTCCTGAGTTATTGGCTGAATGTGGCGGTCGATTAGTCCAATAGGATTGCCAAACTTGAGCTTTAGCTCGAGTGCATCTTTATGAACGAGAACGTTATGCGTAAAATTATCTACTCGGTTTCTGAATTCTTCGGTTTTATCAGACAAAGCAGGTAAGTTCTCTGCAAAAGCCCAATCAGCCCGCGGCTCGATAATGGGCATAGCTATGTCCTGCCTGATCGAAAATTTGCAACTTTCATTGTTAATAGTCGCCTGTTGTTGTCCGATATAGACATGCCTATAGAGTCATCGCTTAAAAAAGCTTCGCAAACCTGACACTGCTCGTCAGTGGTTATATCCGGTAACTTTCCGTCGTCTTCTAATGCCCCGCCAAGTACTGTCAGAAAGGAAGCGATCCCAAGATCTTCGGTAGATTCTAGCCAAGCTGCAGCCTGCTCGTAGTTTGCTTTATTGGACTCGTTCATGTCGCTTATCCATGAATTGACCGTAGCAATCATGCCCAAAACACGGCTGCTAGTTCGTTCTAGGTCGCGCTTTAAGACTTCTAAACGCGTCAGCGGCATTTTGCTGAGGTCGGCCTCATGAAAGGCCTCGTAAGTAGCCTGGGATATTTCCATCAGTGGCTCTACGGCGCTGGAATTGCGGACCAAGCCTAGCCTCAGTATTTGTTCTTCGCTAAATTTAAATGTCCGTTTGGTGCCCTCAATCCAAGGCCGCAGCTCCAGATAGTCGCTAGCAGCCTCGGCTGTCATGCCGCTCATTTGTTCGGCCAGCTTGGCTACTGATGATGATGGTATTTTATTATCCTTGACCGCTTGGGCTATGGCACGCTGAACGTCGAATTCTTCTGGTATTTTGGCCGAAAAAGCGTTAACAATAGCCGGGCTTAAGTTTATAGTGTCGGGCCTAACCCGCGCTCTAGCCGGCCTGACATTATGAACTAATTCTGGCGCCACATCGCGGGCAGATTTTAATACTTGATATAGCGAACTGGGCGTTGATCCCCATACTTCGGCTTTTTGCTGAGCCCAGGCAGCGCAGGACTCTACGTCTTCTAGGGTTAAATTGTAATTTACACCTTTATAATCTTCGAAATGAGCCATTTGGAAAGCCGAAGTTATTGGCACAACATCAGACAATGGATGAAGCTCCCAGGCCTCGTTCATCCACTCGGCTGTCCGTGCAAACCTAACATTATCGTGAACATTGGCATTGCGGATTCTTTCGTCGAGCAGTTCGTCTAACGGCAATACTTCGACAGTCGAATAAACAACGCTGTGGCCTAAGCTTTTAAGAGCTGTAAACCTGTGGAAGCCATCAACGATTCTACCAAGCTGTTCGCCATCGACAAAACTAATTCGGGTCGGAGATTTCTGGCCAGTCCCGCCGTGCCTTTCGCCCTGAGCGCGCATATCGGCAATCAAATCGTCTAATTTGCCTTCATCTATTGGGACGTCTGTGTTATCGACCCGATCAATTGGCAAGTAGCACTCGCTTAAACCACCCTCGCGTATTGTTAGGATGTCGACACCTTCCATGAGCGGATGATCAGTTATTGGCCTCGGCGAAGTTTCCGTCATGACTAGTATAATTGCACTTAACTTGCCCAAAAAGCAAGTAATTTGAGGTAGTGTTTTTTACAACTAAATAAATATTGTGTGCTAAATTACAACAACCTTTAAAATACAACAATTTGCCAGCGAGTGTCATGCTAAACTAGTGTCATGAGAAAAGTAAAACGGCTTTACGAACAGTTTAAACCGCAGCATTATATTTTGAACCTCAAGCCTGACCGCGACAAAATGACTTTTAGTGGCTCGGTTATTATTAACGGGCACAAAACTGGTCGCCCCACCAAAAGACTGACACTTCATCAAAAAAGTCTTAAAATTACTGGCGCTTATTTGGTGCATCACACCAAAAATGGCGATCAAGAGGTAGATATAGCGCGGCACAACACTCATGCCGCCTACGACGAAGTCCGCTTGCATACAAACCAGATTTTGCCAGCCGGCAGCTACACCTTAACGGTGCGTTTTAGCGGCCGGATTACTCGCGCCATGAATGGCATCTACCCCTGTTTTTTTAAAGAAAGTGATCAAGAACAAAAACTGATTGCCACTCAATTCGAAAGTCATCATGCTCGAGAAGTCTTTCCTTGTGTGGACGAGCCAGAAGCCAAAGCTACCTTTGACCTAACGCTAACGACTCCGGCCGCTGACGGCGAAGTGGTTGTTAGCAATACGCCAATTAAGCAGCAGCAAATTCAAAAAAATGGCCGAGGCCAAGAGTTTGTCACAAAATTTGAGCGGACCCCGCACATGAGCACGTACTTGCTGGCTTTTGTTTTTGGTCGTATGAAGCACCTAGAGGCCAAAACCAAAGCTGGTGTAGTGGTGCGGACTTACGCTACGCCGAATAACGTTGCTCACACTGCTTTTGCTTTGGACTGCGCAGTTAAAATTTTGGATTTTTACAACGATTATTTTGGCATAGATTATCCACTACCAAAATGCGATATGATCGCCTTGCCCGACTTTGCCAGCGGCGCCATGGAAAACTGGGGCTGCATAACCTACCGCGAGCACGCTCTATTGGTCGACCCAGACAATACCAGCCTGGCCAGCAAGCAGTATGTGGCCATGGTTGTGGCTCACGAATTAGCACACCAGTGGTTCGGTAACCTTGTCACAATGCGCTGGTGGACCGACCTTTGGCTAAACGAAGGCTTTGCCAGCTGGATAGAATATATGGCGGTGGATCATTTGTTTCCAGAGTGGAAAATGTGGACTCAGTTTATTGTCGACGAGCAACAGCAGGCACTTAAACTTGATGCTCTGGAGCACACTCACCCAGTGGAAGTGCCGATTGATCACCCCGACGAGATACGCAGCATTTTTGACACCATTAGCTACAGTAAAGGCAGTAGCATTATTCATATGCTGTATCACTATTTGGGCGCCGAAAATTTTAAAAATGGTCTGCGCTATTATTTAAAAAAGCACGCACATGGCAACACCGATACTATAGATTTATGGCAAGCACTCGAGGAGGCTTCGTCGAAACCAGTCAAAAAATTCATGCACCCCTGGACTACTAGGGGCGGTTACCCGCTACTTGGCGTAGAAACCACCGATACCAAAACTAACATTACTCAAAAGCGTTTTTATTTGAACTCGACACACAAAAAGCATTTATCAGGTAAACATCAGTCTGAGGCGCCTTGGCCGGTGGCACTTTTGTCGGGACATGCCAATTGGCCAGAGCTAATTACTAAAGATTCGCTCAGTATCCCCACCAAACCGGGCACAGAAGTAAAGATCAACCGCGGTCAAAGCGGTTTTTATAGAGTCAATTACAGCGCTAGTCATCTAGAAAATCTTGGTCATCAAATTTTAAGGGGACGGATCGGGCCAATCGATAGGCTCTGTATACTGGCCGACACTTTTGAGGCAGCCAAAGCTGGTCATAATTCGACTATCGAAGCCCTGCACCTACTGGATTCTTATGTTCACGAAAACGATAGCGCCGTCTGGGATGTGATTGCCGGCAATCTAGCGGCTGTACGTTTGGTGATGAATGATGATGACATCCGTGAAAATATGAAGCCATACGTCCGACAGTTTATAGGACCTCAACTAGACCGACTCGGTTGGGCCAAAAAACCCAAAGAGTCGCACTTCGATAGCTTGCTGAGACCAACTATTTTGGGTATGGCATCTGTGGCCGAAAATAAGAAAGTTGTTGATCATGCGCTAAATCTTTTTGAAAAGATGCACCACACAACCGATGTGCCAGCCGATTTACGCAGCGCCGATGTAGCTGGAAGTCTAAGAGGTGGCGGCATAGACCCAGATATGCGCGGTGTTGTTTATGGCACGGCAGCTCGCCATGGCGATGCTAAAACCTTTAGCAAATTACTGCAACTACATAAAAATAGCAATTCTAGCGAAGAAAGGTTAAATTTGGCGGCGGCAATTTGCGGCTTTAAGCAGCCCAGCTTAATTAAGCGGGCGCTCAAGCTGATCGACACCGACGAAGTTCGGCTGCAAGATGTAGCCTACTGGATTGTTTATAGCCTAAACAACCGTTATGCCCGCCAAGCCACTTGGCAATGGGTGCAGGAGCATTGGTCATGGCTGCACAAAGAGCTGGGCAACGATTTGGCATTTCATCGTTTACCAGTTTTTGTTGCTCGTCCTCAAAGTGACGCCAAGTTTTTGGCCGATTATAACGCTTTCTTTAATAAGCGAAGCAGCCCTAGCCTAGAAAGATCCATCAGCCAAGGACGAGAAATAATCGAGTGGCAATCTGCCTGGCGCAAGCGCGATCTAGGCACTGTAAAAGCTTATTTTGCGGATCATCACTAAATTTAGCCTGCTCCATACCTATTCCTTACCTACTCCGTGTCTATTCTATATTGGGAACAAACGCAGTTATATTAAAATCTGGTCCGCTAACTTCGACACCTGCCAGCTGCATGCAGCCATGCCAGTTGTTCCGGCTAGCCCAAATTGCTGCCGCTCGACGCATACGACTAAGTTTTTTGCTGTTTATGTAGTCCAAGCCAGCGCCGGCTAGGTTTGTGCGGCGATATTTGACTTCGACAATGTATATAATTTTGTCTTTGCCGGCAATGATATCTATTTCGCACCAACGAGTTCGCCAGTTGGTATGAAAAATTGTGTATCCTTGTTTCTGCAACCAAAGGGCGGCTGCTTGTTCTGCCCGTCGGCCAATTGCGCTAGCGCTTTTTAAACTTTGACTGATTTGTTGATTAATCATTAGGCCAGACTAACATACTGATGAGTAATCGGTAAAGATTTGTCGAATATGGTATATTAATACTTACAATAAATAAGGAGGACGTGAGCATGGCAGCAAAATTTGAAATTTACAAAAGCAAAAATGGTTACCGTTTTAGATTAAAAGCCGGTAATGGCGAAGTTGTGGCTACTGGCGAAGAATACAGTAGTTTGGATGGTGCCAAAAAAGGCTGCGAAGCTGTAGCGCGGGCCGCCGCTTCTGCCAACATAGTCGAAGCAGATAAATAAAAAACTAAAATTTAGCGACTACTTGCCGGCTTCGGTGTCTTAGGTATCCTGAGGATCTTTAGCCGGCTGGTCGTTGGCGACATTGGCGACATCTTTAGCAGCCTCCGTTTCCTCTTTCGGAACGGGGGCTTCTTTAACTGCGTTAACTGCCTGACGGTCAAAATCGACACCAGTTAAGCGGGCTGCCTTACCAGTACGGGCGCGCATGTAAGTTAGGTAATTGCGCCGGACTTTGCTGCGTTTAGTAATTTCGACTTTTGTGACCAAAGGCGAATGTATCAGATAAGTTTTTTCTACACCTATGCCGCTAGCAATTCGGCGGACAGTAATACTAGAGTGCAAGCTGCCTTTTTTGGCGACACGAATAACTAGGCCCTCGAACACCTGAACACGTGTTTTGCTACCTTCTTGAATTTTTTGGTGCACACGTACGGTGTCGCCTGGGCGTACATCGACTACATCGTGTTTTTTAAATTGTTCTTCGACTTTTTGAGCAATTGACTGCATAACTAAACTATCCTATCACTTTTAACTCTTTAAATCAAGTATAGCAAATGACGCGCTATTATGCACCAAGTTTATAAACTAAAAATAAAACCATGTATACTTACTAACATGGATTATTCAAAAGAAGCGCTTCAAAAGCACAAACAGCTCAAGGGCAAAATTGCCCTGCAACTCAAAGACAAACTCGATAGCCAACAAAAATTAAGCACCTACTATACACCCGGGGTCGGGGCTGTTAGTAGTTATGTTGCCGAGCATCCAGATCAGGCTCGCGATTTTACATGGCTCAACAACTGCGTGGCCGTTATTAGTAATGGATCGGCGGTTTTAGGCTTGGGCAATCTTGGGCCTTACGGCGCTTTGCCAGTTATGGAAGGCAAATGTATGTTGTTTAAACATTTTGCTGGCATTGATGCTGTGCCGATTGTTCTGGATACTCATTCTGCCGATGGAATTGTGGCTGCAGTGAGCGCTATTGCACCCAGTTTTGGAGCAATAAACCTAGAAGATATTGCGGCGCCCATCTGCTTTGAAGTAGAGCGGCGGCTCAAGTCCGAGCTTAATATTCCGGTTTTTCATGATGATCAGCATGGTACGGCCGTGGTGGTTCTAGCTGGTTTAATTAATGCCATGAAAGTGACGGGCCGTAAATTGGCAGATGCCAAAATTGTAGTAGCTGGTGCTGGTGCTGCTGGCACGGCCATCATTCAGCTTCTAAATAAATATGCCAAACCGCGCATTTTTGCCGTCGACAGTAAAGGTGTTATTAGCAAAAATCGCACCGATCTCAATCAAGAAAAAAAGCATTTGCTTAAATATACCAACTCCTCTGACATAGACGGATCATTAGAGCAAATAATAGAGGGGGCGGATTTGTTTATTGGTGTTTCAAGGGCTGGCTTATTAACGCCCCAAATGGTGTCAAGCATGGATAAAAACGCCATCATTTTTGCCCTAGCAAACCCGGTACCAGAAATTATGCCAGATCAAGCTTTGGCTGCCGGTGCGGCAGTGATCGCAACCGGACGCAGCGATTTGCCTAATCAAGTCAACAACGCACTGGCCTTTCCAGGAATTTTCCGTGGTGCATTAGACAACAAGGTCAAAAACATAACCGATGAGCATAAAATTGCCGCAGCAGAAGTGATTGCCAGCTTGGTTGATAAGCCAGATGCCAACAACATAATACCAAGTATCGACAATCCGCATCTTGTGCCCAAAATTGCCGCCGTCATAAAGTAACTCTGTAAACTAATACCAGCTCTTGGACTGTTTGACCTCTACAGTGCCGTCGTTTACCGAAACATCAGTTATATCCAGCGGGCGTCGCTCCTCCATTGGGTCGGTAAAAATAGCCATCATGCTGCCAGGCATATGCACGGTTCTATAGGCATCGCTAGGTACAAAACCTGTGTTACGCCGAATTTGCGCCAATAAACGCACAATGCCAGTGGCGGCATTAATAAAAACAATATCGCCTTCTTCCTGAATCAGCTTGCTACGCCCAGGTGTTATTGGCGACTTGGTAACGGCTGTTTTGGGCAAAGGCAAAAGCAAGCCACCTTCTTTGGTTTGCCTAAACATCACTAAATCGAAGCTGCCAATTTGCCCCGAGGCATCAACAATACCTCCACCATGAGGCATAAAACCGCGGTTGACTTGCAATGCGGCCTCGCGCACATCCAAAATCGGCTCAATTTCTTGGTCAGATATTTCTAAGTGGACCGGTAATGGCACAAAATAATCTTTTTCGACAGCCTTAACAGCCTTAATTTCTGGCTGTGTTGCAGGATGTGTCTGGCCTAGTGATTCAAAATTTGACTCAGGCACAGATATATCCAGTGCTAGTCAATAATGTTGTCGATGCTATATTTGTGAATAAAATGGTAATCATGAATCTATTATTTTAACATGTTTTAATAACTAAACAATACCTATTTGTTGGATAGATTTGGCAACTACCCCAGCACACGCGTAACTTCGTCGACTGTGGTTTGGCCAGCCAGCAAGTGCAACACAGCACTTTGCAACATAGTTAGCATGCCAGATTGTACTGCCATGGACTCTATTTCTTGCGTGCTTAACATAGTGCTTTTTTGCTGCAACAGACTTCTTAGCTGATCTGACATAACCATTTGCTCGCGTAGCGCAATTTGGCCCTCGTAACCAAAAGGATTGTCGTCACTTTTGCCCGCCCTATACAGCTGAACTCCCTGTAAAGGCGGCCTGGCTACTCCCGGAGGGAACGAGTCAATAATTTTTTGTAATTGCGCGGTGACCGCCGGTTCTGGAGTGTAGGCAACCTTTGTTTTGTCATCTAGTTTACGCACCAAGCGCTGCGCCATGATCAAACGAATGGCCGAAATAAATAGTGGGTTCTCGCCAATTATGTTAAGCAACCTAGTTAAAGCGGCGGCGGCAGAACCGGCGTGAAATGTTGACAGCACCAAATGCCCCGTCAAAGATGCTTGCAAAGCGGTTTTTGCTGTTTCGCCATCACGAATTTCGCCAACCATAACAATGTCTGGGTCAAGCCTAAGAACTGCTCGTAACTTGCTGTCAAAATTTGCCGTCGATTCTTTTTGGGTTTTAACCGAAACCTGAGTGATGCCTTCGAACTGATATTCGACCGGATCTTCTATGGTAATAATTTTGCGCTCATCTGTATTGAGAGTGTTTAAAATAGAATACAAAGTAGTCGTCTTGCCCGATCCAGTAGGGCCAACGGCCAAGACTAATCCACTCGGCTTTTTAATAATCCCTTCCAAAACCGCTCTTTCTGGTGGCGACAAACCAAGACGCTCTAGGGTGTACATTTCGGCCTTCATATTAAATAAACGCATCACCACATCCATGCCATTGATTGCCGGCACAGTCTCGACGCGAAGATTGACGTCTACCTGCTCGCCATCGGCCATCACCACATGCTGCGAAATATGCCCTTGCTGTGCCTCATCAGCGGCCGTAGACACGTTACCAGCACTAGCCACGGCCGACATCAGCATTCGGCCACGATCGGGCGTGATTTGAGCAACCGGATGCAATACCCCATCGATTCTAAACCTTATGCGAACCGCCCCCCGCTGATTTTCTATATGTATGTCGGAGGCAGCTAGTTTATGAGCTTGCTGCGTTAAATAAGCCAGCATGTCATCGGCTTTGACTTGCGACAAGACTTCCGAAACCTGAGCCAGCAGCGCCTTTTCGTCACCACGGCCAACTGTAATGTCCTGATAAACTACTTGCTTTGGCGGGTCATAAAGCTTCATGAAGTCACGAAAACCAACATCAGAAATCAGCTGATACGAAGTGCGCTGGTCGGCAAATTGCTGTTGCAATTTTGTAAGCACCGGCTGAGCAGTGGTGGTAGTTATACCAAAAACTATACTGCCCTCATTGACCTGAAGCGGCACAACTCGCTGCTGGTACATCTCCTCATTAGTCAACAAGCCCTTGAATAGCTGAATAGCGTTTGGCAGCGAAGTGTCATAATAATTAAAGCCCAAAATTCTAGCGCGACGTTGGGTAGACTGTTCTTCGTCTTTGCGGGCATCTTGACTCATGCCTATTAGTATAAACGCTTGTGCTTGGCATGACTAGGGGGTTTGCTAAACTATTAGGGTGAATTATGTTAAGCTCCCAAACGACATCAAGATTATTCTGATTGCTCATAATCTGCGCAGCACCCATAATGTGGGGGCGCTTTTACGAACAGCCGATGGCCTTGGTATCAACCAAGTATATTTAACGGGATACACGCCGTATCCGCTTAAAAAAGCCGATGAGCGCTTGCCGCACCTCAGCGTCAAGCTTGAGCGCGATATTAATAAAACTGCCCTGGGAGCCCAAACTACCGTTGCCTGGGAGCATTTACACGACGCCGAAAAACTTATAAAACAATTAATTGCTTCGGACGTTTTGGTTTGTGCCCTAGAACAAACTTCTAATGCGCTCAGCCTGCCTGGCTATCAGCCGCCCCAACAGACTAAAAGTATTGCATTAGTCGTTGGACGCGAGGTCGAAGGCATCGAGCCCGACATACTTAGTCTTTGTGATGTTCATCTAAAGATACCGATGCTGGGTAGCAAAGAGTCGTTTAATGTAACCCAGGCAGCAGCTATGGCGCTTTTTTATTTACGCCATGTCCTAAAGGACGGCACCAAAAACTCTAAGCAGTAGGTAGCATGCCACCAAAAAAGCAATAATTGTAGCATCCAGCAAGGGGTGTTTTATTATATATTTTTCTCCCTTAGCAACTTTTTTGTGAATTTTGCGGCTATGCTTGCTTGCCAAATACAGACCGCCGATTATTGAGCTAGCGACAAGCAGCACTGTAAGCCATACGCTGGCTGGTCCAGTAATAAGGTAAAGCTTGTTGACGCGCTTAGCGCTGATAGGCACAGTTTGGGACTGACCGGCAGCGTTTGCCGCCGTTTGATTTGCCGGCACTGCCCTTGGCAAAGTAATGCTCGTAGTGGGATTATCGTTGTCGACATTAAAAGACATTTTTACCTCACCAGTGGCTGTTTCTGCAATAGCAGTGTGCTGACCAGAAGGAACATTGTCGAAAACCGCAATACCTTGGTCGTTAGTGTAGGCTACAATTGGATCAGAATGAAGCGTTACCTTCACTTTTGCAGCCGGTTTGCCGTTGGCATCTAGCACGGCTATTTCTACCCCGTGTTTTGTTGGGGCCGGCGCAGGATTTGACGAATCAGCCGGCTTGTTGCTGGCACTTTCTGAACTTGGCTTTCTAGGAGCGGCTGCTGGAGTTGGCTGTGCAGCTGGCGCGGGTGTTGCGACTGGAGCTGCCGAATGAGTGTATGGTGCTGCATACATGGCAACGGTAATTGTCTGCTCACCTGCCCCTACAAAGTTGCTGCTGTTGGCAAAACCAAAGCCAACTTCGGTGTAATTAGTGTTGACAATATTTGCCTTATGAGGTGGACTCATCCACCAGGCATCAACAGTTTGTTGGCTGGTCCGCGTGCCGTATGCCAAATTTTCTCCGGCATAACGATAGCTGTAGCCTCCATTTATGATAAAAACCCAGGGCTCTTTGCCGTCGGGAGTAATGTGCGACCAATAATTACGAGCCACCATATCTTCTGCTTTGGCCTGAGCAGCGGCATTTAGTTTATTATTGTTTGTTAAAGGCGATGCCCCGACAGATGCCCTGTAGGCATTGGTAGAATCAACCAAGCCAGATATATTTACATTAGTAGCGTAGCTAAGCACCTGCGACGACGGGCCAACGCCAGGTCGTTGCCAAACCAAAAATATACTAGTTGCTACAAAAAGCACCAGCGGTATATATGGAGCGTAAACCTTAAGAAAATGCTGACTGCGCTTTTGATGTCGACCCTGCTGTTTGCGTCTCTTGGTGGTGGTTCTTTTGTTGTCAATGCTCATGGTCGATACTCATATGGTTATATATATTGTAATGACAAAAGTTCAAAAAATCTATGCCAAGCTTAAAATTTAACATTTTCTTTGCCAACTAGCTTGCGTAAACCATTAACCATATCTGCAGTTGGCTCAACCAAAGACGGTAGCTTTATAATCTGCCGATTATCGTTTGGTCCAATAACTAGCACTACCTCGTGTTGACCATTTGTCTTGTCGATCAGACCTTTAATACCTAGCAAAGTTTTTTGGTCTTCGCTATTTTGCAGCCTAACATAAACTCGCTTATTAGATCTGGAATTATCGGTATTAGATGCGGGGCTGGCCTGTGCTTGACCCGTTGCGGCCGCGCCACTGCTAGTTTTAGTTTTTGATGATCTGATTTTTGGGGAGCGCTTTACTTTGCCGCTAGGAACATAAGTTTTAGCTTCTTGGTGAGTAATTTCCCTGGCAGCATCTACAAGTATTTTTGCTTCGGACGATGGGCTGCCACCGCGTTCTTGTCCAGTAATCTTGCCGGTAGCCGATATCACCTTATCTTTTTGCCAAAGATCCGGCGCTTCGGCATAAACCCTGGGGAACAAAATCAGCTCTAACTCATGCTGGCCATCGGCCAATTTCACAAAAGCCATTTTTTGGCCATTTTTGGTGGTTATCTCGCGGGTATCTACAATAATGCCACCAATTATTACTGTCTTTCCATGAAGCTCGGGCTTGATGTCGGTCATTGGCACCGTCTGCTCGCTCAGCCAAACTCGATAATCTTTTAAAGGGTGCTGCGACAGATAAAGACCCAGCAGCTCTCGCTCCCATTGCAGCTGTTCACGTTGAGGGTATTCTACAACATCTCCGCTCAGCTTTAGGGCCGGTTTTGTATGCGAATCTTCGATCATTTCACCAAAAATATCAGTCTGACCGCTAGCTCGCTCCTTTTGCAGTCGGGCTGCATAAGACAGCAACGTGTCCAAATTGCCAAGCAAAAGCGACCGCTCGCTATAAGCGCTAAAAGCGCCGGTTTTAACTAGGCTATCAAGAGCTTTACGGTTGACTACTCGGACATTGACTCGTTCAAAAAAATCTTCTAAGGAACTAAACGATTTTTCCTCGCGGGCTCGCAAAATTTCGTCTACCGCACCGGTTCCAACATTTTTTATGGCCTTCATGCCAAAACGGATCTGCTGCTTGCCGGGCACAACTGCAAACTCCATAAATGACTCGTTGACATCTGGCGGCAAAACCGTAATGCCCATATGGTTGCACTCGGTTATTTCGATGGCCAAGCGGTCAATATCGTCGTAGTCGCTGGTCATAAGTGCCGCCATAAAGGCCGCCGGGTAATGGGCCTTTAGGTAGGCAGTTTGATAAGCAATTAGCCCGTAGCAGGCCGAGTGACTTTTGTTAAAGCAGTAGTCGGCAAAGGCTTCTAGCTGGGCCCAAAACTTTTCGGCAAAAGCCCGCGGTACCTGACTTTTTTCGACCATTCCCTCTATAAAAGCTACCTTCATTTTGGCCATTGTGTCGCGCTGTTTCTTGCCAATGGCTTTGCGCAGAGTGTCGGCCTGACCACCACTAAAGCCACACATGTCTTTGCTGATTTGCATAAACTGCTCTTGGTAAACCAAGATTCCGTAGGTTTTTTCTAGCGCCGACCTCAGACCTTCGTGCTCGTATGTTACTTCCTTGAGACCATGCTTGCGAGCAATAAAGTCGTCTATAAACTGCATTGGTCCCGGCCGATAAAGCGCCACCATGGCAATAATATCGTCAAAAGTAGTTGGCTTAAGTTGGCGCAAGTAGCGCTTCATGCCGGCAGATTCTAGCTGAAACACTCCTGTGGTATCGCCCCGTTGCAGCAGTTGGTAGGTCTTTTCGTCGTCAAGCGGCAGGTTGTTGATATCAATATCTAAACCTTCAACTCGCTTAATAATACGTAGAGTATTTTTTATAATTGTCAGGTTGCTCAGACCCAAAAAATCCATTTTAAGCAGCCCCAGCTCTTCGATAGGCCCCATAGAGTACTGAGTGGCGACCACACCCTTTTGGGCCATTTCGAGTGGCGCATATTTAACAATTTCTTCTGGTGCAATCACCACGCCGGCAGCATGAACACCATGGCTACGAATAGTGCCCTCTAGTTGAACTGCCAAATCAAAAACCGTTTTTGCAGTATCGTTGTCTTTATAGACGGCGCTTAAATCGGCATCATTTTTTAATGATGTTGCTAGCGGTATATGCCGACCCTGCACCGGTGGCGGAATCATTTTGGCCAACTGATCGGCTTCGCCATATGGCACCTGGAGAACTCTGGCAACATCGCGCACTGCATTCCGCGCTGCCATACGACCGAAGGTCACAATGTTGGCCACCCTATCGGCGCCGTATTTTTCGATGCAGTACTGAATAACTTCGTCGCGCCGCGAATCCTGAATATCGATGTCAACATCAGGCATACTGATTCGATCTGGATTAAGGAATCGTTCAAAAAGCAGATCGTAGCGCAGCGGATCGAGCTCAGTTATTTTTAAACCATAAGCTATGATGGCTCCAGCGGCGCTACCCCTGCCAGGTCCAAAAACAATACCTTTTTGCTTGCCCCAGTTTATAAAGTCGGCAACTATTAAGAAGTAGCCGTTAAAGCCCATGTCTTCAATAACACCTAATTCATAATCGGCTCGCGCTAGTATTTCCGCCGGCAAAACTTTTTTGGCCTGGTTTATAGTTAATCCTCTGCTGGATTCTTCGTCTACGCCGGCGTAGCGCCATGCCAAACCTCGATAAACCAACTTATGGAGGTAGGTTTTTTCGGTTTCGCCTTTGGGTACAGGAAACTTAGGAATCAGAATTTTGCCCAAATCTAGCTGCACCTTACAACGCTCAGCAATTTTGCTAGTGTTAATAATCAAGCTTGAGTGTTGCTTGCCCCAGCGATCAATTATTTCTGCTGGGTCTGTTACATGGAGCTCAAAATCTTTAAGACTAAACCTATTTTCGTCGCTCAAAAACGAACCAGTTTGGACGCATAATAAAATTTCATGCGCTTGCTGGTCGGCATGCCTTAAGTAATGCGCGTCACAGGTAACCACAGCCGGGATATCTAGCTCCTCGGCTAATTGTAGTTGGCCCTTTGTAACTTTTACTTGCTCATCCCAAGCACTGGGGTGGTCGGGGTGGCCGTGATCTTGTATTTCAATGTAATAGCGATCGCCAAAAACACTTTTATACCACTTAGCGATTTTTTTGGCTTGTTCGTATTGTCCGGCTCGCAGGGCATCTCCGACTTCGCCTCCGATACACCCACTCAAAACTATCAGCCCTTCATTGTAGCGCTCCAACAGTTCGTGGTCGACACGAGGCTTATAGTAAAATCCGTCAAGATTAGCTATGGTGCTAAGCCGCATCAGGTTTTCGTAACCCTGGTTGTTCATGGCCAACAATATCAGGTGGTAGGGAGTTTTGTCTTTTGCCGGATCCTTATCGGTGTGTCTTCTAGGCGCCACGTAAGTTTCCATGCCGATAACCGGTCGTACGTTTTGAGCCATGGCAGCCTTGTAAAACTCAACTGCTCCAGACATAGTGCCATGATCTGTCATAGCCACAGATTTCATGCCGCTACTGACCACATATTCAATAAGCGCTGGGATTTTGGTTAGTCCATCAAGCAGACTATACTGCGTATGATTGTGTAAATGAACAAAATCACCTGGGCCTAACTTGACCTGCCGATTATTTGAGCCAGATTTTTTGGCCGTGTTTTTAGAACTCCCCATTGCTAACTATTATAGCACTGGTTATAGATACACCCGAAAGACTATAATGGGCTAACGATGGCTTTTGTCTTGCTGAACGGTATTTTGTACATTACGAATTATTGGGCCCAGCAAAGGCAGCTGCTTAAAAAATGATAAAATCCACAAAAGCAGTGCTACCACAATACTAGCACCAATAAAGCCACCCACGCCACCAATAACACCTTTTATAAAGGTTTGTTTATAAGCCTGGTTTTTATCAATATAGCCACTCTGATAGATGTTTTCTAACATCCGTCCAAGTTGCTCATAATTGGTTTTACTTTTTGTCGCCACTAGTTTTTAGAAATTTTTTGAGATGACTAACGGCCGATGAAGCTTCGTCTATTGCCCTTTGCAGGTCGTTATCGTCACTGCCGCCTTCGTGAATTGAGCTTAGCTTTTCGCGGACCCGGTTTTTGGCAGTGGCTGCTTGCTCGACTGCATTGTTGAGCTCTTTGCTAGCAGAATCTTTTGCGCTCAATGCAACTTTTTTAGCTTTGTCGAGTTGTTCGGTAAGATCGCCGTGCAAATTTTTAAGCTGTTTTTCGGCCTCTGCTTTTGCCTTGGAAGCAGCATTTTTGACATCTTCACGGGTTTCTTTGCCACTTTTGGGAGCGGTTAATATGCCAGCCACGTAGCCAACGGCTCCGGCAATAGCCGCACCTAAAGCTACTTTTCTACCAGTGTCATTATTATTGTTGTTGCTCATTGATTTCTCCCTTAAATTTATTTGCCATCATTGTTTTTTGTACTTCGGCCACCCCGACCGCCCATGACGTTAGAGATAATTTTCACGATAGCGCCAGTTACTGTGGTGTTTTGAAAAAAATTGGCAACGTCCCCGGCTTTATCGGTTAGCGATTCGGCTTTTTGTACAATTCGCCGTACATCAGCAATAAGTTGTTGTAACTTATACAGCACTACAATAGCCACAATCAACATAACCGCCAGGGTTACGCTCAAGAAAACAACCAAAATTTGCTCACTTGTATTCACAATATACATAATAGCACATCATGCAAACTGGTTAAAGTAAGCAAACACTAAAGCTCAAGCTGTTTTTTAATTAGCTCCTGAACTAAACCAGGATTGGCCTGACCTTTTGATTGCTTCATAACTTGTCCAACCAAAAAACCAATTGCTTTGAGTTCGCCGTTAGCCACATCTTGAACTGCCTTTGAATTTGCCGCCAACACCTCGGAAACAATTTTGTCCAATTTTGTATGGTCCGAAACTTGCAACAAGCCTTTTTCGGCAGCAAATTCCTCGATACTCTCTGGCAACTGCTCAAACCGCATCAGTTCGGCTATTAAGGACTTGATATTAGTCGAACTAATTTTATTCTGTGACTGCATCTGCAGTAGTGCAAAATAAAGCTCGGCCCGCTCGGCATCTTTCAAAAGTAGGGGCTGATCTGCGGCAGTACGCAGTGGAATTTCGATGTTTATAAACCAATTGGCTAGCTGAGTGGCAGTTTTTTTGTCGGTTAAGGTTTGCTCCAGCAATCTTAAGTAGGATATTTCTGGGTTATCGACCTCTGCTGTCAGCAAAGTAGCCACGCTGTCTGGTTGCAAGTTTAAGCCGTTCAGGCGTTGGCGCCACTCGTCTGGCATGATTGGCATGCTAGCCTTGATTGAAGCAACAAAATCATCGGCCAGGACTATTGGCGGCAAATCTGGATCTGGCATGTAGCGGTAATCGTGGGCAAATTCCTTGCCTCGCTGGCTAAACGTTTTTTGTTTTGCGTCGTCCCAGCCTCGTGTTTCCTGCACAACTGTCTGGCCCTTTTCCAAAAGTTCAATCTGGCGATTAATTTCGAATTCGGCGGCTCTTTCGACACTCCTAAAGCTATTGAGGTTCTTGGTTTCGGTGCGGGTTCCTAGCTGGTCAGACTTACTAACGCTAACATTAACATCAAAACGCATATTGCCTTGGTAAAGATCGCAGTCCGAAACATCAGCAAATTTCATAAGCAAATATAGCTCTTGGGCATAAACACGGGCCATGGCTGGCGATGTTATATCTGGGCGAGAGACAATTTCGAGCAGCGGCGTTCCGGCTCGATTGAGATCTACCAGGCTATAATCAGCGCCAGATGGGTGAGTATTTTTGCCGGCATCAGCCTCTAGGTGCGCTTCGTGGATGCCGACTATTTGCTGCTGGCCATCGACATCAAGATTAACCACGCCATTTTTAATAATTGGCTCATAAAACTGAGTAATCTGGTAACCCATAGGCAAGTCAGGGTAAAAATAATGTTTACGATCGAAACTGCTAGTTTGGTTGGGCGCCACACCAAGCGCAAAAGCAGCCCTGGTCGCAAGCTCTACAGCCGCCTCGTTCAGTACCGGCAAGGCACCAGGCAAGCCCAGGCAGATATGACTAATTAGAGTGTTTGGCTCAGCCTGGCGAGCATCGTTATTGACACCAGCAAACAGTTTGGTCCTTGTCTTTAGCTGAACATGGCACTCTATGCCTATGGCCACCTTATATTGTTGACGCAACTCGTCGCTAACCATAGTTACAGTGCCCCTAAATCTTGCAATGCCCGGCGAAAGCCAACCAACGAACGCTTAACATCGGCCTCGCGCAAGCGTGGAACAGCATCGGCCAGCAGCTTTTTGGCAAAGTTGTGTGCAAACCAGACGGCATCGTTGTCGGATAGCTCGCGCTGTGCAGCCACCATCCGCTCGCCCATGCTTTTGCCCTTTAATCGTTTTATCTTAAGAGCATCGTCTAGCAGTTGATCGGCATTAATAACAGCTTGAGCCCAAGTATCACGGCTAGCACAAAGCTTTTGCAAAGCTTTCCAATCATTTTTAAATTGTTCTGGATCTAATTTGCGCCGTCTTAAACGTGGCAGCTTTAGTAACTTCATGCGTGGCTCCTTTTTGCAGAGGTATTAGGATCAAAAATACTGTGAGCAAATTCCAATAAAGATCGATCGTGGCCCTGGTCCGCCATGATCTGCAATCCAACCGGCAGACTAGCAGATTGGCCAATTGGCAAGCTAATGGCAGGTATGCCAACTAGGTTGGCCGCTACTGTCATGATATCGGTTAAGTACATTTGCAAGGGGTCGTCTACATTCTGGCCGATTTTAAAGGCTACACTTGGTGCTGTTGGCCCAACCAAGAAGTTGTATTTTTTAAAAGCCGCTTTAAATTCGTCGATTAATTCTGTTCGGACTATCTGCGCCTGTTTATAATATGCGTCGTAATAACCGCTGCTTAAAACATAAGTGCCAATCATGATGCGGCGCTTAGCTTCGGCACCAAAACCACTGCTGCGAGATAACGTATAGGTTTGGTCTAAATCTTGAGCATCAGTCGCCGTGTGACCATAGCGAATACCATCGTACCGGCTCAGATTGCTGCTAACTTCTGCCGGGCACAGCACATAATAGCAAGCCAAGGCTAGTGGCAGGGACGGCAGGCTAACTTCTTCGACTTCTACTAGTTGATTGTCTAGGTTCGATATTGCCTGTCTAACTACTTGCTCAATCTCAGAGTCTAGGCCCTGTCCAAAATACTCCTTAACGATGCCGACTTTTATTTTTTTCTCTGACTCTGACTCTGATTTGCCAGATTTTTGTGACGATTTGGATAAAACATAGCCAGCAAGGTCGCGTTTTATAGTCGTGCTATCCAATGAATCTACACCTGACATCACATCCAAAACCAAGGCGGCGTCCTCGACCGTATTGGTGATGGGACCTACCACGTCAGTGCTGCTGGCCATGGCTACTACTCCACTGCGCGACACCAAACCGTAAGTTGGTTTGTAACCGACTACGCCACAAAATGCTGCTGGCAAACGTATTGAACCGCCCGTATCGGTTCCAAGGGCAAACGGTGCAATGCTTAAGGCTACGGCCGCTGCCGAACCACCAGAGGATCCGCCCGGAACGCGAGCCATATCATGTGGATTTTTAGTAGTAAAAAAATCGCTATTTTCGGTGCTAGAACCGTGAGCGTAAGCGTCTAGGTTAGCCTTTGCAACGCATATAGCGCCTTCGGCTTCTAGGAGATTAATCGCTGTCGCCTGATACGGCGCCTTGAAGCCTCGCAACATATTGCTTGCCGCCGTAGTGTCGCGACCAAAAACCAAAAAATTGTCTTTTGCCACAAAAGGCACTCCAGCCAAGCGGCCAGGATTTTTACCTGCGGCCACTAATTGATCTATTTTGGCGGCTTTTTTGCGGGCTGTAGTTTCAAGCGCAACAATTATTGATTGATAATCTTTAGCATCGTTAATTGACTGCAAACTACGCTCAACAAGTTGCTTGGCAGTTTTTTGGCCGGTTTTAACGTCATTTGCCAGCTGCTCAATAGCTGGCCAAGCAGGGTTGATATTGCTCACTGCAAAACCCTTTTGACTTGAATGTAATTATCATTAGTTTTAGGAACATTGGCTATTAGGTCTGCTGGCGAGGCGCCATAGTTTATAGGCGCGTCCTTGCGCATAACATTGACCAGGCCAGTTACTTGTTTTGTTGGCTGCTTATCGCCTAAACTTACCTGTTTTAGCTGATCTATATAGCCAAGCACAGCACCAATTTCATGGCCAAGCTGCTCTATTTCGGTGTCAGTAAAATCTAATTTGGCAAGGTGAGCTAGTCGCACTATCTCATCACGCGAGAGTGTATGGTTTTTGTGTGTCATGTTCCTTATAGTATACAAAAATTTACTCGGCTATAAAAGAGCCGCTTATATTACCTTATGTTTGTGCTAAGTTTGCAAACTTATTCCAATGTATCAAATGCGATTGTTAATTATATAGCGAGCATAGTCAGTAATCACATTCAAAGCCAGAATAAAGCCAACAAATCCTACGGCCAACATGGTAGATAGTAATTTATAAGAATTTTTGGCCATCCGAAAATCATCCAAAAATTTAAAACGAGCCATTAAAACCACTAATCGACGATACAAAAAAACTACAAAAGCGCAGGCTCTAGTAATAAAATTAAACAAACCATAAAATGGGTAAACTAGCACCACCCAAAGCGGCTCAGTACGTCCGGTTCTGTAGTAAAACCCAATTTCAAAAATCATATAGGCGCAGTAAGTCACAACAACATACCACGGGTAAAAAATTAGAATTGGCAAACTCAACAAGCGCAGCGCATCACCAATCATGACCAAAAATAAATTATAAAATGCGTCAGCACGAAGTGATGTTGGCATAAAGTCGCGCGTCAACACCTTCCAATAGTTTCCAAAATTAGCGTAAAGTCCCGGATACCAGCCAAAAATCCTTTGATCAAACAATGTTTTTAGTGTAGAAGGCGGCTGCGTAACAACCGTCGAGTCCGACAGAACAACTCCCTTGGCACGCTGCGTTAAATGAATCAGCATGGTGCGCTGCAAATCTTCGCCAGAAAACTCGCCCGTATGCCGATTGATCTGTTGCCTCATTTGTTTGAGCGAGAATAGCCCAATAGCACCAGAAATGTTCTGTACAGCCGCATTTTTGTTATGATAACGCTTACCAATATCGGTGCTTTTACGGTATTCGTAGGATTGTAGTTTGGTCACCCAAGTGCTAGTTTTGACCATTACCCTAAAAGCCACCCCTTCGTATCCTTCGTCGAGTAGCCCGGTCGGCATGTGGGCCTTGCCAATCAACGTGTCGTCATCTAGCAACAACACATATGGCGTGTCGACGTGCTTTAGAGCTGCGTGTATGGCTCTTACCTTGCCAAGCGGTAATTTTATATCCATCACTATCACCCCTAGGCTACGAGCAATATCGCAAGTTTTGTCGGTGGAACCATTGGATGCAACTATAACTTGGTCTGGCCTAAACCGCTTAAGCAAATCTTTTAGCGTTTTTTCTATTACATCTTGCCCATCCTTGCAAGCCACCACTACTGTTATTTTGCTCAGGTCTTCACTAGATTTATGATATTGATGAATTAGAAATGATTCAAAAAAAGATTTAAAGCCATCAACTAGCCATATAGGCACCAAGATAGTTGCATAAGTTGCATAGAATGACCCTATATGCCACCCTTTTAGCCGGACCACACCATAGGCCACAACATAGGCAATTATTAGCCACAAGGCAAGATAGCCGGCCAGCCGGTCAAGGTGTAGGCGAATGTTCATAATTTATTTTTCGGCAACCAAAAAATTAGGTCGCTCACTCAGACCTACTCTAACATGATGTTTCTAAATTGTCTATTTTTTGTTCAAAATCGATTTACCGATGTCGATTATCCCGTCTATGGGCGAACCGTCGCCATCATGATCTAGCATGCCGCTCAAAGCACTAAGCAGACCGCCACTGTCATTAAGTTTTTGGTTGTTGAGCTCGTTGGCCAAATCTTTGCTGTCTAGGCCCTTTTGTTGTTTTGTTTTGCCTAAATAACCCATAACAATTGGCGCCAGTAGAGCAAGTATGCTCATAACTGTTGCTGCATCCAAGCCATTTTTAGATCCCACTTTGCCGGCCACCTTGTTGGCGCTACTATTGCTGCCAAAAATATGGCCTAGAATTTTTTGACCATCGCTCTGCGTGCTAGATTGACCCAACATGCCAATAATGTTATCGAGTAGTGACCCGTCGTGATCTTTTGCTAGTGCCACACCAAGTGCCTGGGCCCCCGACTCGGTTTGACTGTTTTGGCCAAGCTTGCCTAGAAGTAGCGGCAAAGACTGCTCAATAACTGATTGAGTTGTGATTTGATCGGCCCCTGACTGTTCGGCAATTTTTTTGATTGTATCGTTGTTAATAACCTTAAAAATGTCTGTCTGTAGATTCATAGCTCTCCCTTTAACTCGGTTAGTGCCTATACTCTTCTTACACCTATAGTCTAACATACTGTTGTGATATGGCAGCCTGGTGAAGTCTAATTGACTCTGTTACTTTTTGCATTCTACCGTCACAGGTATATTTTTGGATGGACTACACTTGCGGAAGGTTTTTCATTTTTGGATTTTTTGTTTGATGTGGTCGATTAGGTCGCGGAGTTCGGCGGCACGTTCGAACTCTAGGTTGGCGGCGGCTAGATCCATTTGGCTGGTAAGGTCGTGCACCAGGCTGCCGTATTCGTCGCGCGGGATTTTGCGCAGGTCCAGTTTGTTGCGCGCGCCGGCTTCGGCAGCCCGGGATTCATCTGACTTCATGCTGGCCTCTACCGCCTTGGCAATCCCCTGTGGCGTAATGCCGTGCTGGGTGTTGTAGGCTTCTTGGATGCCGCGGCGGCGGTTGGTTTCGTCTATGGCGCGCTGCATGCTGCCGGTTACGCGGTCGGCGTACATGATCACCCTGCCCTCTACGTGGCGAGCAGCACGGCCAATGGTCTGCACCAGAGCCGACTCACTGCGTAAGAAACCTTCTTTGTCGGCGTCCAGGATGGCCACCAAGCTCACCTCTGGCAGATCGAGGCCTTCGCGCAGCAGGTTGATGCCTATCAGCACATCGTACACACCTAGCCGCAGATCACGCAAAATATCGGTGCGATCGAGCGTGTCGACATCGCTATGCAGGTAGGTGACTTTAATCTTCAGTTCCTCTAGGTACTCGGTCAGATCCTCGGCCATGCGTTTGGTCAGCGTCGTGACCAGCACGCGGTGGTGCTTGGCGATTGCAGCACGGATTTCGGCGATAAGGTCGTCAACCTGACCTTTGACGGGGCGGACTTCTATGGGCGGATCCAGTAAACCGGTCGGGCGGATGACCTGTTGGGCGGGTTCGGGGCTGCGACTGAGTTCGTAATCTGCCGGCGTGGCGCTGACGTAGATGACCTGGTTGACGTGGCGTTCGAACTCGGTAAAGGTTAACGGTCGGTTGTCCAGCGCGCTGGGCAGGCGGAAGCCGTGCTCTACCAGTACTTCTTTGCGGGCGCGGTCGCCATTGTACATGCCGCGCACCTGCGGAATGGTCATGTGGCTTTCGTCTATCAATAGCAGGTAATCGTCCGGAAAGTAATCTAGCAAGGTGGCCGGCTGTTCGCCGGGTTCGCGGTTAGTCAGATAGCGGCTATAGTTTTCTATGCCTTTTACAAAGCCGGTTTCTTCTAGCATTTCTAGGTCGAACTTGGTACGCTGCTGTAGGCGCTGGGCTTCTAGCAACTTGCCTTCTTTGTTGAACTGCGCCAGCCGCTGCTGGAGCTCGGTTTGAATGTGGCCTAAGGCTACTTTGAGCTTGTCTTGTGGCGTAACGTAGTGGCTGCCGGGGAAGACTTTAACGCTGCTAGGTTTGGCTAAAATCTCGCCGGTCAAGGGGCTAATCTGCATAATGCGCTCGATTTCATCACCAAAAAACTCTAGCCGGTAGGCTAGTTCTTCGCTAGCTGGGAACACATCTACTACGTCGCCGCGCACCCGGAAGGTGCCGCGGTGGAAGTCGATGTCGTTGCGTTGGTACTGAATATCCATCAGTTGGCGCAAGAACTTATCGCGCACTCGGCGCTCGCCCACGGCCGCTGCTACCGCCATGCCACCGTAATCTTCTACCGAGCCAATGCCGTAAATACAGCTAACGCTGGCCACAATAATCACGTCGCGGCGGCTGAGCAGTGCGCTGGTGGCAGCGTGGCGTAGGCGGTCGATTTCTTCGTTGATTTGGCTGTCTTTTTCTATATACGTATCGCTGCGGGCGATGTAGGCCTCTGGCTGATAATAGTCAAAATAACTGACAAAATAATGCACAGCATTGTCCGGGAAGAACGTTTTGAATTCGTTATACAGTTGCGCCGCCAGCGTTTTGTTGTGGGCCAGTACCAGCGTGGGTCGCTGCGTCTGCTGAATGATATTGGCCATGGTAAACGTTTTGCCACTGCCGGTTACACCCAGGAGTGTTTGTTCTTTGGCGCCATCCGCCAGCCCACTCACCAATTGAGTAATGGCCGCCGGCTGATCGCCAGTGGGCTTATAACTACTTCGTAAATTAAAATTATTTTTTGGGCGGGCCATCATTTAATTGTAACAGATAGCCGCACGAGATTTGAATGGCACTAAGCAGTCTTATACAAATTGCTGTAGCGCTCGTTTTGCTTGTCGAGAATTTCGGTCAATTTTTTGACTAATTCTACGGGGTCTTCGGATACAACCAATAGCTTGCCGGGCTCTCGGCCCGCCGCCTTTAGTACATTGAGCATTTCGTCGCCGACTCCTCCGGCACCTTGCAGTAGGCCAATAGGAGTTTCGGACTCTATAGCTATGGTAAACTCGTGCAGAGTGCCAATCCGGCCGCCTATGCTAATAACAGCGTCGCTAGACGTAATTAGCAAAGAGTCGCGACCGATGTAATGCAAGCCGCTGTATAGAATCATGTCAAAGTTTTTGAGCGGCAAGCGATATTTTAAGGCATGTTCAATTTTGGTAGCAGCCGGGCTAATGCCAAAACTCATGTGGCCGCCGGCTTTTTTGTAGCCGATGCTGGCTTCGTTGGGCAAGCCGATGGTTGCGCCGGTCATTAAACTGTGACCGGCTTCGGCGATGGCTTTGCCGGTGGCGCGGGCTAATTTCCAACCATCTTCGACACTGCGACCCCTAGAAGCACCAGATACACAAAGTTGATATTTTCCCATATGTTCTCCTTTAGACCGTGATAAGCTGATTAATGAGACTATCGGTGAGCTGCTCGATTGTAGTGCGGCGCAGACCATCTTGGCCCAAATACCTAGCGTACAGCTCGGTTGCTAAGCTCGCCTGAAAATAACGCCCCACTTGACGCGGATAATTGAGTCCATTGCAATAACTAATAGCATTGTCGAGCAAGTTCAACGACACTGGCACTGTCTGATAATCAGCGGCCACATATTCTAGACCGCGCCAAAATTGCAAAGCGGGTTCTAGTTGGTAGAGCACTTCTTCGGCATCACGCCAAATAAAATCGTCACGCTGCACATGCGGATCAAATACTTCCGGCAAAGCTCCGCGGTGACGCGAAAAGTAACTGGCCAAAACTCGCCAATGAATTTGTTGCCCACCCACCATAATCGCCTGTTTTAGCTCGCTTTTTAGTGCCTGATACACGGTCTCGCCAAAATTCGACTGCACTTGGTGCAGCTTAAAGTAGGCACTATATAGCCGCACTTCGGCCAAATAATGCAAAAGTAGAGGCAAAACCACCAAAGTAACGCCGTTCATGTGCTCAACTGGTAGCGGCATGATACCAACCACACCCATTTCTTTGGCATAAGCAATATTATGCCTCTGGCGAATTGTTTGCTGCAAAAGCTCGCTACCCCATTTTTGTGTGTCCAGCAAGATTATTTCTACATTGCGCTGCTCAAAATCGACAGCTCGTAATTTGCGGTAGCTCCGACGAAACCTAGCTAGCCAGGTAGCCGATTCAACCAATTTTGCCACCATCATGATTTCGCCAGGATGCTCGCGTTTAAGCATGGAATCGACCGATTTATAGCCCAGCAGCTTCATTATTTTTCGCGGCGGTTGGCTTTTTAATAGTCGCTTGGCGACGGTGTTTTTTATGGCACAAACATCTCGCGGTAATTCTAAGTTATTAACGCACTTCTGAATTGCTGGCAAAACTTCTAGCACGTTAGACGGATCGTTAACGCCAATCGCTTGCGCCAAAAAGCGATCATGCCTGGCAACCAGAGCTTGAAGGGCGGCATATAGCTCTTGGCTGGTGGTGTCATTTGGGTCTAGGCCTAGCTCTCTAATTTTTTCGCGGACCTTTATGGCCATTTCGCTCATTATTTGTAGATCCACACCCGGCCGGCCGCTAGCTATCTCCAGCTCATCTACAGCCTTACTAAAACTGGGGTCACCCCCGCTCATCAAACGTGCAATTACTCGCGACATATTACCCTTAAGGTTATCATGATCTATATGATAAGCACAAGTAGCAAGCAGTGCTACTTAAACTTTTGAGCCCGGTACCAAGCAGGTGCCTGCCTGAGCAAATCCTCTAGTTGACGCTGGGTTAGTAGACCCTTTTGAGCACCGGTAAACTGGACCACGCTCATGGAGTTAATTGGTGCCCACTGTAGGGCGCCCTCTATGCTATTTCCCTTAATTATGGCTGCCACAAAAGTGCTGGTAAAGGCATCGCCAGCCCCAGTGCGTTCGTAAGGAGGCGAAGGATCGGGGTAGATTGGCATTTTTAGCCGCTGTTCGCCATCAGAAGCGTAAGCCCCATCGGGGCCATCACTAATCACCACAATCTTTGGCCCCAAGGCATGCAGCTTGTCAAATAAATCATTAAGGTCTTTGTAGTCGCCACCGGTAACCATGACGGCTTCTTCTCGATTAAGAGCCAGCAATTCACAGTGCTTATACAGCCTAGACAGCCGCTTTGCGCCAATAGCAATTTGGAATGTGCCTGGCTGAAAAGCCAATTTAACTTCTGGATGCTCATCTAGCCAATCAGCCATTTCGTCATGAAACGGCAAAGCATTTTTACTAATCGAGCTAAAATAAATCCATTCTGGAATCTCGTGCGGTCGCAGATGAGGCCAGCTATAGCGGTACTCTTCGTGCTTAATTAGAATGGTTCGCTCGTCTTTGTACCAAAGAATGTAATGGTAATTGCTCTTTTTGCCAGGATTGATGTGCATTAATCTTGTATCGACATCTTCTTTTTCTAAGTGGGCTATCATGTCGCGGCCGCGCTGATCTTTGCCGACATTAGCCATAAGCGCGCTACGCAGGCCCAGCCTGGCAAAGCTAATGCTAGCATTGGAGGCGTTTCCAACGGCTTCGACTACTTCGGCGTGTTGAAATGGCACCTTAACACCAAAAGGTATTGTTAGCCAGCGGCCTTTGTCGTCCTTGGTTGCCTTGGCCTGATCATCCTGAAGTTTTATAAAAGCGTCGGTAACAATGTCTCCAACACTTAAAACTTGTATTTCTTTGCCTGTTTTAGATGTCTTTACCACTATTTTGCCCACCATTGCCCTTTATGCTTATTCTTAATACGAGTATATCATACCACAGACAAGAGCCAAGCTATTTTGCTATTTGCGCTTTACCAGAGGAGCCAAATACATCAATTTTGGATTCGACTACAGCCTGAACGGCATCAATAACTTTGCCCATAAGCTTAATGACGGCATACTCACTCGGATTCTCTTCGAGCACTTTTTCTAAAGTGGTACGATAGGCCACGCGCATATCACTATTAATGTTAATTTTGCTAGCACCAATTTTGACAGCATCCTTAAAATAGTGACCGGGTGTTCCACTGCCGCCGTGTAAGCTAATATTGCAGTCTATGGCCGAACGGATTTCCTTTAGCAGCTCCAGGTCCAGGACTTTAGGCACCGGATACTGCCCGTGCAAATTACCAATCGCTACCGCGTAAGTGTCAATCCCGGTAGCGGCCACAAATTCCTTTGCCCCTTCCGGGGTAGTAAAGGTTTTCCTGATTTCTGCATAATTTATCTTCTCTTTGTGCAAATTAGAGCTACCACCAAAGTAATGCGGCTCACTTTCGACTATGGCACCGGTTTTTTTAGCATATTCCACCACCTCTTTTGTGCCCTTAATGATGGCTTCGTCGCTTGCATCGTGATCTTGTTGGCTGATATCAATGTGAATAAACTCAAATCCAGCATCAATGGCTTTTTTAGCCGCCTCTACAGTTGGCGAATGATCTAGATTGATATAAATTTCTACGCCAAATTCTTCTCGGTAGTTATCGACCATGTCGCGAACATTGTCTATACCTAGGGCCTCGACTTCTCCTTGACTGACTTCTACCAAAACAGGAGCCCGTTTTTTGGCAGCAGCCCTAACGACAGCAATTAACGTCTCTTGATTGTCCAGATTAAAAGCGCCTAAACCATAGTGGCCGTCTCGAGCTCGCTGCATTGCTGCCCGTGCCTGCAAACATCTTTGGCGATTTAATTGTAGATTTTGTGCCACCGAGCCCTCCTTGCTGTCTATTGATTACGCTTATGATATTAGCATATAATAAAGTAGTAAAATAGGCACAATATGGAAATCGAAACACAAAAACAACGGTGGTTTCAGGCACTTGTATGGTTTTTACCAACCACACTCGAAGTGGTAATTTATATTTTTGCTTGCGGTCTTACATTGGCCATGAGCAACATAGACGCTGTTCGTAATTTTTTGTATGTGTCCGGAGATTTTCACCCTATAAGTGCCGGCGTTGGCATAATAGACTACTTTTTAACTAAATTGGTTGGCCAAAAAATCGCCGGATCTTTGTCGCTAGGTTTGTTTTGGGCCATGGTCGGAGTGGTAATTAATTTAGTCTGGATAATTTTTGCCAATTTCTCAACCGAGCTTAACAATGATTTAGTATTTAGTAACTACATTCATCCCAGAGCGGCCGATCCCAAAGCGCCACTTCGCGAATTTGGCATAAAGTTTGCCTTTAGAGTCGGCGTGACGATTATTTTTATATTCTTGTTCGGTTTTACTACTAAATATGGTTTGCCATTTATAACAACTAGGTTTGCAAGCGTAATAAAAAATTGGCCGAGCAGCAAAAACATCGGCACAGTTTTATGGGTAAGCTTGTTCGAAATACTGCTGCTACACAGCTTTATAATTCTGGCCCGCCTGGCAACGCTGCGCAAAAGAGTTTTTGGCTAGACCACTACCTTGAGTCTGCCTTGGATTAGCCCAATACTTGGTGACAAGCCATTACAATGTGATTGGCTGTTAGGCCAAAATGATCAAGCAGCTCAGCTGGTTTGCCAGACTCGCCAAAGCGATCACGAACACCAACTCTTACAACTGGCAGAGGCAACTCGCTGGCTAGTAGTTCGCAAACTGCACCGCCTAGGCCGCCAGCCGCCTGCGCCTCTTCGGCAGTTACAACGTGCTTGGTCTTCGACGCACTCGACAAAATTGTTTTTGCATCGAGCGGCTTGACTGTCGGCACATGCACGACTTCGGCCGAAATGCCATCTTTGGCCAGTTTTTCGACGGCCAACATGGCCTGGTAGGTCATTGTGCCAGTAGCCATAATACTAACGTCGGTACCTTCGGCATACACATAGGCTTGACCAATTTTAAAAGGTGTTTGGTTGGTAGTAAAAATCGGCGTAGCCTCTCTGGCTAGCCGAATGTAAGCCGGCTTGTTATATTTGGCCAGCGCCAGAGTAGCCCGTTCGGCTTCTAGCGAATCGGCCGGAGCAATCACCGTCATATTGGGCAGGACTCGCATAATAGCTATGTCTTCTAGCATCTGATGAGTCCCGCCATCGGGACCAACAGAAATACCAGCATGCGAACCAACAACTACTACAGGTTGATCATTCAAGCAAATGGTGGTCCTAATTTGCTCCCAGTTTCGGCCCGGGCTAAATGCCGCATAACTACTAACAAAAGGTATTTTGTCCATAGCGGCCAACCCGGCAGCAACGGTTACCAAGTTCTGTTCGGCAATACCAATTTCGACAAATCTATCGGGAAAAGCTTCTTTAAACAAGTGCATTTGGGTAGACTCAGTCAGGTCGGCACAAGCCGCCACTACATTAATGTTAGACTCACCAGCAGCTTTTAGACCACGGCCAAAGCCTTTACGAATTGGCTCGGCGACGATATCTTTGGCTGCCAAATCGCTGACTAATGTTTGGATTACATCACTTTTGCTGTTCATTTATTGGTGCTCCGATTTTATTTTGCCCTTTAAAGTTCTTAGGTCGTTCAGAGCCTCAACAGCCTGTTTTTGGTTGGGCGGTGCGCCATGCCAATGAAAATCATATTCCATAAAATCTACACCCTTGCCGGGTATCGTATAAGCTATGATCATTACCGGACGATTTGTCACGGCCCGGGCCATGGCACAAGCGTCGATAACCTCTTCAATGTTATTACCATCAATTTCGATCACATGCCAGCCAAAGGCTTCCCACTTTTTCTTGAGGTCCTCAAGCGGCATGACGTCTTCGGTGGTGCCGTCGATCTGGATATTATTACGGTCTATAATGCCAATAACATTATTGAGTTTGTATTTGCCGCAAAGCATGGCCGCTTCCCATATATTGCCCTCGTTGAGCTCGCCGTCGCCCATAACACAGTAGATCCACCTAAAGCCAGAACCATCCATACGCTGAGCCAGCGCCATACCAGCCGCCTGACTTAAGCCGCAACCCAGTGGCCCGCTGGTAGTTTCGACTCCGGGCAGTTTAATGCGTTCCGGATGTCCCTGCAAACGGCTACCAAATTGCCTTAGCGTCATAAGTTCTTTGCGATCAAAAAACCCAGCATGAGCCATGGCAGCATACATAACTGGCGCACAGTGGCCATTGCTCAGCAGCAGCCTATCGCGCTCTTCCCAATCGGGATTTTTGGGGTCGTAATTCATAATGTCAAAATATAGAGCCGTAAAAATATCGGCTAAACCAAGCGGCCCGGCGCTATGACCACTACCAGCGTGCACCAACATGCTGATAATGTCCTGACGAATGTCGTTAGCAATTAGATCAAGTTGTTTTATAGATAGCTTACCCATTAAATATATTTTAGCATAAGCTCGATGGTTGATCTACGCATAAGCAATTTAGTTGGCGTTAAGTTGCGCCGTTAGCTGCTTAAATGCAGCCGCCGGATCTGGTGCGTTTTGAATGTAGCCACCGGCATTAAGCACATCGACCCCAGCGGCAACAAGCTGCCGAACATTCTTGTCGTTGACCCCACCGTCCCAACCTATTTCGAGTTTTGGAAAAGTGTGCCTTATAGCCTCTACCTTGTGAGTCAGACCAAGATCGGCGTGACCGCCAAAATGACCAAGATCTCCACTAAAAATTAACACATGATCAAGTTGATCCATAGCCGAGCGAATCCGCTCCCAAGAAGTACTGGCCAACAATGCCACCCCCACCCTGATACCCGCCTGTCTCAGGCTGTGAGCAATCTCATAAAAATTACCGTCAGCCTCGGCATGAACAATTATGGTGTATGGCCGCAAGCTTATTAAATGAGGCAAAGTAGCGGTGATATCCTGGTACATCATATGCAAATCTATTTTTAACTGAGCAGGCCACCACAAAAAGTCAGCATCGATTAACTCGGAGGGCGCAAACTGCCCATCGGCCATATCTATGTGAATTCGATCAGTAAACTGAGCCCTGGCTTCCAGCTGAGCCCGATACTCATGCGGGTCCTTGGCCATAATTGTCGGGCAAATAACAGCCACGTTAACCACCAATCTCGTCTAACTGTTGATTGCGGCGCACAAAACGCGGAGCACCAGCGAAAGGCACATTAAGCCATGTCTCGATAATGAGCATAGCTTGATCGTTTTGGATTGACTTAGCCGGCAAACACAGCACATTGCAGTCATCATCGTTACGCGCATGGCGAACTGTATCTGGGTTATACCCCAGACAGGCTCGAATGCCGCGGAAACGATTGGCCGCAATGCAAACTCCCTGCCCACTGCCACACAACAAAATGCCACGCGGATCTTTGTCGGCGCTTTGGCGCATAGCCACCACCACACGGGCAGCAATTATTGGATAATCGTCGTTTAGGTCAAGCTCTTTGTCGCCCTGATCTTCTACATCGTAGCCAGCTTTAGTTAGATAGCTAATTATATGCGACCGCATATGAAAGCCATTATGGTCTGCACCGATGTAAATTTTCATTGACTAGTCTTTGCCCTTGGCGGCATGCAGTAAGCGCCCGGTATCGGCTACTACTTCTACTAGTCGGTTGCTGTAGCCCCATTCGTTATCGTACCAAGCAACGACTTTTAGCATGTTATCGCCAATTACCGCTGTTAATTTTAGGTCGACAATGGCCGAGTGGCTGTTGCCAACAAAATCCTTGCTAACTAGTTCCTCATCGGTAACAGCCAAAATGCCCTGATAGTAAGGCTCCTTGACAGCTTTTTTAAATGCCTGGTTCACCGATTCTACCGTCACCTTTTTCTTGGTGATAATCACGAAATCGCTCAAGCTAACAACTGGGGTGGGAACACGAACGCTCATTCCACCAAATATGCCTTTTAGGGCTGGCATGGCTTGGCCGGCGGCAATACTAGCGCCAGTGGTTGTGGGCACAATATTTTCGGCTGCCGCTCGAGCTTCGCGCAAATCTTTAGCCGGGGCATCCTGCAAACGCTGACTAGCCGTGTAGCTATGAACAGTGGTCATCATTGCTTTGTCGATTCCAAAATTGGCTTCTATAACCGCCGCTACCGGTGTAATACAGTTAGTAGTGCAGCTGGCATTGCTAATAATTGTTTCGCTTTTGGCAAGCTTATCGTCATTAACACCCAAAACAATTGTAGTAGCGCCTTCGCCCTTGGCGGGAGCGCTTATAACAACTTTGCGAGCTCCAGCATCTATATGAGCCTTGGCCTTGGCGGGGTCCACAAAAAACCCGGTTGATTCTATAACAACATCAATTTTTAGATCTTTCCAAGGCAGAGCTGCCGGGTCTTTTTCGGCCAAAACTCTAATTTTTTCGCCGTTAACAATAATGTCTTTGTCGTCGTAATCAACCTTGTGAGCATAAGTGCCGTAGCTGGTGTCGTGTTTTAGCAAATGAGCTAGTGTTTTGGTATCTGTTAAGTCGTTAATAGCTACTATGTCTATGTCGCTACGTTCAAATGCCACCTTAAAAGCATTGCGCCCAATTCGACCAAATCCGTTAATTGCTACTCTTGTTTTCATGCACCCTCCCGTGGTTTTAAAGCATTACCTCTATTGTAAACCACCTGGCACAAAAAAACCAAGCCTAGATGCTTAGGCCATCATTAAAAGAATGCAGAAACTATTTGACTTGGGCCTTATAGCGGTCAACACATTCGCGGATTATTTGCTTGGCAGCGCTGGCGTCGCCCCAACCAAGAACTTTGGTAGTACCAGGTTTTTTAAGATCTTTGTAGTGGTTAAAGTGATGCTCGATCTTTTGTTTCCATTGCTCGTGCAGCTGGCCGAGCGACTCAATTTGGTCGCCCGTATTGCGATCGTCTTCGGGAACACAAACAATTTTATGGTCCATCTCGCCATCATCTTCAAAATTTAGCACGGCAATTACCCGCACTTTAACATAAACTCCGGTCGGGATTGGCTCGTTGGTTATTACCAGGGTGTCTAGCTCGTCTTCGTCTTCGTCTAGTGTTTGCGGAATAAAACCGTAGTTGACTGGCTTAGGAAAAATGCTTGGCTCGACTCTGTCGAGACGAAAAACTGTTAAACGACGATCCCATTCAATCTTAAGAGTCGACCATTTTGGAATTTCGATAATTGTGTTAATAATGCCGTTGTCTACATCACCTGCATCTAAAATTTGATTGTAGTCTACTGCCATCATAATGCTCCTTCTTTTTGCTATGTCATCTCTATTGTACACTATAAAGAGCATGAAGATAATTGGTCACCGTGGGGCTGCTGGATTAGCGCCCGAAAACACCATTGCCTCAATAAAGGCCGCCATTGCTGCCGGTGTTGACGCCATAGAGTTTGATATTAGAGCCACCAAGGACGGGGAGCTGGTGGTTTGTCATGACTCGTCCACAGGACGAACTTTTGGCACAAATAAGAAGATCAACCAAATAACGCTGGCCGAAGCGTCCAAGATTGTATCAAGCGACGGGCATAAGCTGCCATCGATAACCGATGCACTTGCCGCAGCCGGCAACAAAACTGTTTTAATAGAGGGCAAAGGTAGCGACTGGGCCAAACCGCTGGCCAAGCTAATAACACGCAAAAAATCCAATCGATTTGTAGTGATATCTTTTAATCATCACGAGTTATTTAGCTTTTCGCAGCAGTGCCCCAAAGTGCCGACTTTTGTGCTGGAACACAGAAATTCGTTTGATGCCATTAATGCCGCCAGAGTTTATGGTTTTGACGGTATAGATATTAACTACTGGACGCTTAACCCACTAACGTATTTTTTGGCTTGGCGCCATGGGCTTAGGGTAGCTGTTTTTACTGTCAATCGGCCCTGGATTGCTCGGCTTATAAGCTGGATCTATCCTGAAGTCATGTTAACTACTGATTTTCCCAACAAGATGCAATTCTTGCGAGCCCGAAGCAAAAGTCGCCATGTTTTTAGGGCCAAAAAATCATGATGCCCGCGTCTTTTGCTGGCAAAAAACAGCTTAGTAACCATATTTGGCAGTTCGACTTTTTGCGACCATCAAACTACTCCTACCAAGCTGGGCAATATGCCGATTTTAGCTTGCTTAAGCTAGCGCAACAAACTGACTGGAGCAACCATGCTGGCAAGAACAAGCACCAGGAGACTAGTTGGACCAGGACTTTTAGCTTAGTCAGTCGGCCTCAACAAAAATACTTATCTTTTGCCGTTAAAATACCGACCCCTTGCAGCGATTACAAGCATTTGTTGGCCGGCTTAGTACCCAGCCAAGAAGTTCTGGTGGCGCCAGCTATGGGCGATTTGGTCCTACCCCGAGACACAAAACGACCTCTGGCATTTATAGCTGGCGGCTTAGGGATTGCTTCATTTGTGGCCATGCTTAAACATCTGGCAACTGCTTCGATTAGGCGACCGGCTCGAACTGACGTAATTTATGCCCATAAATCAAACCAAGCTATTTACCAAGAAGTTTTTAGTGACAATAGCGCCGCTAGGCTTCAGCGTGTTATATCGCCGCAGCATGTAAACATAGATCAACTGCGAGACAGTGTGGCAGCACTTACCGATCCAGCCGGACTTGTTTATGTATCGGGCAGTGAACAATTTGTCCAAAACATCAACCACCAATTACTAGCAGCCGGCGTCGGCACTAACCGCATAGTTTTTGATTATTTTTCGGGTTATAGCAGTCAAGACCTTCTTTGAGTTGTCTTTGAGTTATCTTTTAACTTACTTTGCTTCTAGATATTCACGAATTTTTAAAGCCGCCGTAGCGCCCTCGCCTGTGGCGCTCGCAATTTGCATGGTCGCACCACTGCGGACATCACCTGCCGCAAAAACACCCGGCAAATTAGTCATAAGGTTAGCGTCGGTTTTTACTAAACCTACTTCATCTAAGTCAACCGTACCTTTTAAGAAGTCGGTGTTGGGCTTTAGCCCCACAAACACAAAAACTCCGTCGCAAGCAAAATCGACTTTTTGGCCATTTTTGGTGCCAATAACTTTAACAACCTTGTCTTTGCTGGGCCCACTGGCATCGGCACTAGGCTGGCCGACAATCTCATCTGTTGAGGTACCAATATGAACAGATATTTTGCCGTCTGCCACGGCTTTATTCAGGTCATGTTGCAGCACTTCGCTGGCCTTAACGGTGGACCTTACCAATAAATCAATATGGCTGGCAAATTTTGTTAAAAACAGTGCCTCCTGAACAGCCGAATTGCCGCCACCAACCACGACTAATCTTTTTTGACGGTAAAACGCACCATCGCAAGTAGCGCAGTAATGCACGCCACGGCCGTAAAATTCTTGTTCGCCAGGAATGCCTAATTTTTTGTAATCACTGCCAGTAGCTATAAGTACTGTTTTGGCAGTAATTTTGCCGCTAGTGGTTTTTAGAACAATTGTGCCACTACTACTAGCTACACTAGCTACTTTAGCTGCTGCTTTGTCGCTTTCTAGGCGCTGAAGCGACTGAACTTCGCCTAATTCTATCACTGCTCCAAAACGCTCTGCTTGCTGGTGTAAACTTTCGGCCAGTTCTAGTCCGGCAATGCCTTTGGCAAAACCTGGGTAATTGTCTACCCAGTCTGTAATCGCAGCCAAGCCGCCAATAACGCCTCGCTCGAAAAGCAGTGTTTTTATGTCCTCGCGGCATGTGTAAATTGCGGCGGTCAATGCGGCTGGTCCGGCGCCGACTGTCACAACGTCCCAAACTTGTTCTAGCTTTGTGTTATCCTGACTCATGGTTTGTGCCTAAGCTACGGCTGGTGCTAATTTTGCCAAATTGTAACCCACAACTACCTCTTTTTGGCCATCATCTTTGGTAATAACGGTCACTGGTACGGCCAGCTGACCGCTGATTTCGTAGGCCTCTTTTTGGCGATCGGGATGTTCGTCTAGGTTAACCTCGTCGTATTTTAGACCCTTGTTAGCTAGCCACTTTTTGACCATAACACAGTAGGCGCAGGTGTTAGTAGTATACATAGTAATATTTTTTGGCATTTTTACTCCCTTGATGATTTTTTATGAACGCTTCCACATTATATATAGCGTTTGTGGTTAATGTCAATACGCTATATATTGCGTAATCGCATATAATGCTGTGCAATAATTTATTGACCTAATTTGACCAGTTCAATATCGAACACAAGGTCGGCATTAGCTGGAATCCCAGAGCCGGCGGGCGGATTAGCGCCGTATGCCTGGTCGGCTGGAATAAGCAAACGACGCTTGCCGCCAACCTTCATGCCGGGGACGCCATCGGTCCAACCTTTAATAACTTGATTTAAGCCAAAAGGTATAGGCTGACCCGTATCGTGTGAGCTTTGAAAAATAACACCAGTAGCCGCTACCGCACCAGTGTAATGTGCCGTTACGGTATCGCCTGGTTTAGCTTCATCGCCAGTACCTACTACAGTGTCAATTTTTTGCAAGCTGTCTACTTTTTCTGTCGGTGTATAATCGGCTAATTTTGTTCCTTCCAATTTGTTCTCCTTATTTGTTGATTGATTAGTTTTATTGCTGGACTGATTTGTATTGGCCGCCGAAGTCGGCTTGCTATCCTTTTTTTCTTTATACATTTGCCAAATAACTAGTCCGCTAAAGCCCAAGCTAGTTATTAGTAGCAAAATAGCCGCCACGGCCGCTACAACACGATGCACTGCTCTGCTCATATCCCCTCCTTAACTGTAGGTTTGCCAGAAACTATAGTATAGCGAAGAAATGGCCTAAACGACAAGCAAAATATTTATTTTTAATATGTCCTGACTAGTTTTGGCGACTATCTAGCACGGTCGATATTATCCGCTCCAGACCGTGCGATTCTTCCTGACCGGTGGCAAGATGCTTGAGGTTAAAACGGCCGTCGTTTAATTCGTCCTGACCAATAAACATGGCATATGGTATAGATTTTTTTGCCGCTGCCTTGATTTGCGCAGCAATATTGCGCCCCGTGGCGTCGACAGCCACCGTCACGCCTTCGCGCCTGAGCTCGGCCAAAACTTTTTGGGCCGGTTGGTAAACATCGCCAATTAATATGGCGTAGACATCGGTTTCGGTTGACAGGGGCGGCAATAGGTCGTGCAGTTCCAAAAAATTGCCCAGTGTAACATCGCCCCAGCCAAAACCAACAGTTGGTACAGGGTCAACACCAAACAGGCCGACCAGCCCATCGTAGCGACCACCGCCGCACATAGAGCGATTATTTTCTGGGTGGGTGTCAAAAACTTCAAAAACAATGTCGGTGTAGTAATCGAAGCCGCGCATAATGGTTATGTCAAACTGAGCATTGGTCACGCCCGAAGATTCAAGCATAGACATCAGCCGCTGCAGTTCGACGACCGAACCGTGTTCGCGCAGTTCTGGCGGCAGATCGCCTAAGTTTTTTACCGACAAAATGTCTAGCAAGCGTTGCAATGTGCCGTTTTCGCGCTGAGTTGGCGACAGTATCGATTCGGCCATAGCCGCAAATTCTTCGGCAGGTATTTTATTCATGCGGTCGATTAGCTTAGCCACGCTATGCGCTTGCACTTCGTTGAGCCCCAAGTATTGGTCCAGGCAGTAATTAATAAGCACCCGACTGTTGAGCCTAATACTGTACATGTCGGGCTTGGCGTTAAAAGCCTTCATAATATTGTTGACCACCAAGATCATTTCGTGCTCGGCGGTAATGTCGTCGATGCCAAAAACATCGACGTTTAGCTGCCAGTGTTCGCGCAGGCGGCCGCGTTGCGGCCGTTCGTATCGCCATAAATTTGGAATGCTATACCACCTAAGTGGATAAGCCAGCTCTTGCCGACGGGCCGCTACCATGCGACTCACAGATGGGGTCATTTCTGGGCGGATAACTACTTCTCGACCACCGCGGTCGGTAAAATAGTATGTTTGCTCGTTAACGATTTCTTCGCCGGTTTTGGCTTTGTATAGGTCAAGTGGCTCCAAAATTGGTGCGTCGTATTCTTCGTAGCCAAAAGCCTCGACAGCTCGGCGCATAGTAGAAAACAAAAACTTCTGCAAACGCTTGTCCTGCGGGTAAAAATCGCGAGCGCCTTTATAGGGTTGTGTGCTAAGCGGCATAGGGGTTAGTATAACATATATGCCTGGAACCAGGCGCAAATTCGGGCCGACTGTTCCTCGACGACTAGCCGCCAGTAGGCTATACTAGTTGTCATGTCAAAACACAATAAAACCAATCACTCCAACAAAAACGGCAAAAACGGCAAATCAAAGACCGGTAAAAAGGCCGATCAGTACAACGACCCCAGCCACAATTATTTGCATTACTGGGATGGTCGCGACTACGAAAACGCTGCCGAACAAATGGCCATTAGCCGTCTGTTAAACGGTAAGCATTTTGAACGAGCCGCCGACATTGGCGGAGGTTACGGCCGTCTGTGCATATTCTTAAAAAAATACGCCAACAAAATTACTTTGGCCGAGCCTAGCCAGCAGCAGCTGGACATAGGCAAAGAATTTTTGGCCGACCATCCAGAAATAGACATGGTTTTAACCCAGGCAGATAACCTGTCGTTTAAAGACAAATCGCTCGACCTAATTACCATGATTAGAGTTATGCACCACCTGCCAGATCCCAGCACCGAATTTAGCGAGCTGGCGCGTGTGCTAGCCGACGATGGCTACATAATTTTGGAAGTTGCCAACTATGCCCACGGGCGGAATCGGCTCAAACATGCTCTGCGCGGCCAACCTCTGCCGGAACAGCCGGTAGATATTCGCTCGGCTAAACATAAAAACGATGACGAGATTGCTTTTGTTAATCACAACCCCAAAACAGTTATCAAGCAGCTAGCCCATGCCGGGCTTAAGGTAGAAAAAACCTTGTCTGTGTCTAACCTACGCAGCCCCGGACTCAAAAAAATCATGCCCAAAAAACTGATGTTAGCTATCGAAAAAACCTTGCAGCCAGCCCTAGCCAATAGCTATTTTGGTCCTAGCACCTTCTTTTTGATCCGCAAAGCCAAATAGTCTGACAATACATTCAATTAAGATAGTATAGAAATATCTTTCTGACATTTCTCACTTAGTTTTTTGCTTTTTAAGAAAGTCTGCTAGCGTTTTAAAGGGATCTATATCCTCGATTGATTTTAAGTATTGATCCCACTCGTCTTTCGTTAGTTCAGCAAGACTTCGATCAGGGAAACTTGGATGACCATAAACATAAAGCAGTTCTGTCCAGCCATGCAAATCATTACCTCGTGGTTTGTCGGTAATAAATCCTACTTCATTAGCTACAATAATGTGATCCTTCTTGCCATCAAAATATCCAACAGAATAAGAAAAGCTAGCTTTTCTGTCGGCTTCACCCTCCATTAGCTTAATCAGCCCCTTATAACTAAAGCTATCTAATAGTAGTTTTACAAATGGTCCAGGAAATCCCTTGAGGGCATTTACGAAAAAACCACGGTCGTCAACAATAAGCTTTTTTCCTGGGAACGCACTTTTTGCTTGGGCCAGCTTGTTTTCGGCAACGGCCCTAATATTTAGCTCTCGTCCTTCATCAAAGTCATACTCAAGATGTTCTAGGTCAATACCAATTGTTCGTACTGCTTTTTTTCAAGCTAGTGAATTTTTTTCTGTTGGTTGTCACAAAAAAAATTTTATCAATCATGAATTATGCTACCTATAAGACTAACAAAATTGGATTTATCTGCTTCTAGATCACCTGATGGCACAAAAACATAATTGGGCTTAAAGTCACTGAATGCTTCAGTCTCAGCCATTATATAAACGAAGGGTTGAGTCATAATCAATTGCATCAATATTATTTTTCATTAATTAAACTATATCATGTTATTTCACAACATCAATTTTTTTTCAATTAACTGTGTGGGCTAATTACTTAGCACTTTGCTACTTTAGACATCTGCTATAGTTTTGTTTATGACAAGCAGCAATTTGGAGTTAGGCAGTCCCGTGCAAAACATTCCTGGAGTTGGGCCGGCTTTAGACGCCAAGTTAGAAAAACTGGGCGTGGGCAGCGTCGGCGACCTGATTTACAATTTTCCGCGGCGCTACGATGACTATTCCAATATTTCTACCGTTGCCAAGCTAAAACCAGGGCTAGTGAGCTTGGAAGTAAGATTTGGCAATATTGGTACCCGGCGCGTCCGCCGCGGGCTCCACGTGACCGAAGCGGTCGCCAGCGATAACACCGGTAGCGTGCGAGTGGTCTGGTTTAATCAGCCCTACCGAGCAGCCAACATAGACAAAAGCCAAAAATATTACATATCTGGCCAGTTTGACCTAAAAAACGGCCGGCTGGCTATAACCAACCCTGCCTGCGAAAAAGTCAGCAGCCTGCCGCTAAGCACCGCTCGCATAGTGCCAATTTACCGAGAGACAAAAGGTCTGACATCGCAACAAATTCGCAAATTAGTCGCGGCCGTGCTGCCGGTTGTCCGCCAGCTGCCCCAAACTTTGCCCGAGCCCATAGCTAGCGAGCATAATCTTATAAACCATGCCGCGGCCGTAGAGGCCATGCATTTTCCCGACTCGCCGGCGGCCCTGGCAGCTGCCCAAAAACGCCTTGGTTTTGAAGAAGTTTTTGAGCTTTCGCTGGCCGCGCTGCTCAACAAGCAAGACATTGCCGCCGAGCAAACTACGCCGATTCCTTTTAAGCCATTGTTGGCCAAGCAATTTGTTAGCCAGTTGCCGTTTAAATTAACAGATGATCAGCGGCGCACGGCTATGCAAATTTACAAAGATATGTCCTCGAGCCGGCCAATGAACCGGTTGGTTCAGGGTGATGTCGGCTCGGGCAAAACCGTGGTGGCACTAATGGCTGCGCTAATGGCTAACCACGCCGGTTACCAGACAGCCATCATGGCGCCAACCGAGCTATTGGCCAAGCAGCACGCCGACACGGCCACCAAATTGCTCGAACCGCTGGGCCAACATGGGCAACTTTTGCTTCTAACGGGCAGCATGAGCTCGGCCCAAAAAAAGCGCGCTCATCAGGCCATAAAATCTGGCCAAGCAGGCATAATAATTGGCACTCATGCCCTGGTTAGCGACAGCGTAGCCATGCACAACCTAGGATTAGTTGTTATAGACGAGCAGCATCGTTTTGGGGTTGGCCAGCGGCAAAAACTGTTGCAAAAGGCCGGCCGACTGCCGCATACCCTAACTTTGTCGGCCACACCTATACCACGCAGCTTGGCGCTAACCCTTTACGGCGAGCTAGATATTTCCTACATTCGCCAATTACCGGCCCACAAAAAACCAATTAACACAAGCTTGGTGTCGCCTAATTCTAGGTCCACTTTGTATCAAAAAATCAAAACTAGCCTAGGCGAGGGTCGCCAAATGTTCGTAGTCTGCCCTCGAATAACCGTTGGCGGCAGCCTGCCCGACAGCCAAACTGTTCATGGCGTTTACGAACAGCTAGCCAAGCGCGATTTTGCCGATTGCCGCGTCAGCTTTTTGCACGGCAAAATGTCGGCCGAAGAAAAAGACAGCACCATGCAACAATTTGTCGAAGGGCATGTAGACATATTAGTCGCCAGTAGCGTAGTAGAGGTTGGCGTAGACGTGCCCAACGCCACAATCATGCTGGTCGAAGGCGCCGACAGGTTTGGCCTAGCGCAATTGCACCAGCTAAGAGGCCGAGTTGGCCGCGGCATCCACCGCGGCCATTGTTACCTAATGCTGAGCGACTCACAGGCGCCATCGCCACGCTTGCGAGCGCTAGAATCGACCAACGACGGCTTTGCTTTGGCCGAGCTGGACCTTAGCCTAAGAGGCCCCGGCGCCATTTACGGAACACTGCAACACGGCGCTCTAGACCTGCGAGTTGCTAAACTAGACGACATCAAGCTTATTAAAGCCGCCCGCAGTGCCGCCCAAAACTGCCTAGATCTGTCGCTAGACGTGCTAAAATATAAGCACATTGCTGACCGAGTGGCCAAATTACGATCTGTAACCAACCTCCAATAAATTAAAAATATGACTAAACCATGTACTCCGGAACAACCTTAACCGCGGCCTCAGGCCGTATTTTGGGCGCTCACCAAAAAATTGACCGGGTGGCCCGCAACCACTTGGCTCAACTTATTAAAGATAACTCGGTTTTTCCTAACTCCAATAAAATTTTGCATTTCGAGGGCAAAAACGGCCCCGACGGCATTAAGCGCAAAAGCCCCGCCAAAGATGAGCCGTGGCATTATTACAACCCCTTTGACGACGACGATTCGCAGTTGTTGGGTCTAATAGACAGGCACTACAAATTGCTGGTCAAACAGTTAAAAAGCGGCAACCATGAGCGCACCGCCTTTGAGGCGGCCTGGCTAGCGCACGCCATTGTAGACGGTCTAACCCCGGCTCACCACTACCCGTACGAGCAAAAACTGACCGAACTGCGCGGCGGCGAAGGCATAGAAACTCGCACCAGCATAAAAGAAAAATTGGTTTTGCCGGGCGAAACGCGGCGGGAACAGGTCAAAAACAACTGGAAAATGTGGGGTCCGCGCGGCCTAATAACCGCTCATGGTATGTTCGAGCTGGGCATTGCCACCCTAATTGCACCGATGTCTTTTGTCGACAAACAGCCCAAAAAAGCCCAAATAGACGAACTAGCCGAAATTGGCCTAGAGCAATTTTTTGTCCGTCGCGCCCGCGAAATCGCCGTTTTAGACACCTACGAACGCTACATTAAACGCGGCTGGACCACCAAACTAGCCCTAGACGTCCGCAGCAAATTGACCCCAACCATCATCAATACAGTCACACTAGCCTGGTACGCTGCCCTCAACGAAGCTGACTTATTATGAGGCGGCCGCTATGAGAATAATTTCCGGAAAACTTGGTGGCCAGCACTTTGAATCACCCAGCGGTCACCGGACTCACCCCATGAGCGACAAAATTCGTGGCGCCCTGTTTAACACTCTAGGCGACGTATCGGGCCTAACAATTTTTGACGCTTTTGGCGGCAGCGGCGCCATTGCCTTTGAGGCCCTAAGCCGTGGCTGCATCAGCGCCCTGATTACCGACAACAGCAAGCCAGCCCAGTTGGCAATCGAAGCCAATATTGCCAAATTGCGGCTAGGTAGTGTTGCCCAACTGGCTCACACCGGCGCTGGAATTTGGTCGAACAACAACTTAGGCCACCGCTTCGACTTAGTCGTTTGCGACCCACCCTATGACAAACCAATGCTTAGCCTGTTAACCCAGTTAGCAGAGCGACACACCAGAACTGGCGGTATTTTTATTGTCTCGCTGCCACCAGATGCCATCCTAGATTTAGGCAAGGCAATTTTTAAACAACTAGCAACCAAAAATTATGGCGACGCCACTCTGGCATTTTGGCGCAAAATAGCGTAAAATAGCATGGCTACAACATAGCCAAGACGATTAAATCGTCATCACCGCGCGGATGTGGTGGAATTGGTAGACACGCATGCCTTAGGAGCATGTGCCGCAAGGCGTGAAGGTTCAAGTCCTTTCATCCGCACCAT
>CAZVRA010000006.1:0-35701 GCA_964630055.1 uncultured Candidatus Saccharibacteria bacterium
CCCGACCCCCTCGGTGTAAACGAGGTGCTCTAGCCAACTGAGCTAATCACCCATAGTTACTGCGATCGGACACCGGGTAATTATACCATATTATTACTTATCATTAAATCAGCGCATACAATAATTTTTTTTGCGGCGGCGCCAAACTACCGACAATAATCCCGCAAAAATAAACGACAATGACGCGGTTATGGCTACTCTCTGTGAGCTGCCAGTTTCGGGTAGCGTAGGCTTGGGCTGGGTAGACTGAGGTTGAGTTGGCGCTGGCATGCTTGCTGCACCGTTATTAACTTTGGTCATCAGCCCATGGAATAGCAAATTAATATTGTCGGTTGTCTGAATTGTCACGCCAGGGGCAAGACTGGCTTTTGGCTGCACAACACCGTCAGGAGCGGAATGTATTTGGCCGTTGTCGGCCACCCAGCCATTGACGGTATAGCAAATAACATTCCAGCCACTATTAAACGTATAGCCAGCCGGTGCTGCCGTTTGGCGGAACTTTAGATAAGCCGACGTCGCACTATCGGAACAATTGTTGCCAGGTGGCACCTCTGCAAATAATGATACATCCACTGACCCGGTGTTTACTAGCGGAGCTATATAGTCTGGATAATTCGAAGGATCCGACAAGGATTGGCAACCCCAGCTCGGATCATTGTCGTAGTATGTGCAAAAGATTAATTCGTAATTTGTGCCAGGCAAGATCTTGCCCAAAGAGTCTACGGCTATGGCTTCGACCCCGATAGTCGGTGCGGGAATGGCGCCTTGTGCATACGTTTTACTACTTCGTGATAGAGCCAACGCAAACCCAAAGGCCACCACCAATACAATATTCAGTATTTTTATTTTTGTCTTCAATTTGTCCCCACTTTTTGCACAAATTTTAATGATCTATTGTCTATTTTAACATAAACATTTTGATGCGCAAGTAGTTTATAATATATCTGTGGGTAAAAATTACTCTGTTAATAATGTGCCAACAAAGTCTGATCGTCAAACAAAGCAAGTTAGCACCTTCGTGGTGGTAGCCGTTGTTATTGTTTTGGGTCTGAGCGGATTTTTGGGCGCGTCTAGGGTTATAAGTAATAATCGACAAAAGGCTATCGCTAAGACCCTGCCGAGTTACCCCAGAGTTCGGGCAAAAATTGGCAAGGAACACTTTAGTTTGCTAAAAACCCACACCGCCAAAGAAATGAACCTTGGCCTGAGCATTGTGCCAAAGCTGCCCGATCATTATGGCATGATCATTCCCGGCAAGCACCAGATAGGCATATGGATGAAGGATATGCACTACCCGATTGATATTATTTGGCTAGACAAAGACAACGCGATTATTCATATTGTTAATGACGCGCAGCCATCTAGTTACCCCAAAACGACGTTCAGAAACCCCGCAGGCACCGAGGCTGTAAATGTTATTGAACTGCCCGCTGGCGAGGCTCAGCGCCTCGAGTTGCAAGTTGGCTCCAAGGTGCAGTTTGATTAAACCAGCCCTGTTAAAAAGGGGCAGAGTCTAGCCCTTGTAATCGTCCGGGTCTTCGTAGTAGTAGGATTGCTCGATGCCTTTCATAAAAACCTCGCGGTCGTCAATTTTGGTGGTTAGCGCTGTTCGCAGCAGCTCGCGCAGCTCTAGATCGTTAACTGGGCTGCGTTCCATGGCGCTTAGGTAATCAGTTTTGTTTATTTTTTGCCAGTCTATGCACTGTTTGAGGTTCTTTTTGAGGATCAGATCCAGCCAAATCCGCATACTACGGCCATTGCCCTCCAGAAACGGGTGAGCGATGTTCATTTCTGTATATTTTTTAACAATCTGCTCGAAGGTAGTTTCGGGCAACTTTTCTATTGCCGCTAGGCCGCTTTTCAAATAAATTGCCGAGGCAAACGTAAAGCCGCTTTTGCTGATGTTTTTGGCACGAATCTTGCCGGCAAAATAGTACAGGCAGCTAAAAAGATAGTTGTGTATTTGCTGTAAACCTTTGGTAGTACCGACTTCAAAGGTCGTCAGGTCGGCTCGATCAAACAACTTTAAGGCCCGTTGTTTGCTAATTTCGTCGGCGTTTTGCATGAGTTTATAATAGCATAGAGATGCCTAGTCCAGATTGCTCACAGTCATCCTGAACCCGGATTCAGGATCTCAGTGGAGTATTGACAAACCCCAAGCCAGTGCAATTACGCCGGGATTCTGAGGTAAATTCAGAATGACCGAGAAGTATTGGTCTGTAAAATTACAATGAGATTCCAGATCAAGTGTAAGCACCTATTAAAAATAAAAAAATTTTACATCTGTAAAAATAAAATTAGGTTTTATTTATTATCTGTTATATATATTATAAATATGGATGATGTTTACATCCACGAGTGTTGCGTTCCTCTGAAGTTCGGCGTACGCGAAACCAAGATCCCTGAGCAGGCTATGACTTACTTCGAACATTCCATTACGAGGGGATATTGGAAGCGACAGCAAATCAATGCACTCCAAAAAGGCAGTTCGTTCGTCCACCTTCTGTTCACCCAAATATAAATATGAGTAGCTCTCGACCACTAGGTCGGCGTCATCATCGATCATTCGAGCAGAAAAGCGACCACGCACATCTGGCTCGTCTTGAACCCGAGTGGGGTTGAAATCACATCCGGAGTAGCCATGTAATTCAGCCTTCACTATGTCGAACACTCGCACAAACTGCGACCCACTTCGAAATGTGCGAAGTGGAATTCGCTCAGGTGCGAGCGCATCACCCATTTTCGGAAACTGTGGCATAACTATCTCAAATCTGCGCGTTATCAATAATAAATCTGGCCAGATGCAAATCCCCTTGACGCCAAATGACTTGCTGAAGGGACCTGTTCGAAAGGTGCTCCCGATAAAGTGTCCAAAAGGTCAACTCATTCCACGGATCAGGTGTTACGCCTCCAGCTTGATCTCGAAGCTTCTCATGTACTTGACGCACATATGGCGAAACTCTACCATCGTTGAACTGAAAAGCGGGGTAAAGCCACCTTCCGTGATCTGGGACAGCCAAGATTATTCCCCATCTTCTCATGACTAAGAAGGCTTCGCGGTCGGCAGATATTGGTCCGTGCTCAAGGGCTGCGATCGCCTCAGCTGTTGATAGGAAGTGGTGCTCAGTTATGAGAAACTTACGGGCCTCATTTGCGCACTTAATAGCGACCTGAAACAGCTCGTGTCTGACGCGGTCTTCTTCAGAAAGAGATGGAAGCATCGCCGAAATTCGCTCATCGTGCCCGTCGTCCATCGGGTAGCCAAAAATGGCACGATGATGAGCATTTGCACGAATACCATCTACTTCCAGTGGCAAGCTAGCTTTTGTGAATTCCATGGCATAATAACGCCCACCTTTTGGTCCTTTCCTGCTGTAAACATCATCCATATTTATTATATATAACAGATAATAAATAAAACCTAATTTTATTTTTACAGATGTAAAATTTTTTTATTTTTAATAGGTGCTTACAGTGCTGACACTTTTTTTTCAGAACGATGTAGAAGTTTTGTAGAATTTGTGCATATTGGTTGCGTATAAGATCCTAGTTCTGTCTATATTTAGTGATTTCTAATATTTTGCTAATAGGATATAAGAGTAGTGTATTTTAACTTACAATTATCTACTTTGTTGGGGCATATCTCTAAGGATAAATTGTGCGGCAACCCCTATTTGCCTTGAATGAAGTTTTGAGTAAAAATATACCGTATGGAATATTTCGATACAATTACCTAAAGGTTGATACTTTTAGGATCTATTGCAACATCGGTTGCCCTAGTTATCGCACTTAACTTAGGTGCCCACCAACTTCTCCAAGACCTCGCAATCAATTTATCGGCGAGTCTAGTTACCGGTACGATAGCGATTATATTTATCGGCTATTTAAGGTGGGCTAATAACGCTAGCAAGACAAGACCCGCTGTTAGACTTGCAAAATCAAGCATAGATACAATGCTATATGGAACAATATTAGACTTAGCTCAGATATATCTCGACCAGAATGACTTTCAAAAATTCCTTAAAATGAAATCGTGGGAAGATTATCAAAACGAAACAAGCAAAATAGTCTCAAGACTAAAAGCAATTAAATACACAAGAACAGATATTGATTTTCAAGACTTACCAAAATCTTTACATACAAAAATCAAAGATAATATATACGAGATTGACCAAACTCTACGCTTATACTCATATGTTCTGCCAAGTGAATTGCAGACGAAATTGCTTGAACTAAGGTCGGACTACAGAGAACTAGATTTTGTATTATGGTTACATCCAGATAGACACAATCTTTCCAAAACATCAAAGACCATAATTGCATTAACAATTTTCAAGCTTAAAATGACAGTAGCAGCAACGTATTTAATGGTTCGCAGCATAAACGTAGACCAAAATATTAGTTTAGTAGAAAATTAAGATCAATATCATGGACACTTCGGTGTTCGTTTTTATTACTAATGCTTAGTAATTTTAATGCTAGAGCTGCTAACGCTGACCGTTATCTCGGCCTCACCGCCAATTGGTAAAGTAATCATCGGGTTGGTGTGGCCAAAATCGACGTTGGCTATAATCGGCAAATGGTTAAGCTCGGACTTGCTTTTTATGATTTGCAGCAGCAGGTCATTGCTCATTTTGCTGGCTTTTTGGAAACGACCAATGACCATAGCTTTTACTCCCGAAAAGCCGGGCTGCTGAATAAGTGACACCAAAGAACGGTCAAAATTATGCGGCGGCACCGCTTCGTAATCCTCTATAAACATGATCGTACCGTCGATATTTGGCATGTATTCGGTGCCGTGCAAAAGATTAAGCGTGCCCAAATTACCACCGCAAATACGGCCTCGTGCCCGCCCCTCGTGGACCACCAACCAGCCAACGTTTGGCACGGGCTGCCGATTGTCTTGGTCGGCAAACCACATGTCATCGGTCCACTCTTTGCTGGGCAAAACATCAATTGGCGCATCGCTTATAACCGTCTTTTTAAAATACTCAAAACTATAGTCAAAATAGTGCTTCATGCCAAAAGTCGAATAATGTGGGCCCGAGTAATTAACCAGCCCCGTCCGAGCAAAGATAGCATTGTTTAGCGCCGTAATATCCGAAAATCCGCAAAAAACTTTTGGGTTGGCTTTTATTAGCTCCCAGTCAATTCCACGCAACATTTGGTTAGAATTAAAACCGCCCAAAACGGTCATAACACCTTTGACATTCGGGTCGGCAAAGGCCGCATGCAGGTCTTCCAGGCGTGAAGCCACACTACTAGAGACAAAAACGTCGGTCTCCTCGACGTGCTTACCAAAGCTAAGCGTTAGACCCACCGCAGCAAAACGCTGATTGGCAATTTGCCTAGTCTGCTCGGTAACAACCGACAGCGAATGAGACGGACTTATAACTCGTACCTCGTCACCAAGCTTTAACTTAGCTGGATATATCGGCTGTACTAGTTTCCAATGTTCAATAGTCACAATCAAATATTAACAGAAAAGCTGATTTATAGGCGATTATCTGTGGTAAAATAAAAGCATAAACGAGGAAGCAATATGAGTGGTATTCTGGCATTCTTATTAATTGCAGCAATGGTAGTTGTTGTTTTTGGTTTGCGGCTGGTTAATCAATACGAAAAGGGTGTTATTTTTCGGCTAGGCAGAGTCTTGCCCAGCCCCAAAGAGCCTGGCCTGCGGGTAATTATCCCGATAATTGATCAGATGCGCAAAGTTGACATGCGGATTGTTACACTGCCGGTCGATAGTCAGCAAATTATCACCAAAGATAACGTCAGTATAGATGTGGCCGCCGTGGCCTACTATCAAGTTACCGACTCCATAAAATCTTTGGTCGAAATAAACAATATAGTGTCGGCCACCTATCAGATAGCTCAAACCACTGTCCGTAATGTTGTGGGTCAGAGCAGCCTAGACCAAGTTTTGAGCGAAACTACCGCCATTAACGAAAAAATCAAAAGCATCCTAGATGTCGCTACCGAAAAGTGGGGGGTGTATGTTAGCACTGTGGAACTTAAGGACATCCGCTTGCCCGAAAGTATGCAGCGAGCCATGGCCAAACAAGCCGAAGCCGAACGCGAAAAGCGCGCCAAAATTATTGCTGCCGAAGGCGAAGCTCAAAGTGCGACTCGCCTTGGCGAGGCTGCCGATGTCATTGCTGCTCATCCAATTGCCTTGCAGCTGCGCAACCTTCAGGTGTTAAGCGAGATCGCTGTCGAGAAAAACAGCACCATTATTTTCCCAAGTCAGTTTATGGACAGTATTAGCGAGGTAAAATCTTTTATGTCAAAAATTAATAAGTAGCGACTGGTAAAGCTGGAGTGCAATAATGGCGACAGGGGGGGTTAACGGATCTAGGATATCGGCCAGCGTTAGGTGGGCGGCCATTATTGTTGTGACCCTGCTCGAAGTGCTAACCATTAGTGCGGCCATATTTGCCCATCAAGCTGTTGCGCAGCGAACATCGGAGCGATTCAACAACGACGCCATGCGCATCAGTGCTCATCTGGTCAATAACTTGGCTCATTCGACAGATGTTTTGTACAGCGGCAGAGCGTTCCTACTTTCCAGGCAAACACCTAATAACACCGAGTGGGACAACTTTTTTAGAGCACAAGATATATACAGCCGCGATCCGGGAATAAGCACTGTCGCTCATATTGCAATTTTTGAGCAGAAAGATCGCAACAACCAGTTAAACAGGATCAGAAACATAAACGGCCTGGGTTCAAATTTGGATATTAAGCCGACTGGCGAACGCGACCTCTACGGTATTGCCGACCTATATAGTTCGGCCCATGATGTGTCCAGAAGTATTGGCACCGATGTCTTGGCCGAACCCAGTCGACGCGAGCTATACCTCGAGTCAGTCGGCTCGGTCAAGCCGCTGATGTCGGCGCCGTTTAATTTTTCGACTGGCTTTAAAGGCTTTTTTATGGCCTTGCCGGTTAAACCCGGCGACCAAAATAGCGGCATTGTAGCGGCATATTACAGGCTTGACGATTTTTTTAAAGATATATTGGATGACCAAGCAACACTGGGCTTGCCAATCAAAATCACCGATGTAACAAACAAAGAACAGCCGGTTAATCTTTACCAAAGCAAAGCTATTATTGCCAACAACTCCATGACCTATACAGACAACCTTAGCTTTTCTAACCGCCAATGGAAGATCGAATACCACAGCTCGCCCAACACCTACCCAGCTCAGAAATTAGGCATGATGATGCCAATAATTATTCTGGCCTGCGGCACCGCTTTTGCCCTACTTATGATGCTGGTTTTTTCTATCGTGATCCGAATTGTCCAATTCAGGATAAAACCCTAGAGTTTTTACATATTTAGTCAGCAAGCCGACTCGATGCAAACGGAACAAGAACAACCACAGCAGAACTAGCATGCCAAAACCAGCAAGCACTGGCCACCACAAAAGTAGTCTTATACCCGATATGTTTTCGCTACCAACTCCAACACCCAAAACATAAGCAATATTTTCTAGGGGCGTGTTTTCAAAAATCCACTGGTCGGTATTATCGACATTGCTGCCCGAACTATTGCTACTATCCCCTGCACCACCCCCTCCGGCCCGCTTCATGGGCGCTACCGGCGGAGCATCTAGCGCCGAACCATCCGACAGACCAGTGGTCGTAGTTGCGCCACGCACGTAAACCGTAACTATTAGCGAGTTGGGTCCCACCTGATCGGCTAAGTTATACAAAAAAACCGCTAAATCGTTTCGGCCCTGATTAAGCGTGACGTTTATGCTAAAAGTGCCGTCGTCGGCCACAGTGGAAACACCGGCTAGCACACTGTTGATAAAAAGCTTCACGACCGTACCAGGCGTGCCTGTTCCCTGAACGTTTAGTGGCGTAGTACTAAAAACCTGATTGTTGGTTGGGCTATTAATAATTGCCGGCTGAGTTGGCACTGGCCCGGGTACCAAAGCATTAACAGTTATGGACTGCTGGTCAACAACCGTGGCTGCTTCGGCCCGACTAACGCGCGACAAAACCATAATTCCGCAAACAAAAACCATGGCTGCGGTTAAGTAAAACTTGGACTTTTTAACCAAGATATCCCCCTAACCCTTTTGCTTAGCGAGATCTTTTTGAATGCTTACGGATTACTCTTGCATTATAACGCTTAATCAATAACCGACCGCCAATAATCAGTAAAACAAGCCCGCCCAAGACTATTGCCATGCTCTTGTATGGAATAACCCAAAATGACATACTGGAGGCCAAAGTCTTGTCTCCGGTGCCATAAGTAACAACTAGATCTGCAGTATAGCGACCGGGCCATAAATGCTTTGGTAGGTCGTGAGAAAACCTTCTGATACTGCTAGGCAATACATTTTTTGGCGGCTTGTTGATGTCGGTCTGCATAACAACACTGCCAAACATGTTTTTAACAGTCACCGTACCGGATGGTTTTAGGTGAATGTTCCCGCTGTTTTCAAACCGCTCGACTAGCCGGCCGCTACCACTTAGCAGATTTGTTTGTTTGCCGTCGGGCGTTTCGGCAAAAAAGCTTTTTATGGACATATTCTCGGTTATGTTGCCCTCAACCCGCGTCAAAACCAGAACGCCGACACTGGCTTTTAAGGCTACGTTTTGTCCGGCTAATTCGGGCGGCATGCCGCTAAATCGTAGAACACCGTAATGACCACCGGCCTCGGCAGCCGATGGCACACTTATGGTAGCCATAATTTGGCGGCTTTCTTTGGCCCTTAGGGTAAAGCTAGGAATTGGCGAAGCCCAACGACGAAAAGAGTAGTTGTCGTTGCTTTCGTCGTCTAATATTTTTGGATCACCATTTTCGCCGGCAGCTTTAAAATCGTTAGCCTCGGACTTAACCGCCAGGTCACCTTCGGTAACATTGGTAACTGTCAATTTTAGGTTGTAAACGCCACCTTTTGTTGCATTTAAATCTACCAAAACGGGTGATATCTGCAAACCCTGGCCAACAGTTTTACCTTCTTCAGCAATAGCTTTGGCAGGACTGGCAAATACAGTCAGTGCCGCAATCAATATTATTAGTAGGCCCAGGCCTTTTAGTCTTGCTTGTAATATTGTCAGCACCTTTTATCCTAAAAAGTAGCCGTTGCGGTGTAAGTATGAGTTGCTGAGTATTGGCCAGCAGCTTGGTTGCCAGGAATGTTGGCTATGTAGCTCATAGTGTAGGTCGTGGCATTGCTAGGACCGGATGAGGAAGCAACAGTGTCGCCAGAGACAAAACGGAAGGAGTTGGTGGTGTTGTAGTTAGCTGCTGCCGCGCCGGTGCCACCGCTAGGGTTAGAGCCGATGGCTGGTGTAGTATTGGCTACCAAGTTAAGCCCAAACTGACTAGAGCCTTGGGTGGAAGCCGCATTGCTAGACAGTGCAGTGATAGTATTGGCGCCAGATGTTAAAGTTCCACCAGAAACAGTTACTACATAACCGCTAGCCGCGTTAGTAGAAACACCCATAGTTGTGCTGCCGCTGCCTGTAGTCGCTGCCGTCAACGAGCCTAAGGCTACAGTACTAGAGGCCAAAGTAAAGGTTAGAGTTTCGTCTACGCTAGCAGTAATTGTTACCTGACCGGCGGTCGAAGAAGCCACAGTGCCGCTGTCTACAGCTGTGGTCCAAGCGGCATCAGAATAGGTAGTCATCCGGGCATAAAACGAAGAGTTAGTGGCACTAGGGTTAGTAACACCAGCAAAAGAAACTGTTATGCCGGCTGTTGGTGCTGCAGCGTTGCCCGATTTGCTAACTCGCAGGCGTCCAGCCGTAGCAGTACTAATTGTCCAGCCAGCAGCATCACCCAGATTAGTTGGTTGGCTAGCCAAAGTTGCTGAGCTCACCGAAAAACCAGCTGGCGTGGTACAAGCACCAGAAGCAGTTGTACAAATTACAGCTTCGAATGACTGTAAAACGGTAGAAGAGGGCGCAGTAAAGTTAAAAGTATAAGTAGTTGATGCCGATGCAGCCGATGAGCCAAGTGTTAATTTACGAGCCGTCAACTGAGCCGCCTGAGCAGTGCCTGCGGTGGCCATTAAACTAAAAAGCGTCAACATTAAAGAGCTAGCACCATAAAGAATGCGTCGCCTGGTTTTGGCTAAAAACTTGTAGTCTATCTTCATTTTTGTCTTCCTTCTGTTACTTTTTTCGACTTTACTGTGTCTGGCGATTAGTTTAACATAAGAATCATGATTATACGTCAAAAAATTACCCATTTTTGGTCAAAATTTTGGAGCAATCGGCAACTAACAGATACAGATCTGTGGAAAAGTCTCGTGTCTCTTGTGTCCAATCTAGCCCTTAAAGTGGTGGTCGGTGTCGGTGTAGTCGCCGGATGCTTGCTCGCTATCCAGGGTGCAGTTTTGGCGCAACCCTATGGCCGTGGAGTTTATGGCGCTAACGTTCCGTACGGCTCGCAAACTAGTCTAGCCATATCAGTTGGTGGCAACACAACCATTCAGATCACTCCAACCGACACACCAGTTCAAAGTACTGGCACAAGTAGCGTAACTGTTGCCTCTACCGATGTAGTTGGCTATAAACTATATGTCAAAGCCGAATCAAGCGCCAATCTTGTTAACGGGCCGGCAACCATACCGGCAAGTGGCAACACATTCGCATCACCTGCTGCTTTGGCCACTAATACTTGGGGCTACAACATAGACGCCAGCAACAGTTTTGCCGGGATTACCACCAGCGAATCATTGGTCAAAACCATTACTGGGCCCAAAACTTCTGGCGACACCACAACATTTACTTACGGCGTAAAATTAGACAACTCCAAGGCAGCCGGTAAATACACTGCCACCGTTACCTACGTTGCCGCCCCCATGACCGATTGATTTTACTAGGCATAGTTTGACTAGTCTGATAGAATAAAACTTGAGTAATGCTTGCGCTTAGCTCGTCAAGGGCCGAACCTGCGAGCTAAAATGGCAATAAAACACCAACATTTTAAATATCCAAGACGATGAATCACAAAAAAATAAACAACCTCCTTAAAACAGAAGTTAGCCGTCGGCAATTCTTGGGCATGGTTGCCGGTACTTTTGTAGCTGCTATTGGGTTAAATAGCCTCTTGTCTCATCTGTTGTCCTACAGCCCTGACCACTCACGGACACAAAAAACTGGTCGCCAATGGGGCGGCGGAAAGTTTGGAGTATAAGGTATGCCTACACCTCAAAGGTTACCTTTTGTTAACGGCGATGATGGCGCTTGGGGCGACATCATTAATCAGTACCTCAAAAAAGAACACTACGACGATGGCACCGATAACGCTGCCAACGGCGGTCACCAAAAAATAACCATACGGCCTGGCACTGCCGCAGCTGGTACTGCACCGCTAAAATTTAGCTCTGGCGCAGTTATGAGCACTCCCGAAGCTGGTGCCATTGAATTTAATAATGACAAACTGTATTTTACCCAAACCACCGGCCCAACCCGCAAAACCATTGCTGCCTACGACGACGGCTCAGGCGCGGCCGGCGATACCTACTACCGCGACAGCAGTGGCAACTTTGTACGTTTGGCAGCCGGCTCTAACGGTCAAGTGCTCACCCTAGCTAGTGGTATACCGGCCTGGCAATCAGCCACCTTAATAACGGCTAGTAAAACTGCCAGCTACACACTAACAGCATCTGATAGTGTGGTGTTGGTAGATGCCACCACCGCGGCAGTGACCATAACCCTACCGGTAGCTAGCACGGTGAGTGGGCAGATCTACCACGTTAAGCGCACCGACAGCACAACAAACACGGTGCAGATTTCCCGAAGTGGTTCCAATACCATCGACGGACAGAATAATAGTATAGTGCTAGCCTTGCAGTACACTACGATTTCGTTGGTGTCTGATGGAGCCAATTGGTTTATAATATAAGGTAGCTATGTCGTATATTCCTAACAAGTTTGGTATGAGTGCACTGGGGAACACCGCTGGTACTGCTGGCTTGGCCAGCAATAACTTGGTGTTAGCTGGTGGTAATAATGTGACTCTGAGCCAAAATACTGGTGTGAGCGGCAATACCATAACTATTTCGGCTGGTGCTGGGGCAGCCTTTAGTGCTGGTATGAACAATATTGGCAACACTAGCGGTACAACTGGCACAGTCAGTAACCAACTTATTTTTGCCGGTAGCAATAACATCACTCTGAGCCAGAGCACGGCTGCTGGGGGCAATACTATTAGTATATCGGCACCAAATATGTTTAATGGCGGTGTTGGTGCTCTGGGTAACACCGTTGGCAGCACTGGCACCGTTAGTAACCAGTTGATTTTAGCTGGTGGTAATAATGTGACTCTGAGTCAAAGCACTGGTGGGGCCGGTGCCACGGTTACTATTTCGGCTGGTGCTGGCACAGCTTTTAAGGCGGGTATGAGTGGTGGCAATACGACTGGCGATGCCGGTACGGTTAGCAATCAGCTCGTTTTTGCTGGTGGTACTAACATCACGCTAAGCCAGAGTACTGCCGCGGGCGGTGCCACAATATCAATCATAGCTCCAGCGGCGGCTAGCGGTGGCGGTGGCGGCGGTGCTTCGTACCCAACGCTGTTGCGCTACCAGAATATGGATCGCGGTACTTCCGCTGTTTTGGGCGTTCCTTATAATACGCCGTTTTTCCAGCGCCTTAATCAAGAGAATGATCTCTTTGCAGGCAATATGACGGTTAGCAGCTTTTTGATGAACATGTCTGGCACCGCATCAAGTGGCGCTTCAAGCACACAAACAATATCTGCACACACAATATCACTAAGTATAGGCATTTATCAGCCCCACACTGCTAGCAACTCAGTTTTAACACTCCTCAACTCCGCCTCTACAACATTCGGCAGCGGTACAACTATGTCCATATACCCACACTACTTTGGTAACCGGTGGCTTTCATTTGGGACAGGTCAATGGAGCGGCTCGTCACTCGCGTTTGCGGGCGGTCAGGATTATGTGTTTGGTGTTTTGGCTCGTTCGAGCGCAAGCTCTACTGGTCTGTCATTTATTGGTCAGAGCTATATGAACAGCAACCAAAGATCGGGCTTCATGGGCGTTTCGACCAGCACCGGCAATACAACTAGTCCACACGGAAACTATTGGAACGCTATTTATAGCACAACTACAGGTGCGCTTCCGACGGCAATCTCTGGCGATCAAATGAAACGTAATAACGCTACAGCCATATTTATTCCACATATTATTTTGAATAATCAGTACACCTACTAGTATAATAGCTACATATGGGAAAACCACAGATACTGGTGCCAGACAATACTGGCCTGCATAATATAAGCGATTATAGCGAACGGCTGGCCAAAGAAAAGACTTACCGTGACTTGTCGACGATTATTTTGTGCCCGACGCGCGGCATGATTCCGGCGCGGATTGTACAGAGCTGGCAAGGGCTGATCCGACCCATGAACCAAAAGGTAATTGGACCAATCTTTATGGAAGGCATGGAGGTGGGCGAGGCCTACAACGAAGCTATCAAGATGGTGCTGGCCAATCCAGACCTAAGCACATACAAGTTTATCCTGACGCTAGAGGAAGACAACGCTCCTCCAGCGGACGGTCTATTAAAATTGTACGAATCGATTGACGATTACGATGCAGTAGGCGGGCTGTACTGGACAAAGGGCGAGACTGGACAACCAATGTGCTACGGTGACCCGCGGGTTATGCCACTCAATTTTATTCCGCAGGTGCCCGCGCCCGACGCAGTCACACCCTGTAATGGTCTGGGCATGGGCTTTACTCTGTTCCGTATGGAAATGCTCAAAGACAAGCGGTTCGAACACGGCGCGTGGTTCAAGACCAAGCAAGAGCTTGTGGAAGGCGCCGGTGTGCAAATGGTCACTCAAGATTTGTGGTTCTTCCAGAAGGCTCGCGAGCTGGGCTACAAAGTGGCCTGTGATGCTCGCGTTAAGGTAGGGCATTACGATGCCACCAGTCAAATAATGTGGTAGATCAAAAGCAAGGGAGTGATAATGCCAAAAGCCAACAAAACTAACCAAAAACCAGCCAAAAAGTCTGCCAAGAAATCTGCGACTAAACAGCCAAAAGTGCTGAAGCTGTCACTAGCCTGTGGCGACAACAAACCAGAAGGCTTCAAAGGTGTTGATATTGCCAAAACCAAGTCGGCCGATTATGTGCAAGACTTGCTGCAATTCCCCTGGAGTCAGTTCGCCGACAACTCGGTGGACGAAATCGAATGTTCGCACTTCGTAGAACACATTCCCCATGGCAACGGCTATAATGACCCGTTTTTACAGTTCTTTGACGAAATTTATCGTATCTTAAAACCAGCTGAGTTCGACCCAAACAACCCCAATATTCCCACCAAAGGCTTTATGCGCATTGTCTGCCCCTACTACAGTAGTATGCGCGCCTGGCAAGACCCAACTCACCAGCGGGCCATCAGCGAGGCTAGCTTTTTGTACCTCAACAAACAATGGCGCCTAGACAACAAACTAAGCCACTATCCAGTTAGTTGCGACTTTGACTTTAGCTATAATTATGTGCTCGACCCGGCCTGGTCGCAGCGCAACCAAGAAGCCCAGCTATTCGCCATTCGCCACTACAACAACGTGGTAAACGACATACAAGTACAATTAATAAAGCGTCCTGACAAATCTTAATAGCAACAAATGGCCGAACCAATTACCAAACCCGAATTAGTTCGTTTGTCGCCACTAAGGAGCCGCTTTGCCCTAAACCCCGGCGATACTACGGCCAACAAGTTAACCTTAACCAACGACACCAACAGTCCACAAACTGTGCGCCTGTTGGTCCGCCAAATAGGCGTCAAAAACGAAGAATACGATTATATTTTTAAGGAAATCGGCCCCTATAACTGGCTGCGGTTCACCGACGAAACACTGGAGCTAGCGCCCAAACAGCAAAAAGAGATTGCCTACAGTCTGGCCATACCCACTACTGCCACTCCAGGTGGTTACGACTTTGCCATCCTGGCATCAATCGACGGCAAGTCGTCCAACACCGAACTGCAAGTCGTCCATCAGATTGCTTCGTTAGTTTATTTAGATGTTAATGGCTCAACAAACACCAAAGGTCAATTAATCAGTTACGATGGGCCATGGATTACTAGCAAGCAATCCTACCCCGTGCTTGTGCGCATAGCTAATCAGGGTAACACACATGCCGATTCGCGCGTGCTAGTTCAAGCCAAAACATTTTGGTTCGGTTGGCGGCAAACCGGCGAAACCCAGCTAAAAGGTTATACCTTGCCAAATACAGTGCGTAAATTAGATTCGTCGCTTAAGCTGGGCCCGGCTCCTGGTATTTATAAAGTTACGGCTCAGTATTCGCCGCCTCAAGGAGGCAACATTATTCGGCACAAAACAGTTCTTTATGCACCAATTTGGTTCCTGATATTGGCCACCGTCGTATTGGGCTTAATAGCAGTAAAAATCATTTTTAGGCGGCGCAACAAAAATCAGGCCCAAAAACAGCCTTGTAATGACTAGTCGTTTGGCGCACAATAATAGTTGTGATTAATGCTTCACCCGCAGTTTTGGCCAGCCGAGCTATTGGAGCGGTTTTGTTACGTCGATATGCAATCCGCGCCCTAGGCCTAATTTTGCTGTGTCTTTTGCTAGTTTTTTCGGCAATTTTGTACACTAGCTTTGTCGTTAATCACTGGTGGCTGTTATTTGCGGTCATATTGGTGCCAATTATAATGATAAATATTATATTTTTAGGTCTTGGCATGTTTGCATCAGGGCGCCTAACACCAAGGCCACTAACTACCGATGAAAGACGTCAAATAAACACTTTTGTAGATAAGTTTACAGCCAAATCGGCTAATTTTAGAGGCATAAAGCGAACACCACTTGGCATATCTATGCACATACTACTGGGATACTTGCAAGGAGGGGGTCGGCACCGAGTCAGCGCCGCAGTCACGCAGCCAATTAGCGATATTAAAGAACTGCGTCAAGATTTCCAGGCTATTTGCAGCCTATTTACTAAATAGGCTGTTTCTGTACCCTTATCATCCAATTATGGACATTGTTGTAACGGTCAGCACCAGTGTTGATAATACTTGGCTCCAGGCCAAATACATAACCTCTAACGACATATAAATAACTGGGCTGATACAGGGCTATCGCCGGTACGTCCTGTCGCCAAGCCTCCAAAAACGGCTTGTATTTGATTGTTCTAACTGCTGGGTCGGCCCTAGTTCGCCCAGCTTCTAATGCCTTGTCGGCCGCCGTCGACTTATATTCGGAAAAATTAAGCCTGTTTGTTCCTCTAAGATCGGCCTGCGAGCTATGCCAGTAAGCAAAGCTGTCCGAATCGGCACCGAGCGAGATGCCATACAGTAGCGCCTCGTACGCATGGTTTGCTAAAGTTGCCTGCAAGTCCTGATCTTGCTGAGAAATAATCGTCACATTAACACCTAACTGCTGCCACTGAGCTTTTAGAGCCTGCGCCAAAGAGTTGTACTCGCTACTGTCTTGGGTAAACAGCCTAAAACTAAGTGGCTTGCCATCTTTACTGAGGTTGCCCTCAGCCCCGCGTGTCCAGCCAGCCTCGCCTAACAAGGCGGCTGCTTTGGTTGGATCATTGGTCAACTGATTAAGTGATGCGTCATATCCAGTCTGGTCTTTAAAAAACGGCTGCGTTAGTATGGCCTCATGATTATTGGTGTTCTGAAGCAATTTTGGAACGTCGGTGCCATAGGCTAATGCCTGACGCACTTTTTGATCTTGCAATATGGTGTCGCTACTTTTCAAAAATATCATCACCTGGCTGGTGAGTGGTATATGGTATTCTTTAACAGATTTTTCTTTGGCAACATCTTCTGGCAGTGACCCTAGTCCGGACATAGCATCCAATTCTCGGTCCTTAAAGGACTTAGTCATCCGATCCTGACTATGAAAAGCCCGAATTATTATGTGGTCAATCTTGGGCTTGCCACCAATATAAGTTGGGTTCGACAGTAAAGATATCTGCTGTTCGCGACTGTCGGCGTCTAGGCCCAAAACGTCTATGTCATCCCATTTAAATGGCCCTGATCCGATTGGTCTGATAGCATTAAAGGGCGCCGACCGAAGCTGGCTAGGGTTGGTAGAACCTAGAATATGCTCTGGCACCAAGCCATTGGTTAAAGAAAATGGAAAGCTGCTTAATGGGTTTGGCAAGGTAAATGTGACTTTATTGTCGGCCGCGGCAATTACGTTTATACCCTGCCAACTGGACGCCAGTACCGATTTAGCATCGGGGTTTTTGATCATGTTATATGTAAAAACAACATCTTTTGTCGTTAAGGGTCGCCCGTCGTGCCATTTTAGATCTGGTTTAAGTTTAACATTATAAACAGTGCCCCTTTCGTCGGTCGTCCAACTCTCGGCCAAGTCACCTACCAACTGATTATGGTCGTCAAACTTGAACAGACCCGAAAAGACCAACCGAGAAACACTGTTGTCCACGCTGGTAGCTGCGTAAAGCGGATTAGCATTGGTAAAATTACCCAAAATGCCTTCGGTATATAACCCCCCTGGCGCTGGTTTGCTAACCAAGTAGTAGCTACCTAGTGAACGTGCTTGCCAAAGCACGGCGCCGATTAACAGAACAAATATCAGCAGCCATCTGGCAACAAAACGACGAACTTGGCTTAAACGGCTGAGGCGTTTAAAAAAATTACGCTCCAAATGATACTCGGCTTGGTTCCCCAAATCTTCTACTTGATTTTTGCTGCGCCTAAAGTGGCGCCTTAAACGTAAACGAGTTGTACGATCCATATGTATAAAGATACCCCCTGTGCGCGCCTATGAGGCTAACGCATAATGCCCATAACCAACGACAGAACAAATACCAACACCAATATAATGGTCATTTGATGCAAAGTTTTGTCGGATCCACGTCGAACCGAGTTAACCTCGCCACCACCACCTAGGCCAGCTCCCAAACCAGCACCTCTTGTCTGTACAAGGATAAGTAGTGTCAATAGTATAGTGCTAACAATTGTAATGTAGTTAAAAATGCTCATAATATTTTGGTTAATCGCGCTCCTCTAGAATTGTAGTCACAAGATAGTTTACCAGCCCAATGACCATTCCAGCAAGTATGGCCGAGGTAAAGTTGCGTACGTGCAGGGGCGCATACAGCTTACTGGCCAAAAGAACCATCAAGCCATTTATGACAACCATAAACAAGCCTAGGCTAAACAAAATAGCTGGCAACGACAAAACAATAACAATTGGCTTAATAATAGCATTGACTAATGCCATAATTAGCCCACCAACTATAATGACTCCCAGGCTACCGTTATAGGTAAAATTCTGCCCAAGCAAAGCAGCGGCAATCCAGATGCCCAAGCTACACACAAACCAACGGATCAAAAACCGAGAAAATGGTCGCTTCATACTTAGGCCTAGTATATCACGAGCGACCCATGTAATTATAAATCGCGACTAAGTTTTTTTGACAACACCTTTATGCCATCTGTAGTAATTAAAACATCATCCTCAATACGAACACCAAGTGCTTGCTTAGCAATATAAATACCTGGCTCAACAGTTATGGTCACGCCTGGCTCCAGCGGTCTGTCGTAGTCGCCCACATCATGAACATCTAGGCCCAAAAAATGCGAAGTGGCATGTGGAAAATATTCTTTAACTGTATCTGGTTCGATGTGCTTTATAAGGCCCAGCTCGCGCAGTTTTTCCCCAGTATATTGCCGCACTTTGTCTTCGTATTGGCGCATAAAAGTTCCTGGACCCAGCAAAGAAAAAGCGTAATCCTGAATTTGCTTCACAGCATCATGAACCTGAGCCAACCGTCTACTCGGCTCGCCAAGTGAGTAAGTTCGCGAGATATCGGCTGCATAATGGCAAACCTCGGCGCCAACGTCTAGTAACACCATGCTGGCTCCTTCGAACGAACCGTTATTGGCAACATGGTGAATAGTTGTGGCATTATGGCCAGCCGCCACTATTGGCGCAAAAGCATGTCCGCTGCTGCCTCGCCTACGAAAACCATAACTAACTTGGGCCTCGACCTGATACTCGTATTGGCTACGCGTTAGTCTGCGCTTTGCCTCCTTAAGAGAAGCGATTGTTATGTCTATGGCCGCCTGCAAAGCCGCCAATTCTGGTTCTTGCTTAACCATACGCATCAAAGATAAGTGCTGGCGCAGGTCCAAAAATTCTAGCTGCGAATTGTATTCTTTGCAATGCTCGACCAGCCTAGTTCGTGCCGGATTGGTGTAAAAACCAAAAGTAGAAGCATATACAGGTGCCGGCACAATGGTAGATATATGCTTAGCCCTGCCCAAACGCGAGCCGAGCCGCTTCCAACCTGTTTTGTAGTCAACAATTTCTTGAATACCCGATGTATTACGCAGAGCGTTCTGATCGACTACGCCGTCAAATACGTCCTGAATACTTTCGCGCTCTGGTAAAATTATATATTCTCGGCCCTTATCCATGACCAAAATAACATCGGGCAAGTCGATGCCGGTTAAATACCAAAAATTGCTATCTTGCTTAAACGGAAAAACCGTATCGCCGCTCTGCTGTAACTGCCCAGCGGCCGTCACTACAATGGGTGCAGTTCCAGTAAAAAGCTGCTGCAAGCGCGCTCTATTGCCAATAAAAAACTCTGCTCTAAAAAAAGATTCCATGAGTAGACGACTATTATATCACACCTGCCGGCGCAGCTTCTCGGCAAGCTTGGGGCCAACCACGGCGCTAAGCTCAGCTTGACTAGCGGCCATGACGCCGCGGGCAGAACCAAATGCCCGAATTAATTTTTTGCGTGTCGCTGGGCCAATTCCAGGAATTTCGTCGAGCAAGCTGGTAGTTTGGCGTCGCCTTTTAAGCGTACTGTGGTAGCTCACGGCAAAACGGTGTGACTCATCCCTAATTCGCTGCAACAGCTTAACCACATGGGTAGTATGCGGTAGATTTATGAGCATAAAATCGCCGGTATCAGCAGCTGACCCACCCATTTTTTGCAAAACTTCGGTGTTGAGATTAAGGCCGCTTTTATTGCGATGCAGCACTAGCTGCTCTTCTCTTTTGGCAAGCCCAATGCACGGGATGTCGCTATGGCCGGACTCGTCGCGAGCCCGAATTGCGGCGTCCAACTGGCCCTTGCCACCGTCGATTAACAGCAAGTCCGGCAAACCCCAAGCAGCCGTATTGCGAGCGCTCAACCGGCGCGACAAGGTTTCGTGCATGTTAAAAAAATCGTCGTTAATATTTTTGCGAGTTTTAAATTTACGATATTCGGTTTTGTTGCTAACGCCGTTGGTAAACACCACCATGCACGCCACCACATCGGTACCGCTCATGTGGCTGATGTCGTACCCCTCAATACGCCGCGGAATACTTAGCATGTTAAGTAATTCTGTTAGCTGAACTAGGGCGTGGTCTTTACTGATATCTAAAAACTCTTTGTCGCTAAAAATAACCTGCTGGCCGAGCTGTTTTAGCGACCGCAACCGATCTCGGTAAATGGCTGCACTTTCGTAGTCGTGGTCGGCCGCAGCAGTTTTCATTGCAGCCTCAAAATCCTTGTTCAAACTTGCCCGCTGACCCCGCAAAACCCGTACCAAACGTCGCAAGTCAGACTTATAGGTGGCCGAATCTAGCTGGCCAGTCTCTGGGCCCGGGCATAAGCCAAGATGAACCTGCAAGCAAGCGCGATTTGGCAAAACACTGTGTGTGCTGTAGGGAAAAACTCGACGCAAATAACGCAGCGCTCGTCGCACGGCCAGAGCGCTAAAAAACGGCCCGAAATAATCGGCCCCGTCGTCGAGCGGCCGGCGCGTCTGCGACACAGCCGGATACTCGTCCTTAAACGGTATGCGAATATAGGTTAGCGCTTTGTCATCTCGGAGCAAAATGTTGTACTGCGGCATGTAGCGTCGGATCAGCTCCGCTTCCAAAAACAGCGCCTCCAGCTCGCTGTCGACTGTTTGCCAATCAGTATCGGCAATTTCGGCCACCAGGGCGTCGGTCTTGGCGTCGCGCAAACGAGATTTCTGGAAATATTGCCGCACCCGGTTACGCAAATTGGCCGCTTTGCCCACATAAATTATCTGCCCGGCAGCATTTTTATGAAAATAAACGCCCGGATCTTTGGGCAAAAGCTTCAGTTTGTCGCGCAATGCATCAGTCATATGTATATTGTAACAGAGGTAGCCTAATCCACATGCGGCGGCTTAATTGGCGAGGCTGCCGATTTTGAGTTGAGCCAACATCTGCTGCGCTTCGCCGCGACCATGTTTGCGTTCGGCCTGGAATGGTGCGGTAGCGTCTTTACCGCAGTTTTCAATAATAATCTCGGCACCTCCGGGGTGACGAGACAAAAAACTGGTCACATTATATATGGAACCGTTAACGGCTAACCAGCAGTCGTTTTGATTACCGTGCTTGGCTACTTGAGCCAAAGTATAACTGCCAGCTGTAGATGAGTCGGGTACCTGCGGCGGATTGTTCACGCTAGAGCTTCCGCTAGAATTTGAATTTGCACTTGAACTTGAATTTGCATTCGCACTTGAACTGTGAGCATTAATACTACTTTCTGCCTGTTGTTTCTGAACAAAACCCCACACAAAAATTACAGAAACAATGACAATCCAAGCGGTAACTACTCCAGCTAATATTTTTTTAGTCATAATTGGAACTCCTCTGTATAAATATTATTATGGCTTACCCCAAGCTCAATAAATTGGCGTTTCAAACTGCGCATCATTGGTGGCGGCCCGCATAGCATAACATCCAAATCCTTAATATTTACTTGCTGCCCTATATAGCTGGCAGTTAGCTTTGGGCTAGAGTCGTCGCAAATTAATTCAAAACTAAAACCTGGGTTTTTTTGAGCAATACTGGTAAGCTCCTTGGCAAAGATCGCGTCTGTCCGAGAACGCACACAATAATAAAGCTTAACCGTTTTGCCGTGGTAGTTACTCCAGCTTCGAACCATGCTCAGGAATGGAGTTATACCAATTCCACCAGCAACCCAAACCTGCTTTGAATTTCTAGCTCTGGCCTGGGTAAAGCTACCAAATGGACCTTCGATTCTTGCTAGCGAGCCAACTGATAATTTAGATAGCTTGCTTGTATAATCACCCAGTGATTTAACAGATAGAATAACCCGCTCATCATCAGATCCAGAGCTAATAGTAAATGGATGCTGCTCAGAAAGCACCGCTGGGTCGTCAAAGCTGACAAAGCAAAACTGGCCTGCATAATTCACCATCTTGGAACTTTTGGGCATTAGAACTATTTGCAAAATGTCACTTCCTAACAACTTGACCTCGGCTACTTTATAATTATAAACTCTGTTAAAATTGCCCCTGAACAAAGACCGATAAACATACGCAATCGCTGCCAACAACGCAAGAAACGACATAAAAGTTAGTAGCAACCAATTGTGACGGATATTACTACCTGCCACAAACAGGCCGTGCAGCCAGCCAACCAGCGCAAACAGACCCATTACTCTCATTGCCAGCACGAAAAACCGGTATCGAAGCTTCAGATACACACTGGCCAGTACTAATATTAGCAGGGTCGCAAAAGCCAACTTACCCGCCATCAACCACCAATCAGTGTTGGGAAGCAAAAAGTTATAGGCAGTGATTAGTGATAACCGACTATAGCGGTAAATTATCAAGCCCGAGTGCAAACACAAAAAAACAACTGTCCAGGCACTGAGCAAATAGTGAGTTTGATACAAGTTATCCAGGCCGAATAAAAACCTGTCGAATACCTGCAACCGAGCGCTTAATATAACCGACAAAAGCAACATCGACGCAGCACCTATCCCAAAGCTGTCTGCCAAAACCGTCAAAAATGGCTGATGATTAATGGCAGAGCTAAACATCAAATGCAAAGCTACCGGTATGGCAAAACCCAAAACTACAAAACTATACTTAGATAATAACCGCCTGTTCATTAGCGGCTATTATACTCCTAAAGCTTAATTTGGGATGAATTTTATTGTGTGATCACCACAATTTTTCAGGCTTGCATCATCAATTTTTGGTCGGTCATGATCTGTTGTTTGCTTTATGTATTCGTTAATGACTTCATCTAGCGAGCTGTCGAGCTGAGCAACTGAGCCATCGTAAACGTTTTTGGCCATTTGATCATATTCGCCTAGGTCAACGTCAATTTTGTCGGCGGGCACGCCGCGCCCAATGTTTGTGGCATTGGCAAACTTTTTAAGGGAACTCCTGAAAGTTTCCTTGCCAACTGGATCTTGCAGGGCACAAGCCACGGCTACTTTTGCCGCTCCCTCGCTAGCAGTCGCGGCAATTTTACGAGCAGAGTTTAGTTCGTTAGTACCAATGCAAACATCGACATCACCAACACTGGTCACAAAGTCATTTTGATCAACCGGAAAGGCCGGAGCATCCAGCGTCAAATCGCCAGAAATATCAACCGTAACACGGCCATTTTTGAGCTTGTGCAATTCTAGCCTTTCGATTTTGTAGCCAGCTTCGGACGACGCATGGACTTTTTTACCTTCGCCTTTTTTGCCAGTATTTTTGATGTTAATATCGCAATTAAATGGACCGACTCTGTCTAGAGACGTATGAAGATTGAGCGGAAACTCAGTATTAATTGTGGCTAGTTCTAATTCGACATTCTCCTGAACTTCTGTCTCGGGGGCTCCTAGCGTCAGCTCTACTTCATGAGTTGCCCCAAAACTTGGCCACATATCATAAAGCTTGTAGGCGCCGACAGCCGCCAAACTCAATACTCCAACTGCACCAACCGCCTTGGCTTTTTTAATTATGCCGTGCTTACGTTCAGGCCGCTGCTTTTGCTTTGGAGCCTCGACTGCTTCGGACACGATAGCTCGACTTTGATGCAAAGCGCTGGGTTGATCCTTTAGTTGGCTCTTGAGCTGATCCTGATAATCATCAAAATAAATTGGCGGTCGTCCCATTGCTTCCTCATGATCAACTGATCTTGCCTCTTCGTCAGGAAACTTAATTATGATTTGCGGACGCATTTCAACTTTAGATTCTTGCTTGTTCATAATATCTCCTTAAATTATCATGGCCTTATTTAGCAATTTGATATCCCAGCGCGGCCAACATGGCAATGGCACCTGGTCGTCGGTCTAAATCACCACGAGTTGATTTTGGTTCAGCCACACCACTTGGGAAATGCATGTTTTCACGGCCATCTAAACCATTGCTAGCATAGGGTGATTTTCCGGCATCAACGCCAGCGTTTTTGTACATAGCACCCCTGTTATAGGCAACAAAAATCTTTTCTAGTTGGTCAATAGTCATATTTCTGTCAATTGACTTGATGCCATAAACAGCTTTTACCATACCTTTTGCATGATTGGCGGCTTTGATGGCATCTTCTTCGATTGTTCGGCCATTTATACGGCCATTGTCTATATTGACCGACCCAACTGCCTGACCATTCCAAACCGATTGTTTAGGGTTATTGTTGCCCTCACGATAATGTATAGCGGCAATAATTTCCCATGGCACACCTGTAGCCTTCTCGGTTTGCTGGTAGAGATCCTTAAGCTTTAGCGCCTCTGGCACTGCCTTATTCATAAATGTTTTGGTTGCTTCTGGCAGATTAATGGTGTAGGTCTCTGCCGGTGCCTTAGCTTCTGGGCTGGGCGCAGGAGTTGGCGCTGGAGCTGGGGCAACTGGTGCTGGTGCTGGCGCTGGCTGATCTTTATTATTGGCCGCCAGCCATGTTAGGTATCCGTGGTGCAAAGTGTCCCTTTCGGCTGGTGTCAGATTAGGGCTTGTTAGGTGTGCGTCCCTGTCTTCGTCCAGAGGAATCATGTTCTCCCTGAATGGTAGAGGATTTTTTTTGGAATTTAAAGCAAATTCGGTAGATACAGCTATATGGTCATGCTCTCTGTGACCTCCCTCTTTGTCATACGACATCAATCTTTTCTTCACTTGCGCATTGACCCGTGCAACCATTTTTTCATTACTTGTGTATATGTAATCAACGACTCGTTTGCCATCAACCTGCATTCTAGAAATTGCGAGGTACATATCGGTAGCAAAATTGGGGTCAACTTTAGAATACACAAAGTCAGACATCGGTCCGTCCGAAAATCGCTTAACATCAAGGCCACGCTGAGTAGAAAAATCTAGCATATAACCGTAGTTATGGGTCATATGCATTGGCGACGCCGCATCGCGCAACCGTATATGGACGTCGGCGTACTGGGGATATTTAGTCTGGATGAGCTTATCCATGTAGGCCGCTAGAGCCCGTATGGTGGCCTCGGTTTCGGGCAAAGTGTAGCGCTCTTGGCTAGTAGTTCGCTCGGCCGGAACGCGCAGTTGATCAACGCCTGGCGCCTCGTTTGGCAGCAGCATTTTTACATAACCGGCTGGGACTGGTAAGCCTTGAATTCGGTCTGGATCATTTGGTGCGTACCAAGCATCAAGCTCCTTGACTGCCTTGACAACATTATCCAGATCGTAAACTTCTTTACTAAAGTCAATTTCTGCCAAGGCTTTATTTAGATTCTGAATCTGCACAGGAATTTCGGGCGTCTTGGGCACCTCCGGGGCAGGCGCCGCGGTGGTTGTTGGAGCCTCTGTTGTTGGCGCCTCAGTTGTTGGCGCTGCAGTAGTTGTGGTTTCGACAACAGCAGTGGTAGTGGTTGGGGCTTCGGCGGCGGGCACCGTAGGTGCAGCGACCAAGTAATTGCCAATGCCTTGGGCTAATTGCTTAATAGCTGTCTCGGAGTTTAGCGCAACCTTATTTTGCAGATCTCCGGTTACTGGTATAGATAAAACGTTGGTATCTGTATTGCGATTAGCAGTACGAACATTTAAGGGGGCAGCGCCAACTGACCTAGCGATGTCGTTGAGTTGGCTTTTGTCGATTGCATTATCAAGATTAACCACAATATGGCCGGGTACAAAAATTTTACCTTCTGGTATGTTTTGTGGTTCGGCAACATCAGTGTTAGCGCCCTCAACCAAGTACTTAGGCAGGTTAAACTTATTGGCCACCTGCTTAATATTTTTGCCATTGACCTCGTTAGCATCGACATAAGTACCAATGCCTTCCAGCACCGTAACGCGCTGACCGGCTTCTATTACCTTGCCACCGACGTATTCGCCGTTGACGTGCTCTAGCTGCTCGACAGTCTGACCTACCCGCGCCGCAATAGCCGACAAATGAGTATCTTTGTCAACCTTAACAACATAGGTCGAGGACCCTATGGAGCTGAGTCTTTGCATTACAGCCGTTTCGGCTTTGGACGTCTTGGGCGATTGGTGCTCCAAATTAGCCACTGAGTCTATTGATGGTTGCAATATTTGCTGGGCAGCATGATCTAGCGCCAATAATGAAGTGCCGCCAATCAGGCCAGCAGCTACAGTGCGTTTAACCTTGTCTGGCGTGGCATTATAGGCGTTGGCAACGGCGTCTACACTCATAACACCTATTTGTTTGGCCATGCGGCCGCTAATAACACCGACTTCTTTGGCAAAAACGGCGCCAGCGACGAATTCGCCTACAACCCCACGGTCATTTTCGGAATCATCGTAGCCCAACATAATGCCCTTAAAGTTATACTTAAAGCGCGACAAACCCTGTTTTAAAGGTTCCCAGTTAATTGGCGCAAAATCGCCTTCGGACTGCGAAGGTGATGGATCGTAAATCGATAGTCGATCGCAGTCCGGCGTAACATGGTCCATAACGGCTTGGCCGATTCTACTAAGAGCTTGTCTAACCTCATTAATGTCATCTCGTAGCAGATCGCCCCTAAAGGTTAACCGATAGCCTTCATCGGCATTTACTTCGGTAAGAGCGGGTTGAATGTTGGGCTGGTCGCCGTTAGGGTTGGGGTTGGGTAAAGGCTGTTTCATAATAATATACAAAATTAATATCCTCGCCCTGTTAAATTTGTTTAGGGTTTTAAGCAAACCGCTTATCCTAAATTTAGGCGAAGGATTGTATATTACTACTTTTTTGTGTTTTTGTCAATACTATTCTTGTGTAGTGTTGCTGACGCACCCCTGGCAAACAACCTCTAGTTTGCGGCGAATGTTGGGGCTGTTGACCTGGTTGCTGGTTTTGGCGCCGCATTTTCGGCAATTAGCAATGTCTTTGGCTTTGTCGCTAAAGCCAATTTGCATACGGTCGTCAAAAACGAACAATTTGCCTTCCCACAGGCCGTCATCTTTGAACTTTTCGCCGTATCTTACGATGCCACCATCTATTTGGTAAACCTCTTTGTAGCCGCGGTTTTTCATCATGGTGCTAAGTATTTCGCAGCGAATACCGCCGGTGCAGTAAGTAACTATGGGCTTGTCTTTATGCTTGGATATCTCGCCCTGCTCGATGTCTTTTTTGAAGTCGCGGCTGGTGCGTACGTTGGGTACAATGGTGTTTTTGAAGTGGCCGATTTGGGCCTCGTACATGTTGCGGCCGTCGTAAAAGATGACGTCGTCACCCCGCTCTGCCACCAGCTTGTTGACCGCGGCCGGCTTGAGGTGTTTGCCACCGTTAATAATGCCCTTTTGCGTAACTTCTATTTCGTCTGGCGCGTCAAAGGCGACTATTTCTGGCTTGACCTTGACCTTTAGCTTGGGGAACTCTGTTCCATCACCATCGCTCCACTTATAGGCAATGTCTTTGAAGGTGGCGGACTTGTTCATTTCGCGTTTATACTGGCGCAGGTTTTCGATGTCGCCGCCAAGTGTGCCGTTAATGCCATGCTCGCTGACTAGCACGCGGCCCTTAAGACCCAGTCGCTGACATAGCTCGCGCTGCCACAGCATAACCATATGCGGGTCGGCCAGCGGCGTAAATTTGTAGTATAAAATCACCTTGTTCATCGGTGTGATTATACCATATTGACACAATTAACTGTTGTATATATAATGGTTAAATATGAATCAGGTCCTAAACGTAAAAATTGACCCCGAGCTAAAAAAACAAGCTCAAACCATGGCCAAGCAAATTGGCTTGCCAATGAGCACTGTAGTGGCCGCCGGTTTGCGCGACTTTGTGGCCACCGGTTCAGTCACTTTTAGCACCATTCCCGGTCTCAGCCCAAAAGTCGAACAAGAACTGCTGGCAAGAGCAGCCTCGGCCAATGCCGGCCAACAACTTTCGCCTAAGTTTAGCAACTTAAAAAGCGCAAAAGCCTGGCTGGAACAGTGACTGAAGTCCGCTTTCATACCTCATTTAAGAAAGATTTTAAAAAGCTTAGCCCCAAATTACAAAAGCGCTTTTGGGAGCGACTGGAGTTGTGGCAAAATCAGCCCCTCCACCCCCTGCTTAATCATCATATTTTATCTGGCAAGCTGGCCGGGCTCCACAGCATAAACATAACCGGTGATGTTCGAGCAATTTACCAGCAATCTGGCAATTGTGTGGTGATTTATTTAATGATCGGCACACATGCTCAACTTTACGGCAAATAAAACTTGTAAAAAGTTTGCCAACGCAGCAAACAATGTGTTATTATCCGCCTAATTCTATAAATTTAAAGGAAAGGGCCGGCAAAAAAATGGGTAAAACCACAACATATAACAAGTACATGGCCTTTTCCGTGTCTTATTAAACGTTTTTAAACGTTTTACGTTCAAAAAATTTACTAAAATTTCTAACAAAACGTTAAGTAACAGCCTATAAAGCTCTTACACAAGCATATACTTTTTATTAATCTAAAAATTCAACATTTAAAACGACCAAATCGCAGGCGGGAGGCCTGCAACTCATGCAACCACCGATTTCACCGACGCGCTACACGCTGCTAACCTACTGGCGTCACACCGCGCGCTACAAAACAAAACTGCTCATCATTTACCCGATGATGGTGATCGCTCAGCTGATAGAAGATTTTGCGTCACCGCTGCTTATTAGCTGGGTGCTTACCAAAATTGCGGCCAATAACCTAGATGCTATTCGCCACGCCAATGTTGGCCTTATTTGTGCTGCCATCGTGGCCTGCGAATTTATGGGCAACATATTGTGGAATATCTTAATTAGATTATTTTGGCGGACGCAAGATGCCATAATGCGCGACATAATAATGACCACATTTGACCATATTCAAGCATTAAGCAGCCGCTTCTTTGCAAACCGGTTTGCTGGCTCGCTAGTCAGCCAGGTCAATAAATTTAGCTACGGTTACGAGCGCTTTACAGATGCGCTAACATGGAACGTCTTTAAGCTGATCGTTTCTATTATTGCCACCTGTATAATTATTGGCACCAGAGCGCCAATTATTGTGGCGGCTCTACTAATTGTAACCATACTTTACATACCGACCATTTGGTACTTCCGCCGGCGTCAGCTGCCGTACAACCAGAGGTGGGCGGCCGCCGAATCCAAGCGAACCGGTCAGCTTTCTGATGCGCTGTCCAACATTATGGCCGTCAAAGCTTTTGGCAACGAAAAGCTAGAATCTGCACGCATGAAGGCCCATGCCGACGAGGTCCATGATAGATCCATAGACACTATGCACCTCAACATGAACCAAGAGCTTATTTCTGGTAAATTACAGAGGTCCATCAACATTGCCGTGGTCATAAGTTCGATATATTTGGCGCTGTCTGGCAAAGCTGGAGTAGGCACAATATACCTGGCACTGACCTTTACGCTGGGAATTTTGCGCCGTTTATGGGATCTAAATAACACGTTCCGAACTTTTACGCGTGTGTTTGGTGATGCTCACGACATGGCCGAAATACTGCAAATTAAGCCAGCCATAAAAGACCTGCCAGGCGCCAAAAAACTAAAATCCAACAAGGGCAAAATAGAATTTTCTGATGTAGTTTTTGCGCACGAAGACGGACGTAGCAATTTGTTTAGCAACCTAAGCCTGTCGATCAGGCCAAGCCAAAAAATCGGCCTGGTTGGCCATAGTGGTAGTGGCAAAACCACCATTACACAGTTGTTGTTGCGATTCCAAGATATCCAAGGTGGCAGTATCAAGATTGATGATCAAAACATTGCTAGCGTCACCCAAGAATCACTGCGCAGGAGCATTGCCTACGTGCCGCAAGAACCCCTGCTGTTTCACCGCACATTGGCCGAAAATATTGCCTACGGCAAGCTAAATGCCACGCAGGCAGAGATAGAACGTGTCGCCAAACTGGCCCACGCGCACGAATTTATTAGTGAACTGCCAGAGGGCTACCAAACACTGGTTGGCGAGCGCGGTGTTAAGCTGAGCGGCGGCCAGCGTCAGCGCGTAGCGATTGCTCGGGCCATGCTCAAAGATGCACCAATACTGCTGCTAGACGAAGCCACCAGTGCGCTTGACAGCGAAAGCGAGGCCCTGATTCAGGACGCATTATGGAAATTAATGCAAGGTCGCACGGCCATTGTAATTGCCCACCGCTTGAGCACCATACAAAAAATGGACCGCATAATAGTGCTAGATAAAGGTAAGATTGCCGAGCAAGGCACACATGCCGAACTGCTCAAGAATAAAGGTGTTTATGCTGGCCTATGGACGCACCAATCTGGTGGGTTTTTGGAAGAATAGCTCGACCACGTCTATTTTAGGACTTTTTTGCGCCTATTCTATTCTTCTTCGTCGGCGGACTTGGTGGCGGAATCTGCGCTCGCAGCAGTGGCTTCAGTTTCGGCCGCTTCTTCGCTAATCTGGGCCTTGGTTTCTTCGACCACGGCAAGAGTGTATTCTGGCTCGGTTAATATGGTTACGCCAGTGGGAACTTTAATATCCGAAACGGCCAATTTGTCGCCAATTTCGGTTAGTGAGCTGGCGTCTAGTTCCAGCGAGCTAACTAAGTCTTTTGGCAAGGCCTCGATCTCTACGGTGTCGACCGATTGAATAACCAAGTAGCCCGATTTTTCGGCTGGGATTTCGCCCGTTAAGTGTACTGTGACTTCTGTTTGCTGCTTTTCGTTGGCTTTGATAGAGTTAAAAACCACGTGCCGCAAGCGGTTTTTGCGCGGCTCAAAATCGACTTCTTTAATTAAAGTCATGTAGTCCTTGCCATCCAGCGACAATTTAATAGGGTTATTTTTGCCAGCCTCTGCGAATGCCTTGGCAATGGGCACATAGGCAGCCTGCGCATTGATAGATTGTTTGCCATGGTCGTGAATTACCGCCGGCACAAAGCCCTGTCGGCGCAGTTCTCGCACCTGTTTGCCAATTACTTGGCGCTTTTGTAAATCAAGCGTTATCGCGCTGCTACTCATTGAAACCCTCCATTTGCTGTTTAACTATTATATCAGGTTTGCGCAGCCAGAGACCAATAATCTGTTGTGGTATATACATTCATAATAAAAAGTTTGCCAAGACAAAACACATATGCTTAAATTAAAACATTAGTATTAAAGTTGATCATATTAATGATACAAAAAGAATATAATGACCTATAAAACAAAGCCCAAGAGCAATTCTAAGACAAAAATTTACAGTTCTGGAAAAATTAATGGCAAGACTATAGCTTTAATAGTAGCTGCTTTTGCAATTATTGGAGTAGCTTTTACTTTTTTAACTAAAGCGGCCACTCCTAACACATTATTGGCGACCATAGAGGGCGAGAGTATGTCTAAAACCGCAGCTACAACAGTGGCTAAGGCCGATACCTCAGCAAGCGGCAGCCAGATAATGTATATGCCGGCCAACGATAAGTTAAGTGCCGATTTGCCAAGTAATAAAACAAAGATTGTTAATATAGTAGCCACTGTTAAAGGCACTCCTTGCAATGGCAACCCTGTTTTAGGCATAACCGTAGATAACAACATTCAAACTAAGCAGGACATCGTAGTTGATTCTCCTACCTTAAAAAGCTACTCGGCAACTGTTAATATACCGGCCGGACAACATAGTTTACAATTAGCTTTTTCTAACGACTACCAACAATTACAGACCGGTATTAACAGTTCTGGTGGTTCTTTTACGAGCAATTTTGCTTCGGCAGCTTCTCCACGGGTAGCCCAAAAAGCACCAAAAAACCCCGGTCCTGTGTCGCCAACCGACACTACACCGTCCCCAGCAACCGATAACACAAATACTCCGGCTCCCACTCAAACAATTGTTTGCGATCGAGATGTCAGTGTCGATAAAATTTTGGTTTACACCGAACCACAGATAGACACACCTCCAATAACGACCAACACATCCTACTGGAAGCCAACCATTGGCATGCGATTTATGTGGCTGTTGTCTCGCGAAGTTAATCCAGCAAAACCAGCTGATATTGGCGATGGGTGGAAAACTTATTCTGGCGAAATTGCTCCAAATGCCGACATAGTCGATATGGATGGCTTTGATAATCCAAAGTCAACGGTTGATGCAATACATGCCAAAGGCAAAAAGGCAGTCTGCTACATATCTGGCGGTACAGCAGAAAATTGGCGGGCAGATTATAGCAGCTTTCCAGCGTCTGTTAAAGGTAACCAGATGTCCGAGTGGCCGGGCGAATACTGGCTAAAATTAGATTCAAACAGCCGAGCTATACTATTACCAATCATGAAGAATCGGATGCAGCAACAATGCAAGTCAAAGGGTTTTGACGCTGTAGAGTTTGACAATGTCGATGGCTACTCTCAGTCGCCAAACGAAATTGGTATCACAATAACCGAAGCTGATCAGTTTGAATATAATAAAGCTTTAGCAGATATAGCACATAGTCTAGGTTTGTCTGCTGGCCTTAAAAATGATCTTGGTCAGGTGGCAAAACTGCAGCCCTTCTACGATTACGCACTAAACGAACAATGCAATCAGTACAATGAGTGTTCTGTCTACAACAACACCTTTTTAGCAAACAATAAACCGACGTTTGTCGTCGAATACAATAAAGCTGCATCGACATTTTGCCCAGCCATGAATAACGGCCGGTTTGATGCCTACCAAATGAACCTTCAGCTTGATGGCAGCAAACGCATAACCTGTCGCTAGCGATAAGTAGTGAACATCGCTCCTGCATGGTACAATTAATAGTAATGTTAGATGTAAATACGCTTATTCAGAGTGGTGGTATATTGCTGATTGCCGCAATTGTGTTTGCCGAGTCGGGTTTGCTGGTTGGCTTTTTTTTGCCAGGCGACACTCTACTTTTTGGCGCCGGCCTGGCAGCTAGTCAAGGCAGGTTTAGTTTGGTTTGGCTGATTATTGCCACAGTTGTAGCGGGGATTTTAGGCGACAACGTGGGCTATAGCATTGGCCACCGAGCTGGTCCACGCATATTCAAGCGCAAAGACAGTTTGCTGTTTCATCAAGAACACCTGGCCCGAGCCGAAAAGTTTTACCAAGAACATGGTGGCAAAACAATTATTTTGGCACGTTTTATACCGGTGGTGCGAACTTTTGCGCCAGTAGTAGCCGGCGCCGGCAGAATGCCGCGGCAACGTTTTATGGCCTTCAACGTCATTGGCGGGCTACTTTGGGGCGCTGGCATGCCGCTGCTTGGCTATAGCCTTGGCAGCCGCATTCCCCACCTAGACAAATACATAGACATAGTAATAATTGGCGTGATGGTGCTGAGCATTTTGCTGGCTTTGGCACATTTGCTCAACGAACAGCGCACCAGGCAACTGCTAATAGATCGCCTGAAGACTACTTGGAACAAGCTTTTTCTGCGCAGCTAGAGCCCGTAACCTGCGCTCCATACCGCTGATGCTTGTCTTATGCCTTGGAACGGCCTAAACTATCAATACTAATATTAGGATAATTTATGACCGATTTGCCAAACGAAGTTCTTAGCAATTCTGCCAACAATGAACAGCGCTGTGACAACTACGATCTGGGTGCTAGGGTTCAGGGCCTAGTAGCAGAGGCTAGTCAGCTGGCCATAGCAACCAGCGACGAAGCAGATTATGAGCCTAGAAGTGACCATCAAAACTCGCAATCTAGGCCAGACACTAAGCCAGACGAATCTGATCCGGATTTTTTAGCGTAAGCCCAGCCAAATCCAGCCGGGCCAAAAGAACAAGAAAAAAACAACGCAATAAATCTGACTATCTGGGGCTGCTCGAAAACGTATTCGACAGCCGAGCCGAGCTATCTGCCAGTTCTATGAAATCGCTCAGCCGAACCGTGATTGACTATGTTTTGGGCAAAAACATAGATATAAACGCTTTGCCCGATGAACCGTACTCCAGCGAAACAGCTATTAAGGCAATCAACATTGGTCTTAGAATAACAATGCGCGACAAGAATTACCCAAAAAGTGACCTCTACCAAAGCCGCTTCCAAAGCGTGGCAGATTATAAAAATAGTTTAATCAAAGAAAATACCAACAAAGCCGAACCCAGCCTACCGGCGTCCTCGGAGCTGGCAGCAGTTTTTCAGAGAGTATTATCTAAAAACGGCATCTGCGACCAGACTGACCATGATCTATTTTTTGATGGCAATAAAAGAGGCCCAAAACAGCGTCAAGCAAAAGACTTGTGCCAAATTTGCCCCATGCGCACTGCTTGCGCCGAATATGCAATAATTTTCGAAGAAATGTACGGTGTCTGGGGCGGCCTGAACCCAGACGAACGAACAAAAATTCGCCAGGAAATTAAGCAAGCCCCTAGTAGCGTCAACTTTAGAGCCCTACCTTTTTTGTGGACCCCGACGACTCCGAACGCCAAAAATTCAGGGCCCTACTGGATGACATATTGGCAGCTAATTACAGATAGCCGTAGCCGCAAAGCAGCCCCGATGAATCGTTGTTATAACATCCTCAGTCCGTCAGGCAAAATTTGAGCCATGGTACGGACAAATTCGTCATGAGCCTTACTATCTGGAGTGGTGGAAAATATTATTCCCCTGGTGTGCAGGTAGTATCTACCGTTGGGTGTCTTGATAGTCCACATACCACTTAAGGAGTTAAAATCAGCCTTCTTAACCTTGGCTAGATCAATCGATATGTGCTTGCTGCCGGTGACTTGAGTAATCTTAAGCGTCTTAGTTCTTGAGTTTAGTTCAGCACTACCCACCCACGACCCGGGAGACCAGATAGCTGGCCACTTACCTACTTTGATTTTGTCTAATTGTATTTCTGGTCCTTCATTATTTTTATTAAACTTAATATATAGTGCGATAGTGCGGATCTACAGGCGAAGCATACATAAAAGATGTATCGTTATTATTTGCATTTCTAATATGATAAAAACTGTTGCCAGAAGTTTCTAATCTCATTAAGTACTACTCTCCATGAGCTACCTGATTTTTTTGTTTTGTATACTATAGATATTTGCACGAATAAAACAATTCCCGTAACAGCTATGACGGCACCTCTTGCCGATCCTCTTTGGAAGCTCGGTTTGTTGTCCCAGAAAGATTGTAAGAGGTATGTATAAAAAACTGCAAATAAAAACGCCCTAAAGATTCTCTTCTTTTTTGATATCTTTTTCTTATCTCCAGCCATAGGAATACCTCCTCCAGAGCGTAGAATTCAAGCGGTCGGCTGCTCTTCCTCCAAACAGGTTAATAGCGTGTCCGCCCAACCTACGAAATGCCGCATTATTTACCATACCTCTTCCGCCGCTGAGTGCAGTAGATATACTTCTGTATTGCCTTGAAGCACCGTACCATCTCACGGGCTTCAAATTTCGTCCTCCAAATGGAATATAATTCATAGCTGCGCTAACAACACCGAAGGAAATAGATTTCTTCCAGCTGTTTCCTTTATATTTCGCTCCCATAAAAGCTGCTGTACCGCTGGCAATTGCCAACCCTGCAGTTGCTGCAGCGCCACAAAGTCCTACAGTTAGAACTGTGCATCCCACAAAACCAGCCAC
>CAZVRA010000007.1:0-25768 GCA_964630055.1 uncultured Candidatus Saccharibacteria bacterium
GAGCGCCTCCGTCCTAAGGAGGGCGTCGGGAGTTCGATTCTCTCCGGGGGTACCAAATTTAACACAGAAGTTTACATCCCGGATAGCTAGCCTACCGCCGCTAATTAGGCGTGAGTTAAGCGCTCGTTGGTAGTGTGGTAGTTAAATATTTCGATCTCGTTAAACCACAGGTCGATTTCTTCCCTGGCCTCTTTGGGCGAACCAGAAGCATGAATTAAGTTAGCGGCGCCCTTCTTTTTGAGTGAGGCCTGGCCTAGGCTCAAGTGAGCGTAATCGCCGCGGATTGTGCCTGGCAACGAGTCCTTGGGCCCGGTGCTGCCGACCATTTTGCGGACGATCTCTACCACATAGTCGCCCTCTAGAACCACTGCTACCACTGGTGTGCTGTTCATAAATTCGCGTGTAGCGGCCACGATGAGCTGGCCGATTTCCTCGGCTGTCTCGGTGTGCTCCACGCCGTAAGATTCCCAATCTTTTTTGGTTTTGCCACCAATAACAGGGATCAGCGTGTCTGGATAATGCCGAGTTAATAGCTCTAGGTCGGCGTGCATCATTTTCATGGCGACAATTTTGATGCCGGCCCGCTCAAACCTTAGCAGTATTTCGCCAATCAGCCCACGCTGAATCGAATCTGGCTTAAGAATAATCAGGGTTTGCTCTTTTTTGATGACTTTTTTTGCGTCTTTCTTGGTTGCTTTTGCCATTTGGTTTGCTATTCCTTGTTTACTTGTTTAGATAAACTAATTATAACAGATAACACCAGAGGTAAAAAGTGCTATACTTTAAAGGTTATGTTACTACGCAAGGCCAAGACCGATTTTTTGGAATATTTAGAGATAGAGCAAAACCGATCTCAGAAAACTATTGCTAATTATGACCATTATTTGACTCGCTTGCTAGACTACGCTGGCGACGAGCTAAAAGTTCAGCAAATTACGCCAGAGTTGGTTCGCAAATGGCGGCTTTGGCTTAACCGGCTGGGCACTAACGTAAGCGACGAGCTGCAAAAAACTACTCAAAATTACCATTTAATTGCCCTGCGCAGTTTTTTAAAATTTTGCGCCAAACGGAGCATTGCCGCCATGCCGGCCGACAAAATCGAGCTAGCCCGTACCGCCCGCAAGCAGGTAACCTTCCTAAACACCGACGAGCTAGAGCGCCTGTTTGCCCAGCCCGACATTGGCAATATTATTGGCCTGCGCGACCGAGCAATTTTGGAGCTGCTTTTTAGCAGCGGCCTGCGCGTTAGCGAGCTGGTCAATTTGGACCGTGACCACATAAATTTAAAACGCCTAGAATTTACGGTGCGAGGTAAGGGCCAAAAAGATCGGCCGGTTTTTATTAGCCCCGATGCCGCCGAATGGCTAAGCAAATATTTGCAGCAACGGCAAGACAACACCAAGCCGCTTTTTGTTCGTTACAGCGGCAGCAAAAAGGTCGATCTTAGCGGCAATTTCCACCGATTAACGGCCCGCAGCGTCCAAAGGCTGGTTGCCCGCTACGCACTTTTGGCCGGCATCACAAAGCATGTTTCGCCTCACACTTTGCGCCACTCGTTTGCCACAGATTTATTAATGAACGGCAGCGATATGCGCAGCGTTCAGGCCATGCTGGGCCACAGTAATATTGCGACCACTCAAATTTATACTCACGTCACCGACCCACATCTGCGAGCCGTGCACCAAAAATTTCACCACAAAAAGAAGTCCGATTCGGACTAGGTCGACTAGGCGTCAGGCTTAGCCCAGGCCAATCATTCGCAAATACCAGGCGCTGATGGCCGCACCCGACAGGCGCAAAATAAAAGCCGCTGCCAGCAGAAACGGCCCAAACGGCAACTTGCTTTGGCGACCCACTTTGCCGGCTACTAACGGTGGCAGAACTACTAATGTGCCTATTACCGATGCCAAAAATATAAGCAAAAAGCTTTGCATGGGGCCACCTAAAATAAGACCGAGCAAAGCGCCCAGCTTAACGTCGCCACCGCCAATCCACCTGCCCCGGCTAACCTGAAACAGAACCCAAAAAACTCCGCCGCCAACGATAAATCCAAAAAAAGCCGTCTTGAGGGTTTTGCTACCGCCGCCAAACATAAATGTTTGCATCAAAACCTGCATAATCGCCACACTAATTAGCGGAAAAATGATTCGGTTAGGCAAAATATACCAACGCAGGTCATAAACCGTTAAGGCCATAAATCCAACTACAAACACCAGCCATAGGCCAAGTAAAATGCTCTGCTGGCGGTTTAAAACTTCTGGCCAAAAAGCGTATGAAGCCGCAAATAGGCCGGCTGTGACGACCTCGACAATTGGGTACTGCCAGCCAATGGGTTTTTTGCAGTAGCGGCATTTGCCGCCCAGGGCCAGCCAGCTGAACACCGGTATTAGGTCCAAAAAATTTAGGGTGTGCTTGCAGTGCGGGCACATGGAGCGGCCACGGACAATGGATAATTCTTTGCCGTTTTTAGATTTTTTGCGGCTATTTTTGCGGTCCGACAAATCGGCTGATTCTTGTTGATGCAAGCGCCAAACAAAAGCATTAACAAAGCTGCCAAAACAAAGTCCGAGCAAAATTAACACAGCATATATCATAGTGCTTATGTTAGCATATTTGCGGATTTTTATAACGCACTAAAAACGCTAGAATCGCTGGTAGCGATGGTATTGGCTGACGCCGCTGTCGTTGGTCCAAAATTGGTCGGCGTTCCATAGGCTGTTTAATTGCTCAAAATAGGCTTGGTAGAGGTATTTTATTCTGTTAACGCTAAAATTTTGAACCGCGTAGCGGCGGATGGCCCGCGGGTCGAGCTGGCCAACATTTTGGGCTGCCCAGACAGCCTCGCCCATGGTGCGAAACCGATAGCCGCTCTGGCCGTGAATGACGTTTTCTGGAAAAGCGCCAAAATCGCTGGCAATTACTGGCGTGCCGCAAAGCATCGACTCGATGGCGACTCCGCCAAAAGGCTCTAGGTATGTTGTGCCCATAAAGACCCCGCGGGCGCGGCTCAACAGCCGCGCCCGGGCAGCCACGTCCACATGTCCGATGTGCTCGATATGATCGCCCTGCAAGGTAACGTCGGCGGCGATTATTTTGTTGCCTTCTTGGCGCACCACCCCTTGGCCGGCCAAAATTAGCCGCGCGCCAAGCCGCCGCGTTACCTCGACGGCAATGTCTGGTCCTTTGCGCTTAATTAATCGGCCCAAAAACACAAAATAATCCTCTTTTTTGGGAGCCAGTTTAAACCGCCAGGGTTCGAAATAATTGGGGATAACAGCGTCAAAAAACTTGCCGTTGTCGTCGCCGGCCTGGCCATAAACGTAGTGCATCCAGGCGTAAGACTCGAACACCCGATATTTGGCAAAAGTACCCTTGTAGCCAATGCCCGATTCTATAGAGATTTGGTCGGCAAAAGCCATGGCAATTGGTTTTTGGCAGATGCCAGCCACCAAGCAAATAATATCGCGCGGGCGCAAGCGACGGCGGATGGCATCGATGGCGCGGCGATTGGTTTCTACCCAATGCTCGGCGGCCGGATCCCAACTAATGTTAAAAAATTGCTGCCTAAAATCGTACTCGCCAAACCATTTACGCTGTTCGCCAACTTTTACAATTGGAATTAGCTCGTCGCAGGCGGCATCGTTTTGCTCGCCGGCATACAAATATACGGTGTGGCCCAAACTTTTGAGCATGTTGCACAGCTTGCGCTGCTTGGCCGTGTAAGCACAAGCCTCGTAGTCGTAGGTGGTCTGCGTGTGCGGCAAACTAACAACATGAAACCGCAGGCGCGGCGCGCCCGGCGGCAAATTCACACGACCATAATGCTTGAGCGGATCCTCCATACACTGTTATGTTAGCACGATTGGCGAATTTGCGGTGGCTAAGTGGGGTTCATGAACGGCATAAACCGCGATGTAGTCTCGCTGCTCCAGTTGGTCAGAGTCTGCAAAATTGGCGAAGCCACCCGGGCCCGAGAAATAAAAGCATCATTGTATTTTTCGGCACCAGCTTGGGTCAAGTGAACCCCGTCCAAAAAGGCCCAAATATCGGCCGAAGCCGTGGCACCAGTACCAACTTCGGCGCCCAAACTGTCCCAAAGCGGCACGAATTGGCAAGTTAAGCCTTCGCTCTTAAGGGTGGCAATGGCGCTGGCCGCCGCACCACCAATCACCGTCTGCATACCGCCGTTAATTGTCTCGTTGGTTATATCGCGGGCACAGTATGGAATGGTGATTTTTATGTTACGCAAATCAGCAAACAAGGCGTTACTATTGCTCCAAACTACGCTATAAGGGTAAGAGTTAGAGTAAAGTGGAGGCACAGAAGAAAATACCTGGAATGCGGTATTCCATTTGTCGGCATTAGTCGCCCCGGAGAAACCATTGCCACCATAGTGATCGGCGGCCCAGTGGCCATACCAACTACGAAAATCGTTACTCTTATATTCGTAGTTAAAAGTTCCCGTACAATAGCTGAGCGCCTTAAACTGCCAAAATATACCAAGATCATATTTATTACTTGGCCGTGGCAATCCAGTGATATTCACTCCGGGCACATTAGTTTGAGCGTAGGAGGCATTGCCACTACGGTAGTGCAAAAACCAAGGTATGTGCGGAATCATATTTATAGTATCGGAGCCACGCATAGCACCTTCGACCGAACCGAGTGGTGCCATATAGCTATTGGGGTCGCTAGCGCTGTTTGGGCCACCATACCAGGCATCAGGGCTAGAAGCTGACGGCCAAGATCCTCTATGGAACGATGGGTCGGGCGGTAGGCCAGGATTAACTTTGATTTTAGGTAGTCTCGAATCATCGGTGCAAAAGTTTGGGTAGCCCATAATCATAAACTCTGGGGGTGAACCACCGGCCGCAGCGCGTAGGTTTTTGCAGAATCTACCAATGTCCTGATAAGCAGTCTGTACCTGAGTCTGGGCATTATTCCACACAGACATAGAACGGCTGATTGGCAAAAAACCACCTGCCCCTTCGTATGTTACGCCAAAAAAGTCGTTACCACCGCCAATATATAAAACTATGAGCCGCTCTATGGAAGTATTTTTTAATACCTGCAGGGCATTCTGGCCTTCCTCGCCCCCCGGGTACAGCCATAACGGGTTAGTAATTTCGCTTAAATTACCATTAACATTTACTGTAGATAAACTAGCATAAGTAGCATTTTTGTCCGTAGCACTAGACCATATACCTTGCGAACGACCAACGGCGCTTGCGGTAGTACCACCCAACCCCATCGGATGTATAACTATGTCTGTCGGCGAAACACCAAAAGCGTGAATCAGCCTATCTTTTAAAACTCCGTACGTCGTAAAACCTTGTCGGCCCTCTAACTTTATTGACCCGAGTCCACCATCACCGTAAGGATCATCAATAGAATAAGCTTGGCCTCCAGAAACTACCGAAACTTGACCTCCAGGTGGATTATCTAGCCTATAAAAACCATCGGTGTCTATTTTACCAGCAAAAACAAAAGACATTAGTGAATTGCTGTAGGTTTGGCCGGGCTGCAAGGCCCAGCCAATAGAGTCGGTCAGAACCAATATGTGAGTACGTCGATCGGATGGAGTCTGAGGCTGGTCTTGCGGCGTGATCACCATATCCAGTTTAGGAATTTTATACTTAGCCAGCGCCATATTGGTTGTAGCATTAAGGTATGAATCGTAGGCCGTAATGCGCATATCCATAATTTGGCTACCAGTTAACAAAGAAGCGCGTATCAATACAACTGGATTAATAATATCCACAGTTGTTGGGCTGGTAGCTATTAAATCCGTCGGGTCGTTAGGGTTGGCATATACCGCTCCACCAATATCTTTGAGCAGCTCTTTAAATAATGGCGCTAGTTCGGCATCATACTTAACAACACTAGTACCATCCCAAGTAATATCCGCCGAAGCTGTTGTCCTACTGCTCATTCGTCCTTCTAGGTCTGGGTACACATATTGTCCTGTAACCGGAAAAGTTACGGTACTCTGTCTCTTCTCTAAATGTATGTTTGCTACCACGCCAGCAGCCGCTGTATGAGTAGAGTACCAGGCGCTTAGGTCTAGCTTGGCTGTTGGTATAGCTTTGGTTCCGGCTGGGATGGTGCCTATAAACCTAATACCGATATCATTTATAGTATCTCCGGTACCAGTTGCCGATGTATATGAAGCTTGTAAGCGCATTTCGTTAGCCCAAGTACCTCCTGTAGAACCAAAGTTTTGGGTGTTACGGTTTTGGCCAGCGTCATCAGTACCGGCGGCCGGGCTCCAGATTACGCGGGGCATGGGCTAATACCCCTTGGCAACAGCGATTACGTGCCATTGCAGTAGCGAGGCGTTGTAGACGCAGCCGATGTAGTCGTGTTTGCTGGGGTCGGGCGACAGGTTTGGCACGCCGATGTTGCCAAAGTTGTAAGCTGTGTTGTACAACAGAGTCCGGCCGCCGGTGGCGTCCTGGATGATCTCGATAATTATTTTTTGGCCGTCTACCGGGTTGGTTGGCGCGCCCAAAACGTGCCCGCTAGCGGTTAACGTAATTCTAAAATGGTTCCCAAGAGCCGCGTTAACGGCAATGGTGGTGGCATCGGTCAAGTTTACTGGGGTGCCAGCGATGAATCCGGTTAAAATTCCACCAGATTTTTGCAGAGCACCGGTAATTCGGCTATCGTCGCCTGCCGCTACTGTTCCGCTTGTGGTGCCAACGTTTAGATCAGCCGCGCCGCCAAGCGATGACCACTGAGCAGTTCCACTGTAAACTCGGTAAGTTCTGCCGTCGGCCTGAGCGCTTGGGTCGGGAATGCCTGGGCCTGTAGCGCCAGCAGGACCCGTGGCACCGGCGGGACCGGTGGCGCCGGTTAAGCCGGTCGTGCCTTGTGGGCCGGTGGCCCCGGCGGGGCCAGTAACCCCCTGAGGACCAGTTGCCCCTTGGGATCCAGTGGGACCATCTGGGCCAGTGGCGCCTGTTGGGCCTATGCTGCCGGTGGGGCCGGTTGGACCCTGCAAGCCGGTTGTTCCCTGCGGGCCGGTGGCACCGGTTAAGCCAGTTGTGCCTTGGGGTCCGGTGGCGCCAGTACTACCAGTCAAACCTGTGGGACCCTGAGGGCCGGTGGCACCGGCGGGACCAATCGAGCCGGTGGCTCCAGTAGCGCCTGTTGGGCCAGTGGCGCCGGTTAAGCCAGTTGTGCCTTGTGGGCCGGTGGCACCGGCGGGACCAATGCTACCGGTAGGCCCGGTTGGACCCTGCAAGCCGGTTGTTCCCTGCGGGCCGGTGGCGCCAGGTGGGCCAATTGCTCCAACAGGACCGGTCGGTCCAGCCGGACCGGTGGCGCCGATAATGCTCGGCAACGCCGATGTGCGAATTGTGCCATCGGTGTTATGAGCAACCGACAAAAATTCGTTAAGAATATCGCCCCAGGTACCAACGTCTTGACCAGGTACTGGCAAGCGACTCATGTCTGCGACCGCCGATTATTACATATTTTTTTACTAAACATTTTTACCGTCTTCTACCCAAAATAACTGATCTAATAATAACATAACCTCAAGCTTTTAAAGATAACTAAAATAAGAAAAATTAAGCTTATTTGGGCTGCAAGCCAGAATAAGCACTGCCACCATAGCCAGTTGCCCGAGAAGTAGCTGGCCGAGAAGCTGAGCGGCCAAAAATATCGTTGATATTTTTTAGTAAACTACCAATACCAACCACGGCTACAGCGGTAGCTGCCACGCTAACCAAGAAGTCCTTGCGCGACAGTTCTTGAGTCATGATTTTTTGGACGTCAATATGTTGTAGATTCATTTTTTATTTTTAAATTTTTGTTTGCGTGAAATAACGCTTAAGCTTAATTATTGCCTAAACGCCTATCAATTGTCAAATTTTTTTAGACAAAACTTGGGCAAATCGTGGATAGATACGTCGCTAATGACTAAATAATGCTCAAATTATGACTTGGAGGTGTTGTCGTTGGAGCTAGAACCCGAGCTTTTTTTGCTATCGGCATGCGGATCGCCGCTAAAGCCTTTGCGCAATTCTTGGGCCGCTTCGCCTAATGCACGCGACAATTTTGGCAAACGAGTTGTGCCAAAAAGCAACAACAAGATTATTAGTATGATTATTAGTTCTGGTAGACCTAGATCAAACATTGTAGCTTCCTTCTTTCCCTTTACTACGCTATAGTATATATCATTAAGCATAAATGCAAAAGATTTTTGTTGGTCTTTTGCCAAGATTTGAGTAAAAGCCCTGCCCGCCGAAGCAAATTACCAATAACCGTAACCAGACAATGACAAAAATACAACGACATGCCCAACGCCAAAAAGAGCTGCTTGGCCGAATAGCTAGGGGTCTGACCATAACTATAGTTATGCTGGGGCTAGGAACCTGGATGATACCAGGCTTGGCTCGAGCAGCCTACAACGAACAGCAGCCCTACGGCAAATGTGCATATGGCCGCGACTGCCCAGCTACCGTTACGCCGCCGGCTACTACTCAACCGCCGAGCACGCCGCCAAATCCGCCAGCCGCCACCCCGGAGCCAGCAGCGCCCGAACCTGCCGCACCGTTTAATGCCGGTCCACCACCCCTAACACCTCTGGCGCAGGCTAGCGAAGGGCCTAATGCCTTTGCCGCCGGTATAGGTGAGGCGCTTAATAAGCTGGGCATTGGCAGCGAAACGCAGCGAGCATTGCCAATATTTATATGGTTTTTATTGGGCGTATTAGCCGCGTTCCTGCTAGTCGAAGCCTATCTTGACCGCCGCAAAAGTAAACAATTGGCCGCCTCTATAGACAAACTACAAAATACCATTAAAGACCAAAAGAACTTTTCGCGCCTGGTGCTGCACAACATCAATACCCCGCTGGCTACCATAAAAAGTTCGGTAGAGATGCTGCAAGGCATGGGTGAGGCCGAGGCAGTGGCCGCCAAGCAGCTCAAAGCTCCTATCATGGGCCTGGCGGCCACTGCCGACTACGCCGAGCATGCGGCCAACGGCGATGGCGCTCCCGGCAGCGAGCTATCTTTGGCCGAACCAACCACCGAAGCGCCAGTCGCCGTTGGCCTAGGCCGAGTGACCAGCCGATGGTACTTCCTAGTGCCAGTAGTGCTGGCTGTGGTTCTAACGGCCGTGCTCAACTGGGCCCTGTTTAGCCTAGGCACGGTGCGTTCACAAACTTATTTGTTTTACCAAATTGCGGCTGGCGTGGTGGCAATTGTTATTTTGGGCAACGCCGTGCGGTTGTACCTAATTAGCCGCGAGCAAAAACGAATTTTGGGCAACTTACGCGAGGCTATGGACAACCTCAGCTCCCGCCGGCGCAAAGTTTTGGCTGGGCTGGGCGCCAACCTAGGCGGCATAGTTGGCAAGCTAAAAAGCGGCGCTAGCACCGTCCGCGACCAAAAAATTGCCGGCATTATAAAAAGCGGTCTGGGCCGGCTAGACGAGCTGGCCTACAAAGTTGGAGCGGCGGCCCACCCGCTATCGCCAGAAGTCGTCCCCTGCGACATCCCGCAAATTGTCAGCGACATATGCGCTAAGTATCAGGCTAATATCACGCAAAAACAGCTAACGGTTGCGCCGCAAATTGATATATCGCAGCCGGTTTACACTCATCCAGAGGAGCTCAAGCTTATGTTTGACTGCTTAATCGAAAACGCCATAGATTACAGCCAGCCAGGCACAACCATAAACGTGTCGGCACAGGTGCAAAACGGTCAGTTAATAGCTAAAATAACAGATACCGGTACTGGCATTAGCCAAGAACAGTCGGCCGATATATTCAAGCCATTTACCAGCCAAAGCGACGTTTTGCAATACGACCACGAAGGCATGGGCCTAAGCCTGTACGTCTGCAAAACTGTGGCCAACCGCCTGGGCGGCGAAATAACCCTAGAGTCACAAAACGACACTACTACGGCTGGCATTTTGCTGCCGCTGGGCGTTTAGAACTTTAAGAAGTTTAATATTCCAAAACTACGTCGGCGCGGCTGGTCCGTGCCGCTGGACGGCGCCGGTTAGCCAGCCAAACTGCCGAAACAGACAGCTGGTACAGCACAATTATGGGCAGCGCCATTAGGGTTTGGTTGAGCGGATCGGGTGTAGGTGTTAAGATGGCGGCCACCACAAAGCCCACCAAAATTACTACCCTCTGTTTAGACATCAGCTTTTTGGCGTTAAGCCGATTAATTTTGTTTACAAAAACAAAAATTAGTGGCATCTGGAACAGCGCCGCAAAGCCGCCCAAATAGAGCATAACAAAGTTAAAGTATTCGCTGGCAGTAATCAGCGACTCAATTTTGCCGCTGGTGAACTCGCCCAAAAATTTTAGGGCTGCCGGCAAGCAAACAACGTAGGCAAACGTCATGCCGGCTGCCGCCAAAATCACCGAATAAAACAAAATTTTGGCGCCCCGCTCGGCCAAACGATTTTTGACAGCCGGGGCTACAAACTGGATAAGGTTATACACAATAACCGGCAGTGCCACAATAAAACCAATAAACATACAAATTTTAAGCAAAAAATCCAGACCGCCAGTGGGGTTGGTGTAGTAAAGCTGCTTGCCCAGCGGCTTAACCAAAATGCTTATGACTTGTTCGCGCAAGTTATACCCAATGGCCGTACCAATTAACAGCGCAATCAGACTGTAAGCCAGCCGCTTGCGCAGCTCCGCCAAATGCTCCCCCACCGTAACCACTTTGTCAATCTGTTTTTGACGAGCCGGGCTAGGCTTATACAAATTGCTGCTGGCTTGTTGCAGCAGCGATTCGTCTACCTCTGGGCTGGGCTTAAGGTGGTGCGTGGGCAAAATTTTGGGCGCAGGCGCACTTTTGGGCACAACCTTGGCTTTGGCCTTGGCTGGGGTCGCCGGCATGGCGACGTCATTTACCAGGCGCACGGCAATTCGGTTGGCCTTGGTTTCGGACAGCTCCGAAGTTGGCGTTTTAGCCGAAGTTTCGGCCGAAGTTACGATTATAGTCTTTGCTTCTGGCTCTGGAGAGGCTGGAACGGGCACGGGTGCAGCAGGAGTCAATGCCGGCGGCGCTGCTGCATGCAAATGCAAAGGTGGCGTACTTGCCAACTGCTCCGATTGCTCCGTCGACTGAGGCTGAGCAGGCGGCTGGGCATGTGGGTGGAGTCGTGGCTGTCGGCCGACTAGCCCAACGCCACCGCGAGGCACCACGCCACCAACTGGCCGCCGGGTATATTCGATCATAAAACTAGACTCCGAGACATGTTAACAGCATAACCGTTATTGGCAAATCAGTAAATAGCCTTGCCAGGTTTTCTAAAAACCAACAGACCTAAAAGGCTAAGGACAGTTGTTGGTGCTGGCACCAGCCGACGATGGCATCAGATCGTACAGCTTACAAATATCACCGGCCGTTTCTAGGGCGTATTCTGGTAAAAACACATCGCCGCTACCCGAACCAGCTATGGGCGTACGCACCTTGAGGCGTTTTAGCACATCCTGGGCCTTGCCTGTCGAGTCAATCTCGGCCTGGGCGCCACTTAGAGTTACATTAGGATTTGTTGTTGATATATCCACCGCACTGGCCGTATAAATAGACTTCATGCGCATCATATATTTTGTAGTACCATTTAAGCCAGTTATATTAATGGCACATTTGTATGGGTCTGGGTTGATGCAATTAACGCTGACAATTTTACCTTGATTAGATGGTCCAGGTACATATGGCACGGACGAACTACCACCCGATCCTGCCGGATACAAAAAAGCCGTATAGGTGCTACTAGACATGGTGGCTCTATCTAGGTTAGAGACTGGCACAATATCTATACGCAGAACACCAACATTTCCGGGGTTTGGTGATGCTGGGCTCCAAGTGTCTTCCTTAGGAAAGTTGGTTGTGCCACCACGTATGCCGGTTTGACCGTCTTTGCCCTGCCAGCTTATTTTTAAGTCGGAGCTGCCGCCTTCAAAATTTATGGGCACAATTATAGATTTATCTGTGCCGACATTACCATAAACCAAATTGGGCAATTTTTGCTTAATTAGCAAGCAGGTATAGGCCACATTAGTGCCGCTGTCTAATGAATTGTTGGGCACAACTCCATCTGGCGCACAGTTTTGCTTTTCGTAAGGAGTTGGCGTACCGACAGGTAGATTCGCCAGGGCACGCCTGGCATCGTTAATGCCGCTCTCGGCAGCATAAAATGCTTGAGTACTGAGCTGACGGTCCAGCGTAGCTCGCTGCTCTCGGCGGGCTAACTGAGCAAACCCCAGCACAATAAGCGTAAGAACAATCATAATAATCATTGTTACAATAATAGACACCATGCCAGATTGATTGTTTTTTGTAAGGCTAGCTTTGCTAAAAAGTTTACTTATTTTGCCCATATTTGCTCGCTTCCCTTGCTCATAATGCTTATGCACCATTATATACGTTTCTTAGCATAAGTGACAAGCTCCGACATAGCACAAAATTCATCGCCCGTGCCGCCCTTGCAGTGGGCCTGCCATACTAATAAGCCGGTTTCATCCATTTTTTTACCCGCATCGTCTACCAAAAGATCATCGTCGCCATATGCAACACGGACAGTAACCCTTTGTTCGCCACCACCTGTGTCTTCTATCTTTAGCTGCAATAGGCGCATGCCTGGCCCTAGTAACTCCTGGTAATTCTGAGTATTAAAAGCTTGAGTTGCTATATCAGGACAACCTACACTAGTTACGATATCAGACCTAACGCCAGGTGTCGTGTCGCTAACCTTGGTGCCAAATGTATATGTAAAACGACGGCTGCCCACGCAAAAAGATCCAGAGTCTGCGAGGTTTGGTTGGGGAGGAATCGTACTTGGTGGGTTTTTTAGCTCGCCCTCCAGCTGAATTGCTTGGACTATGCTATCGCTAACAGCACGAGCCGCAGACTGAGTGCGGCTAGAAATAATGCCCTTGTAGTAAGTTCGACCAATTTTCATCATGCCAAATGTGCAAAGCAACAAAATAACACTAAAAATAGTGGTCGCAATCATAAGCTCCATGATTGTAAATCCAGATTGGGATACCGATTGTTTGTGCTGAGTATCCATATTAATTTGCCGCCCTGTATTTATACGTCACTTCTTGGCGAGTGCCATTTAGACCATCCCAGCGCACATGCACAGTGTAAGTTTTGGGAGTTCCACTAGGAGGACTGTCGTTATCTATAAATCTGCTATAAGTAACCCCTGCACCTGATTTACATTCGGATTTGTAGCTACCATCGACGTCTCCACTAGATCCCAGCGCAGGAATTGCAACAGTTAATGCAGATACATATCCCGGAGGCGTTGCAGCAGCATTAAAGCATTGGCCAACACCGGCTGGCACAGAAGACATTAAATGCTCTACCTCGCCAGCGGCGATCTTCATAGCTTCGGACCGCTCCTGTGCCATGCGCACAGCTTGCGAGCTTTTGTTGGCAATGGTGAACGCCCCAACCAATACAGTGCTAACGACTACAACAGCAATTAAGACCTCTACAATGGTGTCGCCTTGCTTACCAAGGCTGCGTAGGTTTTTTTTACTTGTGCTGATCAACATGCTCCATTCCCAATTTCTAGTTTAGTGGTCGCCGAGCGATTTGGCCCACCAATTGTTATTGTTCCTTTGCGGTTACCACTTCCTTCAAAACAGATAATGATACCGTTGGTCGGGTTGCGTGCTGAATCTCCAGAAGGATTAAGCTCATAAGCATCACGGTACAAATTTATTGGTGTTGTAGGGTTAAGATTATTACCAAATGCTCCTACAAAAGTATCGTTAATATCACCGTCAGCGGGGATTACGGGCCGCAAACCAAATTCAAAATCTTTAAACCAAGTATAGTTTATTGACTGCGCATTTCCACCCGAAAACAACCCCCCGCTACCCCTTTTTAGGTTCTGCAAAAAACCTACTGCGGTAACTTCAGTTTTGACACCTGTATCGGATTTAACATACATACTTTTAACAGTTAAGCCATTCTTTAAACGCCTTCTTTCTATAAGTCCTGTATCGTTGCCTAGAAATAACTCGTTGTCTTTTAGGTTCTGAGGCTCCTTGCCAGCCGCCGACAGCCTTAAGCCCAGTGCAGGGTAAACTGCAAATTCACTACTTTTGCTAAAACGTATTATTTTACCCATAAAAACACAGTCAGAATTAGTCCCCAAAGAATCGGACCCAGCTACAATATGCTTACCATTTACGTCTAAGGCCTTATTGCATTTAAAATTAGCTTGGCTAGCACTATAGCCCGTGCTTATATTGTTAACCACATCATTTATTTGCTGGTTAACGTCATTTATAGAGTCATTAAATTCGGCCCGCTGCTGGGCTCCGTTTATGGCCGTTAAGGCGCTAATTAATATCATGGCGGTCACAGCCATAAATATCATTACCTCAGTAATGGTAAAGCCCCGGCTGGCAAGCGTTCTTAGCTGCCCACTCTTTTTCATAAATTCAGTATACCATAAGCGTGTTTTGTGTGGAGTAATTTTAAAGCGCCAGAACCCAAAAATCGCGGAGAAAAGCGCACCATCCTTGCGATGGTTTATTTGATTAGTTTATTTATGTGTAGTTTGGTGCGCTTTTCTCGGGGCGGCCCGCCCGCCCGATATTAATTGGAGCCATCAACTTAAATATGTAGGGGGCATACATAAATGCTACAAACTATCAAAAAAAGACAACAAGAACAAGGCTTTACTATTATAGAAGTCTTGATCGTGCTGGCAATTGCCGGGTTGATAATGCTTATCGTGTTCTTGGCTGTACCAGCGCTTCAGAGGAACAGTAGGAATACGCAAGCCAAAAACTCAGCAGGCGCACTGCTTGGAGGGGTTTCTGAGTTCTCGAATAACAATAATGGTAAATTGCCTACAGGACTTGCCGCTTCGAGTGGTACTGAGGCAGTAACTACAGAGGTAAATGGACCAAGTATATATTTCGGAACTTCGACTGCAGACACGTTAACATCAGCCCGCATACAAGGTGGATATACTGCGCAGCTTCAGGCAACAGCTACTGCTGCTGGCGATGGTCCAGGTGCAGGCAAATTCCTGGTAGTTGTTGGATTTAAGTGTAACACTGACAGTACGATTGCCAGCGTAGCATCTGCGCGAGCTGCTGCTGTTGTTTATTCGCTAGAAACCTCTGGCGGATTAACATCGCGTTGCGTAGATTCATAAAAGTAAATAGTCAGCGAACATTAAAACAGGCCCGTTTGGGCCTGTTTTAATTAAGTATTTTTCCTTAGCTACCTACACATTGCAGAGCACCACTGCCACTTCCTGTCTCTGTTACATAATATACAGATACGGCACGGTTATTGACAGTAGGGTTAGAGGATGCTGCGTCAGTAGCACACTGATATCCTATATTAATCACGACGCTATTTATAGTTACGTTAGTTTTAGAGCCCGTAGTATTAGGAGCCCCTACGGCAGGTTCTGTATTAGCTGAGTTCATAAACACAGCAGAGTTAGTTAAATCATATAAACCTACCTTGCCCTGTTCATAGTTTCTGTTGGTTGTACTACAGTTTGCACCAGAAACTGTCACAGTGTCTCTTGATGTAAGTGTGCCTTGAGTAGCCCCATTACACCAAAAAGCAACTGATTTAGTGTCTGCAGTCACGTTACCAACTGCAGTTGGTAACGAGCCATTGTTATTGCTGATAAAATTAGACATGGCGCTTGTCATAGCCGATACGTCATTCTTCCTCTGTGTGTTGCGGCTATTGCGCTGCAAGGCAGGAATTGCCAAGAACACGATAAGCATTATCAACCCGGCAATTGCCAGCACGATCAAGACTTCTATAATAGTAAAGCCTTGTTCTTGTTGTCTTTTTTTGATAGTTTGTAGCATTTATGTATGCCCCCTACATATTTAAGTTGATGGAGATAGTTATAATATAAGTCGCTTATGCTTAAAAAGCAAGTACTTTATGCAAAATACAGCACGATTATTGTATGATTGTCTTGCCAGCTAGGCCGTAAATTGGCAGCAGCACGGCAGCCACAATAATAAAGGCCATTACACCCAAAATAACCATCAAAACTGGCTCAATAATGGTCGATATGTTCTTGATCTGCTGGTCGACCTCTTTTTCGTAGTAGTCGGCAATTTTTTCTAACATGCTTTCCAAAGCTCCAGATTGTTCGCCAATTTTAAGCATGCTGGGCACTAGCGGCAAAAAGTTGTTGTCGCCTTGCAGGGCTTCGCTAAGTGCTTTACCGCCCTTGACCTTTTCGGTGGCTCGGCTGAGTGAGTTTTCTACATGAACATTATTTATGGCTTCGCCGGTAATATTAAGCATTTGTATAAGCGGTACGCCACTGCCCACCAGCGTGCTACCAGTGCGGGCGAACCGAGCCATATAAAGCTTCATAAACAGCGGGCCAATCGGCCAGGCGTGCATTTTAGCGCCATCTATAACTTCTTTGCCTGGACCAGTTCTGGCCCACCGTGTAGTACCAAAAGCTGTTATTACCATCGCCAAAATAACTACCCACCAGTATTTAATTGTAAAGTGGCTAACCGCCAACAAAACTCGGGTAATTAGCGGTAAGCTGGCGCCTGGCATATCTTTGTAGATCATCTCGACTTGCGGCAAAACTTTGACAATCATAAACCCAACCACGGCTATCATCACCAAAATCACAATTGCTGGGTAGACCATGGCTCCCTGGACTTTTTTGAGGATTTCGGCGTCTTTTTCCTGCTGGTTGGCCAAGCGCTCCAGCGATTTGTCTAGAGTACCAGACGTTTCGCCCGCTGCCACCATACTAACAAACACTCGGTTAAAGGCGCGGGGGTGCTTGACCAGGGCCTGGCTCAGCGATGAACCGCCCTCGACATCGTTTATAACCTGCTGTATCACAACCTTAAGCGGTTTGCTTTGGGTTTGGTCCAGCACGTTTTGCAAGCTCTGTACCAACGGCAAGCCGGCGTTAATTAGGGTGCTCAATTGGCGCGAAAACAGCACCTTGTCCTTGATGCTTATTCGGTGGGTCAGATTGCTCAGCGGGGTGTTGCTGCCCTCGCCTTTTAGCCTAATGTCTACCGGCGCCAGGCCTTGTTCGCGGATCACTTTGGCGGCGGCCTGCTCGTTTTGGGCCTGAACTTCGCTAACGACTTTGTCGCCGGTTTCGGGGTTGCGCGCCGTGTATTTGTATATTTGCATTGTTCTACCTTAGCCTAGCCTCTCATTAACCTGTCTAGTTCGTCTATGTCTACAGCGTAGTTGCGAGCCTCGTCGTAAGTAATGGTGCCGGCATGAACCAGGTTGACCAGGGTTTTGTCCATGCTCTGCATACCAAATTCGGCGCCGGTTTGGATAACCGCCTCTAGCTGATGGCTTTTGCCCTCGCGAATAATGTTGCGCACCGCTGGTGTGGCAACCAATATTTCGGCCGAAGCAATTCGGCCGCCGCCGATGGCCGGAACCAGGCGCTGCGAACAAATAGCCATCAAAATGTTGGCCAACTGCGACCGCACCTGCGGCTGCTGGTGTGGCGGGAAAACATCTATCATACGGTCAATAGATTGGGCGGCATTGTTGGTGTGCAGTGTGGCCAGCACTAAGTGCCCGGTTTCGGCAATGGTAATAGCCGAGCTGATGGTTTCTAGGTCGCGCATTTCGCCAATAAGCACCACGTCGGGGTCCTGGCGCAAGCTACTACGCAGCGCGGCGCTAAAACTATAGGTGTCGTAGTGAACTTCGCGCTGCACCACCACCGAGCGGATAGATTTGTGCGTGTACTCAATTGGGTCCTCGATAGTCACAATGTGCGAGGCCCGCTCGTGGTTAATTTTGCTAATAATCGCTGCCAAGCTGGTAGACTTGCCCGAACCAGTCGGCCCAGTAAACAGCACCAAACCACGTGGATATTCGGCAAATTTGTTAACAATTTGCGGCAAGCCCAGCTGCTCGATGCTAAGAATTTCGTTAGGAATCAGGCGCATGGCCGCCGCTAGGTTGCCCCGCTCATGGAAGGCATTAACACGGAACCGCCCCAGGTCGCCAAAGGCAAAGCTAAAGTCAAACTCTTTGTCCTTAAGCAAAATCTGCTTTTGGTCTTCGTCCAAAATGGCAAACACCAAGGCTTCTACCTCCTCCTCGCTGAGAGGCTGAATGGCATTAATTGGCAGCAGCGAACCGTCGACACGCAGCATCGGCGGCAGGCCAACTTGCAAGTGTAAGTCCGAGGCCTTCTTTTTGATAACTTCTTCTAACAGCAGTTCGATTCGTAGTTGTTGCATAATTTGTCTCTTTTTCTGTGGTTTGCTGGATACTCGGCCTAGACCTAGGCGCTATCGGCAGCGGCCACCCTGTTAACCTCGTTTATACTTGTAAAACCGGCCAAAGCCTTTAGGTAGCCGTCTTCGCGCATGGTCAACATGCCTTCGGCTTGAGCGGTTCGCTGAATCTCGGAACTTGTTGACCGTTTGAGGATGAGCTTTTGGATTGACTCTGTTACCTCAAAGACCTCGTATAGTCCCATGCGACCCTTGTAGCCACCCGGGGTTTCAGGGCTATCTTTACCCTTGAATAAAGTATAAGCGCTTTGACCCTTAAGTGGCAAGTTGTTATAGCCCAAATCTTGAGCTTTGGCGGCCTGCTCATCTGTTGAGGCCGGCAAAAATTTGTTGAGCGCTTCGTGAATAGACTGGGTTTCGGTTTGGTCGCTCTGGTAAGTTTCGCGCTTGTCGCTAATCCGCCGCACTAGGCGCTGGCCAATAACCGTGTGCACGGTGCTGGCAATTAGGAAGGGCTCGATGCCCATGTCTAGCAAACGCGGCAAAATGCCGGCGGCGCTGTTGGTGTGGAGTGTACTAAAAACCAAGTGCCCCGTCAGCGCCGCCTGGACGGCTAGCTGAGCGGTTTCTTTGTCGCGAATTTCTCCGACCATCACAATGTTGGGGTCCTGACGCAAAATACTACGCAAACCGGCAGCAAAAGTCAGCCCCACATCGGCGTTAACCTGAATTTGGTTAATACCATCCATTTTGTATTCAACTGGGTCCTCTAGGGTCACAATGTTTACGGTGTCGTTTTTGATCTCTTGCAGCAGTGCATACAAGCTAGTCGACTTACCCGAACCGGTCGGCCCGCTGGTCAGGATCATGCCATTGGGCTGCTTGAGACCTTCGCGGATGGTCCGCAGGGCTCGACCATGGTAGCCCATGTCCTCCAGTCGCAAACTGGTACCGCTTTTGTCTAGCAAACGAATAACCACTTGCTCGCCCCACACCACCGGGCTAATGGCAATACGCAGGTCGATCGGCTTGTTGTCGACCATAATGGTAAAGCCGCCGTCCTGCGGGATGCGGTGTTCGTCGATTTTGAGGTTGCTCAGAATTTTAACGCGCGACACCAAGGCTGGCTCGGTGCTTTTGGGCAGCTTCATAATTTCGCGCAGGACGCCGTCTATGCGGGCCCGGATGCGTAGCGACTTTTCTAACGGCTCAATATGAATATCGCTGGCCCGGTTTTTGGCAGCGTACTCCATGATGGTGCTGAGCGCCTTGCTAATGGGCGAATCTTGGACAATAACGCTAATTTTTTTGTCGTTGGCGTTTTTGCCGGCGGCATCGGCCTCGGCTGTTGCCTGGGCATCGGCATCTTTTAGGCCGGCTAGGCTGCTATCCAGCCGCTCGGCATACTGCTTGAGTATGCGGCGGATGCCGGTTTCGCTGGCCGCATAAACCTTGAGTGGCCGGCCAATTTTGTTGCTCAAAAAGTCGGCCGCCTGGACGTTGTCGGCATCTAGCATGGCCACCACCAAACGATGTTGCATCTCGCCCAGCGGCACAGCCATGTAGCGCTCGGCAATGTCCTGCGGCAGCAAGTCCAGCACGTCCGGGTCCACCCGGGCGGCACTCAAATTAACATAAGGCACTTGGGCCACCTTGGCAATGGCGCGCGTTAGGTCCTCGTCATTAACTGTGCCGCTGGTTACTAGGTGAGTCAGCAGAGGCGTACCGGCCGCTTGTGCTTCGGCCCTGTGCTGCTCGAAATCGTCGGTCGTTATTAAACCCTCCCGAACTAGCTCCTCTTCGACTGCCTGCTGGCTAGTGGCCGACAACACGCTCATGGTGCGCCGCCTTTCCTACCGCTTAGTGCCGTTGTTAAACGGCGTTTGGTTGGCATTGTCGCCAATAGTAATAAGCTTGGTTGGATCCACCGAATCTTTGTTAAAATAGCGCTTGTCTGGTTCCGGAAAATTGTCGTCTATTTTGTCGGCAATGGTATATTTTTGGCTAAAAGCTTGCTTGGGCACAATCAGCCAATTAGAAAGCAGCATAGAAAACACGCCAGCAAATATCGCTACTACCGCCAACAGCATTATGTCTTTTTGTTTCATTTTTTAGTACTAGCCGTCCCTTCCTTTAGAACTTGGGTCTTGGTGTCAAAAGTCTTTTCGGGTTGGTAGTAGGTGTTGGCCTTGATGTCTAGCTTCATGTCGGTAACGCCACCATTTAAGCTCATGGTCTGAATATTTATGGGCCGAATTGACCTTTGCAACACGTTAATTAAGTCCTGAACCGACTGATACGAACCGCTAACAGATAGGTTAAACGGAATCTCGACAGTTTCGGGATTATTGCTAGCCTGTTTGGTGCTTTGGGCGACCTCATCGTCGGTACCGCTTATACCATTGCCCTTAAATTTCTTGTCGGTCAGGATTTTTTCTAGGCTACTAGTTAGAGCTGGAAAGTCGTATTTGCTGGGCAACGCATCTAGGGTTATTTTGCCGTTGTCGCCATCACGGTCGCCACTACCCCTGGGGTTACCAGCAATGACGTTATCCGGCGAACTGACAAACTGCTTGTAGCTGCTTGCCAAAGCGTTAACTGCGTCTAGGTTTTTATGCAACTGGTCACGAGCTGTCTCTTGCTTTTCTATCACCTTGCTTTGGTAACTGCGTTGTCGCAACAAAGACCTAGCCGACACCAGCGAAAACACGGTTATAAAAACAGCAGCAGCCACTGCCCCTACTAGCGTAGCCTGGGCTTTGTCTATTTTGGTTCTTTTGCTGCTTAAGTCTAGTTTCATGATTTTTATATCCTGTGTGGTCTTATGGTGTTTTGGTTGGCGCCGGCAGGGCTTTAAATAAATCAGTTGGCTTTTCGGTCTCGGACCGAGTAGAAATAATCTTTGGAATGGTTAGAGTGATGTCTTTGGAGTTATCAAAAATAGCTTCGTCGTAATTTAGGCTAATCTGGTAGGTGGTAGACTTGTCACCAACACCAAAACTGCTCATAACTACCCCGCTAAACGGCTTGCCCGACTTGGACTGACCGCCAGAATCTTTGTAGCTATAGGTCGTAAACTTGAGCGTATCAACAAATTTGTTAATGGTGCTAAGCGCATCAGCCTCGCCAGAAATTGAAATCGTCTTGGCCGTAAAGTCGGTATCTACCTTGCCCACTGTGGCCGCTGCCGGAACTAGCTGAGTAATAAAATTAAACTGCCGCGACACCACTGGCTTTTTGTCGTGCAAACCAGTCAAGGTTTTGAGCTGGTTCTGTATGGTAAGCACCTTGTTTAGGTCTGGGGTTTGCTTTATTTTAGCTGTGGTTTCTTTGATGTCCTTGTCTAGGTTCTTCATGTGCATGGTCTGAAATACTCTAACCGTCATGAATAGCAACACAAACACCGCCAGTGCGCTAGCACTAACCAAAAGCGAAATAACCACAATTGTCCGCTTCAAGGCCTTGGCCTTGATGTACTCCATTTTTACGTCGGGTAGCAGGTTAAACTGAATCATGTCGGCTTACTCTACCCTCTCCGCCAAACCGGCTGCCACTGCAAAATGGTTAGACGCCGCCAGTAGCTCCTCTTGGCGGCTGGCCGGAAACGACACGTTGCGCCAAGCATTACCAATTTCGACATTTAGGTTAAAGCGGTTAGCAATATACAGCGGGAAATCCGGCAGCGCCGACGCCCCACCCGTTAGAATAATGCGGTCAATTTTTAGCTCCGGATAGCGCGCCTGGAAAAACTTAAGCGACTTGTCTATTTCCGACACCAAAATTTCTATGGTGCCAATTATAGAGTTATAAATTTGGCCTTCCAGCTTGTCGCGGTTAAGACCGAACTTGCCCACAAACTGCTGAGCCTGCTTTTCGTCGATGTTTAGGTTCTGAACCGCAGCCCGAATAATCGCCTCGCTACCGGTTGGAATAGTACGAGCCAGCCGCGGGCCGCCATTTACGCTAACCACAATGTCGGTCGCCCGACTGCCAACATCTACCACCATCTGCGGCAACGTGGCATCGGCCGGTATCACCGCCCGAGCTAACGCCATGTGGTCTGGCTCAAAAGCAATAACATTTAGGCCAATCGCCTCTAGCATTTCTAGCCTCGACTCCACAAAATCGTTGCTAATACTGCTAATTAGCACCTCGACCTTGTTTTTTTCCTTGGGCGAATCGCCCAGCACGGCCCATTCCATTTTGGACTCGCTAAGCGGCGTAGGAATCAGCGAATCGGCCTGGTACTGAATAGTCCTGGCAATTTCCGATGGGCTAAGCTTGTCGATATCTACCACCGTAGTAAACACCCGCTGAGACGGCAAGCCAACGGCCACATTTTTGGTGGTCACCTTGGCCTGACCAAGCAAATCTTTTATGGCCGTGGCCAGCTTTTGGTGGTCGGTCTTAGAATCGCTTAGCGAAGCTTTAGCATCGATTGGCAGGTAGGCGTACTTTACCAGCGCCTTGATCCGCCCGCCACCATGCAGCTCCACCAGCCTAATAGCCGTGGTGCCGATGTCTAGGCCAAAAAAGTCTGATACCCCACTCAGTATGTTCATATTACTTAGGATTATAGCATAAGCCCCATGGGTGAGCGCAAGCAGAAACTACATATTTACTACAAGATGGGCGGCAAGGCCGTGATGAAGTCGTACTGAGCCCCGTTGTTGTTGCCACCGCCGCTTGTGGGCGGCCACTGAGCCAGGTAGGTTTCTGGGGTAAAGTTGAACACCTCACCAGCGCAGGTAAAGCCAGATCTGCCAGCAGAACACAACTTGGAGCTAGTAGGATACTCACTATTGCCAGCCATGTAATTAGAGCCAAAGGCCCTCAGCAACTTAACATTGTTAGCAATTAGGGCGCCGTTAAAAACAAGCTGATTATTGCAGTTGTCGTAAAGCTTGTTGGCTAATATAGCGTTGCCATTTGCGCGGTCAACCCCCTCGGCGCAAGTGTAAACTGTACCCTTGGACACATAAACACCGTCTAGCTGGGTAACAGCTCGGTCTATGTATATATTGCCGCTGACAATTACCTGTAAGCCGGGGATATCTGCACGCGATGCCCAGGGACCATTCGCAAAGGCGATATTTTTGTTAATGGTTAGGTTGCCATTTATATAAACCTTAGAATGCTTATCGAAGCTATTGGTATTACCATTTATAGTCTGATCGCCATTAACATAGGTAATGCCGTCAGCCAATCCATTAAGTGAGCTGGGTAAGTTACCGACAAGGTCAGCCGGCTTGTCGTTAAAGTAGTCGTGTATACAATGGCTGTTGCTAAAGTTGCCACTCGAAGGAGTGTTAGCAAAAGCTAAAGTATTGCCAGGAGTGTTCATGCGGAAGGTTTTAAAGCCAGCGTTAGTGTCTATGGTTCCTGAGGCTATGGCAGCCAGTTGGGAGCCAGAGCCATTGTAGGTGTCTATCTTGGCGGCAGTGGCTAAGGTGCAAGTGTTACCAAATACACCACCGGCTCTAACATCACCACCAAAGGCGCCAATGTAGGGTTTGGATGTGATTGTTTTGCAGGCAGAGTCAGAATCTGACCCACTACCAGATATTATATTGCCAGAATAGTCTGCCTCGCCATTTTTAGGACTGACAGTAACCCTAAGACACACCTTGTCACCCGCGGTTACGCTTATATTAAAGTTCCTAGAGCCACAAACACCTACAGATCCATTAATGTTCTCACTGGTAGAGCTAGTGCCCAAGCTTACTGTTGAGCCGTTAGCACGCGCTAGAGTGTAGTCACACCTTACATTTATACCATTAACTTTAACCGGACTGGTGACCGTTCCACCAGGGAAATTTGCTCCCGTAGGATTGTCTTCTGGACCTGTCAAGCTGGGTGGGTTTGCAACTGGAGTTACGGTAAATGGAACCGTACAACCACCTGGCTGTACCCATGTCCAATTTTGCATCTGGTACCAAGCGTATCCTGAACCACTATCCCAGGCATATAAGTAAGTGGCCGGCGAGCTGACACCCCTGTCTAAAAGATTAATTTCGCCGTTGGGCGGAAAATCCTCCCGATTAACGGCCGGACCGTTAAACCTGATCTGGGCACCTCCATAGGCATATCTTATACCTGTACAGGTGTTCGTCAGATTAGGCAAAGCCGGCAGGACCGGTCCACCAGGGGGCACAACGTTGACAGATATAGTAAAAGATACAAGGTTAGAAGCACAATCAGCGCCTAAACCACTATACGTATAAAGATCAGTTCCAGCACGAATATTTTTGTCGGCCGGCAATACACAAACAAACGTATTGTTATTAAACCAGTTATACTGGCGACTAGCCAACCAAACAGTTAATGTGGCTCGACCGGCCGGCAGACCACTAGTGTTAACCGAAAAGGTCGTGCGATTACGTCCGTAGCGCACTCCAGTTCTTCCATTAGCATCCGGAGATGTGACTGACGTATTAGTGTTCAAAAGCGTAGGTATAGTCCCGCCGCCAAGGGAGTTGCCTGACCCATCGGTAAAAAAATATAAGCCTGTATTAGTTACGTAGTTAGTTAAGTTAACTGTAGTAGACTGGTTGCCAAAGCATTTATAAACAAAGGCATTAAAATCCAAATTTAATGGCGCAGTATTGCCCTGCGCAACTGTCGCGTCTAGTTGCAAAGAACTGCCCGCAACAGATACCCATGTACCTTGAGCTACTTTACGTCCACCATTAACAGGACAACCGTCTGACCAACCAGCATTAGCAAAATAGGCCGGTACATCTTCGCCATTAGAATAGATCATTTCTGCTTGCACTTTGTTGGTACGTAGAATTATAACCGACGTCATGACTACAAATAATAAGAAAAATTTGGCCAAATATTTCACAAAGTTATACCATTTTCTTTAAATTTCTTTTCTATTTCCGACTTATCTACCGGAGAGGTTAACTGCTTAGCCCGCTGCTCCAAAACAGAATGTCTAGCCTCTAAATCAGGTATAGACAAGACCTTGTATTTCTTTAAACTTGGTACGTATTTGTCGTCAGATTTATAGACCTTCTTCAAATAATCCAATGACTCCCCGGATTTTATCTGATCACCAACACTTAAGTAATAATAGGTTGCTATATACATGCAGCTTTGGTCTTTTTTGCTACTAGGGTCGGCATTAATTTTGTCTACAGTAGCTTTTAATTTTAGCTTTGTTGGGTCAAAAATAGCAGCGTCGGCCTGCTCATATATACTACTAGAGCTTTGGCCATTGCACACCCCGCTGTTTGTGGTTTTTCGCATGCGAGTCAGGTAAATGATGCCCAATCCAATCAATACTATGGCAGCGGCAGTAGTCAGCAAAAAAACATTGTGCGGTAATTTACGCTTTAAAGGTTTGATCTTAACTTCTGTTGTTTGCTCGCTCATTGGCTCCACCACAGTTTATATAAAACCATTATACTTATGGTTGAACGCGATTGCAAAGCAATCACCCTACAATATTGGTGGCAAATTGGTTATAGAGTCGTACTGAGCCCCGTTGTTGTTGCCACCGCCGCTTGTGGGCGGCCACTGAGC
>CAZVRA010000008.1:0-16623 GCA_964630055.1 uncultured Candidatus Saccharibacteria bacterium
CGCGTACGGCTGGGGGCCGTGAGGTCGCAGGTTCAAGTCCTGTCACCCCGACCACATTTGTGAGATAATGGGATTATGAAGAGTTTAAAATTAGATCATGCGCTGGCCCAGCTGGTTTTAGCCGGCCGTAAATCGTCTACTTGGCGAGTTAACGACGACAAAGATCTGCGAGTCAACGATGTAGTCCAATTGGTGGATAAGGTAGACGCCACCGATCCGGCTAGTTGGCGGGTGATTGGCGAGGCGTTAATTACCAGTGTTTTAGAAAAGCAGTTCGTGGCTGTCGATCAGGCCGACATGGACGAGGGCGAGCATTACGAGTCGCTCGAAAAAATGCTAGAGGTTTTTCGCAATTATTACGGGCCGCAAGTAAACGGAGAAACGCCGGTCAAGATAATCCGTTTTAAGTTTACGCCCCATTCTGGCGGAGAAGTTTTTGACACTCGGCACGCGGCAGGGGCTTTGGTTAGAGCCAAACTTTATACCGACGGCGGCTCACGCGGTAACCCCGGTCCTTCGGCTTGCGGCTATGTGCTGTTAGACGAAAACGACACAATTATTGTCGAAAATGGCCTGTTTTTGGGCGTTACAACCAATAACCAGGCCGAATATTCGGGTCTTAAAATTGGTTTAGAAGAGGCTTTGCATCGAGGCATTAAGCAGTTGGACGTTTACATGGACAGCCTGCTGGTGGTCAACCAAATGCTGGGTAAGTATAAGGTTAAAAATCATGATTTAGTGGCAACTAATATGAGTACCAAGCAGCTGGCTAGTCAGTTTCAGAAAATTAGTTTTACTCATATACCGCGCGAATTAAATAAGATGGCCGATGCTATTGTAAACGAGATACTCGATGCCAACAGTAAGCAGACAGTAAGTAAGTAGAAAAAAGTATGGCTTTTTTGGGTGCTAGGCTGCCCGTAAGCCGGGTTTTGTTTTAGCTAATCATCTATCTAGACCAGCGGTTGCCCGCAGGTTCAAGCGGTTCTTCACGACAAACTCAGGCGGGCACCTATGTTGAGTTTATCTCCTTGCAGCAGACAGGGTTTACCATTCTTGCATGTCACCATGCACGACTGTGGGCTCTTACCCCACTCTTTTCATCCTTACCCAGGCTTTTTACGGCCGGGCGGTTTAGTTTCTGTGGCACTTTCCCTAGGGTTACCCCTGGTTGTCGTTAACAACTGTCACGCCCTATGCTGCCCGGACTTTCCTCCTATTTATGCTCCGACAAGCGGACCACAATCGGCGATTAGCCGGCAACCTAGCGAGTGTTATTATACCACAAAGCTACCGATAATGCTTATTTTTGTCCAGCGGCTTTGACGACTGCCTTGAAGGCATCTGGCTCATTAACAGCCAGTTCACTGAGTACTTTACGGTCTAGCTCTATTTTGGCAGCTTTTAGTCCAGCGATGAGCCGGCTGTAAGTAGTGCCGTTTAGTCGAGCGCCAGCATTAATGCGGCTGTTCCATAGAGCACGAAAAGTTCGTTTGCGGTTACGTCGGTCACGGTAAGCATATTGTAGCGACTTGGTTATGGCTTGCTTGCCACGCTTTACGCTACTTCTATTGCCACGAGTGAAACCCTTAGTGGCTTTTCTGATTTTGGCATGCTTGGCGTGGGTGGTGACACCTCTTTTTACGCGCATTATTTACTCCTTTTATAAATTATAAATTATTCCAGGCAGGTAATGCCTAGTAGTTGACCAATGTTTAAATACCTAGCTGCTTTTTTAGGTTTTTCTTAAAAGCACCTTCGATTGGCTCTAGGCCGGCTAGGCCACGTTTGCGGGCGCTGCTTTTCTTTTGCAGAAAGTGGCTGCGCATAGAATGCCGACGCATAAGTTTGCCAGTTTTGGTGACCCGCACACGGTCTTTAGTGCCACTATGGGTTTTTAGCTTTGGCATTGCTGCTCCTAATGACGAATGTTAATTGTTTGCCGCTTAATTGCGGGGGCTGATCGACAGTAATTTCGTCACCAAAACTGGCGATCACTTTGTCGGCAAGTTTAAAGCCGAGGTCTTTATGGGCCATTTCACGGCCTCGATAGAAAATAACTATCTTGACCTTGTTACCAGCTTCTAGGAAACCAGTTATCTTGCGTGATTTTACGCCTAGATCGTGCTCACCAATTTTGAGTCCAAATCGCATTTGCTTTAGCTCAGACGTTTTGGCGCTGCGCTTGTTTTTTTGCAACTGTTTGGTGCGCTGATAGTTAAACTTGCCCCAGTCAACAATTTTTGCTACCGGAGGCTTAGCATCCGGCGATATCTCGACAAGGTCCATCCCATGTTCCTCAGCAGTACGTAGAGCTTCGGCGCGCGAAAGGATACCGAGTTGGTTGCCTTCGCTGTCGATTACTCGTATCTGAGGTGCCTGAATAAAATGATTCAGGCGAACTGGTTTGGTTATTTCCTTGTCTCCTTGCTGACTTAGGTTAGGGTTAGTATAGCAAACATGCTTACAGGGGTCAAGCATTATTGCGCAAGTCCTCCGCGGAATTGTAGTGCTTCAGCGACATGCGTTTCTAAAATAACCGGTGTTTCATCTAGGTCGGCTATTGTTTGAGCAACTTTTAAGCAGCGCACATAACCTCTTGACGACAACTTCATATGCTCAGCAGCTTTGTCCAAAAGCGATTGCGCACTTTTATCAATATTGCTTAGTCTCTTGAAGTCGCTATTGGTCATGCTGTTATTTGTTTTCTTGGAATTGCCAAATCTTTGCGCTTGACGGGCACGAGCTCGACGGATTCGTCGGGCAACTTTGATCGCCGATTGTTTGTAGCTAGGATTATCGGCCAAAAGTTTAGTGTGCTCGGTTTGATCTACCTCTACACGCAAATCTATACGATCCATGATAGGTCCAACCATTTTTTTCTGATACCTTCGGATATCCAGGGCGTTACAGACGCAACTTTTTTGAGAACCATAATAGCCGCAAGGACAGGGGTTAGCGGTTGCGACTAGTAAAAATTGCGCCGGGAATACGAAGTTTCCGCTCGAGCGCGCAATTATTATTTTGTGACTTTCGAGTGGCTGTCTCATGGCTTCTATTGTTGGCCTAGAGAACTCTGGCAGTTCATCGAGCAGTAGAACTCCACGATGCGCCAGGCTCATTTCTCCTGGTTGTGGTCTAGCGCCTCCGCCAGTTAGTGCATTGTAGCTTGTAGCATGATGAGGATTGCGGAACGGGCGCCTGGTGGGCAAAGATGTTGCTTGCCGAGTGACTAAGCTATGCAAATGTGCTACTTCTAAAATCTCGGTATCACTAAGCGGTGGCAGAAGCTCATTTAGAGCTTGTGCCAACATGGTTTTGCCGGTACCAGGTGGACCATACAGCAGCAAGTTATGATTGCCAGCTGCGGCTACTTCTACGGCTCTTTTGGCTAAATCTTGTCCTTTGACTTCATCAAACATATAGCTGGTTGTGTAGGTTTCTGTGATTGTCTTTTTCTTATAATAAAGACGTCTTGGGCCCTGGCTGACTCTTGATGGTAGTGGCAGGCTGCCGTTTAAGTGCCTATAAAGAGATTCTAGGTTGCCAACAACTACAAAATTAATGTTCGGGACTACATCGACCTGAGTCATATTGCCATAAGGAACGTAAAATGTGCGAATGCCATGTTTCTTGGCAGTTAATATTTTGCCAATGATGCCTCTGATAGGCCTTACTGTGCCATCTAAGCCTAGCTCTCCTAAGAAAGCCGCACTAGATATATCTGGGTGAGGCGGGGACTCGTGGGCGTTTATAATGGCGACGGCAATAGCAATGTCTAGGCCAGAACCCTGCTTGGGTAAATCGCTAGGAGCAAGATTTATTGCTATTCGTTTTTTTGGGAAGTACACGTTGCTTGAAGTGAATGCCGAGCGAATACGTTCGCGCGACTCGTCTACAGATCGGCCAGCCTGACCAACTATAACCATGCTTGGTAGGCCGTTCGATAGACTGCATTCTATATCGACTACCATGCCGTCCAGGCCGAAATCACTAATGCCGCATATTGCCATGCAGTGAATTAAAGCAGGTAAATGTTAAATTTTTGTTTAATAACAGCAAAAAAGTAAAACAGCCCCTTTGCGAGTAGGGGGCTGGCTTACTTTTTTATTAGAACTGGAATATTATTTTTGAGATTTATTTTTTTAGATTTTTATAATTGTTTGAGGTTGGCTTTTTGTGGAACAACGGCTTGCGAGAAGCCGTTGTTTCTATGCTTTTTGTTTTTGAGCACTTTTTTTATTCAAGTGCTATCCCTATCTTATAAATTAGTCTTTTTTATGTCAATACGTTTTTTGGTTTCTTTTTGATAAAGCTGTGTATAACTTTTACGCTTATCTGCTAATTAGCTAACATCATGCTCTATATTCATTAGCCGAAGGGCAGTCTTTTTTATGCTTGCCGTGGCTAAGTTCTATCTTTTCTATCTGCTGGCTTTATGCGCTTGTTAAATCGACCAGAATTGGTTAGGTTTGCAATGACTATGCAGGGGCTATGTTTTTACCATTATAGGATATTCAGCGGTTCGCTGGCTGTCTTACAAACGTATCAAGCAAAAGTATCAAGCTTGGTTATAACTAATAACCATCGACCATCATAGTAATCCAATCGGTGCGTATTCTCTTTTTAAGACGCATACTTAGCCCCATACATTACTTTATTAGTCATGCCCTGGGAAAAATTTTATGACTCAGACGAGTGCGGGCTAGAGTCATTGGTGTCTATTGGCCGGAGCTAGTGGCGGGGCAAACCGGCCTTTATTTGGTAGTTGTGCTGGATACAACGTTGTATATTATAAAAATAGCCGTTTTCTATAGTTATAAATACAACAGTATTATTCCTAGTTTTATGCGTAAAAAACAACGCTAACAGATAAGTATTGTTATTAACACAACAAATAGTTATTGACATAAGCATTATTCTATAGTAGATTACTACTTGTAAGTTATTAAAAACAAAAACTTACAAACTCTCTTCGTCGCTCCTATTTACCAAAAAAGGTGAATGGAGCGGTCAGTCACAGCTAGGACGGTAAGCGCTAAAATAGTATATTTTAAAGAGCGGATTTGCCGTCCGGCTCCTTATAAAGCAGTAGAGCAGAGTGGGGTGCAGGACGACTCAAAATGACTGACGTGTTATAATTTACGTTAATAAATAAACATAAGCCACACTACACTAAATTCCTATTTAATTTATAATCTATGGGTCGCACAATACAACGAACACAATTATTACAAATACTTATTCTGGGATCGGTATTGATTATTTTTTTGTTTCTTACTAATCCGTCTAAGCTACCAGTTTGGGCCTTATTTGTACCTCCAATAATAATCTTTACCTTTCTTTATAAGGTTATTTTTTTGGTGCTATCCTTTTTTGGGTATTTGACGGGTGAGCGTAGACGTGTGTTAGCACTAACGCTGTCATTTACGCCTACGGCAATTTTACTACTGAGCTCCGTGAATCAGCTAACATTTAGAGATGTTGTTCTGTTGTTTGCAATGGGTTTGGTAGGAACATTCTATATCTCTGTAATCCGTTTTAATACTAGCTCCAAACAGTAGCTGGCATGGTATAATTTATCTCATGACGTACGATAATAATGAGACTTCTGCCAGCGAAAGATACCCAGTAAATACACCCCATTCGGACGCAAGCGTTGAGGCTGGGCAGGAGACAAAGCAAAATTTTGTCGCAGGAAGTGAACAGCTGCCGGCCGTTATTGAGTTACCTCAGCAGGGCGGACAGCCTCAGCAGATGTCGGCAAACGACTCTACGCTACCTGTAACTGCAACAACATTGCCAGGCTTGGCTGCGAGCCAACCGGCCGCAAGTTCACCATCTCATAGTTCTAGCTCGCCGCTGGCAGCCGAAGATGTGGACCTTATAGAAAAAGAATGGGTTCAAAAGGCAAAAGAGATCGTCGCCAAGACTGCTAATGACCCTCACGAGCAAAACAAAGAGCTCGATAAATTCAAAGCAGACTATATCAAGAAGCGCTTTGGCAAGGATATAAAAGTGAGCGAAAGCTAGTATGAATGGTTTGCTTGTTGCTATTTTATTATTTTTGATTTTAGTGTCGGTTTCGGCTCTGATTGTCTATTTGCACTCTCGTAAATTGTTGCGAGAGCAGAAGAATTTTGAACGTGGACTCAAGATGGTACCGCTGCTTATACATTTGCCTCCAAGTAGTGATGATATAGAAGGTGGCGGCCGCGATAGTCGAGAGATTAACGACGAAAACATCAGCAGAGCTCAAACTATGTACGACATTATCTCTAGTGTTATCCAGAAGGGCTTTAAGACTCAGTTCTATGGGCAGCGACACTTTGCTTTTGAGATAATTGGTACCAAAGGTATTGTGCAATTTTATGCGGCGGTTCCGGTTTCTATGGTGGATGTAGTTAGCCAAGCTGTCAGTAGTGCGTATCCAAGTGCTCAGCTAGAAGAAGTAGCCGAGCACAATATTTTTAGTCCGGTCGGTCGTTTGGTGGGTACAATTGGCGGAGAGTTAGTGCTAAAAGAAAAGTATGCCTACCCAATAGCAACCTTTCATGAACTCAAAAGAGATAGCATGCAGTCGCTGCTCAATGCGCTATCGACTCTAGACAAAGAAGATGGCGCCGGTATACAGATATTAATGCGGCCAGCTAACCCGGGGTGGCGTAAAAATGCTCAAAAAGTTGCATCTGATAAGCGTAAGGGCAAAGGCAGCAAGAGTGGTTCTGACCAGGCTTTAAACCTGGCTAAGCTTTTGGTTACGGCGCCCTTTAAACCGCCAGAGACAAAGGACGACAAGAAGAACGATCAGCCGGAGCTGTCTAGTATGGAGCAGGCAACTTTGGATGCGATTGATGAGAAAACTCGCTATCCTGGCTATGAAGTATTAATAAGGGTGGTGGCCTCGTCTAATATTTCGCAGCGATCCCAGGCTATTTTGAACAATATTGTTTCGGCGTTCGCACTTTTTGATGCTCCGGGCAAGAATGGTTTTAAGTTCGTATCGGCTAATGACATAGAAAGTTTTGTGACGGCGTTTATTTTGCGGTTTTTCCCGCCAGAAAACAACCAAAATATACTTAATGGTGTCGAATTAGCGACTTTATTTCATTTTCCCGACCAAAAAAATATTCCAACTGCGCAGCTTGAGCGTCAGGCAAGTAAGCAGGTAGATGCGCCTCGTAATTTGCCCGAAGAAGGTTTACTGCTTGGCTATAACGTTTTTCGTGGCGTTAAGAAGCCGGTTCGTCTAATGCTTCAAGATAGGCAGCGACACATGTACGCAGTGGGTCAGACGGGTACTGGTAAGTCTACCTTCCTAGAAAACTTGGCTCTTCAGGATATGATTAACGGTGACGGTTTTGCGTTTATTGACCCACACGGCGATGTTGCCGAAAAATTGCTTTCTATGGTCCCCCGTGAACGTACCGAAGACGTCATTTACTTTAACCCGGCCAATATGGAGCACCCTATGGGGCTTAATATTTTTGAATTCCATAGCGATGATCAGAAAGACTTCCTGATCCAGGAATCAATCAATATGTTGTATAAACTTTATGATCCCCAGCACCAGGGAATAATCGGCCCGCGTTATGAACATTGGTTTCGTAACATTGCTCTAACGGTTATGGCTCAGCCCGAAGGCGGTACTTTTATAGATATACCGACCATACTTAATAACTTTAAGAATAAAAAATACTTGGCCGAGAAGTTGTCTCATGTGACCGACCAAACAGTTAAAGACTTCTGGTACGGTGAAATGGCGCAAACCAGCGACTACCATATTAGCGAGGTTCTAGGTTGGTTTGTTAGTAAATTTGGTGCTTTTCGTAGCAACCAGATGATGCGTAATATTATCGGCCAAACCAAAAGTGCCTTCGACCTGCGTGATGTCATGGACAATAAGAAAATATTGCTAGTGAACCTGAGTAAGGGAAAGACAGGGGAGCTTAATAGCAACTTGTTGGGTATGATTTTTGTGATGAAATTTCAAGCTGCCGCTATGAGCAGGGCCAATATACCAGAGTCGGAACGTAAAGATTTTTGTCTGTATGTTGACGAGTTTCAGAACTTTTCGACCGATTCATTCGCTACTATTATGTCCGAGGCCCGAAAGTATCACCTAAACCTGATTGTGGCTAACCAGTTTACGACTCAGCTAACCGACGAAATCCGAGATGCAATTTTTGGTAACATGGGTACTATTGTGTCATTTAGGGTTGGCCAAAATGATGTTGAGGCGTTGTCTCGTTATTTCCAGCCGCTGTTTGATGGCGATGATCTGCTTCGTATACCAAACTGGAACACTATTGTTAGAACTTTGGTGGGTGGTGTGCCAACCCAGCCATTTAGCATGGCCGGGCTGCCCAATCTGGGCACACCCAATAGGCAATTAGCCGATGCACTGCAGCAGCTTTCTGGAGCTAAGTATGGCCGGCCAAAAGCAGTGGTCGAAAAGGAGATATTTGAGCGTATAGCTACGGTCGAGGAGCCTAAAAAACCCGCCAACCCCGGCGGAGCCTTTGCTAAGCCGTCGGCTGGTGGAGGAATACGCCCGGGCAATTTTGGGGGTGCGTCTTCTGGGTCCTTTGCTAAACCTGCTGCTAGCTCAAATTCGGCTGGATCTTTTATGGATAGCTATCTTGCTCGGACACGCCAACAAGCTAGGCCGCCCCAGTTTGCTGCCTATCAGCCGCAACAGCTCCAACCTCAGCCACCGCCACAACAATATCCGTATACTCAGCAGACGCCATACTCGGCTCCGGTAAGCCCTGTAGCGCCCAACAATAACCAAAATGGTTATACTAATGCTCCGGTTTATAACGGGCCAGCAGAGGGGCCTAAAATGCCTCATAGCAGACACGATGCTGGCGAGATCGATCTAAGTGGCCGAACAGATTCAACTACTGGCACAGCGACGGGCGATAATCAAGAACGCACTTTGAGCTTGAACAATCACCAATAGCAATTATTACTTATAATTCAGAGGATTTTTGGGCGTAGAGGCCTAAGGAGCCTGGCTTTTAGTGGCTAGCGGCGCCGTAATATTGCTAGAAAGCCTTCTAAGACAGTGGTAACTATATATCCGGCTGCGAACAGCAGGACAAACAGCAGCAAGTTATAGCGAAAACCGTATTGTTTGGCCATATAAAAGGTATAGGCTGATCCTAGGAAGGCAACAATACTGCCTCCTAAAAACCCCTTGGGCCTGGCAACAGTTTTTTCGGCAGCCGAACTAACCGTATCTACAATAGGGCTGTGGGTGAACTTGCTGAATGCTCGTTCCGAAGCCGGAAGTCGCTTGCGAATATGGGTTAGGGTGCGTTTTAGCATTATGCTTTTTAGCTCGCGGTTAACTGCCACGTGACCACTGGAATGACCTTGATTTTTGACGGTATGCTCGGCGCTCATGTCGCGGCCACTTTTGGCCTCATGTTGAGCAGTAAGGTTTAGGTTTTCTATTCTTTTTTTTGATTCAGCATCAGACTCGTGGCTATGTGGAGTTTTTTCGTGCTTGTTATTTTGCTTCTCTACGTGCTCGGTCGGCCGCTCTATAGATGGTTTAAAGTTTTCTGGACCATTATGGCTAGGTATGCGTTCACTCATTTTAAATTTCTCCGTTTCCGTTAGCGTAGTCTAGACGAACAATGTCTAGCTCTTTTGCCTTTAGACGTGTGCGGGCAAAGAAGTAGCCAACAATACTGGTTAGCACAAATGCCATGGCAATACTTTCGCCAGGGCCCGTGTTGGGCAGGGTCGTAGTGGTGGTCTCGGTGGTTTTAATTAGGGTAGTCGGCAGCTTGATGTTGATTGTATTGCCGTAGATGTTGGTCATGACTAAGTCATATGAAGCGCGGTTGTTTTGTATTTCTGGACGAGGCGTGCTAGGAATTGGATCTTTGACTTTGACTTTGAATTTCTTCTCGATTGATGCCCCAGCATCGATATTGGCTTTTTGGTTCCAGCTTAATACCTTGGTGTTGGGGTCAAAAACGGCTCCACCCAAATTATTCAGGTCTAGTGTGGCGTACTCGAGGACATCGGTTATATCTTCGGGCTGAAGCGATACATTGGTAGCCGCGGCGTTACCGAAGTTTTTGGTGACTAGCGTATATTCTATGACATCACCAGCTTTGGCAGTGGTGTTGTTGGCATCTTTAATGCCGCTTGTTATGTTGCTGGCTCGTTTTTCTATGCCAATCATCGGTTTGCCTTCGTCTGCAATGGTTACTTTGGCCTGGCAAGGGGTGCCAGTTTTGTCGCCAACCGATGTTTTGACGGTAACTTTTACGTCGTAAGTTTTGGCCTCGCTAAATTCATAGTCAAGGCTATTGGAGGCCTGGGTAGAGCTAACTGTTTTGGTGTCGGTCTTACTGCCGTTGTTGATGACGTAGGTGTAGCTAGACACAGTAGCACCATTGACCAAGCTGGTCTTTGTTTGAAGGGTGCGTTTTTTGCCCTTGTCGCCGATGACGGCTAGGGAGCTGCAAGCGGCATCAGGTACTTGTACGGTGTCACAATCTACGCCGTTACCGTTTAATATTGTGCCTTCAGGACAGATTATTCTGACTGTGTTGCAAGCTTGAACTTCTGATGTGTTGCGAGGACGTGCGGCGCCATTTTCGACAATGACATCTTGCAGGTAGGCTCGGTTACAGATTGTAGTTCCAGAAGGTACGCGGTCATTTACTCTGACGGTTACTTTGGCAAAGCCAGGTGTGCCCAGAGCGTCGGTATTGCCAAATACATAATAAGGAGGGTTGTTATTGGTCCACTTTAGGGTGGTTGGAGTGCTTTCGTGCAAATTAGGTTGGGCGCTGACTAGCGTAACATTTGGCGGCAAGATGTCGTTTACGGAAAAGAAGTAAGCTGGACCGCCTTTGTTGGCATAAACAAGCGTGTAGGTTATGGTGTCTCCGGGTTTGACATCACTTTTGGGCTCGTTAACTTTAACGATCGAAAGTTGAGATGGCTGTTGAGGAGTGGGAGGCTTGTAATCGTTTAACATAACCAGGTTGCCGCACTCGAACATTAGCATAATAGGCTGGTTGTCGTTTGTTCGCATCGAAAGAACGCGGTATGTGGAGGGACCAGCGCTATCCCAAGACCATAATGGACGCCAGAATAAATTGCCGACTCCTGATATGTTGACGTTAAATTCACCAGGCTTTTTGAACGGTTTACGCCCCATAGATATAAGCTTACGACCATAATCAGTAGAACGAATGGTGGTCTCGGTAGAACTGGCTACTGTATCGCAACTGATGCCATAGTATTTTAGAATAGTCGATATTCCTTGGCTGTTAGCTTTACAATGGTTGATGGCTTCTTGTTTGGAATTAAAACCACAATGGATGATGTCGTTGCCCGATGGATCGCAGGAGACAGATGCCTGAGCTGGTTTCATGACCGCAAAAATTTGCAATATCATAGTCATGGCTATAAAGGCAAAACCGACCTTGCGAATAGCGGTTTCCCGATGAAGCCGCTTGCCGTAAAAAACTACTTGTTGAATTAGACCAGGATTGAAGGGGAGGTTGCTAAGGAGTTTGTTAAACATTGTTGTATACCTTGTACTTTATATAGCTATATTGAAGCATAAGCAGCTATCGAGTGCAAGCAGTAGGCCATACTTGATTTTTAGGGGGGTTCGATTATAATAAATAACTAAGGAGTGGAAAACTAACAGACGAGAGGGTTTGGAAAACACGCATGTATTTTTTGATGGCAGTATCTAGGGGTTTTAATAATGAGTGCTAAAGAGGTTAAAAAGGCCAAAGAGCAGTCTAGTTATAGTGCAGATCAGATCCAGGTTCTAGAAGGTTTAGAGCCAGTTCGCAAGCGCCCCGGTATGTACATAGGTGGCACTGGTCTAGAGGGTCTGCATCACCTGGTCTGGGAAATCGTCGATAACGGTATCGACGAAGCCTTGGCTGGTCATGCCACACATGTCAGCGTAGATTTATTGGCCGATGGCGGGGTTCGCGTGCGTGACGATGGTCGAGGTATTCCTACCGATATTCATCCCAAAACTGGCAAAAGCACAGTCGAAACAGTCCTAACGGTGCTACATGCAGGTGGTAAATTTGGCGGTGGTGGCTATAAGGTATCGGGTGGTTTGCATGGTGTGGGCTCTAGTGTAGTTAATGCGCTATCTTTTAGGTTTACCATACGAGTTTTTCGCGATGGCAAAATACACCAGCAGACATACCAAAGAGGCGCACCAGATAGTAACCTAGAGGTGGTTGGCAAAACAACCGAAACCGGCACCGAAATTACTTTTTACCCCGATGAGACTATATTTGAAACAGTAGATATTAATTACGACACTGTACTAAGCCGCTTGCGCCACGCCGCTTATTTAACAAAAGGCATTCGAACTAGTTTAACCGACGAGCGAACCGGTCAAAGGTACAGCTTTTATTTTGAAGGTGGTATTCGCAGCTACGTTAAGCACCTTAACGACGGCAAAGAAGTTGTCGACGAAGACATTTTTTATGTAGACAGACAAGTCAAAGATGTTCAGGTAGAAATTGCCCTGCAATATGCCGATGTTTACACCGAAACAATTAAGGCTTTTGCCAACAATGTTTTTAACCCAGATGGCGGCACGCATTTAACTGGTTTTCGCGCCGCTTTGACTCGGGTGGTCAACGATTATGCCCGCAAAAACGGTCTTTTAAAAGACAAGGAAGAAAACCTAAGCGGCGAAGATACTCGCGAGGGCATAACAGCCGTAATTTTGGTTAAGTTGCCCGACCCGCAGTTTGAGGGCCAGACCAAAAACAAACTGGGCAACCCCGAAATTAGAGGTTATGTCGAGCAAGTTTTGGCCGAGTATCTAAACTATTATCTAGAAGAACATCCGGCAGTTGCCAAAAAAATTATCGGCAAAGCTCTTTTGGCTGCTCGGGCTCGTAAGGCTGCTCGTGCCGCCAGAGACAACATTCTGCGTAAAGGGGTGCTTGATGGGGCCAGCCTGCCTGGCAAGCTAGCCGACTGTTCTAGTAAGGATCCAGCAAACTCCGAAATATACCTGGTAGAGGGCGATTCGGCCGGTGGCTCAGCCAAAAGCGGTCGCGACAGTAAAACCCAGGCTATATTGTCGCTGCGAGGCAAGGTTTTAAATGTTGAGCGAGCACGACTAGATAAGATGCTTGCTAACAATGAGCTACTTAGTCTTATCAAGGCGCTAGGGGTAGGCATCGAAGACTCGTTCGATATTGGCGGTCTTCGTTATGAGCGAATTATTATTATGACCGATGCCGATGTCGACGGTAGCCATATTAGCACTCTTTTGATGACCTTCTTTTTTAGGTACATGAAGCCAGTTATAGACGGTGGGCATTTGTATTTGGCTAAGCCGCCTCTGTTTGAGTTGGTTTCATCCGGCAAAAAAGACAACACCTTTATATATAATGAGGCCGATCTGGATGTTGTGCTGGACAAAATTATTGCTGAGCGAAAAGCTGAAGGTGGCAAAATAGACCCAGATGCCGAGCGTTATAAGCAGGCTGGATTTATTGAACAGAAGCGTTACAAAGGTCTTGGCGAGATGGATGCCGAGCAACTATTTGAAACAACCATGAACCCGGAGCGCCGAGTTTTGGTCAAGGTGCAAGTCGAAGATGCCGAAAAAGCCGACACTATTTTTAACAAGCTTATGGGCACAGAAGTTGAGTTGCGCAAAAATTTTATTCAGGCAAATGCAAAATTTGTGAAGGATTTGGATATATAAATTATGAGTGACAAAAACCAAACAAATGATACTAACCATGATATACCGATGGCTCCAGAACAGATAGAAGTGAACCCTAGTGATGTAATTATGACTACAGATTCAACTCATTCTCGGTTGGTTGAACAGCAAACTGTAGAGCGGGTTATGGAGGATTCTTACCTTCGTTATTCTATGAGCGTAATTATTGATCGCGCTTTGCCTGATGTTCGCGATGGCCTTAAGCCAGTGCATCGACGGATACTTTATACAATGCACGACTCTGGCCTGCGAAGCACCGCCCGCCATCGCAAAAGTGCGACTGTGGTCGGTGATGTTATGGGTAAATATCACCCGCATGGCGATAGCTCAATCTATGATGCCATGGTTCGCCTGGCTCAGCCTTGGGCAATGCGCTATACCCTAGTTAATGGGCAGGGTAACTTTGGTTCCATGGATGGCGACCCGCCGGCAGCTTACAGGTATACCGAGGCCAAAATGGAGCGCCTAGCCGATGAACTGCTAGTTGATATAGACAAAAAGACGGTAGATTTTAAGGTTAACTACGACGGCACTAAACAAGAGCCATCGGTCTTGCCGGCTAAGCTGCCTAATCTGCTGCTGAATGGTCAATTGGGAATCGCCGTCGGTATGGCCACCAATATACCTCCTCACAACCTTGGTGAATTAATTGATGCCGAGCTTCATCTTATAGATAATCCAGACGCGACAGTAGACGACCTACTGCAGTTTATTAAAGGGCCTGATTTCCCAACGGGCGGTGTTATATACGGCAAAGAATCCATCCGCACGGCTTACGCTACTGGCCGCGGTGGCGTTGTAACCCGTGGTGTGGCCGAAGTTGTCGAAGGTAAAAAAGGCCGTAGCCAAATAATTATCACCGAGATCCCTTATGCGCTCAACAAAGAAACTTTAGTTCTAAAAATTGCTGATTTGGTTCGAGAAAAGAAAATAACCGGTGTTAGCGATTTACGTGATGAAACGGCTCGCGGCGAAGTTCGGATTGTGCTTGACCTCAAGAAAGATGCCTACCCCAAAAAGCTGCTAAACCAGCTGTTTAAACTCACTCCGCTGCAAACCAGTTTTCACTTTAATATGATGGCCCTAATAGATGGTATCCAGCCACGTGTTTTGGGCTTGGTAGATATTATCAGCGAGCATATAAAGCACCGACGCATTGTAGTGAGGCGTAGGACCGAATTTGAACTGTCTAGGGCTAAGGATCGGGCACACATATTGGAAGGCCTCAAGATAGCCCTTGATCACATAGACGAAGTGATTAAGGTCATTAGGGGCAGTAAGAGTAGCGAAGAAGCGCAGGGCAACTTAGTTAAGCAGTTTGGCCTGAGCGAGATCCAGGCTAAGTCTATATTGGCTATGCAGCTTAGAACTCTAACTGGTTTGGAACGTCAAAAAATCGAAGACGAACTAGCCGAGTTGATCAAGCTGATCGCCAAGCTTGAAGCAATTTTGGGTAGCGAGAAGAAGATTCTGGAAATAATCAAGAAGGAGCTGCTGGCTCTTAAGGACCAGTACAGCGACGAGAGACGCACAAAAGTTATACCAGGTGAGTTGGGTAAAATGAGCGATGAAGATCTTATTCCTGACGAACAAGTTGTTGTAACTCTGACATCGGCAAATTACATAAAGCGGTCGCCAATGGCCGATTATCGTCGCCAAAATCGAGGCGGCAAAGGCAAAAGAGGCATGGCCACCAGGGAAGAAGACGTCATTGAGCATGTTGTAAATGCGTCAACACATGATTTACTATTGTTCTTTACAAATCGGGGCCGAGTATTCAAAATCAAGACCTATGAAGTTCCGGCTACCGGTCTATCCGCTAAAGGAATTGCTATTGTGAATTTGCTCCAGCTTCAGCCAGAAGAAAAGGTTAGTTCGGTTATTAATTTGTCGAAGCCACAGGAGCAAAAAGGACATTTATTTATGTGTACGGTGCGAGGGGTTGTCAAGAAGACGCCGTTCGAACAATATCAAAATGTTCGTAGCAGTGGTTTAATATCAATTAATCTGGACGATGGCGATGAGTTGCGCTGGATACGCATGACCGATGGCAATAAAGAAATTGTCATTTCGACCGCCATGGGCCAGGCAATTCGGTTCCATGAGAAGGATGTTCGACCTATGGGTCGAGCATCTCGCGGCGTGCGTGGCATCCGTCTGAGGACCGGTGATCAGGTTATTGGCATGGATACAGTCCAGGAGGGATCGAGCATATTTGTTATTAGCGAAGAAGGCTATGGTAAACGAACCAAGATAGCTCAATTTACACCACATGCCAGGGGTGGTGTAGGTATTCGTTCGGCTGTAGTTAATGCCAAAACAGGCAATCTGATAGGTGTTAAGACTCTAGCTGGCCAAGAAAACCAAGAGGTTATTATTATATCACAGCAGGGTCAGACTATTAGGCTTGGGCTGAAAGATATACCCGAGCTAGGTCGCGCTACTCAAGGAGTTCGTATTATGCGGATGAATGGGGACGACACAGTGGTTTCTCTGGCGCTAGTAGATAGCGACGCCGAAGACGAGGCCAACGAACAACAGCTGTAGAAGTGATGTAATTATCACTACCTTTTTAGCAAGATTACCTCTTGACAGTCGTTATAGTTAGCATGTATGATGTATTGGTATCTTTTTGGGCGTATTGCTCGGGCGCTTCGCAAAAGCGTAACCAGAGCTTACTAACCCGGCAAGAATACGCTCGTTAAAAATTTAGTAGTGCAATATTTAACGTCAGTTCATTTTGAACTATGTTTAAACAAGTCAGATTTCTGACTGCAGTTTAGGATAGATTCTTGCAAGAAAACATTTGTTTTCTTTTTTGGAGAGTTTGATCCTGGCTCAGGATGAACGCTGGCGGCGTGCCT
>CAZVRA010000009.1:0-15805 GCA_964630055.1 uncultured Candidatus Saccharibacteria bacterium
ACCTGCGACCTCACGGCCCCCAGCCGTACGCGCTACCAACTGCGCCACACCCCGAAGTGGTGTTTTTGCTAGAACAAAAAGTTTTGCCTCTAAAAAAGGTAGCCGAGCGCCGCCATGACAACCTGGAAAATTTCCAGGTGGGTCTCCTCACGTTTAGACCACGGTCTAAACAAATATTGGAATCCCGCATGATATGTATTCAGATTATCATATATGGGCACCCGGCCACCTACTATTATACCCCGCCCTAACCTAGTAGTAAACGGTATAGCAGCTCCCTAATGTTGCTGACTATCGGCGACACCAGCGGGAAAAATATGAGCATAAATATTAAGATAGCACTAAAACCAAGCGACTCTATTTGCAGCATTAAACGTTGCAAAGGCTCCGGCGCAAAGGCGTAGAGCAAACGCGAACCATCAAGCGGTGGAAATGGAATCATGTTAAAAACAAAAAACGACAAATTCACCAAAATAAATATGCTGGCAATATGAAATAGCTGAGTGCCAACTGCCACCCCGCCCAACCTAACCGCCAATGCGGCCAAGCCTGCCAATACCAAATTGGTCAGCGGTCCGGCTAAACCGACCAAAGCGATGCCGTATTCCTCGTGGCGCACGCTCTCTGGGTTAAACGGCACTGGTCGGGCCACAAAAAACGGCGGCAAGCCCAAAGCAATCATAACCACCGGCAAAAGCACGGTAGTTAAAACATCGACGTGTTTTAGTGGGTTAAGGGTCAGGCGGCCCAGGTGTTTGGCGGTGTCGTCGCCAAGTTTGTAGGCCATAAAAGCGTGCATAGCCTCGTGCAGGCCAAGCGAAAATAGGATTACTACAAAAACTACCAATAAATCGGGCAGAGCAAAATTGACCATTCATTAATTATACCAGTAATGGCTGAGCTAGAGTCTAGAGATTGGTTGATTAGCTAAAATTCTTGACTACAAGGGGTAAAAAAGATACAATATACTTCTGGAATACCCAAGTTAAAGCTTTAAGGACCGATCAACCATGCAAAAATGTGCAATTACTGGAAAAGGTAAACAATTTGGCCACAATGTGAGCTTCTCGCAGCGCCACACCAAAAAAACCTGGAAACCTAACCTGCAAACCAAGACTATCGAAGTTGATGGCCGAAAAGTGCAACTAAAAGTTAGCACCCAAGCCATCAGAACCCTCAAGAAAAAGGGTCTTCTCTAAACATCTCTTAAGCATTTTCTTTTAGAACGATCAACTGTGGTCGTTCATCAATTAGATCACCGTCTTTTATTTTGATCTTATCGACTGTGTCTTTAGGCTCCAAGTTGAGACCCTTTAATGCTTCGTCCAAACTTAGGGCTGGTACTTGGTAGTTTAACTTTTTGCTAGAGTAGTAAACAGGGATTATTATTTTAGGATCAATCTTTTTGATAACGTCCTGAGCGCCAACCGGGTCAAGAGTAAACCCGTGTCCGCCCACTGGTACAACCAAAATATCTACCACACCCAATGACTCCAGCTGATGCTCATCTAAATCTGGATAAATGTGCCCTACTGCTGCCAAGCGTACACCGGCTGATTCTAACCGGTAAATGGTGGCCTTTTTTTCATCCGTATCTGTATGAGCACGAGCGGCTATACCACGTATAGAAACGTCTTGAGCTTCGTATTCGCCGGGCATATCTATAATAAGAGCCGGCTTAGCACCAACTTTTTGGGACGGCAAATTAGTAAAAAGCGCTATATCGCCATCTTTTATGACCGACTTCCCGCCCAGCTCGGCCAGGTTGTCGTCTAATACAACAGTTGCTTTTTTGGTGATAATTTTTAAGCAGTTTGCTCCAAAATATTGTAGCTCCATGATTTATTACTCCTTATTTACAATTTCAATTTTCTAATGACAGTAGGTTCTCTTTGTCAATCAAGACCTGTTTTTTGGCCATCAAAATGTTAGACACAAACTTGTCTTTAATCTGATAACGATACTTATACTCATCCAAGGTAAAAACAACGTAACGAATCTCTTTGGCTTCTTTGGCCTCTAGATTGGTTATAAAATTGTGCAGTTGAGTTTGGTTAATGTCGCCAACGATCAGTATATCGACACCGCTCAGCTCGTCACGAGTAAACTGCCCGGTATATATGACCAGCTCGACATTGCCCAAGTGGCGCAGCTCCTCTTGCTCCTTGTCGGTCGCTATTGGAGCCACTGCAGCAGTGCGCTTAGTCCGCGCCTCACTGCTCTGCGACGATACCGCCGCCTTGTTACCTTTGGTCTTAGCAGCTTGAGCAGTTGTTTTAGCAGCTTTTGTTTCGGTATTACCAGACGCAGCTAATGCGGGTGAACCAAAAATCTGCGATAGTGGTTGGTAGAATTCGTAGGCCTGGTTGACCTCGTAATAAAGCTTATTGTCGGTTGTGTCCGAAGAAATAATACCCACGTTTAGCAAATTAGCTAACTCTCGTCGAACCGAATTTATTTGCTCGTCTATCTTTCTGGTTATCTCACGAACGTAGAATGATCGGTTTGTGTTGCTGTAGAAAAGTCTGAGCAACTTAACCCTAGTTTTGCTGCCGAATAATTGTTCAACCATAGTTATATTGTAGCAGAAAAAAAATTTTGTACGGTGTTTATTGTTCAACTTTGTTGTATACAATACAACTATTTATTGGCTTACTACTCTATTGTACACAAATTTAATTGCCGACTCTGGATTATCGAACCAGTGAATATTTTTATTACGTCTAAACCAGGTAATCTGTTTTTTTGCTAGTTTCAGATCATTGGCTACAAAATTATCTCTGGCTTCCTTTAGCGTGCAGTCTCCGTTGATCAAGCTTGCAAATGCTTTGTAGCCAGGTGCATCAAGCGCCTTGCTGCCGCTGTACTTTTTTTTAAGATTTTTTACTTCGCTTATTAGACCCTGCTCAATCATAGCCTCTGTGCGCTGTTCAATTCGTTGGCGTAATTCCGGTCTGGCAACTGTTAGACCTACAACCAAAGCATCTTTCCTAAGGGACTGGCGGGTCCCGGCCGAACCAGAGTCTCGGTGCCTGGGGTTGATGGTGTCGCGCGCCGAGCCAGCGGCGGCAAAGCTATAATCGAATAAAACTGAATCAACATAAAGGCCGCTACCCCCGACCATAATTGGCGTTTTGCCTCGCCGCCGGATATGCTCGATGGCCCGTTCGGCTTGGCGCTTAAAGTCGGCCGCCGTAAATGGTTGGTCGGGGCTAACCAGATCTAGCAAATGGTGGGTTACTCTGCTGCGCTCGGCGGCTGTTGGCTTGGCTGTGCCGATGTCCATTTGGCGGTAAACAGTTCGTGAATCGGCGCAAATTATTTCGCCGTCCAGCAGTTCGGCCAATTTGAGCGCCAGCTCTGTTTTACCGCTGGCCGTGGGACCAACAATGCAAATTAATCTACCCGGGGATGCCATAATAAACCCTTAATATCAACATAAAAATTACCATCCTGACCATGAACCACTAAACCTTCGGACTCCAAATGAGCCTTGTGGCCTAAGCGGCCACCAGGATAGCCAGAGGCTAAACCACCTTTTTGATTAACCACCCGTTGCCACGGCAGAGCCGGGTCACCAAAATGCGCAATTCCACCCACAATTCGGGCCGCCCGAGCATTGCCGCACAAGGCTGCCAACTGGCCATAGGTCATAACCCGCCCACGCGGAATTTGCGCCACCACTGCCTCGACACGATGCCGAAAATTACTGTCTGGTTTGTCGTTCATGTTGTCGCTCTTGCTCAAAAAACTCCAAGACCGCCTGCCAATTGGCGCATCGCACCACATCCTTGGGGACATCCAGGTGCCAACCGTACTGACCGAACAATATCGCCCCCACTCCAGATTCGATAACCGTATGGCAATGTTCAGGGTTATCGTCTATCATCCAGCTAGCCCCTAGTTCCTGGCAAATTTGGCCTTTTGTTTTGGCTCCTTTGGCGCCTGTATGGGCCTGACTAAAATATACCTCCGGTGCTAAAGCACCAAACTGCTGCTTTAGCCAGTCTTTAGTCGCCTGCTCCCACGCCGGATTCCGAGCCGTAACCAGCACAATATCATAATGCCGGCTAAGCTCCGACAGCGCAAATTCTGCGCCCGGCATTAGCGGAATATGCTTTTGGTCGCTCTCCATCTCTTTTTGCAAAGCCTTGGCATCTATCTGCTCAAAAATGCCATGGTTACGCCAAACTTGTTCGTAATAACTCCAGTACGGTGCTTCTATTTTGTAATCTTCTGGCTGCAAATCGGCGCCAACATGCTGGTTGATTTTTTTGCGATAGACCTCGGTACTCTCGGCAATTACGTCGTCTATGTCTACAGCTATCAGCGGCTTTTTCATAGCGTAATTTTGGATGAGCGATTTTTACTTTCTTTGGCAATAGCCAGCACTAGATCTTGGTATGAGTATGTTTTGGCGTCTGTCTCTTGATCTTGAGCCGCCAAATCGGCCCGTAACCTTGGTGTTAGTTGCTCGGTCTGAAGCTCTTTTTCGCCAATTACCACACTGCACGGCACTTTCATAAGTTCCGCTGCCCGGATTTTTTTGCCGACCGATTCGTTAGAAGCATCGACACTAAAACGCACCCCCGCCTCTTCGCAGGCCGCTGTTATTTTAGCGACAAATTGATCTAGCTCTGGTGAATTTTTAACCTGGATAATCCGCAGCTGCTCGGGCGCCAGCCACACCGGGAATCGCCCCGCCGTGTGCTCAATATAAACACTCAAGAATCGTTCGATCGAACCCAGCAGCGCACAGTGGATCATGACTGGTTGTTGCTTGCCACCATCGTCGGTGGCGTATTCTAGCTCGAAGCGTTCTGGCTGAACAAAGTCGAGCTGTACAGTCGCCAGCTGATGCTCGCGGCCCAGCGCATCGGTAGCCATAAAGTCAATTTTGGGTCCATAAAACGCTGCTTCGCCCGTTTCCTCGAAAAATTCTAAGTTATTTGCAACCACAGCCGCCTTCAGCTGAGCCTGAGCCGATTCCCACAACGATTCCTCGCCCAAGTAGGTGTCGCTTTGGTCGCGGTAACTTAAGCGCACTCGCAATTTCATTCCTATGATGTCATAAAGCTCGGCGGCACAAGCCAGTAAGCCGTTAATTTCCTGCTCTATTTGGTCGCTGCGGCAAAAAACGTGACTGTCGTCCTGAGTGATAGACCGGACTCGGCTAAGACCACCCAACTCGCCTGTTTTTTCGTCACGGTAAACAGTGGTAGTTTCTAGATAACGCAGTGGTAAATCGCGATAGCTGCGCGCCCGAGCCGCGTAAATGCGCGTATGATGAGGGCAGTTCATCGGCTTCATTACCAGTTGGTCGGATGTTTCTTGGCTTTTGACCAAAAAAAGCTCATCGCCAAATTTAGCCCAATGTCCCGAAGCCTCATAAAGATTATGCTTTGTTATGTGCGGCACCCAAACCTTTTGAAAACCGCGCTTTTGGCGCAAGCTATTAGAGTAATCGGCCAAAGCCTCACGCAAAACTGTGCCTCGCGGCGTAAACAGCGGCAGCCCAGAACCAATCAAATCCGAAAAAACAAACAGGTCTAGTTCCTGCCCAAGCTTGCGATGGTCGCGCTTTTTGGCTTCTTCTAGCATTTGTAGGTATTGGTTGAGCTGTTCTTTGCTGGCAAAGGCCACGCCGTAGAGGCGTTGCATCTGCGGATTAGACTCGTTGCCACGCCAATATGCGCCAGCAACACGCATAAGCTTAAAGGCGCCTACCTTGCCAGTGCTAGCCACGTGCGGGCCCCGGCACAAGTCGCTAAACTGGCCGTTAGTATAAAAGCTAACGGTTTCTACTGCTGCGTCGCCATCGGCAATCGTGCCCAGCGCTTCAGCGTCCAAGTCTTTGGCGGCCGTGGTGCCAGCTCGTTTTAGGTCGTTGAGCAGTTCGGTTTTATATAGCTGCTTAGCCTGTTCGGCCCAAGCTAAAGCCTGATCTATTGGCTTTTCGGAGCGTTCAAAAGGCTCGTCGTGACCAATTACCTTGCGCATCTCGGCTTCAATCGCCTTGAAGTCATCGGTAGAAATCGTTACGCCCGGTATATCTATGTCATAGTAAAAACCGTTTTCTACAACTGGACCTACCCCCAAACGAGCTTCCGGCCAGAGTGTTGTCACCGCAGTTGCCATAATATGCGCCAAGCTGTGACGCATTGCATATAGTTGGTCAGTATCTGCCTGTGCCATAAAACTCCTTTTTTTTAGCCCATAAACTCAGTTTATCTCTGTTATTATACCAGCTCAATTACATCTGCAACAGTGCTAATTTGACTATTGTCTGCTAATTGTTTAAAGAACCCGCCAGATCGAGAGCCTTAAACTTAGGTCAAACAAAAAAGTCGAACGATCTCGCATTTCGTTCGACTTTTACCCTTTTGTAGCCTTTGGCTAAGACCAAGCTAGATTGTGTGCTTGGTAAAACACATCGGCAAAACTTCACCTACAGCTATCATAACAAGGTTAGTACTATAAGGCTAGTATAAAATGATGTGTTTTATACATTAATAGCTGGGGATAAACTTTGAGTGATTTGGTGCTTGTTAAATTTATATATCATATATGACTTAATTATTTCTAAAGCCTACGGACGCTCTAAACAACAAAAAAAGCCCTGTCGGGCAATATGCAATATGTTTGGTGGGCGATAGAGGATTCGAACCTCTCACCTCCGCAACGTCAATGCGGCGCTCTAGCCAAATGAGCTAATCGCCCCAACCATAACAATACGTGGTTTATGTTAGCAAAATAACTGCTAAAAAGCAATTGGCGGCCCCTGTTTTTGGTTTAAAAGATCCTAACAATAGTATTGTAAAATTGTGCGCTCAACTTGCGTTTTTGCCTTTTTCGTGTTATCATAAGCGTGTTAATCGAGGTGTTATTGGTTTTGAGTACCATCAAGCAAAGTTCGCTTGAGGGCTTCAAACTCTTCTATGAAGAGCTTGCATCCTCTAAGCAACTTACTAGAATTCGAAGAATTCGCCCTGCCACTACAGCTTCTAAACAGGCTTAGGCAGTTTTCCACCAATTTAACATAGTTTTCCACTAGCTTTTTGACTAGGGGTATGTCAATATATAGACATGGTTTGTATATATTGCTCGGCCTCTACAGAAGTGTCTAATTCGCGCCACAAAAAAATACCCAACCAAGTTTGGCGTCGGCGCAAATGCACCGAATGCCAAGCCGTATTTTCTACCAACGAAAGCCCTTGCCTAGATAGTGCTCTGCGCGTTCGCACCAAAAATCAAAAACTACAGCCATTTAACAGAGACCGGCTTTTTGCTAGCGTTCTGCACTGCTGCCAACATCGCAGCAGTTCAGTAACTGATGCCTCGGCTCTGACCGAAACCATAATTAACAAGCTATTATCAAAGCATAAAAATGCCGTTATTGAGCGCGCCGATATAGTGAGCACTGCGCAAGCTGTTCTGTCTAGGTTCGATAAAGCCAGTGTCGTACAATATTGCGCTTTTCACCCCCTGGCCTAGACCGGGCCCAAAGCCGCGCCTAAATTATTGTCTTATTGTCGTGGGTTTTAACGGCCTTATCTGTAACATCAAAGTTGCCAAGATATTTGCCAAACATCAGTCGAGTCTGCGAATTAAGCGCCGACAAAGAATTATATGCCACCGTTGTTACTGGCAGCAGCACCCATTGCAAAACCATAAAGATAGTCCGATGATGCTTGTAGCGAGCTGGCTTTGGCGGCAATGTTTTTAAACTTAGATACAGTGTTCCCACTATACCAATCAAAGCAATAGTCTGAATTCGACTAGCAATAATTGGCAGCTGGTTCGAGGCATAATCTTCTGGATTAAATAATGCCGGGACATAAGCCGAAAACGCCAAAATTAATGGAGCCGTCGCCCAGCTAATATGACCCTCAAATAGGCGCGCCAGTTTAATCATTAAATCTTTGCGCGGAACATCATTGGGCGTAAAAAAGCCCTTATCTACAACATATGCAATATCGGAAGCACCCCATGCCCATCGTCGCAATTGAACAAATTGCATCCTAAGTGTTTTTAATAGCGACGACGACAAAACTGCATCCTGGTATATTGGCACATAAACTGGGTAGACTTCGTGCTTACCATTGAACTTAAAATAGCTACGCCAAAATTGATGACCGTCTTCTACAATTGTGCGTACACTCCAAAAGTTTGTTTCAATAAGTCCGGCCATACTCTGAGCATGAGACGAAAAATTACGTATCATATGCGGGCGCATACTTAAAATAATATTCCAAAAAGAGTTACCCGTAGCAATAACTCGCATAGGTGCGGGCACGTCCCAAATATTGTTGGTATACATAGGTATAGGCTGGAAAGAAGCGTGAACTGGATCTGGGCAAACCGAGTATAAATAAGTCACAACCGCCAGATACCGAGTGTGGCAACGATTGTCGGCGTCTAAAGTGGTCACTATAACATTCTCTGAACTAATTTTTTGTTCAGCCAAATACTCTTGTAACTTGTGCGCTGCATAGGTGATGTTAGCGCCCTTGCCCACCACTTCATTGGGAATGTCTTTAGGATGTTCTACTGCCATAATATGACAAAACTTGCCCTGATATTCCTGAACAAGTTTTTTAGCTAGCTCAGCTACTTCGGCCCCTCCTCGTTCTTCGTAGGCCAAAACTAGAATAACTTTTTTCATATCATAGTCAGACGCCAGAACCGACTCAAACGTTGGCTGCAAAATTTCGCGGACTTCATTATATGTAGCAATCACAACTGCGTGATAGACATCATCGGGCTGCACTTTGCGTGCACGACCAAGATTGCTTAAATGCCAATCGGGTACTTTACGATTATCTACTACCCGCCCTGCCTGCAAGTCCGCGTTCATTTTTTGCCAATCAATTTTCTGATGCTGATGCAGCTGCCGCAAACCATGGAAGCTGCGTACAGTTAGCGCCAGCGATTTTACGAACCACAAAATCATGTAAGTAATAATAAAAAAGACTACCACTTTAGGTATAAAAAAACTAAGCACAAACGGCAATATAATAATCGACCAAGTAACGGCTCCGGGCAGAATTTCGAAAAACCTATATCTAGGACCGCGGTCCTCTGGATAGGGTATTTCTATGTCGGCCTTTTTCATACCAACAAGTTACCTCAATAGAAGAAGCGCATTACTGATAATAATAGACAAGGCCAAAAGCAGAGTCCCTAGCGATAAAACCACTAGCGAATAGCTGCGATAGCGGCCATAGACACGGGCCGCTAAAATACTGCTAATAGCAAAAACCAAAAAGCTATAAACAATAAAAGCTAGCAGGTCTATGATACGCCCAGCTTTATAGGCCCCTACTCCTAGATTAGCGCGATATTGGATGATATAACCGCTAGCGTGCGAGCTGTCTATGCGCAGCAAAATGCTGGCAGCAATAGCACCGACCATAAATAAATTGGCACTTAGCAGGAGCAGCACAACATGATCATGAAAAAAAGTTTTTTTGGCAGCCATTTGTCCTATTATATCACCCCAGGGCAGCAAGCAATAGTAGTCAAATCCAGAAAGACACCACGAAAAAGAGCCACACAAGGTGACTCTTTTTCGTGGCGGGCCCGACCGGATAGCGTTTCCCTCACTTCGTTCGTCACTTCTGCGCTGCGCTCCGCCGAACCAACCCTTCGGGCGATTCAAACCATCGCAACCAACCATAACATAAAGACCACCTTTTGGGTGGTCTTTATGTTATGGCGGGCCCGACCGGATTCGAACCGGCGATCTCCTCCGTGACAGGGAGGCGTACTAGGCCAGCTATACCACGAGCCCGCGTATAGGGGTAATAATAGCAATTATAGGGGTAAAATGCAACAAAGTTACATGCCGACCGGCACGGTGCGCTATTTTGAACCGACAATCTGTTATAATGCGCTATATTAGCGTGCTTCGATTAGTCGCCGGGTACTATAAGCATTAACATGCGCTATCAAGGGTCATTAAGCCGATGTAGCTCAGCTGGCTAGAGCACCGCTTTCGTAAAGCGGGGGTCGCGGGTTCGAGTCCCACCATCGGCTCCAAGCGTTTGAGCACTGCTAAAAACCATTAAAGTAGCTGTGCGGGTGTCGTATAACGGCTATTATGTGACCTTCCCAAGGTCGAGACGGGGGTTCGACTCCCCCCCACCCGCACCAATTCATTCTACGATTACTGTTCCCTTTAGCTTAAGTGGATTGGCATGGTCATGATAAGTAAAAGTGCCTTTTTTGTTAAATGTATACTTATAAACCTGCCCCTTGGTCATGGACGTTTCTTGTCTAAAGCCCTTTAAACCATCTTCTGTTGGGAAAGGGTCACTTGCAATCTGACGTGGCTCATCATTTTCGTTGCGCCATTCAACAGTTTGACCCTGCTTTATCTTGACCGTATCTGGCATAAAGCCACTAGCAGAAATACTAACGACAGCCGATGTTTGACTAGAGCCTGTTTTTAAACGATATTCCTTAATTTTAGGGATAAATATTAGAATAATAACAGCTAAAATAGCAGATATTGCCAATATCAGACCTACTTTGGTCACCTTAAACTTTTGATGATCGGTTGGCCTATTTGGTTCGCTGACAGATGGTTGTTCTGAATTCATATTAGTTTAATCCTTTTATGATTAGCTTTTATTATTGGCAGAATATCCAGTAGCAATTGACTTGCTTAGTGCTGACTGGACCTTGAGTGGTTTGCGAGGCCGAATCGCGCGCTACCACAGAGTACCTATACTCTATGTCTGCGCTGATTTTATCCTGATAGCTAGTTTGCGTGGCTGGAACTGTGGCAATTATAGAGCCTAAGTCATTTTTCTGGCTGCGCCATATCTGGTAGTAGGTCACGCCTTTGTCGTCTTCTGCCTTGGGCCAGCTTAGGTTTAGGAAACAAGATGAGCTGCTGCTGCAAGGCCCTTGCCACCAATTATAGTATGGTCCTTCTATAGCCAGCGAGCTGCCAGAAGGCCAACTTGGAGGTGTATCTTGAGCTGTTTGGGTAACAGTGGATGCCGACGCGGCTGCAGATTGAGCGCTGGCGTTGCCCTTGGCATCGCGCGCTACAATGGTGTAGCTGTAGCTAGTTCCGGCAGTTAATCCAGTATCGCCAAATGAGGTGGTAGTTGCTCCAACCGAAGCCACTTTAGTACCGTTGCGGTAAACATCGTAGCCTGCCAGACCTGAACCACCGGCATTATCGACACTAGCATTCCAGGTGACATTTATCTGACTAATGCTAATTGCTTTGGCAGCTACCCCGCTTGGCACTGACGGCGGCGTGGTATCTGCTACATCTGGAGTTTTGACTGTGACAGAAGGGCTTGTCGCTTTGTTCCCAGCCGCATCGACAGCGATCAAATTGTAAGCATAGCTTGTAGAGGCCACCGTAGAGTTGTCGTCATATGTCAAGGTCGAACCGCCAACCTGACCAATTGTCACACCACTGCGAACGATATAGTAGGCAGTCACGCCTACATTATCGGTAGCTGCGCCCCAAGTTAGCTGTACCTTATTGGTAGCCGATGCCGAAGCCTTTAAGTTAACACCCGACACATTAGGCGCCTGATTATCGGCCGTTCCGGGTGTGGTAACAGACACAGAGTTAGAGAAAGCCGTGCCGACTACCGCGCCCTGAGGCGTATAACCCAAAATTTGATAGGTATATGTGTTATTGCCTGTTATTCCGTTTACATCGGTATATGAAGTAGTGTTGTAGGCCCATATATCTGTGGTGTTGTTGCGCTTAATCAAATAATGATCAGCACCGGCAATTGGGTTCCAGGTTAGTAAAACACTGCTCGAACTTTGAGCCACCACTTTGACACCAGTAACCGCAGTGCCCGTAGTACCTGTAGAGCCGCCAGTCGAGCCAGCTACAGCTACAGTCACAGTATTGGATATGGCCGACGAAGCGTTGGCATTGTCGACCGCCTGAGCTGTAAAGTTATATATTCCAGCTCCTAAGTTGTTGGCAGTATAAGTGTACGGTGCGGCTGTTAGGCTACTGCCAACCGCATTACCATTCTGATAAATTTGAACACTCTTAACCGATCCGTCGGGATCACTGGCGTTGACCGTTAGTGTTACACTAGCAGGTGCTGTAGCATTGGCAGTTGATGCACTTATAGCAGCAGTCGGAGGACGATTGGTGGTAGTACCTTGAGCCACCGTAACAGTCGTAGTCGAAGACCCACTGCCACCAGAGCTAGTAGTGGCTCGCGCCGTAAATACATAAGTACCAGCTTGGTAATTAGAAGCATTAAAGGTACAAGTTGCAGTGTTGTTGCAAGTTTGCACAGTTCCGGCTGCGGTAGAAATAGTAATGTTGGCGGCCAAGCTGCTAGTAGCAGTAACCGTAAAATTAGCTGGAGCATTAGGGTTGGTTGCGGACGCGGTAATATTGACAGATGGATTGGTAACCGTTGGCGTAGTGCCGCCTCCAGTGGCTCCAGTTTTTTGACCTTGCAACGCTTGTAAGTGAGCCTTGACATCGGCCCCAAATGGGAAAGTATCGCCATTATCGTTGTTAGTCACAAGACCCGGGCCATTACAGCCCATGTTCTGGCCCCAGCCCCAAGCAGTATAGCTAATGTTATTGGCATCCATCCACTTATGAGCGTTGGCTGTCCAGTTTGAATCAGTGCCCGGGCAGCTACCTAATGGGCCATATTCGCCGACAAGTACTGGGACATTGCCCAAAATATCGCGCGAATGATCTATACTTCCGGTGATAGTTTTATTGTTTCGCAACCAGTAATCCACTGTGGCTGCCAGGCTAGTCGGGTTGCCAATGTCGGTACCGTAGCCCCTGTAAGAGTGAAATGACATTGCTACCTGAGGTGATGACAAAGTGTCTTTAGGCAGATAATTTCCTAGAAGATCAATATAGCCGCTCCCTCCACCCAAGGCCTCTACCATGACGATATTGTTAGCCCCGACACCACGAATTGCGTTTAATAATTGCTGAGTACCAGCTATATTTAAGCTCTGGCCTGCCCTAGGATTGTAATACTGAGCATCGTCTTCTGTGGAGTATTTATAAGCGCCGCCCATTGCTGCCGACCCATCACGGTAATATCGCTGTACCCAGTCATTTTCGACAAAGTAATTGCCTTTAGGACAACCGTTAGCGGTCGTACAATTGATAGCTGGCTCGTTGAACAGATCAAAAATAACATTACCGTAGCCTTTTTGGGTGCCGAAGCGCTGGGCCACTTGCTGCCAAAAAGTTATAGAATGATCTGCATTTGGCGCAATGTTTTGCCCTTGGGGGAATCCTGTACCGCCTTCGGCCCAGTGAAGGTCTAGCACAACATACAGATTGCCTCGGGTAGCTTCGTCCACCATGTTTTGGATATATTGCTGGTAATTACTGCCGCTATAAGCCGCTGGCGCACCGTTTATGCCTAGCCAACATTCTTCGTTCAGAGGTATACGTACGGTATTTATAGCATGAGGGCCCTCGGGCGGAGTGCCGGGTTTGTCCCAGGTATACAGGGCTTTAATGTTTGTAAACGAGTAGTCCAAAGAAGTGCCGCCACTACTGCCAGATACGCCCATTGTAAAAGCACGTGGATTTTGGTTGGCACAAGCAAATTCGGTACCAGCCCGGTTAACACCTCGCAGCTGAATGACCGAACCATTGCCGTCTACAAAATTACCAGCTGCAGCCTTTACTACTAGCTGCCCGCTGCCCGGAGTAGCAGCAAAGCTACGCGATAAAAAGTATACTCCCACAGCAGCAAATAATAGTATAAAGACCCCTTGTAAAGCGGCTCGATGTGCTACCCACCTACTAATATTATTTTTGTTCGTAAAAGATGATTTAGGTTTGGGCTGACTGTAATCCATATAAACTTAACTCCTGTTTGTCTAATTTAACTATAAAGAAAATTTAAACACAAGAGTTTTATAAATTCATTTAAAGATTTAAAGACTCACAAACAACCGTGGCTTTTGCTTTTCTTTGATGTCGTTTAGATAAGCCGATATATCTTTGAAATTAAAAACAATGTGGGAAGCTTTGACTTTTTCGCCTTGGACCTCATTGACTTTAAAAATCTCTAAAGCGTAACCAGTATTAACTATGTCCGAATATTGACCGGCCTTAAGACTAAACAATGATGCAGCCGCTTGCGGAGATATGTCGCGGTTAGTTTTGTCTATAGTTATACCGTAGTCGCCTCCGGCTTCTTTACTAGGGTCGTCCGAATATTTTTTGGCAGTCGCGGCAAAATCTGCTCCGGCCCTTAGTTCGGCCAGGGCTTGGTCGGCCCGAGTTTTGGTGGCCGGGTCCAAATAGGGCAACAACTTTTGGGCCAATAACTGCTGGCTCAAACTGCGCCGAAAATCGGCCAATGACCAACCCCAATATTCTCGCAGTACATCCTCAAAAACCTTGTCGTTATCGCCCAAGCGATTCTGTTGACGCACCATCAAAATAGCTTCATCAACCTCTTTGCCGGTAACATTAACCTTATATTGATTGGCCAATTGTTTTATGTAGGCATCGTTGACCACTTTTTGCAGGGCTCGTTTTTTGAATTCGGCCAACTGCTGCCGCCCAGACTCGCTGTTAAAATCGAGCTTTTGTTGATCCTGATAATAATGTATGTAGTGTTTTAGTTCGAACAAGTAATTTTCGTAGGCTACAAGGTGCGAACCAGCTTTGGCCACTGGGAATGGTAACACCTGGGTGACTCTATACAAAAAGGTCGAATAAGATTTGAGACGATACAGCGCCACGGTAGTATAAGTAAAAAATATCACAAAAGCTGTCACAAATAATGTTGTCGAAACGACTACAATGCGATGCTTGGACTGCTGCAAGGGGTAAATATACTTACGAGCGCTAGACAAAATCTCTTCTCGGTGTTCGGCTACCGACTGATTAGTAATCCGTGGCGCCTGGCCAGGCTCGGAAATAGGATCATTACGCCCCCGGACCGCTTTTACTTTGTTGACTACTTTTTTGGGCGTTTGGCTAATGCCCTGTCTAATTTTCTTAATTCTGGTTTTCATATTTGCTAATTATTCTTCGATCTCATATTCTTGGTTATTATCATCCTGACTATTGCTATTGTCTTTGTCATAGCGGGCAAAATCCCCTGGCTCGCCTTGGACAGCTTGCACACCTTGTTCTCGTAAAATATGCAGTATCTGTTTCTGTATCTTGGCAGGCCGGTGCACATCGTGAATCACTAAATCACCCACATAAGTGTGCATCATTATTGTACCAAATCCTAGGATTGTTTGCTGCAAGCCAGCAATTTGGTAATTAACCATTTGGATTTGCTGCAAACTAAGGTCTACAACGCTGCGATGAAACAACCCTTTTTGGGTAATCTGAATAAGCCGCTGATTGGTGACAATAAAAACGCTGTAATACCAAGCGATCCAAGCCGGAAAAAATAACAACAAACCCAACAAAAAGCCAATTCCTAGGCCGCCAAAAAACCAGGTAAAGCCAAGTTCGGGCTTGATGGCCGACGGCACAACACCGATAAGCGGACCCAACAAGCCAAGTATTAACCCCTTGCGCATAACCACTGGGTGCTTGCGAAAAACCAGCAGCACGTCTTCGTCGTCGAACTGATCGGCAAAATATTTTTGGTGCTTGGGCTGACCCTCGGATTGATTATCGGTTTTATTTCTGGCCATGTGACCAGTTTAGCATAACCGATGGCCAAACAGGGGTTAGTGCGCTACAATACAAGCACGTTCCAGCGACAAAAAGTTGCCGTAACAATAGTTTGCCCCTGTAGCTCAGTGGATAGAGCGCCTCCGTCCTAAGGAGGGCGTCGGGAGT